>PUHN01000023.1 GCA_002967695.1 Rhodobacteraceae bacterium WD3A24 | reverse complement strand
GCAGCGCCGCCCGCGCCGCCAGCCGCGCCGCGCCGCCCTGCCCGGCCCCGCCGCCAAGGACCAGCGCGTGGCCGTGGCAGTACTTGTGCGCACCGACGGGCTTGTCCCACGCCGCCCGGTCGGGAATGTCGACCGCCTCGCACAGCGCGGCGGGATGCGCCTCGCGCCAGGCGGCGAGGTCGGCCCCCAACCCGATATCGGCCACCGCCAGCGCCCGGCTGCGCCGCGCGCCCTCACCCAGAACATGGCCGAGCTTGGCGCACTGGAAGCTGACCGTCAGATCGGCGACGACATCGGGGAAATCCGGCGGGCCGTGCAGGCGCCCGTCGTCGGCGTCGATCCCGCTGAGAATATCGACGGCCACCAGCCGCCCGGCCCGCGCCCAGCCCAGCGCACGCACGACCTCTTCGGGCACCGCGCGGCCCAGCCCGGTGCCGAAAAAGGCGTCGACGACCAGATCGACCCCGGCGAGATCGTCCGCGCAAAGCGCCTCGAGCGGGCGAACCGGCCCGATTGCCTCCCAGCGGCGCGCATTCAGCGCCGCATCGGGCGGCAGCCTGTCACGCGCACCGAACATCCACACGCCCACGCGCCAGCCCCGGTCGGCCAGAAGCCGGGCGACAACGAACCCGTCGCCGCCGTTGTTGCCCGGCCCGCACAGCACGGCGGCGCGGCCGGGAACCTGGGCCAGCGCGGGAAAATGGGCGCCGATCGCGGCGACGACCCCGCGCCCGGCGCGCTCCATCAGCTCCGCGCCGGTGGCCGCGTCGCGCGTCATTGCGGCGGACTCGATGGCGCGCATTTGTGCAGATGTCAGGAATTCGCCCATCGCGGCCCCTCCGCAGGTTTACACACCGCCCTTTCGCGCCGCAGTATGCCCAAAGTTTAGTCATCCAGCCCGAAACGCCCCCCGCATGGCGCGCCATCGGATCCTATCCAATTGAGGCGTCCGGGCGAAAGTGGTCATTGGGCGGCGGGACCGGCGAAACCTCAGGGGAGTCGACAGCGATGAAAAAGATCGAGGCCATCATCAAGCCCTTCAAGCTCGACGAGGTGAAGGAGGCGCTGCAGGAAGTCGGCGTCCAGGGCATCTCGGTGCTGGAGGTCAAGGGCTTCGGCCGGCAGAAGGGCCATACCGAACTGTATCGCGGGGCCGAGTATGTCGTCGATTTCCTGCCCAAGGTGATGCTGACGATCGTGCTGCCCGACGACCAGGTCGACCCGGCGGTGGAGGCGATCGTCTCGGCCGCGCGGACCGACAAGATCGGCGACGGCAAGATTTTCGTCTCTCCGGTCGAGCAGGCGATCCGCATCCGCACCGGCGAAGAGGGCGACGACGCGCTCTGACGCGCACGCCGCCCCCTCTCGCCCCCGACGAACACCACAAGGGAAACTGACAGATGAGCAAGGAAAAGGTTCTCGGCCTTATCAAGGACGAAGAGGTCGAATACGTCGACATGCGCTTCACCGACCCGCGCGGGAAGATGCAGCACGTCACGATCATTGCCGACGAGGTCGACGAGGACTTCCTCGAGGAAGGCTTCATGTTCGACGGCTCGTCGATCCAGGGCTGGAAGTCGATCGAGGCCTCGGACATGAAGATGATGCCCGACCTCGACAGCGGCTATATCGACCCGTTCTATGCCGAAAAGACGCTTTGCCTGCAGTGCTCGGTGGTCGAGCCCGACACCGGCGAGCCGTATGAGCGCGACCCGCGCGGCACCGCCGAGAAGGCCGAGGCCTATCTGAAATCGAGCGGGATCGGCGACGATTCCTTCTGGGGCCCCGAGGCGGAGTTCTTCGTCTTCGACGACGTGCGTTTCTCCAACAAGATGAACAAGGTCTCCTACGAGGTCGACGCCATCGACGGCGCCTGGAACACCGACACCGAATACGAGACCGGCAACACCGGCCACCGCGCCGGGGTCAAGGGCGGCTATTTCCCCGTCAACCCGATCGACCACGGCCAGGATCTGCGCAACGAGATGCTCTCGACGATGAAGCAGATCGGCATGAAGGTGGACAAGCACCACCACGAGGTCGCCTCGAACCAGCACGAGCTGGGCCTGGTCTTCGGCTCGCTGACCAAGCAGGCCGACGACCTTCAGAAATACAAGTACATCATCCACAACGTCGCCGACGCCTATGGCCGCACGGCGACCTTCATGCCCAAGCCGCTCAAGGGCGACAACGGCACCGGCATGCATGTGAACATGTCGATCTGGAAGGACGGCAAGCCGCTCTTCGCCGGCGACAAGTACGCCGACCTCAGCCAGGAGGCGCTGTGGTTCATCGGCGGGCTGCTCAAGCACGCCAAGACGCTCAACGCCTTCACCAACCCCTCGACCAACAGCTACAAGCGGCTGATCCCCGGCTTCGAGGCGCCGGTGCTGCGCGCCTATTCGGCGCGCAACCGCTCGGGCTGCGTGCGCATTCCGTGGACGGAAAGCCCCAAGGCCAAGCGTGTCGAGGCCCGCTTCCCCGACCCGTCGGCAAACCCCTACCTGTGCTTTGCCGCGCTGCTGATGGCCGGGCTGGACGGCATTCGCAACAAGATCGACCCGGGCCCGGCGATGGACAAGAACCTCTACGACCTGCCGCCCGAAGAGCTGGAGGGCATCCCCACGGTCTGCGGCAGCCTGCGCGAGGCGCTGGACTCGCTGGAAAACGACCACGACTTCCTGCTGGCCGGCGACGTGTTCACCCGCGACCAGATCGAGGGCTACCTCGCGCTCAAGTGGGAAGAGGTCTACGCCTACGAGCACACCCCCCACCCCGTCGAGTTCGAGCTCTACTACTCCTGCTGAGCCCGGCGAACGGACCTGACCGCAAAGGCAGAAGAGGCGCCCCCTGCGGGCGCCTCTCTTGTCATTGCGGCCCCGTCGTCCCGCCCGGCGGGGGCGCCGATTTGTGGCCGGGCCGTTAAAACTTTCTTATGATTGCCGCAATTCACCCCAAAACTGTCCACGATCCTCGGTCAATCCTTGGCCATTACCGCAGTCAGGCGCGTAATCCAGAAGGACCGAGGCAAACCCATGAGCACCACGACGTCATGCGCTGTCACGACGCTTCTCTACCCCGCGCGGCAGAAGTTCGACTTCACGGGGATCATGCAGCAATTGATCAAGGCGTTGCGTGACGCGGGCTATCCCGTCACCGAAGTCCGGCTGATCGAGCATCAGTTCGTCGTGCTCGACGCCAAGGATCACCAGATCATCGCCGCCTACTGCGATGCGCCGCTCGCGCCCAACGAATACCAGGACTGCATCCGCCCCGACACGCCCGAGGCGGCGCTGTCCACCGGACGGGTGCGCCACCTTCTGCGCAACCATCAGAGCGCCTTCATCCTCTCGGTCAGCCCCGCCGCGGGCCTCGAATACGCCACCGAGCCCGACGAGGAGGCGCTGGAGATGTGCCGCATCATCGCCGACAAGGTGCTGATGCTGCATCGGCCCAAGCTGGTGCTGTGGGGATACTCCGACACCGTCTTCACCGCCCGCGAGTTCGAGGCGGCCACCTTCGCCGAACTCTCCGCCGCACGCGGCGAAGACGCCGTGCCCATCAGCGTCGCGGCCGGCCGCCGCCACGAGCGACCCGCCGGCGACGGCGCGCGCGAGAGCGCCGCGCCCGTGCCGGTCCATCCCGGCCCGGTGAGCGTCCAGCCGGCCAACGATCTGCCCCAAATCCCCGCGCCCAACACCGTGGGGATGGAACGCGTGCGCGAGGCACTCTACCCCGAGACCGAAGAACCGTCGCAGACGGGCAAGCGCCCCGATCTGCCGCTGGGCGAGCGGCTGACCATCTACGGCCTCTCCGCCTCGCTGATGATGGTCTCCCTGCCCGTGGGCGCGGCGGTGATGACCTACAACCTCCTCGGCCGCGAAAACTTCAAGGTCACCGGCCGCATAACCGCCGTCACCGCGACGGCGGCGGGCATGCTCCAGCTCTTTCTCGGGATCGACGTGATCTCCTTCGCCTGATCGCCCGCGCCGGCCCGGATCGCGCCCGGTCACCAGCGCGTGAACGCGCCCGCGCGCCCTTGCAACCGCCGCGTGCCCCGGCCACCTTCGCCCGCGAGGATCAGGAGGGACCAATGGCTTCGGAAAAACTCACCTTCACGGGCCATGACGGCCGCACGGAACTTGCCGCCCGGCTCGACATGCCGACAGGGCCGCATCTGGCGACCGCCCTTTTCGCGCATTGCTTCACCTGCGGCAAGGACATCCATGCCGCGCGGCGCATCGCGGCGCGGCTCGCCGCGCACGGCATCGCCGTGCTCAGATTCGATTTCACCGGGCTGGGCCATTCCGGGGGCGAATTCGCCAACACCACATTCACCTCGAATGTCGGCGATCTCGAAGCCGCCGCCGACGCGCTCGCCGAACGCGGGATGCCGCCGCAACTCGTCATCGGCCATTCGCTGGGCGGCGCGGCGGTGCTCAAGGCCGCCCGGCAGATGGACAGCGCCAGGGCCGTCGTCACGATCGGCGCCCCCTTTGACCCCGACCACGTCACCCACAATTTCGGCGACGCCCTCGACCGCATCGAGGCCGACGGCGCCGCCGAGGTCAATCTGGGCGGCCGGCCCATCCGGGTGGGGCAGGATTTCGTCCGCGACGTCTCTGCGACCGAACTCGCCCCGGCCATCACGGACATGCGCCGCGCACTGCTGATCATGCACGCGCCCCGCGACACCGTCGTGGGCATCGACAACGCCACGCGCATCTTCACCGCCGCCCGCCATCCCAAGAGCTTCGTGAGCCTCGACTCGGCCGATCACCTCGTCAGCAACGCCAGTGACGCCGAATACGCCGCCTCGGTCATCGCCGCCTGGGCCGAGCGCTATATCGAGCTCGACCACCCCGCCGCCGCCGCCACCACCCCCGAGGGCGTGACCCGCGTCAGCGAGGCCGACCCGGCCGGCTTTCTTCAGGACATCTCGACCGGCGCCCATCACATCCTCGCCGACGAGCCCGAAAAGGCCGGCGGCACCGATCGCGGGCACAGCCCCTACGGCCTTCTCGCCGCGGCGCTGGGGGCCTGCACCTCGATGACCATCCGCATGTATGCCCGGCGCAAGAAATGGCCTCTCGATCACGTCCGCGTCGATGTCAGCCACGACAAGGTCCATGCCCAGGACTGCGAGGACTGCGAAAAGGGCGCCAGGGTCGACCGTTTCCACCGCGCGATCCTGCTCGAGGGCGCGCTCGACGACGACCAGCGCGCCCGCCTGATCGAGATCGCCGATCGCTGCCCCGTGCACCGGACGCTGGAATCGCGCGCCGAGGTCGACACCGAAGAGGTGGCCGATCCGGCGCCGCAGGCGCGGGCCGGCTGACGCCCCGCCCGCCGCTTGTCGCCCGGCCCGACTTCACCTTCGTCCAAATATCCTCGGGGGGAGTCGCCCGGTCAGGGCGGCGGGGGGCTGAAAGCCCCCCTCCCGCGCCCGCCGCGCGGCGCGAATCCGCCCCCCGTGCCAAGGGGTCACGACTGGCGCGCGCGCCCGCCTGCCCCGCCCAGATGCTTGCGCAGCTTCGAGGGGCCGGCCTTCCGGCGTCCCTTGTAGGGGTTCTTGTCCGACTGCGACCGCAGATGCAGCCGGATGGGCGTGCCGGGCATGTCGAAGGCCTGCCGCAGGCCGTTGATCAGATAGCGGGAATAGGCATCGCCCAGCTTCTCGGGGTGCGAGCACATCACCACGAATCCCGGCGGGCGCGTCTTGACCTGGGTGATGTAGCGCAGCTTGATCCGCCGGCCGCCCGGCGCGGGCGGGGGATGGGCGGCCAGCGCCTCGGCCAGCCACTGGTTGAGCTTGGCCGTGGGCACGCGGCTGTTCCACACGCGATGGGCCGACAGGATCGCCTCGCGCAGCCGGTCGAGTCCGCGCCCGGTGAGAGCGGAGACGGTGACCAGCGGCGCCCCCTTGAGCTGCGGCAGAAGCCGCTCGAAGCTCTCGCGAAGCTTGCGCAGCTTGGCCTGTCTGTCCTCCTCGAGATCCCACTTGTTGACGGCCAGCACCACGGCGCGGCCCTCGCTGGCGGCGATATCGGCGATGCGCAGATCCTGGCTCTCGAAGGGCGCGGCGGCATCGACCAGCAGCACCACCACCTCGGCGAAGCGCACCGCGCGCAGGCCGTCGGCGACCGAGAGTTTCTCGACCTTGTCGCTCACGCGCGCGCGTCTGCGCATGCCCGCCGTGTCGAAAATCCGCATCGGGGTGCCGCCCCATTCGGTGGTCACCGAAATCGCGTCGCGGGTGATGCCCGCCTCGGGGCCGGT
The DNA here is from genome assembly GCA_002967695.1 of Rhodobacteraceae bacterium WD3A24. Classification (GTDB taxonomy): domain Bacteria; phylum Pseudomonadota; class Alphaproteobacteria; order Rhodobacterales; family Rhodobacteraceae; genus Alkalilacustris. The sequence goes on along the minus strand of PUHN01000023.1, from coordinate 43,984 downwards.
CAGCAGGCGGTCCTCGCCGATGATCCGGTTGACCAGGGTCGATTTGCCCGCGTTGGGCCGGCCGATCACCGCGACCTGCAGCGGCTTGTCGGGCGTCGGGGTGTGGTCGCGCGCGGCCACCGGCGCCGCGTCGGTGCCCTCCGCGCCGTCGGGGTCGGTGACGTCCACGTCCGTCTCGGGCGCCTCGGCCTCGGCGCGGGCCTCGAATCCTTCCGCCAGCGGGCGTATCGCGTCGAGCAGATCGTCGAGCCCCTCCCCATGCTCGGCCGACAGGCGCACCGGCTCGCCCAGACCCAGCCCGTAGGCCTCGAAAGCGCCGGCATCGCCGGCGCGGCCCTCGGCCTTGTTGACCCCCACGATCACATGCGCGGCGCGCTTGCGCAGGATGTCGGCGAAGACCTCGTCGGCCGGGGTGACGCCCGTGCGCCCGTCGATGAGAAACAGGCACACATCGGCGGCGTCGACGGCGCGCTCGGTCAGCCGGCGCATGCGCCCCTGCAGGCTTTCGTCGCTGGCTTCCTCCAGCCCGGCGGTATCGATCACGCCAAAGCGCAGATCGCCCAGCCGCGCGATCCCCTCGCGCAGGTCGCGGGTGACGCCGGGCTGATCGTCGACCAGCGCCAACCGCCGGCCCACGAGCCGGTTGAACAGCGTCGACTTGCCCACATTGGGCCGCCCGACGATGGCAAGGGTAAAGCTCATTGCACTCTCCAGACCCGCGCCGCAGCGGCGCGCAACGCGGACCCCTAGCGCATCGCGGCGTCAGCGGAAAGCGTGCAGCCGCCCGTCGGTCGAGACGAAATACAGCGTGCCGTCCACAATGATCGGCCGGGTGGCCGCTGCGGCGGGCAGATTGCGCTCGGAAAGCATCGCGCCCGATTCGGGGTCGAAGCTGCGGATGCGCCCGTCGCTCGAGATCAGGATCAGCCGGCCGCCGGCCAGAACCGGACCGTGATGCACGAATATCTCGGCGCGGTCGTCGAAATCGTCATCGGTGAAATTGGGCAATTCGACCGACCAGACCCGCGCGCCCGTCGCGGCGTCGAGCCGGACCAGCCGGTTCTCGTCGGTGACGAAGAACAGCGCCCCGGCGGCCTCCCAGACCGGGCCGGGCGCGCCCTCGTCGGCCGTCCATATCGTCTCGCCCCCGTCAGGGTCGAGCGCGAGGAGCTCGCCCCCCTGATTGGCGATATGGACGCGCCCGCCGGCCATGAGCGGATCGGCGGTGATGTCGGTGGTGTGGGAATAGCCACGCCCCAGCCGGCGACCGCGCACATGCGCCGCCCAGATCCGGCGGCCGCTGTCGCGCAGCACCGCGCGCACCTCGCCCGAGGGGAAGGGCAGCACGACCAGCCGCCCCGCCAGCGCGGGGCTCGCCCCGCCGACCAGCCTGTCGGTGCCCTCGGTGGCGGAAAGCTGCCAGTCGACCCGTCCGTTCCGGGTGTCGATCGACCAGGCCGTGCCGCCGGAATCGACCACGAAGACCCGCCCGCCGGCGACCAGCGGCGGCGCCGTCAATGGCGCGTCGAATCGCTGCGCCCAGAGCTGATCGCCCGTCGCCGGGTCGAGCGCGACGAGACGGCCGAAGGCCGAGGCCACGAAAAGCCGCCCCTCGCCATGCGCCAGCCCGCCGCCCGAGGCGTCGTCGCGCCCGGCATAGGAGGGGGTCAGATCGCGCTGCCAGAGCGTCTCGCCCGAGGCCGAGGTCGCCGTGACCGTCGCGCGGCTGTCGAGGGTGAATATGCGCCCGCCGGCGGCCACCGGGTCGGCGGTGATGCGGTGGCGGCGGTCCTCGCCGGCGCCGATCTCGGCGCTCCACCGATGCGTGGGCGCGGCGGCGAGGGCGGCATGGGTCACGCGGTCGCCGGGGCGGCCCAGCCGCTGCGGCCAGTCGGCGACATCCTCGGCGGGCGGCAGCGAAAGCGGGGCGCTGCGGTTTTCCGGCGCGTCGCTGCGCGGCCCCTCGACGACGGCACGGGTGTCGAAGCGTTCGCCTTCGAGGATGCGTTCGCGCTCGCAGCCGGCGAGCATCACGGCCGCAAGGGCCACCAGTCCGGCGCTTCGGGTCAGTCTCACGGCTTTCGTCCCCTCTCGCTTGCCGTCGTCGCGGCGCGCGCGCCCGGCGACGGTTCCTTTGCCACCCGTGTCAGCCGGTCTGCGCCTCCCCGCCGAGCGCCACAATCAACTGTGTCGCGCGGCGACGCAAGCCCGGCGTCACGTCGGGGGTGTCGAGAAGTTCGCGCAGCAGCTCTATCGCGGCGCTCTCCTCGCCCTGCTCGAGGCGCAGCAGCGCGAGCTGCTCCATCGCCAGCGGGCGGAACGCCTGCCCCGGCTGGGCCAGCCCCGAAAGCGCCGTTTCACGCTCCTGCGCCGGCAGGTCGGCGCCGCCGACGATCACGCGCTTGAGCGTGGCAAGCTGGCGATAGCTGGCGGGAAGATCCTCATTGCCGGCCACATCGGCGAGCGCGGACAGCGCGGCTGCGTCGTCACCGGCCTCGACCGCCTCGGCGGCGCGCAGCAGGTTGAGGATGGCGGCGCGGCCGCCCTCGGCCTCGATCGCGGCCAGCGCCTCGGCCCGCGCGGGGCGATCGGCGGCGTCGAGCGCCCCGAGCACGCGGGTGCCGAACGCCTCGGCGGCGGCCTGTTCGCTGGCCTTGCGCCATTCGTTGTAGGCCGCCCCGCCCACGATCAGCAGCACCGCGAGGATACCGATCCAGCCATAGCGGCGAAGATAACCGAACAGCCTCTCGCGCCGGACCTCCTCGGTCACTTCCTCGATAAAACTTTCGGGATTGCTCACGCCGCACCTCCACCTCGTCGCGCCCCCTCTTAGCGCGAAGGGCGCGGCTTTGCAAAGCCCCCGCGGGGGCGCGCGCCCGCCCGCACAGGGCGGCGCCCGACCGGGCCGGTCGCCTTGCGCGGCGGTGCAGAAAGGTTTAATCCATACTGATCGGTTCAGCGTATCATTGGCAGTGGTGCGCCGGATCGACGCGACCGGCGCCGCCCGCCGAAGCACGAGGACCGCATGAGGTTGTTTTCCATCCTGACCGCGCTGGTCGTTGTCGCCACGCTCTATCTCGTGGTGATGGAGCGCGAGGCGCTGCTCGATTTCGCCGGCGGCGGGGTCGAGCGGCTGCGCACGGAGATCGGCCTCGGCGCACCCGAACAGGACCAGGTTGAGGCCGACAGGGCCACCGAGCCGGAGCCGGAGACGGCCGACGCGGATGACGGCGCCCCGGCCGCGCCCGCGCGTGAGGGCCCGCGCACCGTGCCCGTGGTCGCCGCGCGCATCGAGGCCGACGAGATCGCAAGCTCCGTGCGGCTGCGGGGCCGCTCGGAGGCGGCGCGGCGCGCCGAGGTGCGCGCGCAGACCTCGGGGCTGGTCATCAGCGAGCCCCATGAGCAGGGCGACGAGGTCGCCGAGGGGCAACTGCTGTGCGAACTGGAATCGGGCACCCGCGAGGCGCGCCTGCGCGAGGCCGAGGCGCGGCTGGAAGAGGCGCGGATCAATTATGACAACGCCCGGCGCCTGTCGCAGGACGGCTATGCGCCCGAGACGCGGGTCAGCACCGCCCGCGCGGCGCTGCAGTCGGCCGAGGCCGCCGTCGAGACCGCCGAGGAGGAGCTCGCCCGCCTGCGCATCGCCGCGCCCTTCGCGGGGGTTCTCGAGACCGACACCGCCGAGCTGGGCACCCTGCTGCAGCCGGGGTCGCTGTGCGGCACGGTGATGCAGATCGACCCGATGCGGCTGGTCGCCTTCGTCTCGGAATTGCAGGTCGGGCGCATCGAGCACGGCGCGCGGGCGGGGGCGCGCCTGACATCGGGGCGCGAGGTGGTCGGTGAGGTCACCAATGTCGCCCGCGCCGCCGACCCCGCGACGCGGACCTTCCGCGTCGAGATCACCGTGCCCAACCCCGATCTGACGATCCGCGCCGGGGTGACCGCCGATATTCTGGTCGAGGCGGGCAGCCGGCGCGGGCATCTGGTGCCCGGCTCGGCGCTTACGCTCAATGATGCCGGCGAGATGGGGCTGCGGCTGGTCGGCGCGGACAACCGCGTCGTCTTCGCGCCCGTCGAGGTGATCCGCGACACGCCCGAGGGCATGTGGGTAGGCGGGCTTCCCGATACTGCGCGCGTCATCGTGGTCGGCCAGGAGTTCGTCAGCGAAGGCGTGCCGGTCACCCCGACATGGCGCCCCGCGCCCGAGACCCCCGGTGCCGGAGCCGCGCCCGGCGGAGACGGGGACAGCGACGGTCTGATCCCCTCGGCCGAGCCCGAACAGCCCGCCGCCGCGGCGGCGGCGCGGGAGCTGACGCGGTGACCGGGCTCGTCGACTGGGCCGCGCGTCATGCGCGCATGGTCGTCGCCTTCATCGTGGTGACGCTTGCGGCGGGCAGCTATGCCTATATCGGCCTGCCCAAGGAGGGCGAGCCCGACATCGAGATACCGGCGCTGTTCGTCTCGGTCCCCTTCCCCGGGATCTCGGCACAGGACGCCGAGAGCCTGCTGGTGCGCCCGATGGAGGCGGAGCTGGCCGATCTCGACGATCTCGATCAGATGACCGCGACGGCCTCGGAAGGCTATGCGGGGGTGGCGCTGGAGTTCGAGTTCGGCTGGGACCGCTCGGCCACCATCGCCGATGTGCGCGACCGGATGGGCCGCGCCGAGGCGCAGTTCCCCGAAGGGTTCGACAGCTACTCGATCAACGAGATCAACTTCGCCGAGTTTCCCAAGATCATCGTCTCGCTGTCGGGCACGGTGCCCGAGCGCACGCTGCTGCGCACCGCCGAGGCGATGCAGGAGCGTATCGAGGCGCTCGACCCGGTGCTGGAGGCCACGCTGGCCGGCGGGCGCGAAGAGATGGTCGAGGTCGTCATCGACACCGCCCGGCTCGAAGCCTACGATGTCACCCCCGCCGAACTCATTCGCGTGGTCAGCCAGAACAACCAACTCGTCGCCGCCGGGGAGGTCGAGACGGGCGCGGGGGCGTTCTCGATCAAGCTTCCCGGCTCGTTCGACTCGCCGCGCGACGTCTATGACCTGCCGGTCAAGACCGACGGCGACAGGGTGGTCACGCTGGGCGATCTGGCCGATATCCGGCTGACCTTCGAGGATCGCGCGGGCACAGCGCGCTTCAACGGGGAGACGGCGCTGTCGCTGCAGGTCTCCACCCGGCGGGGATTCAACGTCATCGATTCCATCGCCGAGATCCGCGAGACGGTCGACCAGGCGCAGAGCGAATGGCCGCAGGAGTTGCGCGAGGCGGTCACGGTGGGCACCGCGCTCGACCAGTCCCGGCAGGTCAACGCGATGGTCAGCCAGCTCCAGGGCTCGGTGCTCACCGCGATCGCGCTGGTGATGGTGGTGGTGCTCGGCGCGCTGGGGGTGCGCTCGGCGCTGCTGGTGGGCTTCGCGATCCCGACATCGTTTCTTTTGTGCTTCCTGCTGCTGGGCGCGATGGACGTGGCGATCTCCAACATCGTGATGTTCGGCCTCATCCTCGCGGTGGGGATGCTGGTGGACGGCGCGGTGGTCGTCGTCGAGTATGCCGACAAGCGCATCCAGCAGGGCACGGGGCCGATGCGCGCCTATGTGGCCGCGGCCAAGCGGATGTTCTGGCCGGTGATCGCCTCGACGGCGACGACGCTATGCGCCTTTTTGCCGATGCTGTTCTGGCCCGGCGTGGCGGGCGAGTTCATGGGGATGCTGCCGGTCACGCTGATCTTCGTGCTGTCAGCCTCGCTGATCGTGGCGCTGATCTATCTGCCGGTGATGGGCGGCATTAGCGGGCGGCTCTCGCGCGCCTTCACGCGCGCGTCGCAGGCGCTGCGCGCGCTGCCCTGGCTGTTCCGGGCGGCACTCGTGCCGGCGGCGCTGGCCGCGCTGTTTCTGGGGGCGATGCTCGCGCTCAACCCCGGCTATCTGGGTGCGCGCCCGCCCCTGCCGGGAATCGCCGCCGCCCTGCCCGGCGCGGTGCTGTTCGTCGCCGGAATGGTGGCGACCTCGATCACCGTGGGCGCCGCGCGGCCCCGCCGGGCGCCCGGGCGCATCCATGCCGGTCATCGCCGCACCCCGTTCGGCCATTTCACGAAGCTGATCGCCGGCAACCCGGTGATGCCGCTGGTCGTGCTCGCCGGGGTGGCCGCCTTCGTGATGGCGACCTTCAGCTATTACAGCGAGAACAATCGCGGGGTGGAGTTCTTCGTGAGCACCGAGCCCGAGCAGGGCAATATCTATGTGCGCGCGCGGGGCAACCTTTCGCTCGACGAGAAGGACGCTCTGGTGCGCCGGGCCGAGGAGGTGGCGCTGACCACCGACGGGGTCGAGTCGGTCTTTGCCTTTGCCGGCGAGGGCGGGCTGAACCAGAACACCGGCGGCTCCTCGGCGCCGCTCGACAGCATCGGCCAGGTCCAGTTCGAGCTCACCCGATGGGAAGAGCGTAGCGGCGACCCTTCGATGACGGGCTCGGCGATCCTCGACCGGATGCAGGCGCGGCTCGACGAAATCCCCGGCATCCGCACCGAGATCCTCGCCCAGACCGGCGGGCCGGGGGCATCCAAGCCCGTCCAGCTCAGGCTGCTGGGCGATGATCTCGACACGCTCGCCGACGCCGCCGAAATCGTGCGCACCCGCTTCGAGCAAACCCAGGGGCTCACCGACATCACCGACACCCGCCCCCTGCCCGGCATCGACTGGGAGCTCGATGTCGATGTCGCCCGCGCCGGCCAGTTCGGCGCCGACGTTGCCACGGTGGGGGGCATGATCCAGCTGGTCACGCGGGGCATCATGCTCGACACCATGCGCGTGCCAAGCTCCGACGAGGAGGTCGATATCCGCGTCCGCCTGCCCGAGCAGGACCGCCGGCTGGGCACGCTGGACACGCTACGGCTGCAGACCCCCGGCGGCGCGGTGCCGCTGTCGAACTTCGTCACGCGCCGGCCGGTGCCCCAGCTCGGCCAGATCGAGCGCGTCGATCAGCAGCGCTATTACGACGTGCGCGCCGATGTGCGCGCCGGGCTGACCAATGCCGAGGGCGCGCCCATCAACGCCAATGAGCGCATCGCGCGGCTGACCGAGTGGCTCGAGTCCGAATCCCCCCTTCCCGCCGGCGTGAGCTGGGAATGGACCGGCGACCAGCAGGATCAGCAGGAAAGCCAGCAATTCCTCATGACCGCCTTCGGCGCCGCGCTGGCGCTGATGTTCATCATCCTGGTGACGCAGTTCAACAGCTTCTACAACGCGGTGCTCGTGCTGCTGGCGGTGATCCTCTCGACCACCGGCGTGCTGATCGGGATGCTGGTGATGGATCAGACCTTTTCCATCATCATGACCGGCACCGGGATCGTGGCGCTGGCCGGGATCGTGGTGAACAACAACATCGTGCTGATCGACACCTATCAGAACTACGCCGCCCACATGCCGCGCATCGAGGCCATCGTGCGCACCGCCGAGGCGCGCATCCGCCCCGTCCTGCTGACCACCATCACCACCATCGCGGGGCTCCTGCCGATGATGCTCGGGCTTTCGGTCGACTTCATCGAGGGCGGCTACTCGCTCAACAGCCCCAGCGCGCTGTGGTGGAAGCAACTCGCCACAGCGGTGGTCTTCGGGCTGAGCGTCGCGACGCTGCTCACCCTGGTGGTCACGCCCTCGCTGCTGGCGCTGCGGGTCTGGGTGGAGGCGGGCGCCTTCCGTTCCGCCGCGACGTTCAGGCGCCTCGTGCTGGGCCGCAACAGCGCCGCCGCGCGCGACCGGCTGCTCGAGCGCGCCGCGCGGCGGGTGCGCAGCCCCGAAATCATCTGGGACGACGCCCTGCCCCCCGACCCCGAGGCCGAGCGCGCCCTGACAGGGCCGAAACTGCCGCTGCGCGCCGCCGAGTGAGGCAGCGCCCGCGGCGTCACACCCCGACAGGCCCGGCTTCGGCGCGGTGCAGGTTACTCAGGATCGCGGAATTCTGGCACCGCCTCCCCGGCTCGAACGGGGGACCTCTTGATCCACAATTTCCTTGGAGGCTCCAGAGGAGCAGTCTAAGTTATTGATAAAGGGCCTCAACCTAAATGACAGCTCGTGTGCATCGGGCCGCTCAAACCCTGTTGTGCAACACAACTTCAGCACAGTTTTCCGGGGGGGAGAATTCATGTCCGCACAGGAACGCAAAGAGAACATTCGGGGGGATATGCCGGGGGACTGATGTCCCCGAGCTTGCTCGTGTGTGGATGCCCCCTGTTTGGCAAGCAGAAACTTCGATCTTTCGGCGGGGTCTTCGATCGGACGTGTGTCAGGCCTCTGAGCGTGGCCTTCGATGACGCCACGGGCCGGTATGCTGTTCGGAAGGCTGGGTTCACATCGGTTAAGAGAGCTGCAAGCGCTCGAGCCCCGGGTCTGAATGTCCCTGCCTTGAACTTCGAAGTCCGTGTCGCCTACGCCTCGTCGATCGCTCACCCCGGCCTTGCGGCCATGCCGTGCCCTCGCCCTTTCCAGGCTCAGATCACGCCATCCGGTAATTCTCCTGTTTCGTCGTCATTGCCCAGATCATCCGGGCCATCTTGTTCGCCCGCGCGACGGCTGCGACCATCTTCGGCTTGCGTGCCACGAGAGCGGCGAACCAGCGGTTCGCGCTGTCACCCTTGCGGACCACCCACCGGATCACGCTCATGGCGCCGACGATCAGCAGGCGGCGGATATCAGTCTGACCCATCTTGCTGACAGAGCCCAGCCGGGTCTTGCCGCCGGTGGATCTCTGCCGGGGAACCAGGCCAAGCCACGCGGCGAAGTTGCGGCCGCTGGCGAACGTGTCGAGATCCGGTGCGAACGCCGCGACCGCGCCCGCGGTGACAGGAGCGATCCCGGGGATGGTGCAAAGCCTGCGCACCTGGGCATCGGTCTTCGATGCCGCCTCGAGCTCGTCCGCGAGCCGTTCGATCACCTCGGTGAGCCGCGCGATCTGCTCAAGATAGATCGCCCCCATTTCCCGGACCGGGCCGGGCAGGTCGCAGGTCTCGTCGGCAAGCGCGTTCTCGAGCACCTTCAGGCTCGCCGGCCCCTTCGGCGCCACCAGCCCGAACTCTGCCAGATGCCCTCGGAGGGCATTGATGAGCTGCGTGCGTTGCCGGACCAAGCATTGATGTGTCCGAAAGGCTACTGCGCGGCCCTGGGACTCGGCACTCTTCACGGCCACGAACCGCATGGTCGGGCGCGAGGCTGCTTCCGCGATGGCTTCGGCATCCACTTTGTCGTTTTTCTGGCGTTTGACGAACGGTTTCACATACGCCGCCGGCACCAGACGCACCTCATGACCATGAGACTGCGCAACCCGGCCCCAGTGATGCGACGTGGCGCAGGCCTCCATCGCCACCACGCAGGCCGACTGCTCGGCAAGGAGCGTCGCCAGACGGGTCCGCGACAACACGCGGTTATACAGAACCGCCCCATCCATTCCGATTGCGCAGACCTGAAAGCTGCCCTTCGCCAGCTCGATCGCCAGCATGCTGATCGTTGTCGTCATCGATGTGCCCTCCGTTTGGTTCCAACGGAACCATCATGGCATACGAGATGCCGCTGGGTGGGGGCATCCACCGCATCAGTTCACTTCCATGGATGCCCTCTCCTTCAGCTTGTGCGTTAACACCGCAAGCTTGGCACATTGCGATGCCGTCAGGGGAGAGCGGCATCCACCCCATCTCCATCTGCGGATTAAGGGGAAATTCTGGTGCTCGAACTAAACCACGCGGCGGGGAGATTGGGCCTTCACGCCGGGTTTTTCTGATGGCCATTCTGGTCCGACGGCTCCTATCCGGCCGTGCAGCTTGAGAAGCAAACTCTTGAGTTGACGTGCTTGCCCGGCAGGGAGCAGCGAAAGGAGGCGCGCCTCGTGATCGCGGGCCTCGGCGACCATTTCGTGCGCCACAGCCTTGCCCTTGGCGGTCAAATAAACCCGTACGCGGCGGCGATCAGCTTTGTCGTCGCGGCGTGTAACGAGGCCCCGCTCGTCCATGCGCTCGACGATGCGCGTCAGACGCGATTGCTCCATCATGACCAATGCGGCCAAGCGTGTGATCATTTGTCCGTCCGAGTCGTAGAGGCTGGCAAGGACACGCCACTCCGGAACCTTGAGGCCCCGGTCGCGGACAATGGCGTGGAACCCTTCGCTCGCTGCTGCGCTTACCGACGCCAGTAGAAAGAGCAGATAGTCATCAAGAAAGCGACCTTCGCGCAGCGCCTCCGCCTCAGCATCTGACAAATCGGTCTTATGTGCCATGGTTACATCGTGCTCGGAATGAACAAGGCAATGGCAGGCACGAAGATCAGCAGCACAAGTCTGACGAGATCCATGATCACAAACGGCAATACTCCGGCGAACACGGTTTGGACCGGAACATCCCGGGCTACGGTACGAATGACAAACACGTTTAATCCCATGGGCGGCGTTATGTAGCTCAACTCTGCGGCGAGGACCATGAAAATACCGAACCAGATCGGGTCATAGCCCATCGCCGTGACTATCGGGAACAGCACCGGCACAGTCAGCAGGATCATCGACAGGCTCTCGAGCAGTGCGCCCAGAACTAGAAGCATCAGCACGATCATGCCCAACACCCCGAGTGGCGGCAAGTCTAGCCCGAGGACCCAGTTGCGCAGGTCGCTGGAGAGTCCGGACAGGTTGACGTAGTTCAGGAAATACATTGCCCCGAAGAGGAGGAAGAACATGATTGCTGTGGTCTTGGCGCTCTCGAAAAGGGTATTGAGGGTCTCGCGCCAGGTCAGTTTGCCGCGCAGCGCGGTGATCAGGATTGCCCCGCCTGCACCCATTCCGGCGGCCTCGGTCGCAGTGAATACGCCCAGATAGATTCCGCCCAGGACGAAGATGAACAGCACTAGCGCGCCGGCTACGCCGCGCAGCGCGCGGATGCGATCGCGCAGCGGCAGCTTGGCAAGCGTCTCGAATTTCTCGGGCCAGATCAGCAGCGAAAGCCGCACCGCCATGACATAGCCGATCACGCCGATGAGGCCGGGCATCAGCCCCGCCAGGAACAGCTTGCCGATGTTCTGCTGCGTCAGGATGCCGTAGATGATCAGGATGACCGAGGGCGGGATGATGATACCTAGCGTACCACCGGCCGCGATGGCCCCGGTCGCCAGCCGGTCGGAATAGCCGTAACGCCGCATCGCGGGCAGCGAGATGCGCCCCATCGTTGCCGTGGTCGCCAGCGACGAGCCGCAGACCGATCCGAAGCCCCCGCAGGCCACGACGGTGGCCATCGCCAGCCCGCCCTTATTGTGGCGCAGCCAGGCATTGGCTGCGTCGTACATTTCGGTCGCGATGCCGGACTGGACGACGAAATTTCCCATCAAAAGAAAGAGCGGCACGACCGAAAGCGTGTAGCTGCGGGCGCTGTCGAAATAAACCTGCCCGAGCATCGCCATCGCCGGGTCGAAGCCGATGATGCTTACCACCCCGACCACGCCCACGAAGGTCAGCGCGAAGGCGATCGGAATTCCCGCGAACAAGAGGGCGAACAAGAGCGCCATGCCGTATGGCCAATCCACGTGCGAACCTCCCCCTCAGCCTCTGGGCGGCCGGAGAACGGCCATAAGGAAGGAAATCATGGCGGAGGCGCCGCATATCGCCGCTGCGATCTTGGCAACTGGTGCAAGTGGCACGCTGAGGTAGATCGTCGTCTGATTCCAGTTGCCGAGCCGGACGCCGTGTAGCCACATATGCCAGCAGACCAGCCCGAGAACGCCGGCAACAAAGAGCCGCGTGAGGAATAGCTGAACTCCGAGAAGCCAGTCGGGCATCATGCTGGTAAAAAGATCGACGGTAACGTGCCCGTCGTCGAGGCAGATGGCCGGCAGTCCGGCGAACACGGTCGCCATGACCAAAAGCTCCGTCATTTCCGTCCCGCCCGAAAGCGGCGAATTGAAGAGGTAGCGGCCAACTACGTCGATCAGCGTGACGCAGGTCAGAAGCAGTAGCAACACCCCAGCGAGCAGCGCAGTGATTTGTCTGGAGTGACGCCGCAGAGCGCCGGCCAGGCGCTCCACGGTACGGTCTGAAGCCGTCATTCGGTCTCGACCCTTTCGACCTCGGCCTCGAGGAATTCGACCGCGGCATCGAAGTCGACGCCGCGTTCGCTGACCCGCTCGCGCACGCCTTCATAGATCGCGTCGGCGGCCGCGCGGATGGTCTCCATCTCGGCCTCGGTGGCGTCGTGGAAGTCGACCGTCTCCTGCAGGATCTCGAGCCCGCGCGCGTCGGCGGCATCCCACGCCTGCCCCGCCATCCGCGAGAGCGCCTCGCCCGAAACGCTTTCGATGGCGGCCTGATCCTCCTCGGACAGGCTGTCGAAGCGCGCCTGGTTCATCACGAAGAAGAACGACACGTTGTAGAGCCCGCCCTCGACGCGCAGCGCGTTCTCGACAAGCCCGTCGAGGTTGAAGAACGGGATCGACTCGTAGGGAAAGACGATGCCGTCGGCCACCTCGTTCGACAGCAGTTCATAGGACTCCGACGAGGGCGCCTGCATCGGCACCATCCCCAGCTCCTCGACCAGCTGATTGGTGATCGAGCCCGCGACCCGGATGCGCGCCCCTTCGAGGGACTCGAGCGGGCTGACCTCGCGATCGGTGGTGAACAGGTGGCCGGGCCCGTGTCCGAAGACGGCGAGAACCTTGACCCCGGCGTGCTCCTCATGCTCGGCGAGGCGATCCTCGAAAAGCCGCCAGTAGGCGACCGAGAGCGCCTCGGAACTGGGGGTGAGGAACGGCAGCTCGGCCAGTTCGTTCAGCACGAAGCGCCCCGGCGTGTAGCCGTGCACGCCGAACGTGACGTCGGCCGCGCCCGTGGCGGCAAGGTCGAAATGCGCCGGCGGCGGCCCCAGCGGCGCGTCGAGGATCTGCACCTCCACGCGGCCGTCGGTGGCCTCCGCGACCTGCTCGGACCAGGGCACCACGATGTCGCTGACGATCGGGTGCGAAGGCGGCAGCCAGTTCGACAGGCGCAGCGTGACCTCCTGCGCGAGTGCCGTGCCGGTTAGCCCGGCAAGCAGAACGGCCGAGGCGCCGACGGTTCCCAGAAGTCGTTGCATTTGCATTCTCCCTGTTGGCTTTGTGGCCGAAAGCCTAGCCAAAGCCGGGAGGACCTGGCAAGAGAAATATGAAATTTCACCCTTTCCGACGCTATACCTTGACACGCTCTTACATGATATTTCATATTTCAACGTCACCGCCGGGCCGATCCCGGCCGCATGGAATCCAGGGAGCGATGCATGCCCGCCATGACCCTCCGCGTGCAGGACGCGCAATCCGAGGCGGACCTGATTCGCGGCATCGAGCTTGTGGCGGAAGACGCCAGCCCCCTGCCGCCCTTCACACCCGGGGCGCATGTCGAGGTGACACTGCCCGACGGCGATACCCGCCCCTACTCCCTCGTCGATTTCGACGGCAGTTGTGCCGCGCCGCGATCCTATCGCTTCGGGGTGCGGCTCGAGGATGACAGCGCGGGCGGCTCGCGGTTCATGCACGGCCTCGCGGCCGGCGACACCGTCACCGTCTCGGAGCCCGTCAACGACTTCCCGCTGGCCGAGGACGGTGCGCCGTCGCTTCTGCTGGCCGGCGGCATCGGGGTGACCCCCATCATCTCGATGGCGGCCGCGCTTCGCGCCGCCGGCCGCGATTACCGGTTCGTCTATGCGGCAAGATCGCGCCCGGCGCTGGCCTTCGGCGAGAGGCTCGCGGCCGAGCATGGCGACAGGCTGACGGTGCATATCGACGACGAGGTCGGCGGCCCCCTCGACGTGGGCGGCACCATCGCCGCGGCCCCTGCGGGGGCGCATCTCTATGTCTGCGGACCGCGCCCGATGATCGACGCCGCGCGGGAGGCTGCCGAACAGGCGGGCTTCGGCCCCGAGCGCATCCATTTCGAACTGTTCGAGTCCGCCGCGCAGGCCGAGGGCGACACCGCCTTCGAGGTCGAACTCGCCTCGAGCGGGCAGGTCTTTACCATCCCGCCGGGGCGGACCATCATCGAGGTTCTGGAGGAGGCCGGCATCGACCTGATCCACGACTGCCAGCGCGGCGACTGCGGCATATGCCAGACCGACGTTCTGGAGGGCGAGCCCGATCACCGCGACGTCGTGCTGTCGGACGCCGAACGCGCCGCGGGCAACGTCATGCAGATATGCGTGAGCCGCGCGAAGTCGGCGCGCCTGAAGCTCGACCTTTGAGGGAGGAAGCGAAGATGCACACCCCGCAAACCCGTGCCGCGATGGAGGCGCTGGTCACCCCGTACCAGGTGCACCGCGACCTTTATACCAGCCCCGAGATCTACCGGCTGGAGATGAAGCACCTCTTCGCCAACACCTGGGTCTATGTCGGCCACGAAAGCCAGACGCCCAACAAGGGCGACTATTTCACGACCCAGATCGGCGACCAGCCGGTCATCCAGGTGCGCCACTCCGACGGCGAGATCCACGTCCTCTACAACCGCTGCCCGCACAAGGGCACCAAGATCGCCATCGACCGCACCGGCAACACCGGCAAGTTCTTCCGATGCCCCTACCACGCCTGGTCGTTCAAGACCGATGGCTGCCTGCTCGCCATCCCGCTGAAGAAGGGCTACGACGGCACCGGGCTGGACCAGACCGAGTCCGGCAAGGGAATGACGGCCGTGGGCGCGGTGAAGAACTATCGCGGCTTCATCTTCGCGCGGCTTGCCCCCGAGGGCATCGGCTTCGACGAGTTCTTCGGCGACTCGCTGTCCTCGATCGACAACATGGTCGACCGCTCGCCCGAGGGCCGGCTGGAGGTCGTGGGCGCGCCGCTGCGCTACATGCACCGCTGCAACTGGAAGATGCTGGTCGAGAACCAGACCGACACCTGCCACCCGATGGTGGCGCATGAAAGCTCGGCCGGCACCGCCGTGCGCATCTGGGAAGAGATGGATCAGCCCGAGGGCACGCCGAAGCCCGCCGCGATGCAGATCATCGCGCCCTTCATGAGCCCCTACGAGTTCTTCGAGAACATGGGGATCCGCACATGGCCAAACGGCCACGGCCATACCGGCGTGAGCACATCGATCCATGCGGATTATTCCGAGATTCCGGGCTACTACGACCAGATGGTCGAGGCCTACGGCGAGGAGCGCGCCCAGCAGATTCTTGGCGAGAACCGCCACAACACGGTCTATTTCCCCAACATCATGATCAAGGGGCCGATCCAGCAGCTTCGCAACTTCATCCCGCTGGGCGCCGACAAGACGCTGGTCGAAAGCTGGATCTTCCGCCTGGTGGGCGCGCCTGACGAGCTGCTGGCCCGCACGGCGATGTACAACCGCATGATCAACGCGCCCACCTCGATCGTCGGCCATGACGACCTGGAGATGTACGAGCGCGCGCAGGAAGGGCTGCACGCCGACGGCATGCAGTGGGTCAACGTCCAGCGCCTCTACGAGGAAGGCGAGGATCTGGAGCAGACGGCCGTCCTGAACGGCACGACCGAGCGGCAGATGCGCAACCAGTTCCACGCCTGGCTCAAGTTCATGACCGCCACGATGCCCGCCGGGCAGGAGGCCGCCGAATGACCTTCCCGACCAAGGACGACCTCATCGACTTCCTCTATGACGAGGCGCGCATGCTCGACGAGGGGTATTTCGACGACTGGCTGGCGCTGTGGACCGAGGACGGCCACTACTGGATGCCGCTCGACTACAAGCAGGCCGACCCGATCCACGAGACGTCGCTGCTGTACGAGGATCAGTTCATGCTGCGCCTGCGGGTGGAGCGGCTCAACGGCGCGCGCACCTTCTCGCAAAAGCCCAAGAGCCGGTGTCATCACGTCCTCAACCGCCCCTTCGTCGACGAGATGGACCACGACGCCGGGCGTTTCGTCACGACGACGCAGATGCACTACGTCGAGACCCGGCTGGACGAGCAGTTCCTGCTGGCGCTCACCGCGCGCCACGACCTGGTGCTGCAGGACGGCAAGCTGAAGATCGCGCAGAAACGGGTGGACATCCTCAACTGCGACGCGGCCTTCGGCAACATCCAGCTTCTGCCATGACGCCGATGCAGGCCACGACGGTTCACGCCGCTTTCGAGGCCGCCGCGCGGAAATGGCCCGACCGGCCCTTCCTGAACGTGCTGCCGGAAACCGCAGGTATCTATGGCATCGCCTCCGGCGAGATCACCTATGCCGACGCCGCCGCGCGGGTCGCGGCGCTGGGCGACGACTATGCGGCGGCGGGCTGCCGGGCCGGGCAGCGCGTGATGCTGCTGCTGGAGAACCGGCCCGAGTTCTTCCTGCACTGGCTGGCGCTGAACGCGCTGGACCTTTCGGTGGTTCCGGTCAACCCCGACCTGCGCGCCGCCGAGCTGGAATACATGGCCGGCCACGTGACCCCGGCCTTGGCGGTCGCGATCCCGTCGCGCTGCGACGATCTGCGCGCCGCGGCCAAGGCGGCGAGGATCGAGATGCCCGTGGCCGCGCCCGAGGAGCCCCTGCCCCGGCCGGGGACAGGTCCGGTTTTCGACGCGAGCGTGCCTGACGAGGACCGCGAGGCGGCCGTCCTCTATACCTCGGGCAGCACCGGCCGGCCCAAGGGCTGTGTGCTGTCGAACACCTATTATCTTGAGGCCGGGCGGTGGTACGCGGGCGCCGGCGGGCTCTGCGCGCTGAACGAGGACGGCGAGCGGATGATCACCCCGCTGCCGATCTTTCACATGAACGCGATGGCCTATTCCTTCATGGCGATGATCGCGGTGGGCGGCTGTCTGACCGCGCTCGACCGGTTCCATCCGCGTAGCTGGTGGCAATCCGTCCGGGACTCCGGCGCGACGTGCCTGCATTACTTGGGCGTCATGCCCTCGATGTTGATGGGGATGGACCCCGACCCCGCCGAGCGCGACCACTCGGTGGGCTTCGGCTTCGGCGCGGGGGTGGACCCGAAGCTTCACGCCGCTTTCGAGGAACGCTTCGGCTTCCCGCTGATCGAGGCCTGGGCGATGACCGAAACCGGCGCGGGCGCGGTGATCGCCAACAACGCCCGGCCCCGCCGGGTGGGCGAAAGCTGCGTGGGCCGGCCGGGGCCGGAGATGGAGCTGCGCATCATGGGCGATGACGGCGCCGACGCCCCCGACGGCGCACCCGGCGAGTTGCTTGTCCGCCACGCCGGCCCCGACCCGCGCCGGGGCTTCTTCACCGAGTATCACAAGAACCCCGAGGAGACCGCCGCGGTCTGGGCGGAGGGCTGGTTTCACACCGGCGACATCGTGCGCCGCGAGGCGGACGGCTCGGTCTTTTTCGTGGACCGCAAGAAAAACGTCATCCGCCGCTCGGGCGAGAACATCGCCGCCGTCGAGGTCGAATCCGCCCTGATGCGCCACCCTGCGATCACCGGGGCGGCGGTCGCCGCCGTGCCCGACGAGGTGCGCGGCGACGAGGTCTTCGCCTGCCTGACGGTGTCCGAGCCGCCCTCGGCCGAACTCGCGCAGGGCATCGTGGAATGGGCGCTGGGGCAGCTCGCCTATTACAAGGTGCCGGGCTACGTGGCCTTCGTCGAGGCTCTGCCGCTGACGGCGACGAACAAGCTACAGCGCGGCGAGCTCAAGGCCCTGGCCGCGCGGCTCGTCGACGACCCGGCCACGGTGAATACCTGCGCGCTCAAGCGCCGGCAGGTGGCGTGATGGCGCGCCAGCCCTATGATGGCGTGGTTCTGGCCGCGCCCCACACCGAGCCTTATCAGCGCTATTCCACCGAGACTGCGCACTGGTGGCTGGCGCGGGCGCTCAAGGGCACGCTCGACGCCGCCGGGCTGGGCCCGCGCGAGATCGACGGCTTCTCGGTGGCCAGTTTCACGCTGTTTCCCGACACGCCCGTGGGGCTGACGCAGCATCTGGGGCTGTGCCCGCGCTGGCTGGACTCCATCCCGATGGGGGGCGCCAGCGGGGTGGTGGCGCTGCGCCGCGCGGCGCGCGCGGTGCAGGCGGGCGACGCCGATATCGTGGCCTGCGTGGCCGGCGACACCAACCGCATCGACAGTTTCCGCAAGCTGCTGTCGAGCTTCTCGCGCTTTGCGATGGATGCGGCCTACCCTTACGGCTACGGTGGGCCGAATGCCAATTTCGCGCTGCTGACCGACCGCTACATGCAGGACTACGGCGCCACCCGAAGTGATTTCGGCCGCATCGCCGTGGCCCAGCGCGACAACGCGCTGCGCAACCCGCACGCGCTGATGAAGAAGCCGCTGACGCTGGAGGACTACCTCACTGCGCGGCCCATCGCCGAGCCGCTGGCGCTTTTCGACTGCGTTATGCCCTGCGCGGGCTCCGAGGCGCTGCTGGTGATGCGCGAAGACGAAGCCCTGCGCCGCGGGTTACCCTGCGCGCGGCTGACCGGCTCGATCGAGCGGCACAACGCCTTTGCCGATGACCCGATCCAGCTGCGCGGCGGCTGGGCGATGGACGCCGACGAGCTTTACGCGATGGCCGGCTGCGCCCCGGGCGACATCGACCTGCTGCAGACCTATGACGACTACCCGGTGATCTCGATGATGCAGTTCGAGGATCTGGGCTTCTGCGACAAGGGCGAGGGGCCGCGTTTCGCCCGCGAAACGGACCTGACGATCACCGGCGATCTGCCGCACAACACCTCGGGCGGCCAGCTCTCGGCCGGACAGGCCGGTGCGGGCGGCGGGTTCATCGGGCTGGTCGAGGCGCTGCGCCAGGTCACCGGCCGGGCCGGGCCGACGCAGGTGGCGGGGGCGCGCCGCGCGCTGGTCTCGGGCTTCGGGATGATCAACTACGACCGCGGCCTGTGCTCGGGCGCGGTGATCCTGGAGGGGGCGCAATGACCGACCCGATCAGCCCGCCGCCGAAGAAGAACCCCCAGGCACGCACGCGCACGCCCACGCTGCCGCCGCTGACGCGCAGCCGCGCCGCGCTGGGCCTGACGGCCGCGGCGGCCGAGGGGCGGTTCATGCTGCAGGTCTGCGACGGCTGCGGCGCGGTGCAGTATCCGCCGCGCGACGCCTGCGTGCAGTGCCTGTCCACCGCGCTGACCTGGCGCGACGTGACGCCCGCGGGCCGGCTGATCGCGACGACGCGCGTGCATGCCTCGCCCGACCCGTATTTCCGCGAGCGGCTGCCGTGGCGGACGGGCACCGTGCAGCTCGACGCCGGGCCCTCGGTGATCTGCCATCTGCATGGCGACTGCGAGTCGGGCGCACGAGTGCGGCTGATCAACCGGCTCGACAAGGCCGGCCACGGCGTCATCATGGCCCTGCCGGAAGAGGCGACACCCAACATGGCCGACGACCCCCAGCTGCGCGAGATGACCGCCGACCCGAAACACCGCCGCGTGCTGATCACCGACGCGCGCGCGCCCGACGCCCCCGCGCTGGCGAAAGCGATGCTCGAGGCCGGGGCGAGCACCGTCTTTCTGGGCGAGGCCGAGGGCTGGCGGCCATGGCCGGGGCGCGAGGCGCTGGCGGCGATGGAGGGTGTCTCGATCCTGCCGCTCGACGTCACCGACACCAGTTCGGCGCGCGAACTGGCCGGCGAGATCGGCGGCAAGACCGACATCCTGATCAACAACGCACGCTTCATCCGGCCGGGCGGGATGTTCGACCGCGGTGACACCGTGTTTCCCGGCCGCGAAATGGAGGTGAATTACCTCGGCCTGCTGCGGCTGGCGCAGGCCTTCGGCCCGGCGATGCGCGGACGCGGCGCCGACGGCGTCAACAGCGCGGCGGCATGGGTCAACATCCTGTCGGCGCACGCGCTGATCAACGCGCCCGATCACGCGACCTTCTGCGCCTCGCAGGCGGCTGCGCTGTCGCTGTCTCAGGCGCTTCGCGCCGAGCTGCGGGCGGGCGGGGTGAAGGTGATGAACCTCTATGTCGGCCCCACCGACGACGACTGGCACCAGCCCCTGCCGCCGCCGAAGGTGGCGCCGGCGGCGCTGGCGCGGTCGCTCGTCGCCGGGCTGCGCGACGGGCTCGAGGAGGTCCATTGCGGAGACGTCGCGCGCGACATCGCCGAGCGCTGGCGCCGCGACCCGAAGGTTCTGGAACGCGAGATCGGACAGGAGGGGCTGGGCTGATGAGCGCGCAACTGCTTGAGGCGCTGGCCGCCGCGCTGAACGACGGCAGCGTCGAGACGGTCGATCTGACCCACACGCTCGACCCGGATTTCCCGGTGATCGTCCTGCCGCCCGAATTCGGCCAGTGCGCGCGTTTCCGGATGGAGGAGGTCTCGGCCTATGACCACCGCGGCCCCTCCTGGAAGTGGCACAACATCACCATATCGGAGCACACCGGTACCCATTTCGACGCCCCGGCCCACTGGATCACCGGGCGCGATCAGCCCCAGGGCCATGTCGACGAGATCGCGCCGGGCCGGTTCCTTGGCCGGGCCTGCGTGATCGACTGCTCGGAAGGGGCGGCGCGCGACGACGACCATGAACTCACGCCCGAGGCGATCGCGGCCTGGGAGGCCGCGCACGGGACCATCCCGCCCGACAGCTGGGTGCTGATGCGCACCGACTGGTCGAAGCGCAGCGGCGCGGCCTACCTCAACATGCGCGAGGACGGCGCCCATTCCCCCGGCCCCACGCCCGAGGCGATCCGGCTGCTGGTCGAGGAGCGCGGCATCCGCGGCTTCGGCACCGAGACGGTCGGCACCGACGCCGGCCAGGGCATGCACTACACGCCGCCCTTCCCGGCGCATCACACGCTGCACGGGGCGGGGCGCTACGGCCTGCAGTGCCTGCGCAACCTCGACAGACTGCCGCCCACCGGCGCGGTGCTGATGGCCGCACCGCTGAAGATCAGGCACGGCACCGGCAGCCCGCTGCGCGTTCTGGCGCTGGTGCCACGGAGCACGGACAACGGCGAGGCAACGGCATGAGCGACTACACCGCGGTCATCACGGGCGGCAACAAGGGCATCGGCGCCGATCTGGCCCGGCGGATGCTGGAGCGGGGCTATACGGTCATCTCGGTCGCGCGGCACGCGCCCGATTTCACCGACCCGAAGCTGGAGCATGTCGCCTGCGACCTGCTCGACGCCGGCGCGGTGGCGACCGCCGCCGCCGACATCGCCGCGCGCCACGAGGTGACGCATCTGGTGCACAACGCCGGCGTGATCTGGCCCAACCTTGTCGAGGAGGCGCGCCCCGAGGATATCACCGGCCTCGCCCAGCTTCATCTGGGTGCGGCACTGACCCTTCTGCAGGCGTTCCTGCCGGCGATGAAGGCGCGCGGCTTCGGGCGGGTGATGTTCAACGGCTCGCGCGCGGCGCTGGGTGCGCCGACACGCACCGCCTATGGCGCGACCAAGGCAGGCATCATCGGCATGGCGCGAACCTGGGCGCTGGAACTCGCGCCGCACGGCATCACCGTCAACGTGGTCGCGCCGGGGCCGATCCAGACCGACAATTTCTGGGGCATCGTGCCGAAGGGCAGCGAGCAGGAAAGCGACCTCGCCGCCCGCATCCCGGTTCGGCGCCTCGGCACTGTCGGGGATGTCAGCCGGGCCTTCCTGTATTTCGCGGACCCCGAGAACGGCTTCGTGACCGGCCAGACGCTATATGTCTGCGGCGGCGCGAGCGTCGGGTCCGTGCCCATATGATTGACTAACACCAAATTCCACGGTTTCTGCTCAAGGACCCAGTTGCGCAGCCCGAAGAACATGATGCCCCGGGCTTTTCAGGGAGGCGGGACCAGCAATCTGGGCAATCCCGAGAGCCACGATCCCCAGATGTTGGTGTTGGTGCGCGCGATGCGTCGCGCAATCGGACACTGTTACCTTCCTAGACAAGGCGGACAGTCGAAATTGCCACATGGAAACTGGGGTATGTTAGAAGCCGGTCTGGGTTGTCTTCCATACCGCCTCAAGACCGTAGCACAATCCCATTGCGTCTAGCTTGATTAGCTTGGGCACCTGAACGCCACCGTCGCTCAGCGGGTTTAGCGCATCTCTGACGCCGGCCACGCCCCGGAGCCGTGCCACAAGTATCAGAAGCATCTGGTTCACGAGTGCCTGTCACTGGGGTCGGGCCTTATCGTGCTGCGCGACCCTCGCACACCAATCCATCCGCTGGCCGGGTAGGCCGGCCGACATCAAGATGCCGGGGCGCGGACGCCTCCTGTTCAAACGAACCGGAGCGCTTCTGCCTCTGCCGCCGGAGGTCAGCGGTCCTGCGCGTTATAGCGGGGTAGCCCGTGAATGATGTCGCGCAGTATTTCCAGCAATATCGCCTTGCGGTCACTGCCAATCACCGCATCAAGCCGGGCGATATGCGTCTTCGCTTTGTCTTCCATGCGCTGTTGAAGTTCGGCGCCACTTTCTGTGAGGTAGCTTCCGTAGCTGCGGCGGTCGTCCTCTCCCCTGACGCGGGTGATGAGCCCCTGGTCCTCCATATTGCGCAGCGCCTTAGTTACGCTGGACTTGTCGCGTCCGGCTGCCTTTCCGATCTCGACCTGGGTGATACCGGGATTCTTCGCGATGAGCGTCAGGATCGTGAAGTAGCCGGGCTTCAGAGTGTCACTGCCCAGAAGCCTTGAAAAGTCGTCGAAAGACTCTTCATACGCGACGCGCAGCAGCATCCCTACGAAGTCGTCGAGGACGCCCATGCGGATTGGGCGGCAATCGGGCGCGGTGATGGCTGTTTCTTCGGTCATGGCAACGCCTATTTGGCGGGAAATTCAATTATCCGGGCAGGTCTAGACAGTTTCGTCAGGTCGAGGAAGCGAGGCGGTTCCGACAGCTTGCAGACGTCGCCGGCCGGTCTGGGCCATCGCCTGCGCCAGTTCGTCGCGCAGCATGGCGAAAACAGCGTCAGCTCCAGTGGGGCCCTCAGCCGCGACGGCGTAGAGGAACGGACGGCCGAGAAAGACGAAGTCGGCGCCGGCGTCAAGCGCCTTGAGGATGTCTTCGCCGCTGCGCATGCCACCATCCACGGCCAGCGGATACCCCTGTCCGACCGCGGCACGCACCGCTCGCAGTGCCTCGAGCGACGCTGGCGCAGCGTCAAGCTGGCGCCCTCCGTGGTTCGATACCTGAACGGCGTCGATGCCCAATGAGGCCGCGCGCACCGCGTCGTCCGGGTGCAGCACTCCCTTGAGAACGAGCTTGCCCCGCCAGTCGGCCCGGATGCGCTCCAGCAGTGTCCAGTCGAGTCGGCCGGAGCTTTGCGCGGCCATGAGTTCGGCAAGCGACCGCGTGCCCGCGCCTGGCGCGGCATAGCGTTCGAGATTGGCGAAGCGGGGCGCTCCGGCGCGCAGCGTCGCCAGCGCCCAGGCCGGGTGCGCCGCGAGATCGGCCAGCATTCGCGGCCCCAACCGCAGTGGCAGTGCGAATCCATTGTGCAGATCGCGCCGCCGCTTTCCCGGCCGCGGCACGTCGGCGGTCACCACGAGTGTATCATAGCCTGCGTCCCGTGCCCGCACTATCAGGTCGTCGGTGATCCGCGCTTCCTTGCCGACATAGAGCTGGAACCAGGCGCTGTTGGGGGCGGTGTCACTCAGCGCCTCGAGGGATGCCGAGGCCGGCGTCGAGGCGACATAGGGCGCGCCCGCGGACTGGGCCGCGCGGGCGAGCGCGACATCGGCGCGAGGCCAAGCCATCGCGGCGAGCCCCATCGGCGCCACACCGAATGGCAATGCCCATTCCCGCCCGAGGAAGCTGCGCGTAGTGTCCAGTTCGCCGTCGGTGTTGACGAGGACGCGTGGTGCAAACAGCGCTGCGCGCAGGGCGTCGCGGTTGCGCGCAAGACCGTCCTCGGCACCCGCGCCGCCGTCGAAATAGTCGAAGGCGAAGCGGGGTATGCGCGCGCGCGCACAGGCGCGCAGATCATCCACGGAAATCAGCGTCACGCGGCCTCCTCATCCTTTGCCGCGGCCGTGCGATGTCGGGCGCGCCGCGAAATCGCGCAACGCGTCGCGGTCGGCCTCGAAGCCGAGCCCCGGCGTCTCGGGCAAGGCGAGGGTGTCACCATCGCGCTCGGGGAGCGAACGGAATAGCGCCTTGCACATCTCGACCGAGATCAGATGCCACTCGACCAGCCCGCCATGAGCGAGCCCGGCGTGCAGGTGCATGTTGTGGAAGGGGAACGCCCCGCCATTGGCAAACTCGACATTGTGCGCCTCGGCGATCGCGGCGGCTTTGGCGCCGGCGGTAAAGCCGCCGCAGATCACCGCATTAGGCTGGATCACATCGACAGCGCCCGAGGTCACCAGTTCGGCGAACCGGCCGAGCTTTCCCTCGTTCTGGCCAGCGGCGACGCGCATACCTGTCGCCCGGCGGAGTTCGCGCATGTGGGGAATGTCGTTGTCGCGCACGGGTTCCTCGAAGAACGCGACGTCGAGCTCGCGGGTGCGCTCTGCCAGCCAAAGTGCTGAGGCGGGGTCGAGGCTGCAATTCGCGTCGATATAGATCTGTGCATCCTTCCCTGCTGCCTCGCGCACGGTACGGACGCGCGCGAGATCCTCGGCCAGGATGTCCCCCATGCTGGCTCCATCGAGGCGACGGCGCAGCGCATGATGCCCAACGACCATCTTGAGGCGCCCGATACCCTCGCCAGAAAGATGGCGCGCTGCGTCGGCGAGTTGGTCGCGGTCAAAAGAGCCGAAGCCGAAGGTCACGTAAAGGGGAACCTCGCTGCGCGCCCCGCCCAGGAGACGCCAGCAGGGCTGACCGGTCACCTTGCCCAGAATGTCCCAGAGTGCGAGGTCAATCGCCGAAATCGCGTGCGTGGCGTGGCCCGTCTGGCCGCGCGGCGTGAGCAGCCAATAGAGTCGTTCGGCCACCTCTTCCCGGTTCAGCGCGTTGACCGATTCCAGCGCCGGCGCCGCAAGATCCTCGATGATCGTTGCCACCACCTCTTCGTCGGTGATCGCACTGAAGCCGTAGCCAGTAATTCCTTCCTCGGTCGTTACCTCGACCACGATGCACGAGAGAGCGGCCTCCGCCGTAACCGGGCCGATGGCGAGACTAGTCGGGACAAAGGCCGGGTAGGCTGTGATTTCTCGGATCGAAAGGTCCATGGGCTGCTCCTGCTTCGGGTGCGGTGCCGAGACATGGCATCACACTATAGTTGACATAAAGAAAGTTGGTAAGCAAACTAAACATGTGAAACAAGGGAGGACCGAACATGAAACGGATTCTAGTTGCGCTCACGGCGCTTCCGCTGATCACTGGCGCCGTCCAGGCACAGGAGGGATACCCCGAACGGCCCGTCACGATCGTTGTCGGCTTCTCGCCTGGCGGCGGGATGGACACATTGGCGCGCCTCCTGGGTGAGCGTCTTTCAGAAGAGCTGGGCCAGGAAATTGCCGTCGAGAACCGCCCCGGCGCGGGTGGCACAATCGCCGCCGCCCATGTCGCGGGAACCGAGCCCGACGGCTACACCCTTTATTTGGGTGAGACGACGACGTTGATCGGGCCTGTGATTTTCGATGACGTGGGCTACGACCCGCTCGAAAGCTTCGAGCCCGTCGCGCATCTCGCGGCGGCGCCGCTGGCGCTCGTTGCCAACCCCGACATCCCCGTCGATTCAGTTGAGAGTTTCGTCGATCTCGTCTCGGGCAGTCCCGGGGAGTATTTCTACGCGACCTCAGGGGTCGGCACTGTTCACCATCTCGCCGGCGAGATCCTGGAAAACCAGGCCGGTCTCGACATGGTGGACGTGCCCTTCCAGGGCGGCTCGCCCTCAATCACCTCGGTGGTGTCGGGTGAGGTTCCATTCGGCTTCGTCAGCCTTAACGCCGCGACCTCGCAAGCCGAAGGCGACAATCTCAACATCGTCGGCGTCACCGTAGGCGAGCGGGTGCCGAGTTTCCCCGACATTCCCGCCATCGCCGAGGCGGTCGAGGGTTTCGAAGCGGCGCCCAGCCAGTTCCTGATGGCGCCGGCAAACACGCCCCAACCGGTCCTGGAAACACTTTCGGATGCGATCGGTGTCGCGATGAGCGACGAGGAACTTTTTTCCTCGCTTACCGACCGCGGTTTCCTGCCCCAGTATATCGGCATGGAAGAGTTTGCCGCCGAATTGCCCGATCGCGTGGCAACCTGGAGCGAAGCTGCGAGCGTTGTCGGGGACTCCAACTGAGTCGAACCCACTGAAAACGGACCCGCGTGGCGTCGTGGCCACGCGGGCCATCCGAATCGTGAAGGCAGATGCGATGACCCGTCGAATTGGCATGATCGTTCCCCCTGCGGACGGCGCAGTACCCCCCGAGGCCTATGGTCTTTTTCCAAGTGGGATCAACTTTACCGCACGCGGGCTCGCGCTCAGGGAGCTTTCAATCGAGGGCTACACCGAAGTCATCGACCGCGTCCTCGATCTCGCGCGCGCGTTGCGCGAAGAGGATGGCGCCGAGGCGATCTCGCTGATGGGGACCTCGCTCAGTTTCTTTCGGGGCAAGGCCTTCAATGACGAGCTGGTAGAGCGTATGGGCGAGGCTACCGGCGTGCCAGCAACAACGATGAGTAATGCCATCCGCGACGCGCTGCGGACAGTCGGGGCGCGGCGGATCGCCGTTGGCACGGCCTATACGGAGCAGGTGAACACGTTGCTGCGGGCTTATATGGAGGACATCGGTTTCGAGGTGCTCGCGCTCGAGAGCCTTGGGCTCTCCGGCGTCGCCGAGATCCAGGCCGTCGGCGAGGATGAGCTAGTTCGTCTTGGCGAGTTCTCCAAGCAGCAGTCTGGCGACGCGGCCGAGGGCGTACTCATTTCGTGTGGCGGCCTGCACACTCTGACGCTGGCGCCCCGGCTCGAAGCACGCATAGGGGTTCCGGTGGTGACAAGCGCGATGGCAGGGGTTTGGGCCTCGGCGCGCCTTCTGGGGATCACTTCGACGGATCCGCGGCTCGGCCAACTCGCACTGGCGGCCGCTTCTGCTGCTTGACGCCCCGCAGTGGCGTGGGCTGGATGGGCAGTGAGTATTTTTGATCCGACAGGCCGGGACATCAGATGAACGCCGACCCCTCGCGCAAGATGCTCAATCTGACCGACCTGTTCGCCGGTCTCGGCGTCACCGCCCTGTGTTCGGCCTTCGCGCTGGTCGCCTACGGCTATGGGCTCGGTGGCTTGGCGCGAATGGGGGCGGGGTTCTTCCCGTTCTGGTTCGGTGTTCTCGGCGCCGTTCTTGGCGTGGTGATCTGCATCGGTGCATTTCGTGGCCAAGGTGAGGGCGAGGCGCGTATTCAGTGGCGCTCGCTCCTATTCGTCTCGGCGTCCTTCGTGATGTTCGGCCTACTGATCGAGCCGGTCGGACTGGTCGCTACGGTTGTCGTGAGTACGGTGCTGGGTGCCAGGGCAGACCAGGAAGCCAGGCTGGGTGAAAGCGCGCTTCTCGGGCTCGGCCTAGCCGCCGGTGTCTGGGTGGTTTTCGTGCTCCTGCTCGGGCTCGCAATCCCGGTGCTCCCGGAGGTCCTCTGATGGATATTCTCTCCAACCTCGCATCCGGGATGGCGCAGGCCGCCACGCCCGAAAACCTCATGTATTGCTTTCTTGGCGTGACGCTGGGCACCTTCATCGGTGTCCTGCCGGGACTGGGCGCGATGATCGGGATCGCGCTTCTGCTGCCTGTCACCTATTACCTGGACCCCGCCTCAGCGATCATCATGCTTGCGGGGATCTACTATGGTGGGGAATACGGCGGCTCAATTGCGGCGATTCTGATAAATGTACCCGGCACACCTTCTAGCGCGGTCACCTCCATCGACGGTCATGCGATGACGAAACAGGGGCGTGCGGCAGTCGCGCTCTTCATGACGGCGATCGCATCCTTCGTCGGCGGCTCGATCGGGATCGTCCTCCTGACGGCCTTCTCGCCACTCATTGCCGCCTTTGCGCTGACTTTCTCGTCGGTGGACTATTTCGCAGTGATGCTGCTTGGCCTCGTCGCCTCGGCGTCGGTCGCACGCGGTTCAGCGCTAAAGGGGATCGTCGCGGTGATCGCCGGGGTGCTGATCGGAACCATAGGGACGGATGTAAGCACCGGCGCGCAGCGCTTTACGATGGGCGTTCCCGAGCTCGTCACCGGCGTTAATCTTGTGGTTCTTGCGATGGGGATCTTCGGTTTTGCCGAAATCGTCGCGTCCGCCGGTAGCCAGCTGCGCCGAACCGAGGACCAATCGATCCGTATGCGTGACATGCTGCCCGACAGGGGGGAGGCTCGGCGCAGCGTGATGCCGATCGCACGTGGCTCCTCGCTCGGTTCGCTGCTTGGTGCGTTGCCCGGAGCAGGGCCCACATTGTCCGCTTTCCTCGCCTATTCCTTTGAGAAGAGCATCTCACGCAACAAGGCCTTTTTCGGCAGCGGCATCGTCGAAGGTGTCGTTTCGCCCGAATCTGCAAACAACGCGGCGGCTCAGACCGCCTTCATCCCGACCTTTACGCTCGGCATCCCCGGCACTGCGACGATGGCGCTCATACTTGGCGCGCTGATGATCCACGGCCTGTCGCCGGGCCCGCGGCTGATGACGGACAATGCCGATTTGTTCTGGGCGGTCGTGGCGAGCTTCTGGATCGGCAACGTATTTCTGCTCGTCCTCAATATCCCGTTGGTCACGATATGGGTGCGTCTGCTCAGGATC
The DNA here is from genome assembly GCA_002967695.1 of Rhodobacteraceae bacterium WD3A24. Lineage (GTDB taxonomy): Bacteria > Pseudomonadota > Alphaproteobacteria > Rhodobacterales > Rhodobacteraceae > Alkalilacustris. The sequence continues at coordinate 15,384 of PUHN01000023.1, read as the reverse complement.
CCCTATCGCTTCCTGTTCCCGGCGATCATCTGTTTCATTTGCGTTGGAGTCTACAGCGTCAGTCTCAACCCGGTGGACATCTTCATCGTTTTGGCTGTCGGACTTCTGGGCTATGCCATGCGGCTCACGGGTTTCGAGGCCGCGCCACTCCTTATGGGATTCATCCTTGGCCCGCTGATGGAAGAGTATCTGCGGCGCGCGCTGTTGCTCGGGCGCGGAGATTTCCGCGTCTTTTTGGAGAGTCCAATCAGCGCCACGTGCTTGGCGATCACGGCCGCGATGATTGCGTGGCCGGCCATCCGCTCCCGCCTTGGGCGACGGCATGCCTGATCGAAAGGGCGGGAACGCACCGATCCCTCTCGCAGGTAGCACCGCAGCGGCCGTGGAGCGGGGTTGAAAGCAAGATCCAGGTAAGTCGGCAGTCTCGTCTGGCCGCACGACGAGAGCGGGCTAGCGGGCGAGCTACCAGTTCGGTGTCGATCTGTCGGTTAGACTCCTCTGGGCGCTGTTCGCCCCGTCGGCGCACTCCGACGCATACATCAGAGTCCCGACCGCCCATCACATGACGGGGCTAAATGTGTCGACCGACGAAGCGCTGACTCTTGTCAGGGAAAGACGCGGAAAGGAGAAGTGCGCGCGGTTAAGATGGGCGCATTTCCACCATGAACAGATTTTTCACCGCCGCCGCCTGTCTATATCGAAATCCATGCCACCTCCGTTTGCCATGCCGATTTCACGATCCTTTTCCGTTCTCCTGCCGCGTGCAACATGTTGCCCATTTCCGGACAGGACCTTGGGCGCGCGATGGGGCTAGATGTTCGGCGCGCGCGACTCGCACCGGCTCTTTGTCAGCGTGAATTCCGAAAGGACCGGCCGGGTGTGGTGGGCTGTCGAGGCGCGCGCTGCTTCCGGCTGAACCCCTGGCCGGCCTTCTTCCGCAGGGACTGGTGCTGACTTATTCCAGGCACGCCCGCGCCTGCTCCCGCATCACCGCATAATCCCCCAACCACTCGATAATCACTGCGCCCTTCGGTAGCGCCGCCACCTCCTCGGCCGCACGCGCCTGCTCTTCCTGGCTGTAGGCGACGACCGGCGGACAGACGCCGGGCGCGGTGTCAGAACCCGCCCCCGCGCAGGCGGTCATGAAGATCGTCGCGGGCCGCGAGGGCGGCGTGCGGCCGCATCCAGCATCTGGCGATTAATGGCATTCTGGCGCTCCAATGTCTCGAACCGCTCGGCGGCACGTGCGGCGCGCTCGCCCGCGCGGCGCAGGTTGAGCAGGAAGAGGGCAACGGCGAGGGTGACAAGAGCGAGAGCCACGGCTCGCCGCGCCCATGGCCGAGCCAGCATCCCGACCACCATCCCCCACATCACCGCCTCCCCGTCTTCCAATCATCGAGGTGCGCGTAGACAGCCAACGCGACGCCGGCGAGCGCGCCGGCATGATGCGATCCTTGAGCGCCGGGCTTTCCTCGATCAGCGGGTCGATCCGCTGGCGCGAATTGCGCTTGGCGAGGTCCACCGTGGGCAGCACCGCGAGCATCGGCCCCGGCGCGTGGTGCATCACGAAACCGATCCAGTTGTTGCCGGCCTCGGTCGCGCCGACCTGCGCCGCCTTCATGAAGGTCACCCGCTGGGCCGGGTCGCCCGGCGAGAGCGCGTTCATGATCCCGCGCATGTAGGGCGTCCGGTCGGTGCGGTAGTGCCCCGGCTCGGCCGAGGCGCGGCTGGCGAGCCAGCGATGCGTGTCCGCCCACTCGGAAACGGTCAGGTAGGGGGCGGGCCGAAGCCCGTTCGACCAGGCACACAGCAGCCCCGAAGCCCCGTCGAATCCCGCGGGGGCAGCCGACGCTGACACGGAACTCCGCGAGGCTTTCGAGCTGCTTGCGGACATGGCGCTCGAGCACTTCCTGCATCGTTGCCCTGTCGATCGCCGCCTCCGCGCCTGCGTTCTTCTCCGCCGCGGCCGAGAGATCCGCGGCCATCACCGTCGCGACCCGCGCCGGCCAGTTCACCCATGCGTCGCGCTCCTCGCGCGCGAGCCGGAACACCAGCTGCTCCGCGCGCGCCTTGTCGACCAGCACTCCCTTCTTCGTCTCGATCACGAGGCGGCGCTCCTGCGCCTTGAGCACCTCGTTCATCGTGCGGGCCTTGAGAAAGGTCGTCTGCCCGCGGCCGATGCGCTCGGCCGCGATCGCCTTCTGGACCGCCATGCGGGAAATGCCCGCGAGATTCGCGTATTGGCGTTGGCCGATCAGGGCCGAAATTCGGAACGAAAATGTCATAAGCAGATGCACTACCCATTTCTTGCATGGCGTTTGGGCAAGGGCGGCCGACGTCGCTTCTTTGACGGGCATTTCGGCGGTTTCCGGCATCTCTTTCCGCTGTGGAGTGGGGCTGATCTTTGCGGGCGCAGCATTGCGCCGCTATCCGATTCCGAGGCGCATGGTATCCTGGAGACATCTCATGAGCGGACCCGAAGACGTCGAGCTGGTTTCCGTAACCAAGAAATACGGCGACGTCACCGCGGTGGACGCCATCAGTCTGAAGGTCGCGGCTGGGCAGTATTGTTGCTTTCTTGGCCCATCGGGCTGCGGCAAGACCTCGACGCTGCGGATGATCGCCGGACACGAGTCGATTTCAGATGGCGACGTTCTCATCGGTCATCGCCGGGTCAGCGACACTCCGCCCGCGCGACGTGGGACGGCGATGATGTTTCAGAGCTACGCGCTGTTTCCGCATCTCGATATCGCCGAGAACGTGGCGTTTTCGTTGAAGATGCAGGGCGTGGGTCGGGTCGAGCGGCGCCGACGTGCGGCGGAGCTTCTGGAGCTTGTCTCCATGACCGACTTCGCGGAGCGCAAACCTGCGCAGCTGTCGGGCGGCCAGCAACAGCGCGTGGCACTGGCGCGGGCGTTGATGATGCGGCCCTCGGTCCTGCTTCTGGACGAGCCGCTCTCGGCGCTCGATCCCTTTCTGAGGATTCGGATGCGCGGCGAGTTGCGCCGAATCCAGCGAGAGCTCGGAATCAGCTTCATCCATGTCACCCACAGCCAGGAGGAGGCGATGGCGCTTTCCGACCTGGCGGTGGTGATGAAGGACGGCCACATCGTTCAGTCCGGTCGGCCGCGGGAGATATTCAACCGTCCGGCCACCGCCTTTGTCGCGCGGTTCATGGGCGGCCACAACGTGCTCAGGGAAGGCGGGCGGCTGATCACCCTGCGCGCCGACGCGCTGGAGCTCTCCCGCGCCACCGCCGATGGTCGCCCGGCCAAGGTGCGCGAGGTCGAGTATCGCGGTCAGCAGGTCATGGTCAGTCTTAGCACCGAAGCGGGCGAGGAGATGAGTGCGCTCCTGCCCGAGCGGCGTTTTTACGACGCGCCTTTCACGCCCGGAGAGGCGGTCAGTGTCGCCTGGCGGGCGGAGGATGTTCACGAACTATCCGCCGAGGTCTGAAGAGCCCGCGGCGGCCCATTTCCACAACGCAGACAGAGAGAGACAGGACAATGACCATCATCAGACCCACGCGCAGGCGGTTTCTCAAGGGCGCCGGTGCCGTCGGCGCGGCCGCCGCATTCCCGGCCCCCTTCGTCAACGCACAGGAGCGGGTCACGTTGCGCTATCTGTCCACGGCGGTGAACCAGTCGCCCGGGATCGCGGCGCGCGCCTCCGAGGAGCTGGGCATCGATATCGAATACATCGCCGTGACGACCGACGACGTCGCGCGTCGCGTGATCACGCAGCCCAACTCCTTCGACCTCGTCGACAGCGAATACTTCGCCCTGCCCAACCTCGTGCCCTCGGGCAACCTGATGGGCATGGATGCGCGGCGCATCGAGCGGGCCGACCAGATAGAGCCGGTCATCACCCAGGGCACGGTCGGCGGCGAGCCGGTGGGTCTTCAGGGCACGGCGCCGTCGGAGGTGTTCTATCTCACGGGGCAGTATGCGCAGGAGTTCGCCTCGGAGCCGACGGAGTGGATCACGCTGATCCCGACCACCTACAACGCCGATACGCTCGGTATCCGGCCGGACTTGATCGACAAGGACATCACAAGCTGGGCGTCGCTTCTCGATCCCGACTTCGCCGGAAAGGCCGCCATCCTCAACATTCCGTCCATCGGGATCATGGATGCCGCCATGGCCATCGAGGCGCGTGGCGACATCACCTATGGCGACAAGGGCAACATGACCCGTGAGGAGATCGACTTTACCATCGAACGCCTCATCGAGGCCAAGCGCAACGGCCAGTTCCGCGCCTTCTGGTCGAACTTCAACGAATCCGTGAACCTTATGGCCTCGGGCGAGGTCGTGATCCAGTCGATGTGGTCGCCGGCCGTCACCGCGGTGCGCACCCAGGGCATCCCCTGTGTCTATCAGCCCCTGCAGGAAGGCTACCGTGCCTGGGCCTCGGGTTTCGGGCTGCCGCGCACGCTGGAGGGGCGCAAGCTCGACGCGGCTTACGAGTTCATCAACTGGTTCCTGTCGGGCTGGGCCGGCGCACATCTTTCGCGTCAGGGCTACTACCCGGCGATCCTGGAGACCGCGCGGGAGTACATGGAGCCCTACGAATGGGCTTACTGGTACGAGGGCCAGCCGGCGGAACAGGATATCACCGCGCCCGGCGGCGACCTGATGGAGGGCGCCGGCGCGGTCCGTGACGGCGGCTCGTACGAGCAACGCATGGGCGCAGTCGCCTGCTGGAACGCGGTGATGGACGAGAACCAGTACATGATCCGCAAGTGGAACGAGTTCATCGCCGCATGAGCAAGGCCCTGCACACCCACGAGATGCGCCGGCCTGCCCGGCGCATCCTCTCCTTGAGCCGGCGTGCGGCACGGCCGCGCACCGGCCATGCGCCGGCATCCGCGCTGTGGCAGGCCGTGCCGATGGCGCTCGTCTTTCTGACCTTCTTCGTCGTGCCGCTGGCCGTCACGGTCATGGTGAGCTTCTGGGAGTTCACTCAGTACTCGATCGAGCCGGCCTTCACGTTCCGCAACTATATGGACGTCTTCGACGGATGCCTGAGCGCTCTTCCCGATCTGTGCACGACGCTGGCGACCTATCTCTCGACGCTCAAGTTCGCCTTCCTGGTCTGGCTATGCACGCTGCTGGTCGGCTTTACCGTGGCCTATTTCCTCGCTTTTCACGTGCGCACACTTCCGGTTCAGGTGGCCTTTTTCCTACTGTGCACCATTCCGTTCTGGACCTCTGTGGTCATCCGAATGATCGCGTGGATCCCCTTGCTGGGCCGAAACGGATTGGTCAACGGCGCCCTGATCGAAATGGGCGCGATTGATGAGCCGCTGGAATGGTTGCTCTACTCCGATTTTACCGTCGTTTTGGCTCTCACGCATCTCTATGTGCTGTTCATGGTGGTGCCGATCTTCAACTCCATGATGCGCATCGATCGCGCGCTTGTCGAGGCGGCGGTGGATTCCGGCGCGCGCGGCTGGCAGGTGCTGACGAACGTCGTGGTGCCGCTGTCGCGTCCGGGGATACTGATCGGCTCGATCTTCGTCATCACCATAGTCATGGGCGATTTCCTGACCGTCGGCATCATGGGCGGTCAGCAAATCGCCTCCATCGGCAAGTCGATACAGACCCAGATTCAGTATCTGCAGTTTCCCATCGCCGCCGCGAACGCCGTTGTGCTGCTGCTCGGCGTTCTTCTGGCGATTTCGCTGCTGCTGCGGCTGGTCGATATCCGACGGGAACTCTGAGATGACCAACGCCCGCAGACCGCGCAGCTTTTACTATCTCGCGACGTTCTTCACGCTGTTCCTTCTGTTTCTCTATGGGCCGATGGTTGCCATCGTGGTCCTGTCCTTTCAGGGACCGGAAGGCGGCCTGGTATTCCCGATGAACGGGGTGTCGCTGCACTGGTTCGCCCGCCTGTGGGAAGACAGCGGCGCGGTCGACATCTCCTCGGCCTTCTGGCGTTCCCTGCGACTGGCGCTGACGACAATGGTACTCACTGTGGTGATATCGGTGATGGCGGGGCTGGCCTTCCGGCAGCGTTTTGCCGGGGCGACGCTTCTGCTTTACGTTGCCATCGCGAGCCTCATCGTGCCCTCCATCGTGGTCAGCCTCGGCATCGCGCTGGAGTTCCGTCTGATCGACGGCACGATCAAGAGCCTCGGCAATGCCTGGGGAGTCGAGGCGATCCAGCGCGGCTACGTCACGGCGCTGGACCCGTTCACCTCGGGACTCGGCGCGCATCTGAGCTGGACGCTGCCTTTCGGCTTGTTGATCATGTTCGCTGTCTTCAATCGGTTCGATCCGTCCTACGAGGAGGCCGCGCGCGATCTCGGTGCGTCGCGCTGGCAGAGTTTTCGATACGTTACGCTGCCGATGATCGCGCCCTTCCTGATCGGCGTCGCGGTGTTCGGCTTCACCCTGTCCTGGGATGAACTCGCGCGGTCGAGCCAGATCATGGGCTCCGAGAACACCCTGCCGATGCAGCTTGCCGCATTGACCACCACCGTCACCACCCCCGAAATCTATGCGCTGGGCACGCTGACCAGCGCGGCATCGCTGATGATGGTGGCCGTGCTGTTGACGGTTGCCGCCCTCTTGCGCCGCCGCCGCGCCTGCCGAAGCGTGCGTTGATGCGGCTGCACGTGGCGAATCCCAACGCCACCCCGGCGATGACGGACGCCATCGCGATGGCGGCGCGGTCCGCGACAGGGCCGGGGGTGGAGATCGTCGCCACAACCAACGAGACCGGCCCCCCGGCGATCGAGGGGCCGCATGACGGGGCGATGGCGGTGCCCGGTCTGCTGGACACCATCCGGTGTCAGGACGCCGAGCCGGGAACGGCAGCCCATGTCATCGCCTGTTTCGACGATACCGGGCTTGATGCTGCGCGCTGCACCGCGCGCGCGCCCGTCGTCGGGATTGGCGAGGCCGCGTGCCTGGTGGCCTGCCAACTCGCGCCGCGATTCGTCATCGTTACGGCGCAGCCCGTCTCCGTTCAGGTCATCACGGACAATCTGCGCCGGACAGGGCTCGGCGCACGCTGCGAGGGCGTGCGCGCCGCCGGCATGGGGGTGCTCGAAGTCGAGGGCGCGGGCGGTGAGGCGGCGCTGGAACGGGCGCTCGGCTCTGCGGCCCGGGATCATCCGGGCGCTGCGCTGGTCCTCGGATGCGCGGGGATGGCGCCTCTCGCGACAGCGATGTCGGAGCGTCTCGATCGTCCGGTTTTGGACGGCGTGCGCGCCGCCGTCGCGTTGGCCGAAGGGCTGAGCCGCCAGGGGCTGGCGACGATGAGGGCCGGCGCTTACCCCTTGTCGCGTGATGTGAGGGGACGCGCGTGACCGAATCCGGCGCCATCCCCGTCCGCCCGATGACCTCTGCCGAGCTTGAGACGGTTCTTGACTGGGCGGCGGGGGAAGGCTGGAATCCCGGCCTGGATGACGCTCGCCACTTCCATGCAGCCGATCCTGATGGCTTTCTTGTTGCCCTCGACGGCGCGGAGCCGGTGGCAGCGGTATCCGTCGTCCGCCTTGGGCCGTGGCACGGGTTTCTGGGCCTGTTCCTCTGCCGGGCTGACCGTCGCGGGCAAGGCTTTGGCACCGCCCTGTGGCGCGCGGGTCTTGCGCGGCTTGCGGCGGGGCGCGCAATCGGACTTGACGGTGTCACGGCACAGCAGGCGCGTTATGCGCGCGAGGGCTTTGCCTATCATCACCGAACGTTGCGTTTCGTCGGCGCTGCGCGCGGCGCGGTCGCGCCACGCCTTCATCCGATCGCACCCGACGAGCTGAACGACGCGATTGAACTCGACCAACGAGCAAACGGGCTGGAGCGGGCCCGCTTCCTTGCCGGCTGGCTTACACCGGACAGCAACCGCCATGTGCTGGTTCGTCGCCGCGGCGGTGCGCTCAAGGCTGTCGGGGCGATGCGCCGTTGCCGGGTGGGCTGGAAGATCGGCCCTCTCATCGCTGAACATCCTGACGACGCGGCGATGCTCGCAGGGGATTTGATCTCCCGCGCCGAGGGTGAGCAGGTGACGCTGGACGTGCCCGAACCGAACGGTGCGGCCATCGCGATCGCAGAGGCGCTGGGGCTGGCGCGCGTGTTCGAAACAGCACGGATGTGGCGCGGCGACGGTCCAAGGGCCGACATGACAGCGAATTTCGGTATCTGCTCACTCGAGCTCGGGTGAGCTCCCCGCCGGCAAGGCCGAAACTGTTGCAACGACAAGACTCCCTTGGAGCGCGTCATTGGACGAAGGCAGCGCCGCTGCGCCAACCGGGCCCGCCGACCGCATCACCCCGCAGGGAAGCAGATTTCAACTCGCCACTCTGATGACCCTAACCGGCGGCTGCGAGTATCACGCTACGGCGGCGGAGTGGCCCGCCGAACCCGTGCGCGTCGGTTCAGCGCGGCGACGACGTGGGGGCCGGAAGATCGCAAACTCCCGCATTGGACCGCCTTGCAGTATCAGGCGGCGGCAATCGGGTGTCTGTGGCTGATATTGCGCGACGTTCCGCATGGCGCGCGCGCCGATTTTCTTCGTGCTCAGATCGAGACGCGCGACAGAATTTCCTCCCGCGTGACCTCGCTCTTCGGGCGGGAGAGGACGACACGACCGCGGTTTATCACGCAAAAGTCGTCGGCGAGACCGAACGCGAAGTCGAAGAACTGCTCGACCAGTACGATGGCGATGTCGCCCTCCTCGCGCAGCAGTGCGATCACCTCGCCGATTTGCTTGATGATGTTGGGCTGGATGCCTTCGGTCGGTTCATCGAGCAACAGAACTCGAGGCCGCGTGATCAGGGCGCGGGCGAGGGCCAGCTGCTGTTGCTGACCGCCCGACAGATCGCCGCCGCGCCGGTCCTTCATTTGTTCAAGTACCGGAAACAGATCATAGACCCGATCGGTTACGCTCCTTTCGCCGCGCGGCAGACAGGCAAGTCCGGTCTCGAGGTTTTCAGTGACAGTCAGGAGGGGAAAAATCTCCCGGCCCTGCGGGACATACGCGATGCCGTTGCGGGCGGCTTCCGCTGCGGAGAGGCGGGCGAAGCCATGCCCGTCCAGCGCGACACGGCCGCCCGAAAAGGGGTGCCGCCCGGCGATGGCGCGCAGGAGACTCGTCTTGCCGACGCCGTTGGTGCCCATCACGGCCGTTACCGCACCTGCACGTGCCTCCAGCGTCACGTCGTACAGGACCTGCGATTCCCCGTAATGGAGGGAGAGATCAGTGACGTTCAGCATGTTCTAGCGCCCCAGATAAACATCGATGACCTGCTGGTTCCGGGTGACATGGTCGATCGTCCCTTCGGCCAGCACGGAGCCTTCGTGCAGAACGCTGACACGGCAGTCGAGGCGGCGGACGAATTCCATATCATGCTCGATCACCACGACGGCGCGCGTCCTGGCGGCGCGGCGCAACAGGTCGGTCGTGTGCGCCCGCTCAGACGGGGTCATGCCGGCGGCGGGTTCGTCGACAAGCAGCAAGCGCGGATCCTGTGCTAGCAACATCCCGATCTCCAACCATTGCTTCTGTCCATGGCTCAGCGCGCCCGCGCGATCAGCGAGCCGATTGGACAGGCCGATTTCCTCGGCCAATTCGAGGATACGGGCGTGATCGGCCGCGGCGATCCGCCAGAACAAGACCGAGAAGGGATCGCGCCTGTTCTTCAATGCCATGGAGAGATTGTCGCGCACGCTCTGTTCCTCGAAAACCGTGGGCTTTTGAAACTTGCGGCCGATGCCCGCGCGCGCGATGGCGCTTTCCGACATCTTCAGAAGGTCGATCCCGTGGCTGGTCCATCTCACGCGCCCTTCATCGGGGCGGGTCTTGCCGGTAACGATGTCCATGAAGGTGGTCTTGCCGGCGCCGTTCGGCCCGATCACCGCGCGCAATTCCGGTTCGCCGATCGCGATGGAGAGATCGTTGATGGCCCGAAATCCGTCGAAGGTGACGGAGACGCCCGAAACTTCGAGCAGCATGGTCAGCGCTCCTTTGCAAAGTGGTCGAAGAGGCCTCCGATCCCGCGGGGAAAGAAGAGCGTGACGGCCACGAAGCCGACGCCCAGCAGCACGAGCCACCACTCGGTCCATTCGATCACGTAGAAGCCGAGGTTGATGTCGGGTGCGCCTCCGCCCGTCAGCCAGCTCGACAACAGCGAAACGACCGCCGCGCCGAGGACCGCCCCGTAGAGCCGCCCGCGCCCGCCGATGGCCACCCAGACGGCCAGATAGATCGAGGCGATGGGCGCGATCTCGGCTGGGTTGATGATGCCGGCCTGCGGATAATAGAGCGCGCCCGCGATTCCCGAGATGACAGCCGTCAGCGTGAAGACGAACAGCTTGTAGCTTTCGACGTGATACCCGAGAAACCGCACGCGGGCTTCGTTGTCACGGATGGCGCGGATCACGGAGCCGAACTTGTCCGAAAGAATCCAGGCGAACAGAACATAGCCTAACGCCAGCGCGAGCGCCGAACCCCAGAAGAACCACATGGCGATGACCGCCTGGGGCGTCTCAAGGTGACCGGGAATGTTCTGCAGGCCCGAAAGGCCGTTGTTGCCGCGCAGACCGCTGTCGTTCTGGAAAAGATAGAGCGAGAGGGCCAGCGTCATCGCCTGCGTCAGTATCGAGAGATAGACGCCCGTGACCCGGCTGCGGAAGGCGAGCCAGCCGAAGACCAGCGCCAGCAGCCCCGGCGCCAGAACCACCATCGCTAGCTGAACGGGCAGGCTGTGGGCGAACGCCCATAGGGCTGGCAACTCACTGCTGCCCACGACACCGAATATCTGGGAGCCGACCGCGTCGGCCACCTCGGCTTCGGTCGGTGGAATCTCGGCGGTGGCGAGCGAGTCGCGGATGATGATTTCGGCCCGCGCATACATCAGCCACATGCCCACGGCATAACCACCCAGACCGAAGAAGGCGAAATGTCCCAGGCTGAGGATGCCGCAATAACCCCAGACCACGTCCATCGCCACGGCCACGAGGCAGAGACAGAGCGTCATCCCTAGGATCTTGACCAGCGAGGTCGATATCAGCCCGGTCCCCACGGCCTCGGATAACAGCGTGACGACCAGAGTGAAGAGACTGAGCAGCGCCATGAACCACAGCGCGGCCCTGTTGTGGCGAAGGAACGACCGGCGAGGCGGCGGGGCCGGCAGCGGGTCGCCCGTAATGATGTCGGTCATGTATCAATCTCCTGCGGCACGGCCCTTCAGGGCGAAGATTCCCCGCGGCCGGAACTGGATGAACAGGATGATGAAGAGGGTGAGATAGGTCTGCGCGACGAGCGTGTTCGAGGGGTTGAACCACTCGATCCCCTTTTGCAGGAAGCCGATCATGCCGGCGCCCGCGAGGGTTCCCCAGACATTGCCGACCCCGCCCACGACCACGGTCATGAAGCTCTGGACGATATAGTTCGCCCCCATTTCCGAGGTGACCTGCGCGTAGAGCCCGATGGCCACACCCGCGATACCGGCGATGCCCGAGCCGAGGCCGAAGGTCAGCATATTGATCCGATCCGGGTCGATGCCCATCGAGGCGGCCATGCCGGGATTCTGCGTCACCGCGCGCACCTCCAGCCCCAGCCGGGTGCGCTTGAGCACCAGCAGGAGCAGGACGAGGAAGATCAGCGCCAGAACGAAGATCGCGACGCGGATCGTGGCGACGCTGACAATATCGTTGAGCGCGATCGAGCCTGCCAGCCAATCGGGTGCGGTCAGGGGGCGGGCCTGCGTGCCGAAGATGTTCTTGGCCAGCTGCTGAAGCGCGATGGAAATTCCGAAGGTTGCCAGCAGCGTTTCCAGCGGGCGGGTGTAGAGGTGGCGGATCACCAGTCGCTCCAACGCCACGCCGGCGGCAAAGGCGACCAGGAACGCCATGGGCAGCGCAATGACGAGGCTGAGCGTGTGGTCGGGCACGAACAGCTGGATGACATAGCCGGTATAGGCTCCCATCATGATGAACTCGCCATGCGCCATGTTGATGACGCGCATGACGCCGAACGTGACGGCCAGGCCGACGGCCGCGAGAAAGAAGATCGAGCCGAGCGAAAGGGCGTCGAACGCTAGGCTGAGCCCCTCGAAGATCGCGATGCGGGTACCGGTGCCGTCGACCGCCGCGCGCGCGGCATCGGTGATCTCCTCGTTAGGTTCGACGTATTCCTCGAAGAATTCATGGTGGCCGACGGCGTCGGCCACCTCGGCATCGGAGAAGAGTTGCGGTGCCAGCCCGTCGGCACTGAGCGCGCGATAGGCCGTCTCACGCGCCTCTTCGGTATCCAGCTGGTGAAGCGGAATGCCGCCGACCGCGCCATCGACGACATTCGCCCTGAGGGCCGCCAGAATCGAGTCGGTGTCGGTTCGCTCGGGGGCGAGCCCCGCGTCGACAAGGCGGCCATAGGCGGCATCAACCCCGAGATCGGAGCCGATCTCGAGAACGGTTGCCATGTTGACGTCTTGGGGAAGAGATTCGGCGATACGCTGCCGGGTCGCGAGAATCTGGCTGAGGACCGCGCGCGCCTCGGTGCTGACGTCGCCGCTTAGCGTCTCGATGGCGGCGACGCGGTCTTCGACGTCGGGTGCGAAACGCGCGGACAGGAGCGTAAGGAGCCGTTCCTTGCGGGCGCGGATCTCGGGGTCGGGTTCGCTCCCGATCGAGGCGGCGAGATAAGCGATCTGCTCGGCATCGGGGCTGCGTCCGATAGCCTCGAGCGCTGCACGGCGTCGCTCGGGGTCTGGCGACGACACTTCGAATTGTACGAGGGAGGCTGCGACCTCTCGGCGGACTCCTCCATTGGGGCGGATATGTTCGACATCTCGTGTCGAGACGGTTGCCCCCTCGGCCCCGCTGTCGATGTCGATCAGGACGAGATCGCCGCTCTCCTCGCGGGCGTAGTAGAACAGGCCCGTCGCCGGGTCAGTGTAGACGGCGCGATCCTGCCACGCGCGTAGGAAATCGACGACGCCGGTCGCGTCGGAGTTTGTCAGCGCGTCCAGAACGCGGTCCACGCTGCTGCGGGACGGGTTGGCAATCTCGTCCCGGACATTTTGGAGGACGGGCTGAAGCGGGGCATCGCCATCCTGCGCAAGTGTCGGCCCGCTGAGGACCAGCACCCAGATTGCGCAGCGACGGACAAGTCCAAGGAAGGTGCGCAGAATCGTCAGCATTTTGAGAGCTTTCGCGAGCGACCGGGTCGGGGGCGGATGCATGGCCCGCCCCCGGCTCGCGTCAGTAGTTCGAGGTCATCTGAACGCAGGTCTCGGTTGCAGTGTCATACATCCCGCATCCCAGTTCCTGCCAGTCGCTGGTCAGCGTCTCGCTCTCCTCGAGATAGGGCGTCCAGGCCTCGCCCGGCACCTCTTCGGTCTGACTGATGATGTCGAACTGCCCATCAGCGCGGATCTCGCCGATCAGCACCGGCTTGGCCAGGTGATGATTGGGCTGCATCTCGGCCATGCCGCCGGTGAGGTTTGGAAATTCCTGGCCCCACATCGCCTCGCGCACGGCATCGACGTCGGTGGTGCCGGCCTCGGTCACGGCGTTCACCCACATGTTGAAGCCGATGTAGTGCGCCTCCATCGGATCGTTCGTCACTCGGCGATCGTCGCCGATGAAGTCATGCCATGCCTCGATGAAGGCCTCGTTCTCGGGCGTGTCGGCCGACATGAAGTAGTTCCACGCGGCAAGATGGCCCTCGAGCCGCGACGTATCGAGGCCCGAAAGTTCCTCCTCCCCGACAGAGAACGCAACGACCGGGATGTCGAAGGCGCTGATGTCCTGGGCCGAAAGCTCGTTGTAGAAGCCCACATTGGCGTCGCCGTTGATCGTCGAGACCACGCCCACCTGCTGGCCGCCCGCGCCGAGCCCGACGACGTCGGACACGATCGTCGACCAGTCGGAATGACCGAAGGGCGTGTAGTTGACGAAGATATTCTCCGGCGCGATGCCGCGGCTCTCGAGATAGGAATGCAGGATGGCGTTCGTCGTGCGGGGATAGACGTAGTCGGTCCCCAGAAGAGCGAAACTCTCGACCCCAAGCTCATCTATGAAATAGTCGACGGCGGGTATCGCCTGCTGGTTCGGCGCGGCACCCGTGTAGAAGACGTTGCGCGAGCTTTCCTGCCCCTCGTACTGAACCGGGTAGAACATCAGGCCGTTGAGTTCCTCGAGCACGGGCAGGGCCGACTTGCGGCTGACCGAGGTCCAGGAGCCGAAGATCACGTCGACCTCTTCGACGGTCAGCAATTCGCGGGTCAGCTCGGCGAAGCGGGGCCAGTCGGAGGCCGGATCGACGACGACCGGCTCGATCTCGCAGCCCAGAATTCCGCCATCGGCATTCTGCTGTTCGATGAGCATGAGCATCACGTCGCGCAGCGTCGTCTCGGAGATCGCCATGCTGCCGGACAGAGAGTGCAGCACGCCAACGCGGATCGGGCATTCCGCCTGCGCGCTTGCTGTCCCGGCGCCGGCTAGAGTCGCGGTGGCCGCGGCGGCGGCCATCAGGGCATTCCTGGTCATTGTTCAGTGGCTCCTGTCTCTCGTGGCGCGCGGCCATGGGCTTGACAATCCTTGGCAAGGACCATTTCTCCCAAGCGCGGCACTTGTTGTGTTGCAATCGTCCGGCGGTCGGCACGTGGCAACGGTAGACCGCCGGACATCTCCTCTTCTGACCATAGGTCAAGCAAGGCAATCGGACGTTTCGAGCGCCGACTTGTCCAACTCATTTTCGGATTTTGCGCTGCATCGCGGCGCTGGCGCTGGCGCAACGGCTCATTTTTCAGCATTACTTGGGCGCGCGCATAGAAAACGCGCACTTCTCGTTCGCCCCATTCCCGGCCGTTCGTCCCGAAAATGCGACCTCCGCGAACGCAGACTGTGCACGCGTGAATTGTGCAGCGTCTCGCGCAGGCTCGGAGGATCGCTCTGTCGAGACTATTTCCGAGGCGCATGAACAGTCCGGGAGCTACCGGGCCTCGCGGGCCTGGCGCCGCCGCTTTCCCGGAATGCAGGCGAATCCGTCCACAAACTCACGAGAATCGTAGAGTAGCGAGTCGCGTTGTTCTTGAAGCACTCGCCGCCGGCGCTGTCGAGATGATCGGACATCGTCTTTATCCTTGTCGGAGAGGTGGCCACCTGGCCAGCCCGGCCATCGCGGGGCGACCACCTGGTGGCCACTCGATCGCGCCACGCGCATGCGCGCGTAATATTTTTATTTTTTTGCCTTTTTTACTTTCCGCCGCGCCGCAGCACGCGGCGGGGGGCCACCCCCGGGTAACCCCAAAAAGTCATCTGACGCTAGCGAACTCTTGCGCCCCGCCCCCCGCATGCCCTTCGTGGCCGCGGAGGAACCGAAAAGGGGGTGGTGGGGCGCCCCCGGGCGGGGGTCCGGGGGAGGCTCAGCCGCCTG
>PUHN01000022.1 GCA_002967695.1 Rhodobacteraceae bacterium WD3A24 | reverse complement strand
GCGGAGAAATCGAGCGGCCGCTCGATGAAGAGCGTGACCGTGAACATCAGGATCGCCAAAGCGAAGGAGCCCGCCAGGCCGATATCGAGCACCCAGGCCGGCACGGGCAGAACCATCATCACGATGACAGCCATCAGCGCCAGCGCCAGCAGAATGGTCGGCCGGAACAGCGCCGAAAGGGAAAGCGGCGCCATCGTCACCCTCCCGCCAGAGGCTCGGCCGTGACGGGCCGGCCCCGTCCGCCACGGGCCAGCAGATTGCCAAAGGGCAGCGCGCCGAGTCCCGCGCCCGGTATCGCGGGGCCGTCGCCGCCCCCCCGGGGCGCGGCCCGCGCCCCCGTCGGCCCCAGGGCGAGCAACGGCCCGCTCGCCTGCCGGATCAGCCCTCGAGCCCGTCGGGGTGCGGCGCCGTCTCTCGCCTCCGGGCGGGCGGGGGTTGCGGGGCGCGCGGGCGGGCTCGCTCCGTCCCGGGCGAGCGTCCGGCGATAGCGCGCGACCCGCGCGGCATAGCGTTCGGCAAGTGCCGGGGTACGGGAGTGATACGCGCCCGCGGCGGCCTCCCAGCTACCCAACTCGTCATGGAGTCGGGCGAGAAACCGCGCCGCATAGCGGGCATTGGCGGCCGGCTCGAACATCTGTTCGATCGAGTCGAAGGCCTCGCCGTGCCAGCGGTGGTTGATCTGGAAGCAGCCGATATCGAAACTCCGCGCCCCTGCGGCGTGGCGGCGCTCGGCATGCGCGAGCGCCTCCTCTGCCGTGGAAAACCAGCGCCCGTCTCCCTCCATGTTGACGGTCCAGGGCCAGGGGCGCACGCTTTCGCCGTTGCGCCGTCCGGTTTCCGCGAGGGCGATTGCCATGAGCACATCGCGCGGGACCCCTGTGGCACGCGCGGCCCCGTGGGCGGCACGTTCGCACAACTGCGCGGGCCCCGTGGCATGGGCCGGCGCCGGCGCGGATGCGACGAGTCCGGCGCACAGCGCCCAGCCCGCCCAGCGGCCCGCGCCCCCGGCGCGGCCGGCGCCATGCCCGACAACCGTCTTCCTTTCGTCACGGCCGCGAGCGCGGCTCCAGTGACCGCTCGAGACATGGGAGCTGAACGATCTGAGTCGGGGCGCCATTTCGACCTCATGCCGCAATTCTTGCCGCTGTCTGCGCGAGCCTAGAACCGGAGTGTTGACAAGCAGTAAGCGTCAGGGCGCTCACCCTTCGGGCAGCCGGTGTGCCTGCAGCAGCGCCTCCACAGCGCCACGCAATGCGCCGCTGCGCCGGATCTGCGCGCGGCCGCGGGCAAGCATCCCCTCATCCGGCCTCGCGGCCCCGGTAGCATCGGTCAGGGTGGAGCCGCCGTCATCCGATCCGTTGTCGGGCGCAGCGGCCGCGTCCGGCGCGCTGGCCGCCAGGAACCCGCGCTGCTCCGGCGTTCCCAGATCGTCCACGACGTCCCAGTTCCCGGCGAGCCAGGCCGCCGCGGCGCGTCGCTCCTGTGCCTCCGCGCGGGCGAATGCCGCGGCCGCCGCGTCCATCTCTCCCAGCTGCACATACGCCTCGCCGCGAAGCCGCGCCGCCGCCTGTCCGGCCAGCCCCGCAACAGCGCGCAGAGCCTCGTTCGGTCGCTCGCGCATCAGGGCGGCGCGGGCGAGAAGCGCCCGCTCGGGCGCGCTCCCCTCGGTGTACGCAGGCAGCATCCGGGCGGCTTCCGCGGCGAATCCGAGATCGAGCAAGCGGCGGGCCACGGCCTGTCGCACCGCCCGCGCAAGCCCGCCCTCCTGCCAGACCGGCCCGGCAAAGACCCTGTCGAGGAACACCGGATCGCCGGCGGACTCCGCCAGCGCTTGATAGACTGCGCTGCGGGTCTCGCGGAGCGCGCCGGAGCCGTCATCGCTCTCATCGCGCAGCCGCCCCATCGCCGCGAACGCACCAGCGAAGTCGCCGGTTCGTGCCCGGGCCCGGGCCTCGATCGAAAGCAGTCGCTCGGCCAGGTCGCTGCCGCGAAACTCCTCCGCCCGCGCCGAAAGATCGGCGATGACATCATCGCCGACGGGCGCGTCCCGCTCCAGCCGCATCCGGGCCAGCCGCAGGAGCGCCTCGGGCGCCGCGGGGGTGTTGCCCCGCCGCACCGAGTCGAAATGCCGCTCCGCCGCCGCGATCCGGCCGGCCTCCAACGCAAGCAATCCATCCAGAAGCCGAAGCCGCGCGCCGCGCCCGTCGGAGGCGCGCGCGGTGGCCGCACGAATCGCGCGCGCCACCTCGCCATCGCCCGCATCGAGAAAGCGCCGCGCAAGCCCCGGCCCAAGCTGCCGGCGCAGCGGCCGCGGAAGCGCCGAAAAGCTGCGGCGGACCGCGCCCGTGTTCACGTCCGCATCTTCGGGCAATTCCGGACGTGCCATGACCGACCACAGCGCGGCCGGCCCGTTACAGGCGGTCATGCCGGCGAGCCGGCCGGGCCGGGTGGGAGGGCGGCCATCGACAATATCGGCCATCGCGCGCAGGATATCGCCGTCGGGCAGATCGAGAGGGAAAGCCTCCAGCGTCGCGCGGGCCTCTGCCCCGAAAGCGAGAGACAGATAGGTTCGCGCCAGCGCCTCGACGGCCTCCGGGACGGCATCGTCGAATTCTCCCACAAGGCCGCGGCGTTGCACGGAGAGCGCATCAATCGCCGCCGGCGCATCCGAATGACCGCCAAGTGCAAAGGCGGCGGGCTCGGCGCACAGCCTCCCGCCGGGCGCGAGGGCGTCGCGCAGCGCGTCGAGGCCGAGCGCCGCATCGACGGCACTGCGGGCCCGCAAATTGATGTGGCCTCCGGCCGCCGCTGGCGCGGCGCCGGAGCGTGCGGAATTGTCGCCGGTCGGCGGCGCATCGGGCGGCGGCATTTCGGGCGGCCGATGGGGCGTGTCGGCGCGCGCCGGTGGCGCGTCCGGGGCGGCCGGCGGCGCGGGCCCGGCGAGATCGGCCGAGATCAGCCCCTGCGCCGCCGCGCGGCCGAGTTGGCGGAGAAGATGCTCGCGCGCGGCCTCGGGGGAGGGTGTCCCTGCCTCCCCGTCCGGGTCGGCGCGCCGCGACCGCTGCGGCCGCAACCGCTCTGCCGACCCCTCGGCGCTGGCGAGCTCCGCGCGGGCTTCGAGCATTTCGGGATGCTCGCGCCAGAAGATCGGGGCCGCGTCGATGGCGCGACCATCCCCGGGCGGGTCGGGCGCGCGCGCCGTCACCGGGCGGGGGCGGGGAGGCCGCGCACCCGCGTTGGTGAGTCGCGCGGGTCGTGGGCGCGGCGGCGGCGTGGCGGTGGGGCTGCCGCCGGTACGAATATCGACGACGACGAGGCCGGGCCGGTCCACGAACGCCTCGACGATGCAATCGCAGCCCAGCGTCATCGCGAGCCCTGCCCCCTCCGGCCCGGAAAGGGGCGCGAGATCCGCAAGCCGGTCGCGCGGGATGTAGCGAAAGACGCCGTCGAGATCGAAGATGATGTCATCGCGCGCAAAGCGCAGCCGGTATCCCGCATCGGTCGGGGTCAGGGCAAACTCCGTTGGCCGATCCAGCACGAGCGCGAGGCGGGAGAAATCGCCGTGTTCGCCCGACAGAACCTCGACGCGCTCCGCCGCCGCCGGTCCAGCCGCGGCAGTCAGCATCGTGACCGCCGCGACGCCCCGGCGCAACGCGGCCGGCCAACACGCTCCCGCCATGCGCCGGTTTCTCATGCCGCCTCCTTCTTGACGTTGCGTAGCGCCTGTTCGAGATCCCCGAAGCTGGGGCGGACGTGATGCGGGGTGTTCTGGCGCCCCACCTCGATGCAGATGTTGGCGGCGTGGTCGTGCAGATTGGCGACGAGCACTTCCCGGATCAGCTGGTAGAAGTGGCCGTCCTCCTCGACGATGGAACGCATCCGGTTGGCCAGAGGTGCGACGAAGCCGTAGGCGAGAAACACACCCAGAAAGGTGCCCACCAGGGCCCCTGCAATCATCTTCCCGAGCACCTCGGGGGGCTGGTCTATCGAGCTCATCGTCTTGATCACGCCCAGAACGGCAGCGACGATTCCCAGCGCCGGCAGCCCGTCGGCGACCGTCTGCAGCGCGTGGCTGGTGTGCAGCGAGCGCTGCAGCGCGCTTTCCATCCGTTTTTCGAGGACTTCCTCGACCTGATGAGGGTCGTCGTAATTCATCGCCGCCGATCGCAGCGTGTCGCAGATCAGCTCGACGGCTTCCGGGTCGGCGCGGATGCGGGGGTAGCCCGCGAAGATGTCGGAGTCGTAGGGCGCCTCGATATGCTCCTCAAGCGCGACAGGGTTCTGCCGGGCGACACGGATCAGTTCAAAGAGCAGGCAGAGCAGATCGCGGTAATCGCCGGGCTTCCAGCGCGGCCCGCGGAATACCCTGGCCACGTCGCGCAGCGTGTGCTTGACCGCGCTGCTGTCATTGGCGATCAGGAAGGCGCCCACGGCGGCCCCCACAATGATGGTCATTTCATAGGGCAGCGCATCAAGGATGATGGAGAAGGAGCCTCCGGCGGCGAGATAGCCGCCGAAGACCATGACGAAAACGACGAGGATTCCCACCGCGCCCATCATGTGCGGGCCTGTCGTGCGGCAGGGCGCCGGACGCCTCGGGGCGGAGCATGGGGGCTCATCGCGGCTACTCCGTCGGAACCGAGGCGTTGCGGCCAGCGAGGATGGCGCTGATCGTGTAGGCGGTACGGGGCGCGAGCCCGGCCATCACCTCCGCCGCGGCGGCGGGCTGCATCCGTCCGAGAAATCCGGCCGAGAACTCGGGCGCCATCTCCTCGAACAGGGCGGCGGCCTCGTCCGGGTCCATGTTCTCGTAGACCTCGGTGAGCCGGGCGAGATCGTTCTCGGCCGCCTCGTCGGCCAGCGCGAGGGTGCCGGCGAGTTCCTCCTCGGCGCTCCGCAGGGCGGCAAGCCGTTCCTCGACCCGTGCCTCGGCCACCGACAGCGCCTGTAGCCGCTCTTCGAGCGCGCGCTCGCGTTCGGCAACGGCGGCCTCCCGGTTTCGCACGGAATCGAGCAGTGCCACCGGATCGGGCGATGCCGGTCGCGCGTCGGAGGCTGCCTGCGCCGGCTGGTCCTGCGGCACCGAAGCCTGGGCGACGGCCTCGCCGAGCCCCGGCGCGATCCGGATCGCTGCCGATCCCGCGAGCATCAGCGCCAAGATCGAAAGCCCGCCGCGCATCCTGCGCCGGGGCCGCTGCCCCGTTCGAGCCACGCGCGCCGTCATTGGGCCGCCTCCCGGGTCTGACGGCGGCGCCGGACGCGCGGCCGCGCCTCCGATTCGTCGTCCGCAGCCCCCTTGCCGGTGGCGGCCCCGCCGTCCTCGGGTGCGGGCAGATCATGCAGCGAGGCCAACAGGATTTCGAGCCGCTCGGCCTTGCGCCCGGCACGCTCGGTCTGGGCTTCGAGCGCCTCGGCGGAGGCATTGGCTGCGCCGCGGGCGCTTTCCACTGCGCGCGTGAGATCGTCGACCTGCGCCGAAAGCACCGCGATCGCCCCGCCCATGCCGCCTTCGAGCTGGGTGAAACGACGCAACCGGCGCGAAAGAACGAAGCAGTATGCGGCGGCGCCGAACGCGCCGGCGGCCAGCAGGATATCGGCGATGACGGTCAAGGCGTCCTCCTCAGTTGAGCACGAATTCGTTGATCAGCAGATCGCGGACGCGGCCCTCGCCGCTGACGATCCGCACCCGACGCAGCATCTGCGCGCGCAGGCGCATAAGGCGCGTCGGGTCGCCGACCTCGCCCAGATCCACCGCGCGCAGGAAGCTGTTGAGGACATCCGTGATGCGGGGCAGCAGATGCCGGACATCGTCGCGATGGGTGCGCGCGACCTCGAGCGTGGCGGCAAAGCGCAGATGGCGCGTCTCGCTGCCGGACTCGATCCCGATGATGATCGGCTCCAGCGGGATGAAGGCGATGTCGGCCACGCTCGGTGGAAGATCGGCGGGCGACTCTGCGGCGAGTATCCGCCCCGAATAGGTTGCGTAGAATCCGCCCCCCCCAAGGGACAGCGCCACCACAAGCCCGATAAGGACGCTCCTTCTGAGGGATTTGCCGCTATCCGTCGCGGCCTGGGCTGAGTCGGTCATCGCCACCTCTCTGCGTTTGCGTGGCGACTCGTATAACCCCGTGCGGACTAACCGATTGTTAAGCGCGATCGGCCAAGCATGGCGGCATCGACGGGCAGAAGGCCCGCGGCACGGGGGGAATCGCCTTGCAGCAGATCATCTCGGTCTGGACCAGCCTATCGCCCGCCCGCCGCCTGATCGTCGCCCTGTCCACGGTCACGGTGTTCGCGGCCGTCCTCGGGCTTTCGCGGCTGGCGATGTCACCGGGCATGGCGTTGCTCTATTCGGGCCTGGAAAGCGGCGCGGCAGGCGATGTCGTCGAGGCGCTCGAGCAGCGCGGCGTCGCCTATGAGGTCCGCGGCGACTCGATCTATGTCGATGCATCGCGCCGCGACGAAACGCGCATGACGCTCGCCTCCAGCGGCCTGCCCGATGTGGGCGCGGCGGGGTACGAGCTGCTTGATGATCTCTCGGGCTTCGGGACGACCTCGCAGATGTTCGACGCCGCCTACTGGCGCGCAAAGGAGGGCGAGCTTGCCCGAACGATCCTCGCCAGCCCGGGGATACGCGCAGCGCGTGTCCATATCGCGCGTGACGGCGACGCGCCCTTTCGCCGCGAGACCGCGCCGACCGCGTCGGTCACCGTGACCACCGCCTCCGGGGCGCTGTCGCAATCGCGCGCCGAGGCGCTGCGCCATCTTGTGGCCGCCGCCGTCTCGGGGCTGGAGCCCGGCGCCGTCTCCATCATCGACAGCCGGGCAGGGCTGGCGATCCCGTCCGGTGGCCCGGACGCGCCGGGTGCCGCCGCCGGGAGCCGTGCCGCCGAGATCCGGCGTCGGGTGGAGCGTCTCCTCGAGGCTCATGTCGGCGCCGGCCGGGCGGTCGTCGAAGTCAGCACCGAGACCGTGACCGAGAGCGAGACCGTCCGGGAGCGGCGGATCGACCCCGAAAGCCGGGTCGCGATCAGCACCGAAACCGAAGAGCAGTCGCACAACGCCACGAACACCGCGAACGGTGCGGTGACCGTGGCGAGCAACCTGCCCGACGGCGATGCCGCCACGGGTGACGACGCGGGCAACGGCGGCTCGCGCGACAACCGGACACAAACCCGCGAACGGGTGAACTATGAAGTCTCCGAGATTGAGCGCGAAGTCGTCCGGCGGCCCGGCGCCATCAGCCGCCTCACCGTGGCGGTCCTCCTCGACGGCAAGCGCGTGACAGGCCCCGATGGCGAGCAGACATGGCAGCCGCGCCCCGACGACGAGCTCGAGGCGCTGCGCGAACTCGTCGCCTCGGCAGTGGGGTTCGACGAATCGCGCGGCGATGTGATCACGCTGCGCTCCCTGCCCTTCGAGCCGCCCCGCGAGCTTGGCACCGAGGCCCGCGAGGGCTTCATGGAGCGCTTCGGCCTCGATCTCATGTCGCTGATCCAGCTCGCCGCGCTGGTTGTCGTGGTGCTCGCACTCGCCCTGTTCGTCCTCAGACCACTCATTGCCTCGGCTGGCGGGGCGCGGGGACGCCTGGCCGCGCCGGAGTCTGAGCCCGGCAGCGGCGAGCTTCTTGGCGCAGGTGACGCCTCCCCACCGGATGAGGCGGCCGACACCGCCCTTTCGGGCGAGCTCGATTTCGGCGGGTTCAACGACAACCTGCCGATGCTCGCCCCCGAGACGGCCGGACTGGCCCCATCGGCCGAGGAGGCCGCCGACGACCCGGTGACGCGGCTGCGCCGCCTCATCGAGGAGCGCCAGGACGAGACGGTCGAGATCCTGCGCGGCTGGATGGAGGATGAGCGCGAGGAGCGCGGCTGATGTCGCGGCGATTGAAGCTGGAGGAATTCGACGACGACGCCGCGCGGGGCGCGGACGAAACCGTCATGCTCAGCAATGACACGCTCGAGGAGCTCAGGCTCACCGCCTTCGAGCAGGGCTACAAGGCCGGGTGGGACGATGCCGTCCGCGCCGAGGGCGAGGAACAGACGCGCATTCGCGCCGATCTGGCGCGCAATCTCCAGGATCTGTCATTCACCTACGAGGAGGCGCGCGCGAAAATCCTGCGCGCGCTGACGCCATTGCTGCGGGAAATGTCGGCGCGGATACTGCCGGAGCTGGCCCGGAAAACCCTGGGTGAGACGATCGCCGAGACGCTGCGCCCGGTCGCCGAGCGCGAAACCGAGATCGGCATCGAGATCGCCGTCAACCCCGAGGCGCGCCCGGCGGTCGAGCACGCGCTTTCGCAGGCCACGCTGCCGCAGTTCAGTATCATTGAGGAGCCCGCGCTCGACCCCGGGCAGGCGCGGCTGCGCTTCGGCGAGCGCGAAACCGAGATCGACCTCGACCGGGTCATCGCCGAGATCGACGCGGCGGTCACCGAATTCTTCCATGCAGACGAGGAGATGCGAGACCATGGATGACGCCGAGGGGGCCGTCCCCAACACCTTCAGCCAGATTCCCATCGAGATCACCATCTCCGTCGGCCGCGCCCGGCCTGCGGTGCACGAGTTGCTCAAGCTGCAGCCCGAAGCCGTCCTGCCGCTCGACCGCGGAATGGACGACCCGGTGGAACTCTATGTCGGCGACCGGCTCATCGCACGCGGCGAACTCGAGGAGATGGACGGCGATCAGGCCGGCCAGCTCGCCGTGCGGCTGACCGACGTCGTCGATCTCAGCGGGGGATTGTGAGCGCGATGGCGCCGCGCCTGCTGCTCCTGCTGGCACTCGCCTTGGCCGCCGGTGTGACGGCGCTGCCTGCCGGGGCGCAGGAGATCAGCATCGATCTGGGCGACGACACTTCGCTTTCGGCCCGCGCCGTCCAGCTTCTGATCGTGGTCACGCTGCTGAGCCTCGTGCCGGGACTGGCGATCATGATCACCTGTTTTCCCTTCATAGTCACGGTGCTTTCGATCCTGCGCACCGCCATTGGGCTGCAACAATCGCCGCCCAACATGCTCATCGTCACGCTCGCCCTGTTTCTGACCTACTTCGTGATGGAGCCGGTCGCCACCGCCGCCTGGCAGGCCGGCATCGCTCCGCTCAATGACGGCGAGATCGGCGTCGAAGAGGCGTTTCGCCGCGCGATCGGCCCTTTCCGCGACTTCATGGCCGGGCGCGTGGAGCCCGACACCTATGAGGCGCTTGCAAGCCTGCGCGCCGGGGACGGGGCGCAAATCGCCCCCCTCGCGCCCGATGCGCCGCTGGCGCAGCTCGTGCCGTCCTTCCTGCTCAGCGAGATCGCGCGGGCCTTCGAGATCGGCTTTCTGATCTTCCTGCCCTTTCTGATCATCGATCTCGTCGTGGCCGCAGTCCTGATGTCGATGGGGATGATGATGGTGCCGCCGGCGATCGTCTCCCTGCCCTTCAAGCTGGCCTTTTTCGTGGTCGCTGACGGCTGGACGCTCATCTCCGGCGCGCTGGTGCGCAGCTATTTCTGAGCCGCGCCGGCCCGGGCCGCCCATGCAGGCGTGCCGCCCCCGCACCGCGCGGTCATTTGCCCCGCGCCGCCCCTTGCATGGCCCGTTCCAGCGCGTTGAGAAACCGGCTGCGATCGGCCCGGTCGAAACCGCGGCCACCGCCCTGGCGGAAAGGGTCGGCGGCGCGCAGATCGGCCATGAGATCGCGCGTGGCAAGGCGCCCCCCGATATTGGCCTCGGTGAACTCCGTCCCGTCGGGGGCCAGCACGCGCGCGCCCGCGGCCACGCATTTCGCCGCCAGAGGGATGTCGGCGGTCACGACGATGTCGCCCGGACCGGCGCGCGCGGCGATCCACATATCCGCCACGTCGGGGCCGGCATCGACGAAAACCATCTCCACCAGCGGATTGGCCGAGGGGCGCAGCCCGCCATTGGAGACCATGAAGACGCGCATGCCGTGACGGGTCGCCACGCGCTCGGCCTCGCCCTTGACCGGGCAGGCGTCGGCATCGACGTAAAGCGCGCTCACGCCCACAGAGCCTCGGCGTGGAAGGCGATGTGATCGGCCATGAAACTCGCCACGAAGAAATAGCTGTGGTCATAGCCCGGTTGCATCCGCATCTGCCCCGCCTGCCGCCGGGCGGCCATCGCCCCGGCCAGCGCCTCGGGCATGAGCCTGTCGAGAAAGGCGTCGGCCGTCCCCTGGTCGATCAGCACCTCGCCGGGAAAGCCGGCCGCGCGCATCAGGAGGGTGGAATCATGGGCCGCCCAGTCGCTTTCATCGTCACCGAGATAGGCGGCGAACTGACGCCGGCCCCAATCCGAGCGCGACGGATGCGAAACCGGCGCGAAGGCCGAGACGGAGCGATAGCGGTCCGGCAGGTTCATCGCCGCGGTCAGCGCGCCATGCCCCCCCATGGAATGGCCGGTGATCGCCTGGCGCTCCTCATCAACGGGGAAAGCATTGACCAGCAGCCGCGGCAACTCGTCGGTGACATAATCCCACATCCTGAAATGCGCCGCCCAGGGCGCGCGCGTGGCGTTGACGTAAAAGCCCGCGCCCTGCCCCATGTCGAAAGCCTCGTCATCGGCGACATCCGGCCCGCGCGGCGAGGTGTCGGGAAAGGCCACGGCGATGCCGTGCTCGGCCGCCCAGGCCTGCGCGCCGGCCTTGACCATCGCGTTCTCGTGCGTGCAGGTCAGCCCCGAGAGATACCACAGCACCGGCACCGGCCCCTCCCGCGCCTCGGGCGGCAGAAACAGCCCGAAGGTCATCGCGCAGCCGGTGACGGCGGAGTCGTGCGCATAGACGCCCTGCACCCCGCCGAAGCACCTGCTCTCCGAGATCGTCTTCATCATCCGCCACTCCCTCGCGCCGTCAGCCGCCGACCCAGGCGATCACGGTCGGCACGGTCACGATGCTCGCCACTGTCGAGACGAAGATCGCCGCCGAGACCCGCTGGGCCGCCACGCCGTAATGCTTCGCCAGCATGTAGACATTGCCCGCCACCGGCAAGGCGGCGGCGGCGATCATCACCGAGGCTGCAAAGGGGTCCACGTCGAATACCAGCAGGGCCGCCACCGCCACCGCCGCCGGATGGAGCACCAGCTTGCATACCGACAGCCAGACGGCGACGGAGAGACGTTCGGCCGACTTGTCGGCCAGTGAGGCGCCGATGGCAAACAGCGCGCCGGGCGTCGCCGCCGCGCCCAGCATCGACAGAAAGGACTCCGCCGGCCCCGGCAGCGGCCAGCCCGTGGCCGACCACACAAGCCCCGCCCCCATCGCCACGATCATCGGATTCCTCAGTAGCCCCATCCCGAGAATCCGCACCAGATCGGGCGAAAAGCGGCTCTCGCGCGCGGCGGTGACAATCAGGGTGAAGAGGCTGGAGAACACGATGAGATCGAGCGCGAGCACCATCAGAACCGGCCCCGCGGCGGCCTCGCCCATCAGCACCACCAGCATCGGCACGCCCAGAAAGCCCGTATTGCCGATCACGGCCACCTGCGCCTCCATCGCCGCCTCGGTGAACGGACGCTGGCGAAAAAGGGCGACGAGCGCCGCGAGCACATAGACCACCGCGCAGCCGGTCAGATAGGCGGCCACGAAACTCCACGAGAACACCGCGCCCAGCGAAAGACTGGCGGCAAAGCGAAACAGCATCGCCGAAAGCGCGAAGTAGAAGACGAACTTGGTCAGATACTGCGTTGCCTCGGGCGTGAAAAAGCCGCTGCGGCCGGCCCAGTATCCCAGGCCGATCAGCGCGAAGAATGGCAGCGTCTGGACAAAAAGCGCGAACATCGCCGCGCCGTTAGCACGCGCGGCCCCGACACGCCAGAATCCGGCGGATGGAGCGGGCTTGCTTGCGGCTGCGCGGCGGGCGATATTGGCGCCGATGAAGGAGGCCCGATGACCCAGGCACAGGCTGAGGCCGGCATACGCCGCGGCCGCAAGTTCGCACAGGTGGTCGAGGGCGCGCGCGCGGTGTTCATGTCAGCCGGCTTCGAGGGCGCCAGCGTCGACGAAATCGCGCGCCGCGCCGGCGTATCCAAGGCCACGCTCTACAGCTATTTCCCCGACAAGCGTCTGCTTTTCATGGAGGTCTTCCGGCGCGAATGCCAGCGACAGGCCGACGAGGCGCTCGAGTTGATCGACATTTCCGCGCCGCCCGAGCAGGTGCTTCCCGCCGCGGCACGGCGCATCGTCGATTTCTTCACGTCGAGCTTCGGGCGCGGCGTCCACCGCATATGCGTGGCCGAGTCCGCGCGGTTTCCCGATCTCGGCCGCCGGTTCTACGAAAGCGGCCCCGAGATGGCACGGGCGCGGGTGGCCGAATATCTGCGCGGCGCCTGCGCGCGCGGCCAGTTGGCGATCGACGATGTCGAGCTGGCCGCCGATCAGTTCATCAAGCTCTGCGAGGCCGATCTGCTCGACCGCGTCACCTGCCGCGTCCAGACCGAATTCACCGAGGCCGAAATCGCGCGCGTCGTCGACGGGGCGGTGAAAATGTTCCTGGCGCGCTACGGCACGGCAAAGACCTGACGGTTTCCAGGCGCACGCCTTACTCCTCCATCAGCTCGCCCGAGCCGCCCATTTCGGCCGGAACGTCGCGGAATTTCGGAAGTCCGTCGCGCACCAGCAGCACCGAAGACGCGTAGTTGACATGCACCTCGGGGCGGAAGTCGAGGCCGGGCAGGATCGCGGCATAGACGTCGGTGAAATCACCCTCCGGATGGTCGGTCATGACATGCCCGCCGCAACCGGTGCAGTACATGCTATGGCTGGCATCGGTCTTGATGTACGTGGCGAGCTGATCACCGCCCTTCGTTACCTGCACCGCGTCGCGCCCCCATAGCATGAAGGCATTGACCGGCGCAGCACTCCAATGGCGGCAATCCTGGCAGTGGCAGTAGCCCATCGCAAAAGGGGCCCCCTTGGCCGCGATCTCGACCGTGCCGCAGAAGCAACTCCCACGATACAGTCCCGCTTCATCCTGTGCCATTGCAACCCCGTGACCGGATACCGGGACAAGGGGCGAAAATTAACATGATCGCCTTTCCGTCGCAATTGAACCGCGACAGGGTGCAACCGCTCAGTCGCGCACCCGCAGGAAGGTCTGGTTGCCCTCGCCCTTCTTCATCTCGAAGCGTCCGGTTTTGGCAACGAGGTCCGAGAGCTTGGCGCTGCCATAGGTGCGGCTGTCGAAATCGGGATTGGCGGCGATGACGAACTGGCCGATCTGGCCCAGCGAATACCATTCCTCGTCCTCGCCGATGGCCCGCATCGCCGCCTCGATCAGCGGAACGGCCTCGGCGGGCGGGCGTTTTCCGGCCGTCGCGCTGCTGCGGGCGGGGGCGCTGCCCGCGGGCGGCGCGCTTTCCTCCTCGCCAAGAAGATTCTCGACGAAGATGAACCGCTTGCAGGCCTTGCGGAAGGCTTCGGGCGTCTTCTGCTGACCGATGCCGTAGACATCGAGCCCCTGCTCGCGGATGCGGCTGGCAAGGCGCGTGAAATCGCTGTCCGACGAGATCAGCACGAAGCCGTCGAAGCGGCCCGAATGCAACAGATCCATGGCGTCGATGACCAGCGCGATGTCGGAAGCGTTCTTGCCCACGGTGTTGGCCGGCGAATGATGCGGGACCAGCGCGAGGCTCGCCAGACGGTCGGACCAGCCCTTCATCTGCGGGCGGCCGAAATCGCCATAGATGCGCCGGACACTGGCCTCGCCAAGCGCGGCGATCTCCTCGAAGATCGCCTCGGCCCATTGCGGGGAAGAGTTGTCGGCGTCGACCAGGACGGCGAGCAGCGGGATTCCGGCGCGGGCCATGCGGCTCCTCTCCTTGTCAAAGTTGCCGATACATCACCAGCGCATCCACGAAGCCCTCACGGGGGTGGCGAAAGGCGCCGGGCAGCCGGCCGACCACCTCGAAGCCGTAATCGCGCCAGATGACCAAAGCGCGGGTGTTCGTCTCGACCACGAAGTTGAACTGCATCGCGCGATAGCCCATCGCGCGGGCCGTGTCGAGCGCGTGCGCCAGCATGGCCCGCGCAACGCCCTGCCCGCGCGCGGCCGGCGCGGTGACAAACCCGCAATTGCAGACATGCGCGCCGCCGCCGCCCTGGTTGGGGCCGGTGTAGTAGGTGCCGAGCGGCTGGCCGCCGCTCTCGGCAATGAAGGCACTGTGCGTGCCACCGCACCAGTAGTCCAGCGCATCATCGGCGGCGATATCCGAATCGACCGCATAGGTATCGCCGGCGCGAAACACCGGCTCCAGCATCGCCCACAGCGCGTCATGATCGCCGGACGAGGCCGGCCGGATGGCCAGATCGGTCATCGTCTTCATTGGCGTGCGCAGCGGGTCCGGGCCGGATTCTGCCAGAGCGCGCGCATCGTTCAATACACCACCACCGAGCGGATGCTCTCGCCCGCATGCATCATGTCGAAGCCCTTGTTGATCTCGTCCAGGGTCAGGGTGTGGGTGATCATCGGGTCGATCTCGATCTTGCCCTCCATGTACCACTCCACGATCTGTGGCACGTCGGTGCGCCCGCGCGCGCCGCCGAAGGCCGTCCCCTTCCACTCCCGGCCGGTGACCAGCTGGAAGGGGCGCGTGGCGATCTCGGCGCCCGCAGGGGCGACGCCGATGATGATCGACTGGCCCCAGCCGCGATGCGTGCATTCCAGCGCGTCGCGCATGACCTGCACATTGCCGGTACAATCAAAGGAATAGTCCGCCCCGCCGATCCGGTCGAAGGGTGTCTTCGTCATCTCGACGATTTCCTGCACGACGTTGTCGCACTCTTTGGGGTTAATGAAATGGGTCATGCCGAAGCGCTCGCCCCATTCCTTCTTGGCCGGGTTGATGTCCACGCCGATGATCATGTCGGCGCCGGCCAGACGCAGCCCCTGGATGACGTTCAGCCCGATGCCGCCAAGCCCGAACACCGCCGCCTTGGCGCCGATCTCGACCTTGGCGGTGTTGATCACCGCGCCGACCCCGGTCGTCACGCCGCAGCCGATATAGCAGACCTTGTCGAACGGCGCGTCCTCGCGGATCTTCGCCACCGCGATCTCGGGCAGCACGGTGAAGTTGGAAAACGTCGAGCAACCCATGTAGTGCAGGATCGGGTCGCCATCGAGCGTGGTGAAGCGCGACGAGCCGTCGGGCATCACGCCCTGCCCCTGGGTGGCCCGGATCGAGGTGCACAGGTTGGTCTTGCGCGACAGGCAGGAAGGGCATTCGCGGCATTCGGGCGTATAAAGCGGGATGACGTGATCGCCGGGCTTCACGCTGCGCACGCCTTCGCCCACCTCGACGACGACGCCGGCGCCCTCATGGCCGAGGATCGCGGGAAACAGCCCCTCGGGATCGGCCCCCGAAAGGGTGAAATCGTCGGTGTGGCACAGGCCGGTTGCCCTGACCTCGACCATCACCTCGCCGGCGCGCGGGCCTTCGAGGTTGACCTCCATGATCTCGAGCGGCTTGCCCGCCTGCGTTGCGACGGCGGCACGGGTGCGCATGGGCTGACCTCCCCCTTTGAAGCTGCGTGCACCCGACACTGCGGCAGCGCCTGGGCCGTTGCAACGCCGAAGACGACGCACCGGCGCCCTTGCGCGTCGCCCCACACGGGCGCAGGGTGGCCTTACGGGTGCCCCGTTCGCGGAAGAGTTCCATGATGAAACCCATCGGCGCCGTTCTGGCGGCACTTGTCCTTCTCGGCGGCTGCGAAATCTCGATCGTGGGGCCGCCGCCCGCAGGACCGCCGCCCGCAAGCTGCGGGGCGGAAAACCTGCAGGGCCTGATCGGCCATCCCGTCAAGGATCTCAAGCTGCACGACACGCCCGAGCGGGTGCGCATCTACGAAACCAGCCAGCCGCTGACCCTCGATTACTTCCCCGACCGGCTGAATGTCGAAATCGATTCCGCCGGGCGCATCATGCGTCTGCATTGCGGTTGAGGCGAGGCCCGCGCACGGGCCTGGCCGGGCACGCCCGCCTCGGGGCGGACATGCCCGGTGACGCGGGCGCCGGGCCGTTTCGGGCTGGATTGGGGGCAAGATTTCCGCAACGCCCGACGCACCGTGCCAGCCACGAAAGCAGACTGGCGGGCGATTCGGGCCGGAATCGGGAGAATCGGGGGAAGTTCGACGGCGCCGCGCGCGCTGCACGGCGCGGGTTGCCACTGCCTGCCGCCTTCGGCCATGATGCGCCCCGGTGAAGGAGACTGACCGGATGCGCAAGTTCCTCGTGATCCTCGATGACAGCCGCGAATGCCTCAACGCGATCCGATTCGCCACATTGCGCGCGGCGCATACCGGGGCGGGGGTGCAGATCCTTTCGGTCATACCGCCCGAGGAGTTCCAGCACTGGATCGGCGTGGCCGATATCATGCGCGAGGAGGCGCGCGAGCGGATCGAGGCGCATTTCGAGGTGTTCGCCAAGTGGATGCGCGACAAGCACGGCCTCGACCCGGAACTGGTGATCCGCGAGGGCGAGCCCGTCGATGAAATCCTGGCCCAGATCAGGGATGACGAGGAGATCGGGGTGCTGGTGCTCGGCGCGGGGGCCGAGAAGTCGGGCCCCGGCCCGTTGGTCTCGCAACTCTCGCGCGCCTCGGGCTCGCTGCCCGTGCCGATGACCATCGTGCCCGGCGACCTGTCCAAGAACCGCCTCGAACAGATCACCTGACCCCCGCGCCGCGGGCCGCGCCCCGCGCGCTTGACTTGCGTCGTCACGGTGCGCATATCCCCTTCCAACTGGAGGGTTGCACATGTTCATTCAGACCGAGTCCACGCCAAACCCCGCAACGCTGAAATTCCTGCCCGGCCAGCAGGTGCTGGAGGCCGGCACGGCCGATTTCCCCTCGCCCGAGGCGGCCGAGAAATCGCCGCTGGCGCGGCGCATCTTCGCGGTGGAGGGGGTCACCGGGGTCTTCTTCGGCCCCGATTTCGTCACCGTCACCAAGGACGAGCCGGTGGACTGGAGCCATATCAAGCCCGCCATCCTGGGCGCGATCATGGAACACTACCAGTCGGGCGCCCCGGTCATCGACGGCGAGGAGGGCCACGGCGCCGTCGCCCATGCCGATCATGACGGCCCCGACGCAGAGATCGTGGTCCAGATCAAGGAGCTTCTCGACACGCGCGTGCGCCCGGCGGTGGCCCAGGACGGTGGCGACATCACCTTTCACGGCTTTGACCGCGGGGTCGTCTATCTGCACATGCAGGGTGCCTGCGCGGGCTGTCCCTCGTCGACGCTCACGCTCAAGATGGGCATCGAGAACCTGCTGCGCCATTACATCCCCGAGGTGGTCGAGGTGCGGCCGGTTGCCGTCTGACTTGCTGACCCTGGGGCTGGACACATCGGCCGCGCATTGCGCGGCCGCTTTGCTGTCGGGGGAGCGCCTGCTCGCCCAATTCCACGAGGAAATGGCGACGGGCCAGGCCGAGCGGCTCATGCCGATGGTCGAGGCGATGCTGCGCGACGCCGGCGCGGGCTGGGACGACATCGCCGTGCTCGGCGCGGGGATCGGGCCGGGCAATTTCACCGGCGTTCGGATCACGGTCGCGGCGGCGCGCGGGCTGGCGCTGGCGCTCAAGGCCCCGGCGGTCGGGGTGAGCGGGTTCGAGGCGCTCGCCTGCGGCCGGGCCGAGCCGGTTCTGGTCAGCCTCGACGCCCGGAGGGGGCAGAGCTACCTCGCCATCATCGGCGGCGGAGAAGAGGCCGCCCCCCTGACAGCCACGCCCGAGAGCCTCCCCGAGGGGATGGCCGGCAGCGGCCTCGACGTGATCGGTCACGAGGCGGAGCGCTTCGCCGCCGTCACGGGCGGCCGGGCCTGTGTGCCCGCGATGCCGCTGGCCGAGGCCATCGCCCGCCGCGCCCATGTGCGCCGCCACAAGCCCGGCCCGCGCCCCGCGCCGCTCTACCTGCGCCGGGCCGACGCCGCGCCCCCGTCCGATCCGCCGCCCGCCCTGCTGCCATGACCCCTCAGCGGCTCGCGGCGCTGCACGAACGCTGCTTCGTCACCCCAAGGCCCTGGAGCGCGGCGGAATTCGCCGGAATGCTCGCCGGGGCGCATGTCTTTGCTCTGGGCGACGACGAGACGGGATTCGCCTTGGGCCGGGCCATCGCCAGCGAGGCCGAACTGCTCACCCTCGCCGTCGCCCCCGAAGCCCGCGGACGGGGTCTGGGGCGCGGCCTGCTGCGCCAATTCCTCGCCACCGCGCGGCGGCAGGGCGCGCATGCCGCCTTTCTCGATGTCGCCGCCGACAACCAGCCCGCCCGCGCGCTCTATACCAGCGAAGGTTTCCGGGCCGTCGGCCGCCGCAAGGGCTATTTCCGCCGCCCTGACGGCACAGCGGCCGACGCGATCGTCATGACGCGCCCCATCGCCGCCGGCTGACCCGATCGGCCGCGCCCGCGCCCCTTGCCCCCGCGTCGCTTGGCGCGTATTGGCAATGCAGCAAAAACGGGTCGGATCATGAGCATCTATCTGCCCATTGCAGAGATTTCCGTGAACGCCTTCCTGCTCCTGGGCATTGGCGGACTCGTTGGCGTGCTTTCGGGCATGTTCGGGGTCGGAGGCGGCTTTCTCATCACGCCGCTTCTGTTCTTCATCGGCATTCCCCCGGCGGTGGCCGTGGCGACCGGGGTCAATCAGGTCGTCGCCTCGTCGATCTCGGGGGTGCTGGCGCATCTGCGCCGCCGGACGGTGGATCTCAGGATGGGGCTGGTGCTGCTCGCCGGGGGCTTTGCCGGGTCGCTTCTGGGCATCTGGCTGTTCAACCTGCTCAGCGCGATGGGCCAGATCGATCTCTTCGTCCAACTCTCCTATGTGCTGTTTCTGGGGCTGATCGGCCTGCTGATGTTTCTGGAGGGCGTGCGCTCGCTTACCCGCGCGCGCCGGCCGGGCGCCCGGCGGCGGCGGCTTCACCGCCACCTTTGGGTGCACAAGTGGCCGATCAAGATGAAATTCCGCGTCTCTGGCCTCTATATCAGCGTGATTCCGCCCCTCATGGTGGGCGCGCTGGTGGGCGTGATGGCCGCGATCATGGGTGTGGGTGGCGGCTTCATCATGGTGCCGGCGATGATCTATGTGCTCGGAATGCCGACCAAGGTTGTCGTGGGCACCTCGCTGTTTCAGATCATCTTCGTGTCGGGCTTCACCACGATGATGCACGCGACCACCAATTATTCGGTGGATGTCATCCTGGCGGGGCTGCTGATACTGGGCGGGGTGATCGGGGCGCAGCTCGGCACCCGGCTGGGCTTGCGGCTCAATGCCGAGCAGCTGCGCATCCTGCTGGCTGTTCTGGTTCTCGCGGTCGCCGGAAAGATCGCGCTCGATCTGCTCCTTCAGCCGTCCGAGCTCTATTCCGTCACCGTGCTGGAGCGGAGATGATGCGCGGACTCGCCCTGATCCTGCTGCCGCTGATCGCGGCGCTGACGTCCCCCGCCCGCAGCGAGGAGGTCGTCGCCGCGCTCAACCAGAACCGTGTGGCGCTCACTGCCAATTTCGCGGGATCGGAAATCCTCGTCTTCGGCGCTGTCCGCCACGAGGCTCCCTTGCCCGAGGATGGGCCTTCCCTGGAAGTCATCGTCACCATTCAGGGCCCGTCCACCCCGGTCGAAATCTGGCGCAAGGCGCGGACGCTGGGGATCTGGGTCAACAGCGACTCAGTGCGCCTGCGCGCCGCACCCAGCTTCTATGCCGTCGCCAGCACCGCGCCTCTGGAGCAGGCGCTGAGCAACACCGAGGATCTGCGCCACCGCATCTCGATCCCGCTGGCAATCCGGGCGGCGGGCGAGGCCGTGGGCCGCCCCGACGCCACGGCCTTCACCGAGGCGCTTGTGCGCATCCGCGACGAGAACGATCTGTATCAGCAGCTCGACGGATCGGTCACCTTCGAGCGCGACACGCTGTTCAACACGCGCATTTCGCTGCCCAGCAACCTGA
The DNA here is from genome assembly GCA_002967695.1 of Rhodobacteraceae bacterium WD3A24. GTDB lineage: Bacteria > Pseudomonadota > Alphaproteobacteria > Rhodobacterales > Rhodobacteraceae > Alkalilacustris. Next base: position 31,381 of record PUHN01000022.1, on the reverse strand, counting down.
CCGAGGGCACCTATGCCACGCGCATATTCCTCACGCGGGGGGGCGAGGTGATCGACCGCTACGAGACCTCGATCGAGGTGAGCAAGGTGGGGCTGGAACGCTGGCTCTACACGCTGGCGCATGAGCAGCCGATCCTCTACGGCCTGCTCGCGCTGGTCATCGCGCTGGTCGCGGGCTGGGGCGCATCGGCGGCGTTCCGCTACATGCGCGGCTAGCGAGAGGGTCAGCCCCGTCCGAACAGGGGCATGCCGGTGGCCATGACGGTCATGAAGGGCACATTCACCGACAGCGGCAGATCGGCCATGTAGAGCACCGCATCGACCACCTGATCGAGTTCGATCATCGGCTCGGGGCGGATCGTGCCATCGGGTTGCAGCGCCCCCTGGCCGAGCTGCGCGGCCAGCTCGGTGCGGGCATTGCCGATGTCGATCTGGCCGCAGGCGATGTCGAATTCCCGCCCGTCGAGGGCAAGGGTGCGCGTCAACCCCGTCACGCCGTGCTTCGTGGCGGCATAGGCGATGGAGCGCGGCCGCGGCGCCTGCGCCGAGATCGAGCCGTTGTTAATGATGCGCCCCCCGCCGGGCACCTGCCGGCGCATCTGCCGGAAGGCCGCACGGGCGGCCAGGAACATTCCGGTAAGGTTGACGTCGATGGCATACTGCCAGTCCGACAGCGCCATCTCGTCGATCAGGGCGCCGGCCGGAAACACCCCTGCATTGTTGAACAAAACGTCGATGCGCCCGAATCTTTCGGCCGCATCGGAAAACGCCGCCTCGACCTGATCCTCCTCGGCGACGTCGCATTTCAGCGGCAGCACACGGTCGGGCGCGCGTTTGGCCAGCGCGTCGAGCGGCGCGAGCCGGCGCGCCATGGGGGCTACATTCCAGCCCCGCTCGACGAACCTCTCGGCCACAGCGTGGCCGATGCCGCTGCTTGCGCCGGTAATGGCGATCGTGTCGGTCATGTCAGAACGCCTTGAATGTCATGGTGGTCAAGGTCCGGCTGATGCCGGGAATGTCGAAGAGCCGGTCATTGAGATAGCGGCCCACATCCTCGCCGTCAGGGATATAGACCTTGGCGATCAGGTCGAAATCGCCCGATGTCGAATAGAGTTCGGAGACCACTTCGCGGTCGTAGATCGCATCGGCGACTTCGTAGGTCTTGCCGGGGATGCAACGGAACTGGACGAAAACGCAGCGCATCGGGCCTCTCTCACATCCTCGCAAGTCACCCTAATGCAGCCGGTGGAGGCGGGAAACCGCAAATCAGCCGTCCTGCCCCTCGGGGGCGAGCGCCAGCGGCGTGGCTGGCGCCTCCAGATCATCGGTGCCAAGCGACGTCCGCGGCCGCGAGAGCCGGTAACGGGTCACCCAATGCAGGCGATGTTCGGCGCGGGTGATGGCGACATAGGCCAGCCGCTTCCACAAGGGCACGCCGGCCTCCATCCGCCCCGACCGGGCCGCGGCGTAGAGATCGGGCGCGAAGACCTGCACCTCGGGCCATTGCGACCCCTGCGCCTTGTGGATCGTCACCGCCGCCCCGTGCAGGAAGGCCGCGCCCATCGTCGCCGCGGTGGGGATGAAGGGCTCGTCATCACCCTGCCGCTCGATCTTGATGATCGAGGCCGCCGAAAGCTGCGGCTGTTCGGCCCCGACGACATGCAACCGGGAGAATCCGGGCCGATTGCCCGGCCCGCGATAGATCACCTGCGCGCCCTTGATCAGTCCGCGCGCCTCCAGATCGATGCGCCGCTTGCGGTGCTTGAGCGGCAGTTCCAGTCCGTCGCAGATCAGCGGCTCGCCGGGCAGCAGCCCGTCCTCGGGCGCGCCATGAGCGGCGCGGAAGGCGTGAATCAGCCGGATGCGGGTGGCATTTCGCCACACCAGCGCGGGCGAGCGCGCCATCATGTCCGAATCGACCCGCCCGGCGATCACCACGCGATCGTCGCGCGCCGCGGCGGCCTCGACCCGGCGCTCGAAAGCGGCGAAATCAAGCTCGGGATCGGCCAGTGCATGTGCGAGGTCGAGGATCGGGTTGCCCTCGGCTTGCCGGTGTATCCGGCTCAGGCTCAGCCGCTGCTCCTCCTTCAACCCGTCGAAGACCATTTCGCCCGACTGCCCGACCGGGGCGAGCTGGGCGGGGTCTCCGAACAGCACCAGAGTGGGGAAAATCTCCTGCAGATCGTCGAACTGGCGCTGATCGAGCATGGAGGCCTCGTCGACGAAGCCCACATCCAGCGGATCGTCGCGCCGCTTCCACCCCTTGATGAAATCCGACCCCCGCAGCCCGGCGGCCGCCAACGCGCCGGGAATGGACTTCACCGTCTCGTAGAAGGCCGCCGCCCGGTCCAGCGCGGTGTCGGGCAGAGCGGCGACCTCGGGGCGGGGGCCGTTGCCGGCCAGCCACTCGGCGATCTTCTCGTATTCGGGGTCGTAGACGGGCGTATAGAGGATGCGGTGGATCGTCGTCGCCGGCACGCCGCGGCTGCGCAGCACGCTCGCCGCCTTGTTGGTGGGCGCGAGGATCGACAGCGTGCGCCGCTCGCGCCGGCGCTTGCCCTCGTAATCGCCCGAGACGAGCTCGACGCCCGCCTCCTGCACCGCCTCCGTCAAGGCGGCCAGCAGCATCGTCTTGCCCGAGCCCGCGCGGCCCAGAACGGCCAGAACGCCCCCTGACCCGCTGGTCGGGGGGGTGAGCGCGGCATCATCGATATCGACGCCAGCGTTGCGCAACAGCACGGCGATACGGTCGTGGGCTTCGGCCTGGTCCTGGGAAAAGCGCAATGCGGGAGCCGTCATGGCGCGACCCTACCCCCGCGCCGCGGCGGCGTCACCCCCGGCCGGCGGCCTGTCAGTGCAGACGACCGGCGCCGCCCGCTCCATCGTCATCGTCGGTGTCGCCGGGGCCGGCGCCCGCCCGGCTTGCCTCGCCGTCATGCGGGCCAGCGTCTTCGTCGCTATCGGCCTTGCGACCGGCAATCTCGGTCTCGGCGACACGGATCGTGTCTTCGAGCCGCTCGGCGAGCGCGTCCAGCCCGTTGCGCTGCGAAAAACTGCGCAGGTCGGTCAGGACGTTGATGATCCAGTCATGGGTCATGGAAAGTGATTTTAGGGAACATGACCGCAGCCATACTATTCCCCAATAGGGAAACAAGGCGTTTCCGAAACCACAACCCTCGCGCGAGCCTCGCAAGCCGCGCTCGCGCGAAGCTCCCTGTTGCCGAAGTGGCGATGCGACAGCCGCATCGACCGGCCGCTCACCGGCGACGGGTCCACCCGGTCCCGCTGCGGGCCGTAGAGGGGGATGGCAACGCTTGGGGCGCGCCCCGTTCAGGCAGGGCGCGCCCTTTCCCCATCCCCCGGAATCATTCCCGCCGGCTCGCCTCCAGCGTGTCCTCGAAACTGCGCAGCCCAGGACGGGGTGCCTGAACCAACACCGACATGTTGCCGGGCTTGTGGGCGTTGCGGCGCATCTTCATGTGGGCGGCCGGGATGTCCCCCCACGCGAAGACCTCGGACATGCACGGATCGAGCCGGCCCTCGACCATCAGCCGGTTGGCGGCGGCGGCCTGCTTGAGATTGGCGAAATGGCTGCCCTGCACGCGCTTCTGGTGCATCCACAGGTAACGCACATCGAAGGTCAGATTGTAGCCGCTGGTGCCCGCGCAGATCACCACCATGCCGCCGCGGCGGACCACGAAGACGCTGACCGGAAAGGTCGCCTCGCCGGGGTGTTCGAACACGATGTCGGGGTTGTTGCCCTTGCCGGTGATCTCCCAGATCGCCTTGCCGAAGCGGCGCACCTCGCCGAACCACTCCTTGTATTCGGGCGTGTTCACGGTGGGCATCTGGCCCCAGCAGTCGAAGTCCTTGCGGTTGATGACGCCCTTGGCGCCCTGCGCCATGACGAAGTCGCGCTTGTCCTCGTCCGAGATCACGCCGATGGCGTTCGCACCGGCGGTATTGATCAGCTGGATCGCATAACAGCCCAGCCCCCCCGACGCGCCCCACACAAGGACGTTCTGCCCGGGCTTGAGCGTGTGCGGCCGGTGGCCGAACAGCATCCTGTAGGCCGTGGCCAGTGTCAGCGTGTAGCAGGCGCTCTCCTCCCAGCTCAGATGCCTCGGCCGCTCCATGAGCTGCTGCGCCTGCACCCGGGTGAACTGCGCGAAAGAGCCGTCGGGGGTCTCGTAGCCCCAGATACGCTGGCTGGGCGAGAACATCGGATCGCCGCCATTGCATTCCTCGTCGTCGCCGTCGTCCTGGTTGCAGTGAATGACGACCTCGTCGCCGACCTTCCAGCGCGTGACCTTCTCGCCCACGGCCCAGACGATCCCGGCCGCGTCGGAACCCGCAACGTGATAGGGCGCCTTGTGCCCGTCGAAAGGGCTGATCGGCTGGCCCAGCGCGGCCCAGACGCCGTTGTAGTTGACGCCCGCCGCCATCACCAGGACGAGCACCTCGTGGCTGTCGATCGCCGGGGTCTCGACGATCTCGTGGCGCATCGCGGCCTCGGGCTCGCCGTGGCGCTCGCGGCGAATGGCCCAGGCATGCATCCGCACGGGCACATGGCCCAGGGGCGGCATCTCGCCCACCGCGTAAAGATCCTTCTGTGGCGCGTCGTAAGTCGCGATGCCCGCGTTGATATCCAGAGCCATGACTCGCCTCCTTGCTGGCCGCACCGGGCGGCACCGGCGCCATGCCGCACCGCCCTCAACCAAGGCGATATAATCTTGCGCGCAACTTTGCAACCTTTTAAGTGCCGCTTAACGCAATTATGTGTCTTGTTTGTAATTTTCTTTTTCTCCGGGGCGACGCAGCCGAAGATGGCTGGGCATGTCCGGCACCCCTTCGGGCGCGGCCGCGTCAAGAAGATGGGCGATCGACGCGCCATAAAAGCCCACCAAGGCCTCCTGTCCCGGCCGGATCCGCACCATCCCGCCCTCACGCGCGACGATCCCGCGGATCTCCAGCGACTCCACGCCCTCGGCCACGGCGCGGGCGGACTCGCCCTGCGGCAGGTGAACATGGCTGCCGCGGGAGCGCAGCGTATCGGCCCACGCCGCCACGCGCGCCTGCAGCGCGTCCTCGTCGAGCGCACCATCTGCACGCTCCAGCGCCGCCGCCACCAGCGGCACGGGCAAGACCGGCACCGCCGCGCGGATGCGTGCCATCAGTTCGGTGGTCAGCAGATCGGTGCCCGCCCCCGGCGTCGCCCGCAGAAACGCCTCTAGCGACAGCGGCGCGCCAAAGGTCACCGCCGCGTAACCGAAACGGTGGAACCGCCCGCGCAGCCGCCGCCACAAATGCCGGGCCACGAAGCGAAGCATCTCGCCGTAGCGCACCGGAAAGCGCCGCGCTCCCGCCTCGCGCGCGGCGATCAGCACCCGGTCCTCCAGCACCCGGTCGTAATTCAGCGCCACCGGAATGAAGACGACATCGCGCCCGTCAGCGGCCTGGAAATCGCTCACGATATACCGCAGCAACCCCTTGCGCGCCGTGCCCACCCGGCCGTCGAGGCTCAGCCCCCCTTCGGGAAAGATCGCCTGGGTGACGCCCTCGCGCGTGGCCATCTGCACATAGCGCGACAGCACCTGCCGATAGAGCGGGCTGCGATAGCGACGACGGATGAAATACGCGCCCATCGCCCGGATCATGGCCTTGAGCGGCCATATCCGCGCCCACTCGCCCACCGCGTAGGACAGCGCAGAGCGCTCCGCCGCCAGCCATGTCACCAGCACGTAATCCATGTTGGAGCGATGGTTCATCACGAACACCACCGCCGCCTTGGGATCGATCGCGCGCACCGCGTCATCGTCGTAATGCCCCAGCCGGACCCGATAGAGCCCGCGCGAGACGGCGCGCGCGAGCCGGATGGCGAATCCGAAATAGGTGGCGGCCGAAAACCGCGGGACAATTTCACGTGCGTAGGAGCGCGCCTGCTGAAAGGCCACGCTTTCGGGCACGCCCTGCGCGCTGGCATGCTCCACCACCGCCTCCATCACATGGGGGTCGTAGATCAGCCGCACGATCATGTCCTGCCGGCGCATCAGCTTGAAGGGCTGGATCGGGCGTTCGAGCCGCTTGTTGAGCTCGGCCACCGCCCGCTCCATCCGCCGGCGAAAGAACCAGCGCACCGACGGCACAAGCACCCGGTCGAGCGCCGCGATCGCCGCGAAGCCCAGCACCAGAACCAGCACCCAGACGGGCATCTCGACGGTCGATGTCATGCGCGCAGGCTTACAGGATGGCGCGGCACGCACAACGATGGGGCACCGCGATTTCGTGCGGGTGCGGCGATGCCGCATCGCGGCGAATTGACAAGGTCACAATCTTTCCGATACGACCGATACAGGAGAAAGAAAATTGCTGTCATCATTCAGGAGGCCGATGATGCACGAGGGGGACCGCGACAAACCCTGGTTGTTTCGCACCTATGCGGGCCACTCGACGGCCGCGGCGTCGAACGCACTCTACCGCGCCAACCTGCAGAAGGGCCAGACGGGCCTCTCGGTCGCCTTCGACCTGCCCACCCAGACCGGCTATGACAGCGACCATGAGCTCGCCCGCGGCGAGGTCGGCAAGGTCGGCGTGCCGGTGGCCCATCTTGGCGACATGCGCGCCCTGTTCGACGGCATCCCGCTGGAGCGCATGAACACCTCGATGACGATCAACGCCACCGCGCCGTGGCTGCTGGCGCTCTACACCGCCGTGGCCGAGGAACAGGGCGCCGATGTCGGCCGGCTCACGGGAACGGTGCAGAACGACATCATCAAGGAATACCTCTCGCGCGGGACCTATATCTGCCCGCCGCAGCCCAGCCTGCGGATGATCACCGACGTCGCCGCATGGACGCGCGAGCACATGCCGAAATGGAACCCGATGAACGTGTGCTCCTACCACCTGCAGGAGGCCGGCGCGACGCCCGAGCAGGAGCTTGCCTATGCCCTGGCCACCGCGACGGCGGTGCTTGACGACCTCAAGGGCAAGGTCGCGGCGAAGGACTTCCCGGCAATGGTCGGGCGCATCAGCTTCTTCGTGAACGCCGGCATCCGGTTCGTCACCGAGATGTGCAAGATGCGCGCCTTCACCGAGCTCTGGGACGAGATCTGCCGCGAGCGTTACGGCGTGGAAGAGCCGAAATACCGCCGCTTCCGCTACGGCGTGCAGGTCAACTCGCTGGGGCTTACCGAGCAGCAGCCCGAGAACAATGTCTACCGCATCCTGCTGGAGATGCTGGCGGTGACGCTGTCGAAATCCGCCCGCGCCCGTGCCGTCCAGTTGCCCGCCTGGAACGAGGCGCTGGGACTGCCGCGGCCCTGGGATCAGCAATGGTCGCTCAGGATGCAGCAGATTCTGGCCTACGAGACCGACCTGCTGGAATACGACGACCTGTTCGAGAACAACCCGGCCGTCGAGCGCAAGGTGGAAAGCCTCAAGGAGGCCGCGCGCGCCGAGCTTGCGCAGATCGACGCGATGGGCGGCGCGGTCAGCGCGATCGAGCACATGAAGGCGCGGCTGGTCGAGTCGAATGCCGAGCGCATCGCGCGCATTGAGTCGGGCGAGACGGTCGCGGTGGGCGTGAACCGCTACACAGGCACCGAGCCCTCGCCTCTGACGACGGGTGAAGGATCGGTGCTGGTGGTGGACGCGGCCGCCGAAGCCGACCAGATCGCCCGGCTGGACGCCTGGCGCGAGGCGCGCGACGACGGCGCCGTGCAGGCCGCCCTGGCCGAGCTGCGCGCAGCGGCCGAAGGCGGCGCGAACATCATGCCGCCCTCGATCGCTGCGGCAAGGGCCGGCGCGACCACCGGCGAATGGGGCGCGGCGATGCGCGCCGCCTTCGGCGAGTATCGCGCGCCCACGGGCGTCTCGGCCGCGCCCTCGAACCGGACCGAGGGGCTCGACGAGATCCGCGACGCGGTGGACGCCGTGTCGGCCCGGCTGGGCCGCAGGCTGAAATTCGTCGTCGGCAAGCCGGGGCTGGATGGCCATTCCAACGGCGCCGAGCAGATCGCCGCCCGTGCCCGCGACTGCGGGATGGATATCCATTACCGCGGCATCCGCCTCACCCCGGACGAGATCGTGGCCGCCGTCCGGGACGAGGGTGCGCATGTGGTGGGGCTCTCGATCCTGTCGGGCTCGCATATGCCGCTGATGGAGGAACTCATGGAGCGGCTGCACGCCGAAGGCCTTGGCGACGTGCCGGTAATCCTGGGTGGCATCATCCCAGAGAACGACGCCGGGCGCCTGCGCGCGATGGGTGTCGCGGCCGTCTACACGCCCAAGGATTTCGAGCTCAACCGCATCATGATGGACATCGTCGGCCTCGTGGACCCGGCGCCGGTGGCCGCCGAATAGCCCGCCGGCCCCGCGCCGCTCACAGCCCGTGGCTGCCGGAATAGCCGTTCACCGGTGCCGGCCGCCAGCCCGCCGGCGCGGGGCCGTCGAACACCTCGACCACCAGCGGGTGGCAGGCGGCCGCGTCGCTGGAGTGCTCGCTGCCGCAATCCCCGCCCGGGCAGGCCGACAGAACCCCGAGCAGGTCGATCTCGGCGGTGAAGTCGAGGTGATCGCCCGCGCGCACGGGGCTCGCCTTCATGAAATACCGGCCCGTGTCGGCGGTGAAGCCGGTGCACATGAAAACGTTGAGCACGTCATGGACGAGCCCCTCGGCGACCGCCGGAGCCAGGCCCGCCTCGGTCACCAGCGCGCGGGTCAGGTTCGAATGGCAACAGTGGTGATAATCCCGCCCCGTCAGCAGGTGATGGGTGTAGGGATCACAGCGGGTGCCAATCACGTCATGCACGCGCCCGCCCCACGCATCCACGCCGTACCAGTCCAGCGTGTCCTCGATGATCGTCGCCATCGGCCGCAGATGCGGGAATGACGACCACATCCGGTCGCCCGCGCCCAGATGGGTGCCGTGCAGCGCGCGCGTCTTGCCGGAATAGAAGCGCTCGGACAGGTCGGCGGCGTTGAAAAGGTTCAGGTCGCCGACCTGCGGCCCCTCGGTGCACAGGATGCGAAACACCTGCCCCGCGGCGACACGAAACGTCCGCGCCTCGCGCGGGGGCACCACGACGCGCCCGCCCCGCACGGCCCCGTCGCGCGCGGCGCGGCAGGCCGCAAGATCGGGCCGGGGCAAGGTGTCGTCGGGATAGACAATGACCGGCGCGATGCGGCGGCGGGCCTCGGCGTCAAAGGGCGGATCATGCGGCACGGGCGGCTCCCTGCTCATGCCCGGTCACGGGCGCGGCGCGCGGCAATCGCGCGGCCGCTGGCCTTCGGGCAACACCGTCTCGGCGCCACAGGCCACGCAGACATGGCGGACGCCGTCGCCGCGCCTGCTGCGGTCCTCGCGCCAGCGGCACTGGCGCCGCGCCCAGGGGCGCAGCAGGATGATGGCGATGAAGGCCACGAGCAGGCCGACAATGATGATCATGGCGCGGATGGTGTCTCCGAGCGCGCTCAATATTTCCCGAAATTAAGAGGCGCAATTTCAAAGGGTTGTGTGGCATGCACTTCTAAACCGAATGAGTTTTGAAAACAAGTTTTGAAAAATTTGTTCTTGATCGGTTCGCGCCCCGGCTATTTCCGGCGCTTCTGCGCCTCCGTTGCGCGGGTCCGCTGGCGTGTCGCGGCCGAGTAGCGGGCCACCATCGCCATCGACGTGTGGCCGGTCACTGCCTGGATCAGCTCGTCGCTGCAGCCAGCCTCCGCGAGCGACGCGGCCGCCGTATACCGGAGCGAGTGCAGGTCATAATCCTCCGCGCCAATCTTGCGCCGCACCGCCTGCACTTCGCGCTGCGCTATCGTATAGGATACTTGACGCCCGGTCTTCTGAGCAAGGATGGTTAGCCCACGACGCGGCGTCCGATCAATCACCGCGGCCAGCGCAGGCGTGAATGGCACCCACAGCTTCGAGCCCGTCTTGCTCTGCTTAACGTTCACCCCGCCGGCCTCGATGTCGTCCCAGCGCATCTTGAGAACGTCGCCAATCCGCTGTCCGGTCCCAAGGCAAAGCTCGAAGATGATCCGCGCCCTGTCCGGTGCTCCATCCCTGTCCGGTGTTGCTTCTCGGAATTTCTCGATCAGGTCTTGCGGCCACGGCTGACGTTGCTTCCCCTCGGTCTTGAGACCGCGCACCCCTTTCGCCGGATTGTCCTCGCGCCATCCGAGGTCGATCGAGTGCTCCAAACAGATCGCCATAACCTGCACGGCATAGTTGGCAATCCGGGGTCGATCAGCGAGCGCTTGCTGGGCGCGGATCACATCCTTGCGCTGCATCTTGGCAACCGGAAGATCGCTGATCTTCTCGCGCCAGTATCGGATATAACGTAGATAATCGCGCTTTGTCCGATCCGCGAGCCGGTTGAACCGCTCGCTCGTCTCGTAGTCGTCAAACAGCGCCTTGAACGTGCGCTGCCCGGCATAGCGCCTCGGCGGCGGGGATTTGTCGTCGCGCAGCGCGGCGTAGGTCTTCCAGAAATCCGGTGCATCCGGGTCCACAGCCTCCCGCACGCCCTTGCGGCGAAAGTAGTAGTAGGTGCGCCCCTTCGTCGTCTGTCGATAGACGTAAGGAGGCAGACTGCGCCGCTTCTTCTTCATCGCGAGAAGTCCACCATGTCGAACTCGTCGGTGGGATCACCGCTTCCCGGCGGCGCGAAGGTCAAGTCAATTCCCCCATCCTTGCGGACAGACGCTCGGAGCACGGTTTTGCCTTCGGCCTCGGCGGCGCGGATGAATCTCGCCAGCCGCTGGTCGATCGAGCGGCTGGACCCCGCGTCGCGCCCGGCACCCTCTGCTTCCGGCATCAGTTCATTCTCCTCCGCTTCGCTTGCAAGATCGGACCCTCGACGGCCTCGGTCCTCCGGTATGCATCCCTGATGAGCTTGAGCGCCCTTTCCCTGCGAAGGCTCGACCGGATCATCATCCTGCAGAGCGCGATCATCATGATGCCGATCGGCGAGCTTTCCCGCTCGTCTCCGTTGTTCACGGCCTCGCGCTCGAGCATCATTGCAGCGCCGATAACAGCCTCGCTACGGCATGTGCTGCACAGACACGGCACCTCGACCTCAAGGCGGTGCGGTTCTTTCTCCTCAGTCATAGCGGCATCCTCCATTGGGCGTGCAGTCGTCCCCTTGGCAGCGCGGGCAGCGGCCGGTGCCATCCCACTCGGCCATGTCGTCGTCCCGTCCTTCTTCCGGGCCGTTGACCTGACCCTCCTGAGAACCTTCGTCACGCTGCATCATTCGTCTCCCCGTCAGCGTCCTTACCTTTCGACGCTATTGACGCTTCGCATTACCGGCCCCCGCCCTCTCCGAAGCCGGCCTCAGCCGCCTCGCTATTGTGGTCGGCATCGATCTCCTTGCGGATGCGGGCTTCCTCCTCGGGCGAGAGGGCGGGCCGTTCATCGGGGAACGGATCGTCGTCATCGGCCGCGGCGTGCGTGTCCACTTCCGAGGCGATCTGATGGCACTCCTCGATGATCGTGCGCAGAAGCGGGCGGTTCGCCTTCCCTTCCTCGCTGTTCCAGAAGGCGATGAATGCGTCCTTGCCCTTGCGCGCCTCGGCGCGGGCGCGGTCGAGAAGTTCCTTCTGGCGCTGGCTGTCGCCCTGGCCGCGCGCCCACTCCGCCATCGCACGGCCGGTCTCGACGCCGAGCGGGCGGCGCGGGTCGAACAGCGCCTTGAACTGGTCCGCGCACTTGATCTGGTAAACTGGGCAGCCGGGGGCGCTCGGGTCCAGCATCATCATGGCGGTCATCTCGAACAGCAGGTCGCCATCGCCGGCCACGTCCCACGGCACGTCATCGCGCCGGGTTTTCGTCTTGCGGGCGTTCCTCGCGTTCTGCCCGAACCCGGTCTGCATCACCGGCTTGGCGCGGGTGCAGATCACGATGTTGCACCGCGCGCGCACGATCCTGTCGATCAGCCGGCGGTAGCGCGGCTTGACCTCGGCCCAGGCCAGCTGGGACCGCTTGTCCTTGAGTTCCTCCTTCCCGCCGGTGAGCCGGTCGAGCGTCTGCGCGTGCAGGTCGAGAACGCCGCCGACGCCCTCCCATGCATGCGAGAAGCTGTCGATGACGACCACCGGCAGCTCCGCGGCCTCGGCCGCGTCGATGACCTCGATCCACCGCTCGGGGCCGAAGCCGACCATCTCGCCATGCTCGTCCACCGCCTGCATGTCGAAATGCATCATCTCGGGGAAAGCCTGCTTGTAGTGCAGCGCCCGGCGGTTCTCGGTGTCGACATAACCGATCGGCGCGCCCTGCTTGCCGGTGGCCCCCTCGGCCATGCCTCGGGCGACGAGCAGCGCGCTGTAGGTCTTGCCCGTCCCCGAGGCCCCCGACAGGCCCAGCGTCACACTGAGCGGCTCGGTGATCTCGGCCACGGATATAAAGCGGATCATGGCGTTCATCTTCACTCTCCTGCGGTTGCCTCGGGCGCCTGCCAGCGCATGGCGGCTTCGATGATGTCCTGCCCGGTGCGGCTCTTGTGGTCGGCCTCGCGGCTCTCGCGCTCGAGCCACTTCGCGTGGAAGAACTCGGGCAGGTCGATGTCGTGAATGCCCAGCGGATAGCCGGGCCACTGGTCGGCGCGCAGGCAGAGGCGCCAGATTTCGCGGGCGCGCCGGATCTTCTTCTCGCCCATCACCAGCGTGTTCGGGACCAGCCGCACCAGCGATACCTCGAAGGGTTCCTCCTTCTCCTGAAACAGGAACAGGAAGTCGCGGTCCTCGCCGGTGGCGGCTTTCCATGTGGCGAGGTAATGCGCGGCCTGCACGTCATAGCCGTAGTTCATGACGGTGCGCATCGCCGCCTCGGGGCTTGCGTCGGTCGTGGTCTTGAAATCGATCAGCCACGGGCGATCCGCCGGCGCGTTGTCCACCATCGCGCGGCACCACACCCCGTCGATCCATGCGAGGGCCGTGACCTCGCTCGTCGCCGGGTCGAGCGTGATTCCCATATCCCGCAGCCGCTGATGGGCAGCCGCGGCCATGCTCTCCACATTCTCGCCTTCCTCCGGCTTGATCGGCGTCAGGCCCATCTCCCGCGCCTCGGCCATATAAGCCTTGGCCTCCTTCGTGCTGGCGGCACCGTTCGCGGCGAGCACCCCCTCGGGGATCACGGCGTAATCCTCCCCGGCACCCAGCACCGCGCGGTGCGCCGCCCGCCCCACGTCGAAGTGCTTTTTCTCGACCGGCTCCCAATCGGGGTTGAGCCGGGGCGAGGCGACCCAGGCATGGCGTGGGCTCTTGTTGATCAGGAGCCGCGCGATCGAGCTGCTCAGGCTCGGCTCCGGCGCGGGGTCGGCGTGATAGACCGCGGCCTCGAGGCGCTGGACGCCGGGCTCGAGCGTCGTCGCCCCCCTCATCAGTAGGGGCTCCCGGCCAGCGGAGCCTCGAACAGCGCCGCCGCCTTGGCTGCCCAGGACGCAGAGGCCTCCGCGGCCCCGAGCCCGATCGCCGCGCCGATGGCGAGCCCCAGGCAGAGCCGCGCGATCCTGTTGAGCCGCTTGTTCCAGACGCTGCGCCGGAGCATCGCGCGAACCTCGCGCTCCTGCGCCGCCTTCATGGTGATGCCCTTCCGGGCGCCGATGCCGAACATCGCCGATCCTCCTAGTCGATCCTGATGGTGTGCTTCCCGGTGCCGCGACACAGCCCGCAGGGCTCCCACACGAAGCGATCCCCGCCGAGCCACTCGCGGAGCATCCGGCGACCGCCACAGCGGCGGCAGAAGTCATCGGGGTCGGTTAGGTCGTGGGGTTTGGGCATGATGCTATCCGTAGCACAGGGCACGAACAGCATGCGCTAAGTTTTTTAGCTTCTCAAGCTTGCAGAGATAAATTTTTTAGCTGTGCCGGTCGGCATTGACCGCGCGCACACGGCGCGGCACCCTGCCCGAATTAGAACAGGAGGGGAACATGAAGGATCGATTAGAGATCTTGCGGGAGGGCGCCCGTCAGTCCGGTTTCACGATCGACTTCCTGGAGGCACTCACTCAGGGTCTTTCGCGCCAGGCTCTGCGCAAGGTCATCGGCAACGCATCGTCGATGCCTTCATACATGAAGTCCAGCGACAACCCCCACCTGCGTCGTAACGCAAGTGCTCCGTTCAACGAAAGCCGGTGACTTCCCGCCTCCCATAGAGAGTAGGTGCTTCGCTTCACGCCGATCGCGGCAGCGTAGGCGCGCTGATCCAAGCCCTCTAGCTCCCGGTGCCATTTGAGGCGCGCAGCGATGTCGGCGTATGGTTTCTCTTCAGGATTCATGGGCAGCACCTTCCTGTGCCAACATTTTTAGCGCAAGCCCTCGGTGTTGGCTTGACCGAAGCTAAATAAGTTAGCACATTGGCTGCATGAACAAGCAGGCAGTCAAGTCAATTTCCGATGCCTTGGGCGTGGACGCCATACAGTCCGCGCTGGACGTGTCGCGTCACTCCATCCGATACGCCCGCACCAATGGCGCGTTCCCTGCGAGCTGGTATGCGCCGCTTTACCAGCTCTGCTCACAAAGGGGCATCGATTGCCCGCTGGACGCCTTCAACATGCGGGCCAACGACAGTGATCCTGCCGGCGGTCGCCGCAGTGATCGCGGCGGTGACGCCGCATGATCGAGGGCGCGCAAGACAGGATCGCCGCGATCGCCCGCCTCCCCGCCGACGAGCTCCGGGGCTGGGCTGATTGCCTGCGGGCGGGCCTGGCCGGCTCCGATCGACCCTACCCCGGCGAGTGGGAGGCGATCTACCGCCGCGCGAAGCAGCTCGGGGTGCGGCTGTGAAAGCCCGCCAACAATCCAGCAGGAGAAAGGTTCGCTATGGACGGCACACCCATTGCCGGCGCGGGGGCGATACTGGCCCTCGACCTCGGCACCACAACAGGATGGGCGATCCGCGCCCCCGATGGCCTGATCACCACCGGCACGACCAGCTTTCGCCCCGGCCGATTCGATGGCGGCGGCATGCGCTACCTGCGCTTCACCAACTGGCTGACCGAGATCGAGAGCCTGTCGGGGCCGATCGGAGCGATCTGGTTCGAGGAAGTTCGCCGGCACGTCGCGACCGACGCGGCGCACGTCTACGGCGGGCTCATGGCCACGCTGACCGCGTGGGCCGAAATGCGCGGCGTGCCCTACGAGGGCGTGCCGGTCGGCACGATCAAGCGCCACGCCACCGGCAAGGGCAACGCGCCGAAAGCCGCGATGATCGAAGCGGCCCGCAGCCGCGGCTTCGATCCGACCGACGACAACGAGGCCGACGCCATCGCCGTCCTGCTTTGGGCGCTGGAGACCAAGGCCGGCGTCCGATGACCCCCGCCCCCGACACCGCGAAAGGAGACCGCCGATGACCTTCAAAGACGCGCTGCGCATGCTCGCGTGGACGGTCGGGCCGAAGGACGGGAAGGCCCGCCTGGCCTACATGGCGCTGATCGATATGACCGGGGCCGAAGGCGTCGGATGCATCGAGGCCGATGTGCTGCGCGATCGCGCATGCTTCAGCGATCGGGTGATGAACGAACAGCTGGGCGCCCTCGCGAGCGATGGCTTCATCACGCTCGCCCGACCGCGGGGCGATCAGACGCTGATCTTCTTTCAGATCGCGCAGCCAATCGTCGCCCGTGCGCGGAGCATCCTCAGCATGAGGTCGACCTGAAATGGCGGGGCGCGGGCAGGAATTCGACGCGGCGCGGGCGAGAACGAAGCGGCCCCTCCCGCTATGGGTGGACGCGCTGATGCGGGACACGTCGACCTTCGAGGCCGACGAGCTCGGGGCCTACCTGCGCCTGCTGATGACGATGTGGAGCACGCCCGATCTCTGCATCCCCGACGACCCGCGCCGGCTGGCCCGCGCCGCTGGCGTTTCGAAGAAGCTGTGGAACGGCCGGGTCGGGGAGCTGATCCGGCCTCTCCTTTGCGAGCACAGTGGCGGGCTTTCGCAAAAGAGGCTGATCGAGGAGGCCCGCTATATCGAGCGCCATCTTGCGGCACAGAGCAAACGAAAGCGCGCCTCGGGGGAAGGCTCCGAGGATGGCCCCGTTCCCGGTTGGGACGACGAAAGGGGTTCCCAGCGGGATCCACAACTGTTGCGCCACGACGCGCGCGAAAATTCGGCTAACTCTTTGAAATCCCCGGATCAGGGTCAAACCGCGGATATATCCGCGGACAGTCCGGGGAACCTTCCTACCCAACAACCCAACAACCCAACATTAGGAAGGCGGGAGGACGCGCGCGCGTGCCCGCGCGAGGCGCCCCCTTCGGAGCCGACCCACCGCGAACGCCTGCTCGAAGCGATGGGCGCCGATCCCGTCTCGGGATTGATCGGCCCCAATGGGCGCATACTCGGCCGCCCCTCCGACATGGAGGTGGCACGGCGTTGGTCGGAAGAACTCGGCCTCGGCATCGAGGACCAGCTCGGCGTCATCCGCGAGGTGATGCGCTTCAAAGACCCGACGATCGAGATGCGGGGCTTCGGATACTTCACGCCGGCGATGCGCGAGCTCGCCAGCGCCCGCAACGCGCCCAGGCTTTCGCCGGCGGCGCCGAAGGACGGGGCGTCGGCACCCCACCCCATGCCGACCATCACGGCCCAACTTCCGAAGGAGTATCAGAAATGAGCATCAGGGAGGAAACGGTAGCCTCACGGTTCAACGGCTGGCTGCGGCGCTATTCACCGCCTCGCTATCTCGCCGGCAAGGACGAGGCCATGCAGGCCGAGGCGAACGACATGCTGCGCACGATCCTGCGCTACGCCCCCGGCGACGGATACGAGGGCTGGCTCGAGGACATGCTGGGCCGGCTCGCCGAGGGGATGACCACCCGGACATGGCCGGCGCCCGGCGAACTGGCGAAAGCCTGCAAGGCGGCAAGCGCCGCGCGGCAGTCGCGGCAGCATGCCGATGGCGGCGGCGACGAGCAGGCGGTCAACATGCTCGCGCAGTGGTTCGCCAAGTTCGGAGACGAGATGCCCGGCATGGGTAGCGCATCCCGCACCGCGGCGCTGATCGGGCGGGGCGTATTCGAGAACGAGCGCGAGGCCCGGTTCAAGGGCTTCACCCTCGGCCCGGATCAGGAGCGCCGCGCCCATGAGCAGCCGATGGGCCGCGAGGAGCGCGAGCACCACGACCGCGTCATGGAGAAGCTCACCGCCATCCGCCGCGAGCGCGAGCAGGCCATCGAGGGCGGGTCTCCGCACCAGCGCAGCTCCGGCTCCGGCTCCGAGGATTGGAGGGCGGCATGATCCAGGCGGCGAAGAAGGGGCACGGCTCAACCCATCGCGCCTTGGCGCGGTGCGACGAGTGCGGCCGCGAGGAGGTCGTGCCGGCGGCGGTCTACCGGGAGAACAGCAAGCGGCCGGCCGAGCCGAACCGCAAGCAGGTCGTCACCAAACTCGAAGCGCAGGGATGGGCGATGGCGGGCAAGCGGCTGCGCTGCCCGAATTGCGAGGCGAAGCGCCGCGCCTTGGCGGCGGCGAAGCGAAAGGAGGAGGACAACGTGGTTGCGATGACGAAAACGCCCGCTCGGAGCGGGACCGCCGGAGAGGCGCTGTGCGAATCACACAGCGGCAACTTTTCCGGCGGCACCCAAGGGTGGGAAAAATCCAGCTTGGCCGGCAGTGCCAGCGCTGGCGACTCCTGTGAAGGCGACGGAGCGCCGCGGCGGCCCGACCGCGTCACGCGCCGCCGCATCCTGGACGAGCTCGAGGGTTGCTACGACGACGCCGCGGGGCGCTACGCCGGAGACAACACCGACCAGAAGGTGGGCAAGCGCCTCGGCGTGCCGTGGGCGTGGGTCGCGGAAATCCGCGCCGACTTCTTCGGCGACGCGAACAGCAATGAACAGGCGGAGCAGATCGCGCGGCGGCTGGCCGAGGCCGAAAAGGCCCTGACCGCCCGCGAGGAGGAAGCGCTGGCGCTCGCCGCCAGCTGCGAGGCCGAGCGCAAGCGCGTGGCCGAACTGAAGGCCGAGATCGAGCGTCTCGGCGCGTAGTCCAGCAGAAAGGAGGACGATCATGGAAACGATCGACACGAACGAGCTCGAAATCGAGACGCTGGCCGGGGACGTGCGCGACGCCGTGCTGACGCGGGTGCGCGACCTCAAGCGTCCCTGGTCGATGCTCACCGAGGAGGAGCAGCGCGATCTGGCAAACGGCTTCGAGCTCATGGCCAACGACCTCGTGCGCAATGCGGTGCGCATGCTCAACGACCACGAGTGGCCGTTCACGGTCGTCAAGCTCGGCGACGTGAAGATCGCCGGCGGCGACAAGGGCATCGAGGCGAAAATCACGGCCTCGAACATCGAGCACAACCGCACCGTGCTCGGCGATCACGTGGGCGACTACTGCACGATCATGATGGTCGACAGCGAGGCGTTCATGGGCGAGCGCGAGGCGCCGCCGATTGACCCGGACCAGCCCGACCTGCCCGGCGCCGATGGCGAGGCAGACGAGTGATGGAGGGCGCGATGGGGACAAAGGTTCGCACGAGCCGCGCCCGGTTCGAGCCTGTCGCCGGCGGAACGAACCGCCGGCCGACGCTCCCGGCCGAGGATTGGGCCGAGGACGCCCGCCCGTTCAGGCCGGGCCAGCGCAAGACGCCGGATCCCGAGTTCCGCAACAGGCAGTTGCCGCAGAACTCGCCGGCGACCACCGGCCAGGAGGTGCTCGACGTGCTCGGGACGGAGTGGGCGGACGCGAAGGCGATCCACCGGGCGATCGGCAAGGGCCACGTCGATACCGTCCGCGAGCGGCTGCGGGCGCTGCGGGATCAGGGCCGCGCCGAGAGCCGGAAAGAGGGCAAGGGCCTCGTCTGGCGGCGGAAGAAAGGGGGGGCGTCGTGAGGGACGAGCAATCCACAGGCGGTCGCCTGCGCCGCATCCTGCAGTCGGGCTATGTGCGGCGCTGGCACACCCACCCCCGCCTCTCGGCCTCCGGCGAGACGGTCGCGCACCACTCGGCGATGGCCGCGCAGATTATCCTGGCGCTGCATCCCGATCCGCCCTTGGCCCTGATCGCCCACATGCTGCACCACGACTGCGGCGAGGCGGTCACGGGCGATGTGCCGGGGCCGGTGCGGCGGGAGCACGATGGCATCGACCTGGCTGTCGGCGACCTCGAGATGAAGGCCCTCGCCGAAATGGGCGTGGACTATACCGTCTCCGGCGAGGACGCGGCGTGGTCCGAATTCGCGGACAGGCTGGCGCGGATCGTCCACGTGGCGACCGTCGCCCCCGACCTGCTCTACACCGACGCGTGGCAGCAGGAGTGGACGGCCGCGGTTCACGACGCCTACGGGCTGGGCGTCGCCGATGAACTCGCGGGCCTTCTCGACAACCGGAGGGCCGGATGAAGGGGCAGCCCACGATCAGCCCGATCTACCGGGAGGGCGCGCCTTCGGCGGACCCCGATCCGATCGATGCATGGGGCCGTGTCAAGGCCCTGCGCCGGCGCGCCTGGCGGAACGCGGGCGTGATTTCCGTGCGGCCCGACGAGCTGCCCGAGCCGCTCGCCGGCCTTCTGTGGCAATGGGCGGAGGAACACTATGGGTCGGGTTAAGCGGCACGTCACCATCCAGCAGGCGCTCGAATGGGCGTTCCGCCGGGAGCTCGCCTCGCTCGAACTCCCGCGCCCCACCGAGGACCGCGAGGGCTTCGGCTTCGGCATGGAGTATATCATCATCGAGCGCGCCCGGCTCGGCACGCATATCGACGGCGGCGGCCCGCGAGGCGGCAGGGGCAGTTGCCCGCACGAGGACGCAGAGGTCATCGCCGCAGCCGTTTCCAACCTGCCCGACAGCCTCGGCGGCAAGCGCATGTCGATCCGCGTCGCCGAGCTCGCCCGCGCCGGCATGGCACCCGACTGGATGCCGGGGGCCGTGCCGCGCGTTGTCCCGGTCGAGCGGCACGAGAACCAGTATGGCTGGCGCGCCGGGACAGCGGTCGTGGGCAAGGAGGTCTATCGCGACCGCGGCCGCGGCAAGGGCCGGCTGCGGGAGGTCGAGGTCCGTGCCTGCCCCGTCACGCTCTCCCCCGACCCGCGCCGGATCGACGCCGCGCGGCTGTTTTACACCGCTTGGCGCGAAGCGCTGATCTATCTGGCCGGGGCCTTGCGGGACGGCGGGATGCTGCGGGAGCACGAGATTACGGACGGGCTGCCGCCGGTGGAGCCGTGGGGGAGTATATGACAGTTGCAACGGTTTGCAGCGACACCGACGCCTCATCACAGGCGTGGTCGTCGGCCATATTCTCTGAGATTGCTCCCCTCGTCTGAGCGCCCCTCGATCATCATTATTCAGGTGGATCGTATCCCGTGAGAAAGGAGCAGCGTTGAGCCAACATGGAACTTGGTATAGCGTCCACCGCAGGAGACCAAACTTTTCACGAGAATTGAAGGTTCCGTGAGAAATGTTTAAGGGAGGGAATATGTTTGGAAAACACTGGATCGCGCGCTGTAGGCGATTGCTTGCCGCTGCTGTTGTAGTGCCTGTCGCTGCTTGTGAGATGCAGCCAATAGAATCATCGAGCCAGCGCTATGCGATAGATCTCAGCCCAAGGATAGCAGCCGAGCGCGCACAAGAGCATTGTGCCTCATACGGGAAGCGTGCAGAGCTTGAGAGGATTGACCAATATCGGTTTAATCGCAGCATTTCCATCTTTAACTGCCTGGATGACAGTGGATAGTAGTATTGGCCCCAATGATAATCTACAACTCCCCTCCTTGAGCAACACAACTTCATGCGGCTTCCTCCCGGCATACTCACCGTTGAGAAGTAGGCGAACTGAAGTGTGGGAACGTCAATCATTGGAACGGCAAAGAAAGTGGTTCCAAATTTCTATCCAACGCCCATAGAGTCAGCATTGTTGTAAGGAGTGATGAAGCGCAATTGCTGCCCCAACCATCTGGGCTCAGCCGTTCATGAAGGTGGCACACAAGCAGATGACTAAGTGACTTGATCGGGCCGGCACTTCAGGGCACGTTGTCATCGATCGACGTGCCACCTAGGCATTTTGAAATATTCTGATGGAGCAAACCATGACTCTGAGGTGCCTTGAGTGTAACGGGATAATTGACGATCCGAAGGAGGAGGTCTGTCCGCATTGTGGTCGCCGCAAGCCGCTGACTTTTTTTGTATTTGGTATACCCTTATCCATGAACACTACGGCGATCCTTTTGGGAGTGGCCGTCATTCTAATTCTGTATCTTCTTTTCTAGTATGGCCCAGTGTGTGCCGGCGCTCTGCTTCCGAACAATTGTATTAAACCTGCGTGGCGACCAAGCCATTGATCTAGACCCAAGAGCGCATTGTCACACCTTGGACGATTGAGTGCCTATCCCCGCAGGCCAAGCGAGCTCTGTATGGAGCCACCACATTTTCCCCATTGACACGGCGCCCCCTCTAGACATAGCTTCCGAAGCATCGCAGAAGACTGCCCGAGGTTCGCCTCGGGCTTATTGCGTAGCGTGCAGGAAACCTTGCGTTCGGACGGCGCCTTGCCGTGATCGATCCGGAAGCTCCGTGGGGTCGTTCTGGCGCTATCAGCCCGAAGCCGGCCTTCATACCCTTCGCAGCGATTGACCGCAGGCAGCCCAGAGCGGACACGTCCGCCCTGCGCATGGGTAGGAGAGGGTATTCGCCGCACCCCGAATGCGAATGAGATAGCGCCAAAACTCAAATATCTGCAATCATCTTATCGATCACGACGTAGCCTAGGTGTCCGTCAACTGGATGCCACCCTGAGAACATCTCATAAATGAAACTGCACAACGGCTTGGATTCATCATAGCCGGGAGAAGAATGTCTAAGGCGAAGTAGCACCAATTCGAGACGCTTGAAGAAATCGAAAAGACGCTCATCTTTAATAGTGTAATTGTGCAGCACAAATTCTATCTGCTTTGCCAATAACTCAAGATTTAGGACAATCTCTCGAAACTCTGGCGTATCATCTGTCATCTGGTTGGCAAATGCATAGAAGCCTTCGTCAGCCTCGTGTCCACCTGAAAAAGCCTCCTTGAATCCTTCAACGGTCAGCAGAGCTCTAATGGTATCTTGATCTGCTTGAAGATCATATCGTCCGCCCTTTCGGCTGGCAAAAACTACCTGGCAGATAATATCTTCCTTTATTCTAAAGTACATTTTTAGAAAATTGCTTTTTATGATATGTCGCTTCCTCTGCTCTGGAACAAAAACAACAAGCCAGTAGAAAAAGAACGAAACCAGCCCACCGGCAAGCATACTCTTTGCCAAAGGTGTGACATCTTCCCACCAGAGAGGATTAGAAATATCTGATAAATCAATCCCCAATACGACTACGAATAGGATGATGTTAAGTGCCAGCCAAAGCGTGACCCTGCTGAAAACTTGCCGTATTTTGGGTTTCATAGCTCTGTCTATTGCCCTAAAAATACCCGTGTACCCACCCTTTCAGATAGCAGCAACGCCTCATGGGACTATGCAGAAACCGCGTCTATGGATCAATGACGGGTGAGGTCGGACTGCCATTCTTTGCAAAGCCCGCTCCCTGGGCTTCGCGGCCGTTCGTGTCCGGCGCGGCGAGGGTCCGGAGCCAGCCCGAAGCGGACCCACAGCGTTTGGCACGAAACTGCGAAAGCCGACCTTCACCGCGCCGGTCGTGAACTGGTAAGATGCGGGACAAACTGACTGTTTAATGAAAGTGCGCTGCGTGTAGGCTTGCACCCTCGTTCATAAGTGAATTTATCAGCTTTCGGCCTTAAAGGTGACCGAACCCGAATACCCGAAATTCAGGCTAATCCACATGCTGTCCTGTCGATTGGCTTCCCACATTGTGGCTGTCATTGCGCTCGTAATCGCAGCCGTTCTGTGACCATCTTCTCCAAATGGAAACAGCTCTTGCACACATGCACTTAAGAAAGAAAATATGTGCTCGTGCGGCAGAAAAGGGGCTGGGAAAATATCGACTTCGAGCATAGCTGAGAATTCGGCTCCTTCGTACTCAGCATCAGGCTCACTGTTGGGGCAGATTTCAAGGCTTCCCACGTTCTCAGAATTGTAGAAAATCCTGAACCTCAGACCGATAACAGGCCCATCGTCTATTCCAAATCTTCTAAGGTATGGATCGCTGAGTTGCTCTAGCCTCCAAGGGCCGATGTCGTACATCTGACCTTCGTTGTGGAGAACGTGAATCCTGTCTTCAAACCTGTCAAAATGCCTGAAAGCCCAACGCCTAGTTTTTATACCACTGGCCCACCCTAGGCCATCCTCATCGCTCGGTAGCTCTATTTCCTTCCGAGCGACCTCACGAAGTGGCGTGTCAAACAACCGTGCCCTTTGCTGTACAAATTCAGACTCATTTTCGGCGCTCGCAATGCCGTCTGTTTTCGAATGTCCTCCTTTCCAGAACATGTAAACGCGCCCCAATCCTAGGTATGTCTATTCCGTTTACCCGCCGAGCCGTTAAACGAACACAAAAATCTATCACAAAGCCGTGGGTTTGGGCTGTCACCCAGCTTTCGCCGCACTCTACACGAATGTCCGCTGTCGGGAAACCGCCCACACTTTGCAAACTCCGCTTCCTGCGCTTCGCGGCCGTTCATGCGGAGCGCAGCGAACGACCGCTTCCTGCCAAGGTGCCAAGCGACACCATGGAGTCAAGGACGGGTTCCGGCCCCCGCCCCCGCCCTCTGGGTCCTTCCTGGGCGCGGAATGTATACGGGGGGGCTTGGCGCGCCATTCGTCTAGCGTCAGACCAAATTTTCGGGTGGCCACCCGGTGGCCACCCTGCCCGTGCTGCGGCGCGGCGGGCAGTGAAGAGATACGGCAAATCAATGCGTTGCGCGTTCACGCGCGTGGCGAGATTGGGTGGCCACCCCTGCCCCCAAGGTGGCCACCCTCCCTGTGCCGGAGGAGCGCAGAGGTAGCGCGCGAGGTTCGCGTCCCGAGAGCGCCGGGTCGCTCGTCAGGTCCGCCGGTGGTCGGCGGATGGCTGGCCCCGACCGTATCGGGGCACTGGCCGCGTGCGAAACGCATGTCCCCGCACGTGGCTGATTGCGTTTCCTCACTCCCCGGCGTTTCGGCGCCGGGGCCTTTTCACCGCATTATCCATCGTCGCCAGGAGCCCGCCCATGTCGCTCGGCTTTGCCGCCCACAAGATCGAGCAATGGCCGCTCGATCGGCTGCGCCCCTACGCCGGCAACGCGAAGGAGCACGGCGAGGACCAGGTTGCCAAGATCGCGGCGAGCATGTCCGAGTTCGGCTGGACCGTTCCGGCGCTGGTGGCCGAGGATGGGGAGCTGATCGCTGGCCACGGGCGGGTGCTCGCGGCCGAGCGGCTCGGGCTGACCGAGGCGCCGGTGATCGTGCTCGGGCATCTGACCGAGGACCAGCGCCGGGCCTACAGGGTCGCCGACAACAAGCTGAGCGAGTTGGCCGAGTGGAACGAGGAGGCGCTGGCACGCGAGTTACAGGAGCTCATCGCGGCCGATTATGACGTGTCGCTCACCGGCTTCAGCGATGACGAGATGGACGCCATCCTCCGCGACCTAGAAGGCGCGGCCGGCGAGGATGAAAACACCGGCGGCGTCGAGGGCGAGGACGAGACGCCGGAGCCGCCGGCCGACCCGGCGACGCGGTCCGGAGATATGTGGGTGCTCGGCAATCACCGCCTGCTATGCGGCGACAGCGTTTCGGCGACGGACGTCGAGCGCGTGCTGGGCGGGCACGAGCCGCTGCTCATGGTCACGGACCCGCCCTATGGCGTGGAGTATGACCCGTCCTGGCGCCACCGCGCCGGCGTGAACGTGTCGAAACGCACCGGGAAGGTGGCCAACGACGACCGCGCGGACTGGCGTGAAGCCTGGGCGCTGTTCCCCGGCGACGTTGCCTATGTCTGGCACGGCGCCCTGCACGCGGCCGAGGTCGCGGATAGCCTCGTGGCCTCCGGCTTTGCTATCCGCTCGCAGATCGTGTGGGCGAAGGACCGGCTTGTGCTGGGGCGCGGCGATTACCACTGGCAGCACGAGCCCTGCTGGTATGCGGTCAAGAAGGGCGGCAAGGGCCATTGGGCCGGCGACCGCAAGCAGACGACGCTGTGGCAAATCCCGAACACCGATCAGGACGCCAAGACGGAGCACGGCACGCAGAAGCCGGTCGAGTGCATGCGCCGGCCGATGCTCAACAACTCGCAGACGGGTGATCCGGTCTACGAGCCATTCATGGGATCGGGAACCACGCTGATTGCGGCGCAGACGACTGGCCGGGTCTGCCTCGGGATCGAGTTTAACCCGGCCTATGTCGACATGGCGGTGGCTCGCTGGCAGCGGTTCACCGGCAAGCAGGCCGTACTTGATGGCGACGGACGCAGTTTCGATGAGGTCAGGGAGGGGCGAGCTGCGGCATGAGCCAGAGCAGGCTCATGTCGCTGGTCAAGGCGGTCACGAATGTCGGGGTGCTCCGCTATTCGGACGACCCACGCCTCAAGACTCGACAGGGTCATGACAATTGAGAGACACTGACATGAGTCGGGAACGCTATTGAGGCCAAACATGAAGCTGTCCATAGAAATTCAGAAAGCGACTATTTTTCGCACTTTGAAGTCGGCAGCAATCTTTTTTGGCCTCACCGGCTTTTTTTTAACCGCAGCATTTTCCAGCCATGCACAAGATTTTAACGAGCTGGCGGGGGCCGCAATGCGTTTGCGCCAAGCACATGTTTTAAGAAGCTACGAGGAATGCGTCGCAGAAGGAAGAAGTGATGCAGCGTGCCGGCAACACATTGATAGCCTCCATGACCAAGAAGTAGCCGCCTTACTTCGCCTTGGAGAGTTTATGACCGAGATCTCGGAAGAGCGTCTATCGGATGCATTTAGCTCATGCTACAGCCCAAACCGAAATTACGAAGAACTAATCCAGTGCTGGGAGGGCGCAGCTGATAACATTGAAAGAGAATTGACGTCTGAGCAGGGTGCAGGCGCTCGCTCGAGAAACAATGAGATAAATCATGATGACCTCGAGTTTCATTTGCTAAACCAGCTTCGCTGCGTTAATCGGCCAGAGCCGATCTTCGCAATGCTGGCTCTACAAGAGCTTGGAAAGATTGATGCTGGAGAAATGGTGGGGTTCGATAGCATTTCTTGTTTCAGGATTCACGGCGGCATCGAAGTTGGAGGATTACGTTTCAACTCAATTTGCGGCCACTCAGAGAGTGAATTGGTGCGCCGACTCTTTCCGGAAATTTTGTGGCGCGGCCCCGGAACCTCACCAGGTCAGTTCATTTCACTTGGAACGCAAGCTAATTTTGAAACAGTCGCAAGGTGGTATCGCGATAATTTTTTTGATTCAGGGTTTCTAAATCAAGCGATTGAGACTGAGGATACGAGTTTCGGCGACCGAACAGAGGTCTCTTGCAGTAACTGGATGATTAATTAAATATGGCAAAGTCAATTTTTGGCAAAGATTTTATGGAATGAACACGCCAATCAAGCAGAGCATCACTGATCGTCTATGGCCGATAATGCCGATTTTGAAGTGTCCTAGTACTCCAGAAACGTGGGCGGCCACGTCGTAGAAACCATCAGCCCTCCGCCTGCTTGCGAAGGGCGGTGATTGCGGCTCCGCTCTAGCGGTCGATCGCGCGCGGGCTCGACGACTTGGTGCTGATCTCGATGGCCTCGAGGCCGCGGATATCGCCTGCGGCGACGAGGGTTGTGACTTCCGCGAGCTTCTTGCGGAGCCGAGCGTGGGTGGGTGCGCTGTAATCCGGCGTCGGCGGGATGATCCCGGCCTCGGCGACCCGCATGAGCCGGCTTTCGGTGTGGCGCAGTTCGCCGCGCTCGAGCCGACGCGCGATCTTCCGGTCGTTCTCGGAGGCAAAGGCCGGCTCGATTTCCTCGCACATTTTTCGGGTCTTGCCGACGAGCGGCGTGGCCGGCGCATTGGTCTCGAATGTCGCCCCGTGGGCGTTCCCTGTCGGCGCAGGGCCCGGTTCGGGCTTGGCGTAGAGCATCCCCGCAGCGGCGGCTTTCTGCTCCGTTTGCGGGTCGCCTGCCATCGCTTCGTCTTGCGCGGCAGCGTCATCGAGTTCCGCAATCAGGGCGCCATGGGCCATCTCGAAGCCGGGCGGGGCGAAGATGCGATCGAGTGCAGGTCGTGCACGGATCCTCGCCAATCTTGTCGGCGAGCAGGCGAGCGAAGCGGCGCGCTGCCTTTTCCGTGTTCGCTGATCGGCCGAGCTTCTCGTCGGTCAGGCGTTGGGCGAGCTTGGTGATCTGCGAGGCGGTCAGGTTATAGTCGGTCATGGGATGGTCTCCGTTCCGTGGATCATGCAGAGGCGGCGCAGTCGCGCGCGCCATGTGGATCGAGGGTATTCGCAGATGACCCTTTCGCCGCGGTAGACGCGGAACTTCGCGCCACAGGCCTCGCGGACCATCCAGATTACGCAGCCGTTCACGGTATAGCGGGGCATGGTCGGGTTCCCCGAGTTGCGTTCTGTCTATTCAATCAGGTTCGCTCCGCTCGCGCCTGAAGTGAAGCGCAAGTCGAGCCATGATCGTTCTTTCCCAATGCTTTAGTGGAGTTTCCGGCCGATGCAGGGAATGAGCCAGCGCCAATACGCGAAGCACGCGGGCATTTCCCGCACGGCTGTGCAGAAGGCGATCGCGGCCGAGCGCATCGTGACCTTCGCGGACGGCTCCATCGACGCCGCCGCCTCCGACGCGCGCCGGGCGCAATACACCGACCCGTCGCAGCAACGCGGCAACCAGGCGGCGGAGCCGGAGCCGCCCGCGGCCGACGCGCTGCCGGGCGATGGCGGCGGCGGGCAGACGACCTTTCTCAAGGCCCGCACGATGAACGAGGTGCTCAAGGCGCAGGAGCGCCGCCTCGTGATCGAGACGAAGAAGGGAGTGCTGGTCGACAAGGCGCGCGCGGAGCAGCTGGTGTTCCGGCTCGCGCGCGAGGAGCGCGACGCATGGGTGAACTGGCCGGCGCGGGTCGCGGCGGTGATGGCCGCGGAGCTCTCGGCCGCGGCGGAGAAGAACGCAGGCGCGGAGGCGGCGATCGACACGGCAACGATGCAGGGAGTGCTCGAGCGCCATGTCCGCAAGCAGCTCGAAAGCCTCGCGGAGCTCCGCGTCAGCCTCGGCTGATCTCGCGGGGTTCGACGGGGCTTCGGGGCTCCTTCGCAGCTGGTCGAACGGGCTGCGGCCCGACCCCTACCTGACCGTCTCCGAGTGGGCGAACACGCATCGCTGGCTCGCCAGCCGCGCCTCGGCCGAGCCGGGGCGCTACCGCACCGACCGGACGCCCTACATGCGCGGGATCATGGATGCGCTCTCGCCCGGCGATCCGGCCCAGCGGGTGACGTTCATGAAGGCGGCGCAGGTGGGCGCGACCGAGGCCGGCAACAACTGGATCGGGTTTGTCATCCACCATGCGCCGGGGCCGATGCTTGCGGTGCTGCCCACGGTGGACCTCGCCAAGCGCAATTCGCGCCAGCGGATCGACCCGTTGATCGAGGAAAGCCCGGCGCTCAAGGATCGCATCATGCCGGCGCGCTCGCGCGACAGCGGCAACACGATGCTCTCCAAGGAGTTTCCGGGCGGGATGATCATCATGACCGGGGCGAACTCGGCCGTGGGGCTGCGCTCGATGCCGGCGCGCTACATCTTCATGGACGAGGTGGACGCCTATCCGCCCTCGGCCGACGAGGAAGGCGACCCGGTATCGCTCGCCGAGGCGCGCTCGCTGACCTTCGGGCACCGGCGCAAGGTGTTCATGGTCTCGACGCCGACGATCCGCGGAATGAGCCGGGTCGAGCGGGAATACGAGGCGAGCGACCAGCGGCGGTTCTTCGTGCCCTGCCCGCACTGCGGGCACGAGCAATGGCTGCGCTTCGAGAACCTTCGCTGGGAGAAGCACCAGCCCGAGACGGCACAGTATCAGTGCGACGAGTGCGGCACGATGATCGCCGAGCACCACAAGACGGCGATGCTCGAGGCGGGCGAGTGGCGCCCGACCGCGACCCCGGACGACAGCCGCTCGGTCGGCTTCCACCTCTCGGCGCTCTACTCGCCAGTGGGCTGGCTGTCCTGGGCGGATATAGCGAGGAATTGGGAAATGGCTCAGGGCTCCGACGACGCGCTGCGGGCCTTCCGCAACACGATCCTCGGCGAGACGTGGTATGAGAACAGCGACGCGCCCGACTGGCAGCGGCTCCAAGATCGCCGCGAGCCGGGCTGGAAGGCCGGCACCGTGCCGGCCGGCGGGCTGTTCCTGACCGCCGGCGCGGACGTGCAAAAGGATCGCGTCGAGATCGACGTGTGGGCCTGGGGCCGTGGGCTGGAAAGCTGGCTGGTCGATCACGCGGTGATCGAGGGCGGGCCGGATCATCCCGAAACATGGGATCAGCTCACCGCCTATCTCGCCCAGCCGTGGCCGCACGAGAACGGCGCCGATCTGCAGATAACGCGGCTGGGGATCGACACCGGCTATGAGGCGGCGGCGGTCTATACATGGGCGCGCGCGCAGGGCTTCTCGCAGGTCTCGCCGATCAAGGGCGTGGAGGGCTTCAACCGGGCGAGCCCGGTGACGGGCCCGACCTATGTGGACCTCAACCGCGAGGGCAAGCGCATCCGCCGGGGCGCGCGTCTCTGGACGGTCGCGGTCTCGACCTTCAAGGCCGAGACCTACCGCTTCCTGCGCCTCGACCGGATCAGCGACGAGGAACGCGCCGAGGGGCGCGAGCAGCCCGCGGGCACGGTGCATCTGCCCGAGTGGATCGAGACCGAGTGGCTCAAGCAGCTCGTCGCCGAGCAGCTGGTGACGGTGCGCAACCGGCGCGGCTTCGCCCGGCTCGAATGGCAGAAGCTGCGCGAGCGCAACGAGGCGCTCGACACCCGCGTCTATGCCCGCGCCGCCGCCTGGATCGCCGGCGGCGATCGCTGGTCCGACGAGAAGTGGAAGGAGCTCGAGGACGCTACGCGCGCCTCGAAGGACGAACAGACCGCCGAGGCCACCCCGAAGAAGCGGGAGAACAACTGGCTCGGCGGGCACAAGACGAAGGGCTGGCTCTGATGGCAGGTTTCACACAGGCGGACCTCGACGCGCTCAAACGCGCCTATGCGAGCGGCGTGCGGAGCGTCACCTACGCGGACGGCAAGGCCGTCACCTACGCGAGCACCGAGGAGATGTGGCGCACGATCCGGCGGATCGAGGACGACCTGGCGCGGGCCTCCTCGACGGGCAAGCGGCCGGTCGCCGGCTTCGCCACCACGCGGAGGGATTGATCCATGAGCGCGAAAATGAACCTGATCGACCGCGCCGTGGCGTCCTTTGCTCCCCGCATTGCTGCCCGGCGCATGGCGGCGCGCGCGGCCCTCGGGCAGATGGACGCGATGTTCGGCCGCAAATACGAGGGCGCGGCGCGGGGCCGCGGCACGGGCGGCTGGGTCGCCTCGAACACCGCCGCCGACACCGAGATCGCGAGCGCGGCCGACCTTCTGCGCGCCCGCTCGCGCGACCTGGTGCGCAACAACGCCCACGCCGCCAAGGCGGTTCAGGTGCTCGTCTCGAACATCGTGGGCTATGGCATCCGCCCGCGCGCTGCGACCGGCAACCCGGCCTTCGATGAGCAGGTCGACAACCTGTGGCGCCAGTGGTCGGGGCGGTGCGACGCGGACGGGCACACCGATTTTCACGGGATCCTGAGCCTGGCCGTGCGCGAAATGATCGAGGGCGGCGAGGTGTTCGCCATGCGCCGGCTCCGCCGGCAGCGCGATGCGCGGGTGCGCGGGCTCGATGTTCCGCTGCAGATCGAGGTCCGCGAGGCCGATCACCTCGACGGCGCGAAATCCTCGCTGACGCCCGGCCGCAATGCCATCAAGCAGGGCATCGAGTTCGATGAGCGCGGCCGGCGGCTGGCCTACTGGATGTTCCCCGAGCATCCGGGCGACATGACACCGAGCATCCGGCACAGCCTGCAATCGGTGCGGGTGCGGGCCGACAACGTGGCGCATCTGTTCGAGCGCCAGCGGGTCCAGAGCCGGGGCGTGCCCTGGGCGGCGCCGGTGATGAAGGCGCTGCAGGACTTCGATGAGTGGCACAACGCCGAGCTCGTGCGCAAGAAGATCGAGGCCTGCGTCGCCGCGATCGTGTCGGGCTTTGAGGACGAGGACGAGCGCAATCTCGCCCCGACCGTCAAGGACGCGGACGGCAACCTGGTCGAGCAATTCGAGCCGGGCATGGTCGCCTATGCGCGCGGCGCCAAACAGATCGACTTCAACCAGCCGACCGCCGGCGGCGGCATCGCCGAATGGAACCGGGTCCAGCTGCACACCATCGCGGCCGGCTACCGGGTGCCCTACGAGTTGATGACCGGCGATCTGAGCCAGGTGAACTTCTCGAGCTCGCGCGTC
>PUHN01000021.1 GCA_002967695.1 Rhodobacteraceae bacterium WD3A24 | reverse complement strand
CGCCGGGCACCGGGATCAGCCGCGCACCCGCCCGCGCCCATGCCGCGCGGCGCGCCTCGGGCGGCGCGCCCGCCGCGTGCAGCAGCCAGACGGGCACCTCGCCCGCGCTCGCCGCCAGCCTGCCGTCGGCAGGCACATCCAGTGCCCGGCTCGCCACCACCCGCACCGGCTGAGGCATTGCGCCCATGTCGCGCACCGTCAGCATCGGATCATCGGCACGCGCCGTGCCGCCCCCCACCAGCACCGCGTCGTGGGTCGCGCGCAGGGCATGGACGGCGCGTCGGGCCTGCGGCCCGGTGATCCAGCGGCTCTCGCCCGCCGCCGTGGCGATGCGCCCGTCGAAACTGGTGGCGAGCTTGAGCGTGACCATCGGCCGCCCCCGCCGCACCCGCGTGAGGAAACCGCGATGGGCCGCCTCGGCAGCCCCGGCCATCACGCCGGTGGCAAGCTCCACCCCGGCCTCGCGCAGCATCCGGTGGCCGCGCCCGGCCACGCGGGGGTCGGGATCGTCCATCGGGGTGACCACCCGCGCGATGCCCGCCCGCGCCAGCGCCGCCGCGCAGGGCGGGGTGCGGCCGTGATGGGCGCAGGGCTCCAGGCTGACATAGGCGGTCGCGCCCTGCGCACCCGCCCCGGCGCGGGCCAGCGCCACCGCCTCGCCATGGGGGCGGCCGCCGGGCGCGGTCCAGCCGCGGCCGATGATGCGCCCCTCGCGGACGATCACGCAGCCGACGGCCGGGTTGGGCCATGTCGCCCCCAGACCCCGCGCGCCGAGATCGAGCGCGAGCGAAAGGAAACGGCGGTCCTGCTCGGCGGTCACTCGCCTTCCGTTTCGGCGGGGCGGGGGCGCAGCTCGGAGACGAACTTGTCGAAATCCTCGACCGCCTGGAAGTTCTTGTAGACGCTGGCGAAGCGGACATAGCCGACGGTGTCGATGCGCGCCAGCGTCTCCATCACGATCTCGCCGATGGTGCGCGAGGGAATATCGACATCGCCCAGGGATTCGAGGCGCCGGACGATACCCGAGACCATCTGGTCGAGCCGCTCGGGGTCGATGGGGCGTTTCTGCATGGCGATGCGCACGGAGCGTTCGAGCTTGTCGCGGTCGAAGGGCTCGCGCTTGCCGCCGGTCTTGACGACGACCAGATCGCGCAGCTGCACGCGCTCATAGGTGGTGAAACGGCCGCCGCAGGCGGGGCAGAACCGGCGCCGGCGGATGGCGACATGATCCTCGGCGGGGCGGGAGTCCTTCACCTGGGTGTCCTGATGTCCGCAGAAGGGGCAGCGCATGAAGTCTCCCTCGGCCCGTGGGTCGCGTTGTCCACATGCACTATAGGCCAGCCGCGAGAGGTTGGGTAGGGGAAATTCCCGCCCCCTGCATCTTGGGCCGGAGGCGACGGCCCATCCCGGCGCGATCCCCCCGCGCCATTGGCGGATCTCGCCGACGCAGCCCCTCGGAGCGTGGAAGGTTCGAGCGCGGGCCGGTCCCGCCTGATTGGTTCGCAAGAGTCGCGGACCGCGATTTCGACGCCTCTTGGTGGCGCGGCGCGATAGGCATCCCTAATCACTGCTGCCACTTCCGACCGCCTTGAACAACGTGTCCGGACGCATCGCTGCGCTCGCCCGAAGGCGTCCCGATTGTCAACCACCACACGATTGGCGAGAACCGCAACGCCCTGACTGACCTTCAAGCTACCCGGCGAGGTCGCGAGACCCGACTGCACATCGAAATCAGCCCGCCCGTGGGCCGCCGGCGAATGTCGCGGGCTGACTGCGGCCTCGGCGAGACCGCCCCCGCTTATCAGATCCTCCCAGAGTTCACATTGATGGCACCTCACTGGTTGGTGAATTGTCAGTTGAAAGTGGAACGTGCACCGTGCGTTTAGAGGAGAGAGTATGAAATGCCTCACGTGAATCAAAATAGACGACGTTTCTTTCGAGCTCTAGTGGCATCCAGCGCTGCGGCTCCAATGATTCTTTCTGGCCGTGCCTTTGCCGATACGAATTCTGGAGAGAACTTTGTCTTTGAGGTAATCCGCACAGAGAGTGAATGGCGCGATCGGCTCACAGAGCTCGAGTATCGAATACTGCGTAGAAAAGGAACCGAGCAACCAAGATCCAATCCACTCTGGGAAGAAGCGCGAGACGGAATTTATTGTTGCCGGGGCTGTGATCTGACGCTCTTTGATGGCTACTGGAAGGTCATTCTGGACATGGGTTGGGTGTTCTTTCGGCAAAGTGAGCCAAACAGCATTCTGACGGCAATCGACAGGGCCCAGTATGAAGAACTGTTGTCTGGCGCTGAGGCACGGATGGGCGCGGATCTGACAGATCAAGAACTTCGGGATCTCGATACGCTCGCTGGCGTTGAGGCTCGATGCCGTAGATGCGGCTCGCATCTTGGGCACCTCATTTCGCACAACAGCAGCGTTTTATACTGCGTAAACGGTGCCGCACTCGAGTTTTATCCGGCGGAGACCTGAGCCGGACGACGCAACTTCAGCGGAAATGGCGCAAACTCTCTCCAATAGTAAAGGGTCGCTCAATCTTAAGTGGGGCCATTGTATCAACATTTGATACAGATATTGCGGCTCTTTAGACGATGGTTCCCACTTCAAAATGCACGGAGTTCAAAACATGACTGGCAAAATCTCACTCCTTACCTTTGCCCTGGCCTTGCTTTCGCCTGTTGGCATGGCTTTTGCTCAGAGTGATGATTCGGCAACTTGCAACACAATGCTGGAAACTGCCATAGGGCAAGAGCTGCAGGCTGAAGGCTACGATACGTCGAATGCGTGCAGCTTGACACTCAACCAACTGGTTCAGATCAAGTCGCTTCTGGATGATAACGACGACGGAAATGAAAACGAGAGACGGATCCGATTGATTTTGAGCAGGGCGGCGGAATAGCATGGGATGCGCGCGCCGATTTTTCGGCGCGCGCCGTGCTGTGCGCGGTCGTGGGCCAATTTGGCTTTGTTGATGGCGTGGAAGCACCCTCCTGACGGCATCTCGCACCCCCCCCGGCACGGAATGACGCCTGCCCGCAGCTAGGCGGGCGCTTTTGCGTCAACCTCGGGCGGAGCGCCCCCCAAGCTTACCTCGTGAACTTCTTGTACTTCACCCGCTTGGGCTCCAGAGCGTCCTCGCCCAGCCGGCGTTTCTTGTCTTCCTCATAGGCGGCGAAGTTGCCCTCGAACCACTCCACATGGGCCTCGCCCTCGAAGGCGAGGATGTGGGTGCAGAGGCGGTCGAGGAAGAAGCGGTCGTGGCTGATCACCACGGCGCAGCCGGCGAAGTCCTCCAGCGCGGCCTCGAGCGCCTGCAGCGTCTCCACGTCGAGGTCGTTGGTGGGCTCGTCGAGCAGCAGCACGTTGCCGCCCTCGCGCAGGAGCTTGGCGAGGTGGACGCGGTTGCGCTCGCCCCCCGACAGCAGGCCCACCTTCTTCTGCTGGTCGCCGCCCTTGAAGTTGAAGGCACCGACATAGGCGCGCGAGTTCATCTCGGCATCGCCGAGGCGGATGACGTCGAGCCCGTCCGAGATTTCCTCCCACACGGTCTTGTCGGCGTCGAGCGCGTCGCGCGACTGGTCCACATAGGACAGCTTGACCGTCTCGCCGTAGTCGATCATGCCGGCGTCGGGCTGCTCCTGCTCGGTGAGCATGCGGAACAGGGTGGACTTGCCCGCGCCGTTGGGGCCGATCACGCCGACGATGCCGCCCGGCGGCAAGGCGAAGGAGAGATCCTCGATCAGCAGGTTGTCCCCGTAGCCCTTGGAGAGCTGGTCGACCTCGATGACCTTGGAGCCCAGCCGCGGCCCGTTGGGAATGATGATCTGCGCCTTGCCGACGCGCTCGCGCTCGGACTGGTTGGCCATTTCCTCATAGGCGCTGATGCGGGCCTTGGACTTGGCCTGCCGCGCCTTGGCGCCGGCGCGGATCCACTCGAGCTCGCGCGCGAGGGTTTTCTGGCGGGCCTTGTCCTCGCGTGCCTCCTGCTCCAGCCGCTTGGCCTTCTGCTCCAGCCAGCTGGAGTAGTTGCCCTCATAGGGGATGCCGCGGCCGCGGTCGAGCTCGAGGATCCAGCCGGTGATGTCGTCGAGGAAGTAGCGGTCATGGGTGACGATCAGGATCGTGCCCTTGTAGTCGATCAGGTGGCTCTGGAGCCAGGCGACCGTCTCCGCGTCGAGGTGGTTGGTGGGCTCGTCCAGAAGCAGCATGTCGGGCGCTTCCAGCAGCAGCTTGCACAGCGCGACGCGGCGCTTCTCGCCGCCCGAAAGGGTGTCAACCTGGGCGTTGTCGGGCGGGCATCGCAGCGCCTCCATCGCCACATCGATCTGGCCGTCGAGATCCCACAGGTTCTCGCTGTCGATCTCGTCCTGGAGCCGGGCCATCTCGTCGGCGGTCTCGTCGGAGTAGTTCATGGCCAGCTCGTTGAACCGCTCCAACTTGGCGCGCTTCTCGGCGACGCCCTCCATCACGTTGCCGCGCACGTCCAGCGCGGGGTCCAGCTCGGGCTCCTGCGGCAGGTAGCCCACGCGCGCGCCCTTGGCCGCCCAGGCCTCGCCGGTGAAGTCGGTGTCGTGGCCGGCCATGATGCGCAGCAGCGTGGACTTGCCCGCGCCGTTGGGGCCGACGACGCCGATCTTGACGCCCGGCAGGAAGTTCAGCCGGATGCTCTCGAAGCATTTCTTGCCACCCGGATAGGTTTTGGAAACGCCGTCCATGTGATAGACATATTGATAGGCTGCCATCGGAGTCCTCGTCTGTGCGCGTGACTTTCGGGCAGTCATATGCAACCGGCCGCGCGATAGCAAACGGCTCCGGCGTCGGGAGGAACGGAATGCGCGGGCTGATCCGCCGGGCGGCACCGCTTTTTCTGCTGGCACTGGCCGCCTGCGCGGGGGCCAACATGGCCGTGCCCCCGCCCAACCTCTATCCCGATGCGGGCAGCTACCCCGCCGACGAGGTCGCGCCTGCCCTGCGCACGCCCGAGGCGACCATCTATTACGTCACCGACCGGGCGCGGGCCGAGGGATCAGACGCGCCGCGCTACACCTCGCGGCGGTCATCGGCGATGGCCTTCGGCCGCTCGGTGGTGCGGTTCGGCCGCGACGCGAGCTGGACGGATCTGGCCGCGGCGAGCACCCAGACCGGGGGTGGCACGCTGCCGCTCGAGACGCTTTCGGTGGTCGAGGATATCCGGTTCGCGCCCACCCCGCTGCCGTTCGAGGTGCGCGACGGCCAGCCGATCATGCTGCCCCAGGCGCAGGCGACCTATGCCGACCAGAGCGCCGCCTTCCGGGCGGCGATCGCGCGGGCCGTGGCAGAGCGCGAGCGCGGCGAGGTCACCATCTACATCCACGGGGTCCGCACTGGCTTCGAGGATGCCCGCACCACGCTGGCGACGATCTGGCATTATGCCGGGCGCAACGGCGTGCCGCTCCTCTACAGCTGGCCGGCCGAGAACGGGGGGCTGTTCGGCTATTTCCGCGACCGCGAGTCCGGGGCTTTCACCATCTTTCACCTCAAGGAGACGCTGCGCATGCTCGCTGAGACGCCGGGTGTGGAGCGCGTCAACATCATCGCGCACAGCTACGGCACCGAAGTGGCCACCCGCGCCCTGCGCGAGCTTGTCATCGCCGAGCGCGCCGCGGGCCGGGTGCCCCGCGAGTCGCTGGGGCTGGGCACGCTCATCCTCGCTGCGCCCGATCTGGATTTCGGCATCATGCAGCAGCGGCTCGTCGCGGAAATGTTCGGCCCCGCGTTTGAACAGATCAATGTCTACGTCAATCCGGGCGACGGCCCCCTGCGTCTGGCGCAGGTTCTGCTCTCGGGAACGCGATTCGGCCGCATTACCCCCGACGACCTGACCGACTCCCTGCGCGAGACCTTCAGTCGCATCGGCAATGTCCACTTCATCAATGTCGAAGAGGTCCGGCCCGCGCTCGGGCACGCCTATTTCCGCAACAATCCGTCCGTCGTATCCGACATCGTTC
Organism: Rhodobacteraceae bacterium WD3A24; assembly: GCA_002967695.1. Classification (GTDB taxonomy): domain Bacteria; phylum Pseudomonadota; class Alphaproteobacteria; order Rhodobacterales; family Rhodobacteraceae; genus Alkalilacustris. The sequence goes on along the minus strand of PUHN01000021.1, from coordinate 46,684 downwards.
TCGCATTGCGAACGGGAGAGGCGCCGGGCACATCCGCGCGGCCCATGGAGCAGCGCGATGTCAATTTCTGGTCGCTGCACGGCGTGTATCCGCTCCCGCCCGGCTCGGAGGGCTGAGCCGTGGCAGTCCTGTCGCGGGACTGTGGCGCGGAATGAAGGCGCCCTTCATCGCGCATTTCGGGATTCATTTCTCTTCCGCGTCGCCCTGCTGGGATGCCGCGGTGACGACCCGCGCGCAGAACAGGATGCGCTTGCCCACCGCCTGCAGGCGCGCCGGGGGCACGCCGGTCTCGGGCAGGGTGATGCTCAGACTCGCCAGAATCTCGCCATCTGCGCCGAAGACGGGCGCGGCCACCCCGGTGACGCCCTCGGTGACCTGGCTTTCGGTCACCACCCATCCCCCCTGCCGCATGGCCTTCAGGCGCGCGCGCAGGTCGGGCAGCGTATCGCCGAGCCCCGCCCCGGCGAATTCGTCGGGCATCCGGTTGAAGAGCCGGCTCAACCGATGGGCGGGAAAGTGCATCAGGATCGCCAGCGAGGCCGCCCCGCGCAGCAGCGGCCGCGCGCGCCCACGCTCGTAATTGCTCAGAAAGCGGGTCGTGCTCGACTCCTCGTGAACGCACAGCACCCGGTCGCGATACCGCCGGCACAACAGGCATATGCCGGCCTCGTCACGAATGATCTCGGACATCAGCGGCTTGGCCCGGCGAATGAGCGGATCGGTCACCCTGATCTGATGGTCCATCTCTATGATGCGCGGGCCGAGCCTGTAGGAGGAATCGCCCGCCGGCGCGAGAAAACCGGCATCAGTGAGCAGCTTGATGTAACGATAAAGGGTCGAGCGGCCGCAGCTGAGCCGCGCGGCGATGTCCTCGAAACGCCATTCGGGATGGTCGAGGTCGAACAGATCCAGCACGGCCAGCATGCGCTCATTGCTCTGCATCGGCACCTCCATCGCCGCCGGTTGCGCGCCGCCCCGGCATTTGCGCGTGTGTAGCGGGGCTGCGGTCTGATCCCTTCCTCCTTGCACCGGCGTTGTCAAACCCGGTCCGCATCATAATCCCATATCGCGGGATTTTGTTTGTTTTCTGTTGACGCATTCGATCCCGCTGCCTAGCGTTCGCCCCGATTCATCCGAACGGAGGCGGGGACTTGTCCATCAACACCGATGTCCTGATCGTCGGCGCCGGGCCGGTGGGGCTGACGCTGGCCGTCGATCTGGGGATGCGCGGCATCGACTGCGTGCTGGTCGAGCGCAAGGAAGAGCCGCAATTCCTGCCCAAGATGGAGCGCTGCAACGCCCGCACGATGGAAATCTATCGCCGGATGGGGCTGGCCGAACGGATTCGCGCAGCCGGTCTGCGCGCCGATGTGCCGATGGACGTCTTCGTCGTGCGCAACATGACCGAGCCGCCGCTGTTGCATCTCGACTATCCGTCGGTGGAGGCGGCACGCGCGCAGATCGCGGCGTGCGACGACACCTCTCAGCCGGCGGAACCCTATCAGCTCATCTCGCAATACACCCTCGAGCCGCTGCTCAAATCCGTGGCCGAGCGGCTTGGCCCGGTGCAGGTGATGTATGGCACCGAATTCGAGGACTTCACCGAGGATGCGGCAGGCGTGAGCGCCGTCATGCGGACCGCGCGGGGCGCCGAGGAAGTGCGGGCGCAGTACATGGTCGGCTGCGACGGCGGGGCGAGCCGGGTTCGCAAGAAGCTCGGCATTTCGCTGCGCGGCGAGGGCGACATCCTGCGGCTGCGTCAGGCCCTCTACCGTTGTGACGAGCTTTTCGACCGCATCCCCATCGGCGAGGGGCCCGGAAAGGGGCGGCATTATCATGTCGCCGACGGGCAGTCGTCATTTCTCATCATGCAGGACTCCACGCGGCACTGGACGCTGCACGCCCAGGTCGACAGCGACGCCGCGATGGCCGGGCAGTTCGAAAAGGTCGTCGGCACGCCGGTCGACTACGAAATGCTCCATGTCGGTGAATGGAAACAGAACCTTCTGCTCGCCGACCGCTATGGCGCGGGGCGGGTGTTTCTGGCGGGCGACGCCGTGCATCTGGTCATCCCCACGGGCGGGCTGGGCATGAATACCGGCGTCGGCGACGCGATCGACCTGTCGTGGAAGCTGGCGGCGACGCTGCGCGGCTGGGCCGGGCCGAACCTGCTGCGCTCCTACGAGGTCGAGCGCCGCCAGATCGGCGACCGCAATGTCGGCGCCTCGCGCTATGCCTCTCTCGGCCGGCGCAAATGGCGCAGCATGTGGACGCCGGAGATGGAGATGGACACGCCGGAGGCGCGCGCCCTTGAGTGCCGGCTGGCCGAGGTCGCCGATGTCGAGCAGCGCAAGACCAACGAGATGATCGGGGCCGAGTTGGGGTATCGTTACGTGGACAGCCCGGTCATCTGGCCCGAGCCGGGCGGCCCCGAACACCGGCTGCGGCAGTATGACCCGACCGCGTGGACGGGCGTGCGCCTGCCCCACGCCTGGGTGAAGGCGGGCAGCTCGATCCATGATCTGATCGGCGACGGCTTTACCGTGCTGCGCCTCGGCCGCAAGCCGCCGGACGCGGCGCCGCTGGTCGCGGCGCTTGCCGCGCAGGGCGCGCCGGCCACGACGCTGGACATCCCCGACGACCGGCTGCGCGACCTCTACGGGCGCGATCTCTTTCTTGTCAGGCCCGATCTTCACATTGTCTGGCGCGGCAATGCCCTGCCCGACAATGTCACTGCGCTGGCCCGCATCACCACCGGCCATTCGACGGACGGCATGCCGCAGGCGCATGCCGGCTGACGCACTCCTCCGGCGCCGCGAACACGGCCCGGACGCAACCATTAGGGAGGTAGAATGATGAAGTTTCTGGTTTCGGCGGCCGCGGCCGCCATGATCACGATCGGCGCCTCGGCGCAGGCACAGGTCGTCTCGATCGGCACGACGAGCGGCGGCGCGCTTGCCCAGATCGGCAACGCCGTTGCCGCGGCGGTCTCGCGCGACGCGGGCTTCCAGATGCGCCCGCAGCGCATGAGCGGCACGCAGCAATACATTGCCGCCGTCGACAGCGAGCGCGTCGATTTCGGCGTCTCCAACGTCATGCAGTACTACATGGCCCAGTCCGGCACAGGGCTGTCGGAAGGCGAGGCCTTCGAGAATCTGCGGCTGGTCGCCACACTGGTTCCATTCACGCAGGGCATCATCGTGCGCGCGGACTCCGACATCGACGAAGTCGCCGATCTCGCGGGCATGCGCATCCCCGCCGGCTACGGAAGCTCGCCGCTGTTCGACACCTTCTGGCGCGCGTTTCTCGAAAATGCGGGACTGTCTTATGACGACGTCACCGGCGTGCCGGTGGCCTCCCTGCCGCGCAGCTGGGACGCCTTCAAGGAAGGCCAGGTCGACGCGGTGATCGGCGCGGCCGGCTCGGGCGCCGTGCAGGAGATGAATACCGTCATCGACGGCGGAATCCGTTTCATCCCGATCGAGGATTCCGAGAGCCTGCGCGAGGCGCTGCCCCGCACCCGCATCGAACCGATCGAGACCTCGCCCGACCTTGTCGGGGTGGGCGAGGACAACGCGATGCACCGCTATGAGGTCGTGCTTTTCGCGCATGACGATCTCGACGAGGACATCGTCTATCAGACGGTCAGCGCCATCGCGGCGAACACTGAGGAGCTGCGCGCCTCGTCGCCGCTGTGGAACGGCTACGACCCCGCCAACCTCGCGCGCGACTACGGTATGGCCTATCATCCGGGCGCGCTGCGCTTCTACGAGGAAGAGGGCCTGATCGGGGAAGACGCCGACTGACGGCCCGGCCCTACTCGCCAGCGGCATCAACTGGCGCGGCGGCGGGCGCAAGAGGCGTCCGCCGCCGCTTTTCGGGATAGCACCGATGAGCAGAGACACGATCACCACGGCCCTCGTTCACGCCCTGTGCCTTCTGATCGTTGCGGTCGTGCTGTTTCTCGCGGCAAACGGCCCAATCCGGCTCGGGCTGCTGATCTATACCGAACAGCTCGTCGCGCTCGTGCTCGGCGCCAGCATCGCGCTGGGGCTGCTGACCCGTTCGGCGGGCGGCATCCCGCAGACGCGCGCCTCAGTGAGCGATATCGTGCTGGCGCTGCTTGCCCTGGGCGCGGCGCTTCATATCGCGATCCGGTTTCCGGTCTTGTCGCAGCAGTTCTACCAGAACCTGACCGAAAGCACCGTGACGGCGGCGGTTCTGGTGCCCTTGCTGTTCGAGGCGCTTCGCCGGACCACCGGCTGGGGGCTGCTGTCGGTCGTCCTGCTCTTTCTCGGCTATGCCCTCGTCGCCGACAAGGTTCCCGGCCAGCTTCAGGGCCGCGCGGTGGTGCCGCTCGACTTCCTGCCGTTTCTTGCGATCGACAACACCGCGATCTTCGGCACGCCGCTGCGGATCGTCGTCAATATCGTAATCGCATACGTTCTGTTCGGCAGCCTCCTGCTGGCCACGGGGGGATCGAAATGGTTCACCGATCTGGCGATCTCGCTGGTCGGGCGCAGCCGTGGCGGCTCGGCCAAGATCGCGATCCTGGCATCGACCTTCTTCGGCTCGATCTCGGGCAGCGCGGTGGCCAATGTCGCCTCGACGGGGATCATCACCATCCCGCTGATGAAGAAGTCGGGCTTTCAGCCGCGCACCGCGGCGGCGTTCGAGGCGGTCGCGTCCACGGGCGGGCAGATCATGCCGCCTGTGATGGGGGCGGCGGCCTTCCTGATGGCCGAGTTCCTCAGGGTGGGCTACACCGAGGTTGTCATCGCCGCCGCGATGCCGGCGCTGCTGTTCGTCTTCGCCGTGCTGGTTCAGGCCGATCTGGAGGCGCGGCGCCTCGACGTGCCGCCCGTCCCTGACGACATGGTCCGCCCCGTGGGCGCGGTGTTCCGGGCGGGGTGGTATTTTCCGATCCCCTTCGCGGTGCTGATATCGGCGCTGTTCGTGTGGAACCGCGCGCCCGCCGAGGCGGCACTCTATGCCGCCGGCGTCCTGCTCGTGGCCAGCGCGGCGTTCGGCCATGAGGGCAAGCGGCTGACGCCGCGCCAGCTCTACGACGCCGTCGTTGCCACCGGAAAGGGCTCGCTCGAAATCGTCGCGATCGGGGCGGTCGCGGGCGTCGTGATCGCCGTGCTCGAAAGCACCGGCCTGGGCTTTGGTCTGACGTTCATTCTCATCGAGCTGGGCCGCGACAGCCTCTTTCTGCTGCTGGTCCTCTCGGCGGTGATCTGCGTGCTGCTGGGGATGGGGATGCCGACGACGGGCATATATCTTCTGGTCGTCACGCTCGCCGCGCCGCCGCTGATCGAGCTGGGCGTTGATCCCATGGCGGCGCATCTGTTCATTCTGTATTTCGGTCTGATGTCGATGATCTCACCGCCGGTGGCGATCGCGGCCTTTACCGCCGCGAGCATCGCGCAGACCGCGCCGATGCGCACCGCGGTGACTTCGCTCAGGCTCGGCTGGCCGGTCTTCGTGATTCCATTCGTCTTCGTCTATTCGCCGGCGCTGCTCCTGCGCGCCGGCCCGGTCGCCAACATCGCCGCGATCGGCGCGACGACCCTCGGCGTGTGGTGTTTCTCGACCGGAGTGGTGGGGTATTTCCGCAGCCAGATGGGTGTGGCCGGGCGGCTGGGCGCCATTCTCGCCGCCGCGGCGGCGTTTCTTTTCGTGACCGTATTCACCTGACCGGCGCGCTGCCGGCCGGGCGGTGCGTCCCCGCCGCCGCGTGAGAGGTCAGAAATTGACCTGATCGCCGCCCTTGAGCCGGAGTATCTCGCGCGCCTCGTCGGGGGTGGCGATCTCGCCGCCGAGGCCCTCGATGATGCGCCGCACATTGGTGACCTGTTCGGCGTTCGAGGTGGCAAGACGCCCCGGACCGGCCCACAATGAATCCTCCAGCCCCACGCGGACATTGCCGCCCATCGCCGCCGCTTGCGCGGCGACGCGCATCTGGCTCGCCCCCGCGCCGAGCACGGACCAGCGGTAATCATCGCCGAAGAGCCGGTCAGCGGTGCGCCTCATGTGCGCGATGTCCTCGGGATGCGTGCCGATCCCGCCGAGCAGGCCGAACACCGACTGCACGAACAGCGGCGGCTTAACGAGCCCGCGATCGAGGAAGTGTTTCAGATTGTAGAGATGTGCGATGTCGTAGCACTCGAACTCGAAACGGGTGCCGTTCTCGGCGCAGGTGGTCAGGATATACTCGATGTCCTGAAACGAGTTGCGAAAGACCAGATCGCGGGAGTTTTCGAGATGCTCGCGCTCCCAGTCCATCTTCAGATCGGGAAAGCGGTCGAGCATCTGATAGAGACCGAAATTGATCGAGCCCATGTTGAGCGAGGCGACTTCTGGGCGGAAGGTCTCGGCCGGCTTGACGCGCTCCTGGACCTTCATGAAGGGGCTGCCCCCGGTAGTGAGGTTCAGCGCGGCATTCGTTGACTGCTTGATCCGGGGCAGAAACCGCGCGAACCCCTCGGGCGTCTGGTCGGGCCTGCCGGTTTCCGGGTCGCGCGCGTGAAGATGCAGGATCGCCGCGCCCGCGTCGGCCGCGCCGAGCGCCGCGTCGACGATCTCGTCGGGCGTCACCGGCAGATGCGGCGACATGGAGGGCGTGTGAATCGCGCCGGTGACGGCACAGGTGATGACGACTTTGCGGCTCTGAGACATGCGGCTCCCCCCTGATGGCTCTCGCGCCCGAAACCCGCCTTGTTTATCGGCCGATAATGCGCTATTGATCACCTGATCACCAGAAGTTCGCTCTGTCAAGCACCTCTCGGGCGAATGCGGGGCCGGTTGCCGTTTCAGCCAACACGGGGGCGCCACGGTGGCGGGCCGAAACCGAAACTCCGTGCATGGAAGGAACACGATGACCGAAGACTGGACCCCTGCCGGCCTGGAAGGAAAATCCGTCCTCATCACCGGCTCGAGCCGGGGCATCGGCGAGGCGGCGGCGCGCGCCTTTGCCGGATGCGGCGCCAGGGTGGCGCTCCTGGCGCGCGGCGCCGACCGCATCGAAACGCTGGCCGAGGAGATCGGCGGGCTGGCCGTGCCCGCCGATGTCGCAGCTCCGGCCGCGATGCAGGCGGCCGTCGACACTGTGCGCGAGCGCCACGGCGGCCTCGACGTGCTGATCAACAACGCCGGCGTCATCGAGCCGATCGGCGCGGTCGAGACGACCGACCCCGACGCCTGGGGCAAGCTGATCGATATCAATGTCAAGGGTGTCTACAACGGCATCCGCGCCGCCCTGCCCGCCATGCGGGCGCGGAGCGCGGGCGGCACGATCATCAATATCTCCTCCGGGGCGGCCCACACCCCTCTGGAGGGCTGGAGCGCCTATTGCACATCCAAGGCCGCCGTGGCGATGCTGACCCGCGCGGTGCATCTCGAAACCTCGGGGGACGGCGTGCGCGTCATGGGGCTGGCCCCGGGAACGGTGGCGACGGAGATGCAGGCGAGGATCCGCGACAGCGGGATCAACCGCATCTCGCAGCTCGACTGGTCCGAGCACAGCCCACCGGACTGGGTCGGCCGGGTCTTGCTGTGGATGGCGACGGATGCGGCGGACGCCTATCTCGGAGAGGAAGTATCGCTGCGCGACCCCGCCATCATGGCGCGCCTCGGCCTCGGCACTCCCTGAGCCGGAGGAGCATGCGAAGGAAAGGTGGTGGTGGTGGTCCCAGCAGGATTCGAACCTGCGACCTCACGCTTCGGAGGCGTGCGCTCTATCCAGCTGAGCTATGGGACCCGGCCGCCCCGTCGGGGCCGCTTGCGCGGATGTATAGGTGAATCGCCGGCGGCCTGCAAACGGTTTCAGATGCGCGCGAGGCGGCGATCGGCCCGATCACCGGCGCCGGCTCACGCGAAAAGGTCGTGGCAGAGTTCCAGCGCGTCGACCAGCGCGTCGACCTCGGCGCGGGTGTTGTACATCCCGAAGGAGGCGCGGCAGGTTGCCGTCACGCCCAGATGCTCCATGAGGGGCTGGGCGCAATGGTGGCCGGCGCGCACCGCGACGCCCTTCTTGTCGAGGACGGTGGAAATGTCATGGGCGTGCGCCGCCCCTTCGAGCGTGAAGGAAAAGATCGCGCCCTTGGCGGCCGGCCGGCCCTGCAGGTTCAGCCAGTTCAGCCCGCGCAGCCGCTCGTCGGCATAATCGCGCAGGTCGGCCTCGTGGGCAGCGATCCTGTCCATTCCGACATCCATCAGATATTCGAGTGCGACGCCCAGACCGATCTGCTGGACGATGCCCGGCGTGCCCGCCTCGAACTTCATCGGCGGGTCGTTGTAGGTGACCATGTCGCGGGTGACGTCGCGGATCATGTCGCCCCCGCCCATGAAGGGGCGCATCTCGGCCAGCCGCTCGCGCGCGACCCATATCGCGCCCGAGGCCGAGGGACCGTAGAGCTTGTGCCCCGTTACGGCGTAGAAATCGCAGCCGATATCGGCCACATCCACGGGCATGTGCACCGCCGCCTGGCTGCCGTCGATCAGCACGGGCACGCCCTTCGCGCGCGCCCCGTCGCAGATCGCCTTGACGTCGACCACCGTGCCCAGAACATTCGACATATGCGTGACGGCGACGAGCCGGGTGCGCGGGCCGATCGCGTCGATGACGTCCCGAGGATCGAGATTGCCGTCGGCATCGACATCCACCCATCTGAGCCTCACGCCTTGCCGCTCGCGCAGAAAGTGCCAGGGCACGATGTTGGCGTGGTGCTCCATGATCGACAGGACGATCTCGTCGCCCGGCTCCATCCGCGGCATCGCCCAGCCATAGGCGACCATGTTGATGCCCTCGGTCGTGCCGGTGGTATAGACGACCTCGTCCTCGTGCGGGGCGCCCAGAAAGCGCGCGATCTTGCCGCGAACCGCCTCGTACTTGTCCGTGGCCAGATTTGACAGGTGGTGCAGCCCGCGATGCACGTTGGCGTATTCGTGGCTGTAGGCCTGCGTGACCGCGTCGATCACGGCACGCGGCTTTTGTGCGGAGGCGCCGTTGTCGAGATAGACGAGCGGCTTGCCGTTGACCTCGCGCGAGAGGATCGGAAAGTCGGCGCGCAGCTTTTCGACGTCATACATCGGTCACACCATCTGAGGAGGCTGGATGCCGATCATCGACAGGACCAGCGTGGCAATGAACGCCAGCGCGAAGGCCGCGCCGATGATGGCGAAGAAGACCCGCCCGAGCGAGGCGAAGCCGTGCAGCACCGCGACGAAATTCGTCAGCAGCCACAGAAACAGGACCATGCCGGCCAGCCCCACCAGCGTGGCCAGCGCCGGAACGACGAGCTGGAGCACGATCTGGACCGCCTGCAGCGCCACCATGATCGCCTGCAGCCAGGTGACCAGCAGCAGCGCGTCGGGGAAGCCCCCCGTGCCGCCCATCGCCCGCCCGATCTGGTGGACGGCCAGGACCATGCCGACCAGCAGCACGCCCTGAAGCGCCCCGGACAGGAGCGGCGCGCCCAGAATCCCGCCGATCGCCGCGCCGCCGGTGGCCAGCATCAGGCTGATCTGGCCGAAGATCACGCTGAGCACCACGATCAGCGCAAGCCCAAGCCACCGCGCCGCCATCGGCGGACCGAGCGCGATGAGACGCCGCGCACCCGCTTTCGGGTCGGTCAGGGTTTCGCGCAGGAGTTGCGCAAGGAAGGCGACTGAAAGCTCCATGCGCCGTCTCTAGGCCCTCGTCCCGCCGGGCTCAAGCGCCGCCTCGCGCAACCCCGCGATCCACAGCGCCAGAAATGCACCCAGCACGAGCACCCCGACCAGCTGGGTCGCCGCCCCCGGCCCCGCCAGCCCGCGCAGCAGCCCGTGAAACAGCGCGAGCGGGCTGGTGGCCAGAAAGGCCCAGAACAGCGCCAGTCGCGACGAATAGCCGCCCGAACGCCACCCCGCGGCGCGCAGACCCAGATGCGCTAGGCCCGCCAGCAGATACATCAGCAGCGGCAGCATGAACATAGCCCCCACCAGAGCGCCCCCGATGCGCGCCTGCAGCGGCACCGAGGGGTCGAGCTCGGCCGCGCGCGCCAGCGCCGGCCACTGCGCGACGAACATCAGCCCGCACCCGAGCATCAGGAAGGCAAGCGCGCGATCCTCGCGCCGGCCCTGCGCCAGCAGCTCGCGCATCACCCGCCGGGGATGGCGATAACTGCGCAGGATATCGGACGTCACTGCCATTCAGGCGCGGCGCCGTTCCAGCCAGCGCGACAGGCGCGCGCGGATGTCCTCGGCCAGGGTCTCGTCCTCGATCTCCTCGATGGCCTCGGCGATGAAGGCCAGCACCAGAAGCGACTCGGCCTCGGCCTGCGGGATGCCGCGGGCGCGCATGTAGAACAGGTGATCGGGGTCGATCTCGCCCGAGGTCGATCCGTGGCTGCACTGGACGTCGTCGGCATAGATCTCCAGCTCAGGCTTGGCGAGAAACTGGCTGCGCTCGTCGAACAGCAGCGACTGGCTGATCTGGTAGCCGTCGGTCTTCTGGGCGGGCTGCTCGACCAGGATCTTGCCCTGGAACACGCCCACCGCGCCGCCGCGCAGCACCTTCTTGAACACCTGGCGGCTTTCGCAATGCGGTGCCGAATGGGTGACGAACACCGTGTCGTCGCCCAGGAACTCGCCGTCGCCCATTGAGGCGCCCGAGATATGCGCCGCGCCGTTCTCGCCCTGCAGCCAGACCACGGCCTCGTTACGGGTCAGCCGCCCGTTCGCCACCAGCGTGAAGGACTTCAGCGTGCTCTCCTCGCCCAGCCGGGCGAACAGATGCGTCACCGCGCGGCGCTCATGGTCGCGGCCTTGCGCACGCACGTGGTGCAAGCGCCCGCCATCGGCCACGTCCACTTCCATGACCTGGGAAAACCGCGCCGCGGCGGGGCCGTTTTCAAGAACCGTCAGTTCCGCGCCGGGCTCCACGCGGATCACATGGTGCAGCATCGCATCACCGGCCTTCTCGCCGCGCTCGTAGATCAGCGAGACGGGCTTTTCGGCCTTTCCGGTGGCGCGGATCAGCACGCCGTCATCGGCGAACGCTGTGTTGAAGGCAGCCAGCGGGCGCTCCACCGGGCTCTGCCCGGCCGCCTCCAGCACGCCGTAATAGTCCTTGGCCCAGTGAATGTCGTTCCCGGCGGCCTCGGCCAGACGGGTGATCTCGACCCCCGCCAGCGACGGATCGTCGGAGGCCGCCGCATCGAACACGCCGTCGACGAAGACCAGCCGCACGCGGTCGATCTGCTCGAAAACCGCGCCCTCGTCGGTGATCTCGAACAGCGACGCCTCGGGGGCCTCGGCCGCGGTCAGGCTCGTCGGGTCGGTATACTTCCAGTACTCGTCGCGCTTGGTAGGCAGGGTCAGCGCGCGGACACGCTCCACCGCCTCCTTGCGCGCGGCCGTCGCCCAGGCGCCGCCGGCGGGCATCGCGCGCCCGGCCAGCCATTCGTTCGTGGCCTCCTGCTTGGAGGCGCGCAGCTTCGCCTTGGGGATCGCCATCAGGCCACCTCCCCGAGGAGATCCGCGTAGCCGTTCTCCTCGACCTCGAGAGCGAGCTCGGGACCGCCCGTCTTGATGATGCGCCCGTCCGACATGATGTGAACGACGTCCGGCTTGATGTGGTTGAGCAGCCGCTGGTAGTGCGTGATCACCAGAAAGCCGCGGTCGGGCGTGCGCAGCGCGTTGACCCCTTCGGCGACCAGCTTCATCGCGTCGACGTCGAGGCCCGAGTCGGTCTCGTCGAGGATGCACATCTTCGGCTCCAGCATCGCCATGTGCAGGATTTCGTTGCGCTTCTTCTCGCCGCCTGAAAAGCCGGTGTTAACCGCGCGCTTGAGCATCTCGGGCTCGATCTTGAGCGATTTCGCCTTCTCACGCACCAGCTTGAGGAAGTCGGCCGAGCTGATCTCGTCGTCACCGCGGGCCTTGCGCTGGGCGTTCACCGCCTCGCGCAGGAAGGTCATGTTGCCCACGCCGGGGATCTCGACCGGATACTGGAACGCCAGGAACAGGCCATGCGTCGCCCGCACCTCGGGCTCCATGTCGAGGATGTCATTGCCTTCCAGCGTCGCCGAGCCCTCGGTCACCTCGTAGCCGTCGCGGCCCGACAGCACATAGGCCAGCGTGGACTTGCCCGAGCCGTTTGGCCCCATGATCGCGTGCACCTTGCCGGCCTCGACCTTCAGGTCGAGCCCCTTGAGGATTTTCACATCGGCATCTTCTTCGAGCTGCGCGTGCAGATTATTGATTTCCAGCATCTTTTCCGTCTTTCCGTTTTCGCGCGCCCCGGCGCGCGGCCGGGGCGAAAATCTCCGGGGTTGCGCGGCGTCAGCCCACTGAACCTTCGAGGCTGATCGCCACGAGCTGCTGCGCCTCCATGGCGAACTCCATCGGCAGCGCCTGCAGCACTTCCTTGCAGAAGCCGTTCACCACCAGTGCCACGGCCTCTTCCTCGCCGATCCCGCGCGAGCGGCAGTAGAAGAGCTGGTCGTCGTCGACCTTCGAGGTCGTCGCCTCGTGCTCGGCCCGGCTCGAGGCGTTCTTGACCTCGATATAGGGCACCGTGTGGGCGCCGCACTTGTCACCGATCAGCAGGCTGTCGCACTGGGTGAAGTTGCGGCTGTTCGACGATTTCGGGTGCATCGAGACCAGCCCGCGATAGGTGTTCTGCGCATGGCCCGCCGAGATGCCCTTGGAGACGATCCGGCTTTTCGTGTTCCTGCCCAGATGCACCATCTTGGTGCCCGTGTCGGCCTGCTGCCAGTTGTTGGTGATGGCGATCGAGTAGAACTCGCCCTGCGTGTCGTTGCCGCGCAGGATGCAGGAGGGGTATTTCCAGGTGATCGCGCTGCCGGTCTCGACCTGGGTCCACATCACCTTGGCGCGGTCCTCGCGGCAATCGGCACGCTTGGTGACAAAGTTGTAGATGCCACCCTTGCCGTCCTCGTCGCCGGGATACCAGTTCTGCACCGTCGAGTATTTCACCTCGGCGTCCTCCAGCGCGACGATCTCGACAACCGCCGCGTGCAGCTGGTGCGTGTCGCGCTTGGGCGCGGTGCAGCCCTCCAGATAGCTCACATAGGAGCCCTTGTCGGCGATGATGAGCGTCCGCTCGAACTGGCCGGTGTTCTCGGCGTTGATGCGGAAATAGGTGGACAGCTCCATCGGGCAGCGCACGCCGGGCGGCACATAGACGAAAGAGCCGTCGGTGAACACGGCCGAGTTGAGCCCCGCGAAGAAGTTGTCGCCCTGCGGGACGACCGACCCCAGATACTTCTTCACCAGTTCCGGGTGGTTGCGCACCGCCTCGGAGATCGAGCAGAAGATCACACCCGCCCGGGACAGCTCCTCCTGAAAGGTCGTGCCGACACTGACGGAGTCGAAGACCGCATCGACCGCGACCTTGCGGCCCTCGGCCGGGGCGTCCTCGGCCCCCTCGACGCCGGCCAGCACCATCTGTTCCTTCAACGGGATGCCGAGCTTTTCATAGGTCTCGAGCAGCTTGGGGTCTACATCGTCGAGCGATTTGGGCTTTTCCCCGGCCATGCTGCGGGGCTTGGCGTAGTAATATTGCTCCTGGTAATCGACCGGCGGGATATCGAGCATCGCCCAGTCGGGCTCTTCCATCTGTTGCCAGCGCCGATACGCCTGCAGCCGCCACTCGAGCAGCCATTCGGGCTCGCCATTCTTTTCCGAGATCAGGCGCACGATGTCCTCGTCGAGCCCCTTGGGCGCGAAGTCCATCTCGATGTCGGTTTCCCAGCCGTGCTTGTACTTGCCGGCCATGGATTGGACGGTGTCGACCGTCTCCTGATCGACGCCCTCGCGCGCCTGTGGGGTGGTGTCCAGTGCAGCCATCCTCGTATCCTCTCGTCGTTACCCTCGCCGGGGCACGCTTGACCCCGCCGGATGTTCACGGGCGCCGGCCGCGCCCCCCCGCCGGTGGCGCGGGCCGCTCAGGCCGCCCGCGCGCGGAACTTCTCGTGCCGGGCGAGCCACGCCTCGGCAAAGCGCAGCACGTCCTCCCGGCGTGTCTCCGGCCCGATCGAGACGCGCAGCGCCCCGGCGGCCGTCTCCGGCGCGAGCCCCATCGCCAGCGGCACCCGGCCGGTGCGCAGCTTGCCCGATGAGCAGGCCGACCCCGCCGAGACGGCGAAGCCTGCCAGATCCATCTGCATCACCTGCGTTTCGGCCTTCCAGCCCGGCGTGGCGAAGCAACTGGTGTTGGGCAGGCGCGCCGCCCCTTTCCCGACAAAAATAGTCTCTTTAGCGCGATCGGCCAGAGTTTTTTCTAGAATATTTCTAATCTCGGCCACGGACTCCCAGACCCCGTCGGCAAGATCGCGCGCCGCTGCCTCGGCCGCCGCCGCGAAACCGGCGATGCCGATCACGTTCTCGGTGCCCGATCGGCGGCCCATCTCCTGCCCGCCGCCGCGGATGCGCGCCTCGATATCAAGGCCCGGCCGCAGGATCAGCGCACCCACGCCCTTCGGCCCGCCCAGCTTGTGCGCCGAGACGAAGCCCGTCTCACAGCCGAGCCAGTTGAAGGCGATCGGCAGCTTCCCGAAGGCCTGGGTCAGGTCGCTGACCGCCAGCCTCTCGGGCAGTTCCTGGATGACCCCGGTTTCGGAATTCGCCGCCTGCAGCGCTGCGCGCGCCGGATCCGGCACGCTCACCCGGCCCTGCCCGTCGACCGCGAGGTCCGGCGCACACCATGCGCGCACCGCGTCGTGCTCGACCTCGGCGCAGACCAGCCCGCGCCCGGCCAGCGCCAGCGCAGCCGCCTCGGTCGCCCCCGAGGTGAAGACGATATCGCAGCCATCGGCGCCCAGCGCCGCGGCCAGCTGCCCGCGCGCCTTCTCCACCAGCGCCCGGGCCGCCCGGCCCTCGGCATGCACGGCCGACGGGTTGCCGACGACATCCATTGCCGCGATCATCGCCTCGCGCGCCTCCGCGCGCAGCGGCGCGGTGGCGTTCCAGTCCAGATAGGCGCGTTCAGCCATGCCGGCCTCCGCCCGTGCGGACAGGTATGCGAGAAGGCCGCTGTGTCATTCCTCGTCAACCACATGAAACAGGGTCGGAACCGCCGGACAGGGGCTCAGCGCGTTACCTGCCACGTCCGACAGTCGCGTCTGATGCAGAAAGACATAGACATGCGCGCTCAGCCCCTCCCACAGCCTGTTGGTCAGCGACTGGGCCCGCGACCCCGACACCGCCCCTGATGCGCCCGCCCCGGCATGCATGGCGCTGACGGTTTCATCGACGGCTTCGAGAACCTCCGACACCCGGATCGCGTCGGCTGAGCGCGCAAGCCGGTAGCCGCCGCCCGGCCCGCGGACCGAGTCCACCAGCCCGGCGCGGCGCAGCTTGACGAAAAGCTGTTCGAGATAGGGCAGCGAGACATGCTGACGCCGGGCGATCTCGGACAGCGAGACGAGCTCGCCCGGCTCGGCGGCGGCCAAATCGACCAGCGCGACCATCGCGTAGCGCCCTTTCGTCGAAAGTTTCACGACCTGCGGCCTCCAGTTTTCGCGCGCTTGGTGCCAAAAACATTGACCCCGGCGCGCGAGCTGCATATCTGCGGCGATGCCCGACGGATCCACCAACCGCAGATTAGAATAGTTCTAGATTTTCCGACCGGTTTCGTCAAGTTTCGCCGGTCCTGACAGACGAACATCAGACAAAGACAGGCGCTCGCATGCCCGAGGTTATTTTTCCCGGCCCCGAAGGACGGCTCGAAGGCCGTTATCACCCGCAGAAGGAGCGCGACGCCCCGATTGCGCTGATTCTCCACCCCCATCCCCAGTTCGGGGGGACGATGAACAACAAGGTGGTCTATCGGCTGCACTACGCCTTCCACGAGTTGGGTTTTTCGGTGCTGCGCTTCAACTTCCGCGGCGTTGGCCGCAGCCAGGGCGAGTATGACGAGGGCGTGGGCGAGCTGGCCGATGCGGCCGCCGCGCTCGACTATCTCCAGTCGATGAACCAGAACGCCAAGCACTGCTGGGTGGCGGGTTTCTCGTTCGGCGCGTGGATCGGGATGCAGTTGTTGATGCGACGCCCCGACATCACCGGCTTCGTCGCGCTCGCCCCGCCGGCGAACATGTATGACTTTTCCTTCCTCGCCCCCTGCCCGGCCTCGGGGCTCATCCTCAACGGGACGGCCGACCGTGTTGCGCCGCCGCGCGACACGGAGGGGCTGGTCGCCAAGTTGCAGGAGCAGAAGGGCATCACCATCACGCATCGTCAGGTCGAGGGCGCGGGCCACTTCTTCGAGGAGCCGGAGCATATGGACGCCGCCATGGAGATCGTCGGCGAGTATGTTCGCCGCCGGCTGACCGAAGGCACCCGCTAGCATCGCGGCGCCAGGATGGGCGGCGCCGGTACACATGCGGCCGGGCAATTCGTATACCACGGCATACGGCCTTTGCAGCCGCCGCATTATCGTCTATGAGGGCGCCAAACGACTCACCCGCATGCCGGACCGGAGGGACCCATGGCCAAGATCAAGGTAGATAATCCCGTCGTCGAACTCGACGGCGACGAGATGACGCGCATCATCTGGGACTTCATCAAGAAAAAGCTGATCCTGCCCTATCTCGACATCGACCTGAAATACTACGACCTGGGCATCGAGGAGCGCGACCGCACCGACGATCAGGTCACCGTGGACGCGGCCAATGCCATCAAGAAGTACGGCGCCGGGGTGAAATGCGCGACGATCACGCCCGATGACGGCCGGATGGAAGAGTTCGGACTCAAGCGCAAGTACCGCTCGCCCAACGGCACGATCCGCAACATCCTTGGCGGCGTGGTGTTCCGCGCGCCGATCATCTGCCGCAACGTGCCCCGGCTTGTTCCCGGCTGGACCAAGCCCATCGTGATCGGCCGCCACGCCTTCGGCGACCAGTACCGCGCGACCGATTTCCGCTTTCCCGGCAAGGGCAAGCTGTCGATCAAGTTCGTCGGCGAAGACGGCGAGGTGATCGAGCACGACGTCTACGACGCGCCGTCCTCGGGCGTGGCGATGGCGATGTACAACCTCGACGAGTCGATCCGCGACTTCGCGCGGGCGAGCATGAATTACGGCCTCGACATGGGCTGGCCGGTCTACCTCTCGACCAAGAGCACAATTCTGCAGTCCTATGACGGCCGCTTCCAGGAACTGTTCGAGGAGGTCTTCGAGACCGAGTTCAAGGACAAGTTCGAAAAGGCCGGCATCACCTATGAACACCGCCTGATCGACGACATGGTCGCCTCGGCGATGAAGTGGTCGGGCGGCTATGTCTGGGCGTGCAAGAACTATGACGGCGACGTGCAGTCCGATACCGTGGCGCAGGGCTTCGGCAGCCTCGGGCTGATGACCAGCGTGCTGATGACGCCCGACGGCAAGGTGGTCGAATCCGAGGCCGCCCACGGCACCGTGACGCGCCACTACCGCCAGCACCAGCAGGGCAAGGAGACCTCGACCAACTCGATCGCCTCCATCTATGCCTGGACGGGCGGGCTCAAGCACCGCGCCAAGCTCGACGGCAACGACAAGCTCAAGGAGTTTGCCGAGACGCTGGAGCGCGTCGTGGTGGAGACGGTCGAGGCGGGCTACATGACCAAGGATCTCGCGCTGCTCGTCGGCCCCGATCAGAAATGGCTGACCACGCAGGCCTTCCTCGACAAGATCGACGAGAATCTCAACAAGGCGCTGAACGGCTGACCGGACCGGCCGCGCGCAATGGATCGGGCCGCCCGCCGGGGCGGCCCGTCTTTCATTCGGACGCGATTTGCCGGGGCGGCGCGGCGGCCGGCCCCGCGCGCGGGCTCTGGCCTCCGCGGCGGCGGGGTGCTACGCAGATGCGCCCATCACGCGCCCAGCCAGGGAGACCGCCGCGATGCACTGGCTCTTTCTCGGCGCCGCCGTTCTGTTCGAGACGATCGGCACCACCGCGCTGCAGGCCAGCCAGCAGTTCACCCGCCTCTGGCCCTCGACGCTGGTGGTGGTCAGCTATGCCGCCTCGTTCTACCTGCTCGCGCTGACGCTGCGCTACATGCCGGTCGGCGTGGTCTATGCGATGTGGTCGGGGCTGGGCATCTGCTTCATCGCCGCGATCGCTTATGTCGTCTTCGGCCAGCGGCTCGATCTGCCCGCGATCGCCGGGATGACCCTGATCATTGCCGGGATCGCCATCATCCAGATATTCTCCGACACCACGCCGCACTGAACGCGGCCGCCGCCGAACCGGCCCGCGGCCGGGCGGGGGCTGGATCTTTACGCGCCGCTCCGGCATGAGGCCCCATGCGCGAGACCCCCCGTCATACCCCCTTCGAGGATGCGCAGGGCCTGCTCTTCGGCGCCGCCGCCTGCGCCTTCGGCGTCCATCTGCTGACATCGGCGGGGCTGGTGACGGGGCAGACCGCCGGACTCGCGGTGCTGATTTCCTATGCCACGGGCTGGGGCTTCGGGCCGGTCTTCTTCGTGCTCAATCTGCCCTTCTACGCGCTGGGAATCGTGCGGATGGGCTGGCGCTTCACGCTCAAGACGGTTGCGGCGGTGGGGCTGCTGTCGCTTTTCACGATGCTGATCCCGCATGCGGTCAGTTTCGACAGGCTCGACCCGCTGGCCGCGGCGCTGCTGTTCGGGGTGGTGACGGGGCCGGGCCTGCTGGCGCTGTTCCGCCACGGGGCGAGCCTAGGCGGCGTGGGCATCCTCGCCGTCTGGCTGCAGGAGAGCGCCGGTCTGCGCGCGGGCTGGGTGCAGCTGGGCTTCGACGCGGCGCTGTTCGCGGTTGCACTTCTGATGCTCGCGCCCCACATGGTGTTGTGGTCGCTCGCCGGGGCGGTGGTGGTCAATCTCATCATCGCCGTCAATCACCGTCGCGACCGCTATATCGCCACATGAGGGCCGCACCGCCCCCGCCATGAAGGCCGGGGGCTGGCCTTTCCGCCCGATTCCGGCTATCGCGGCAACGCAGCATTCAAGGCACGAGAGACATGGACCTCCGCAATATCGCGATCATCGCGCATGTCGACCACGGCAAGACCACGCTGGTCGACGAACTTCTCAAGCAATCCGGCGCGTTCCGCGAAAACCAGGCCGTAGCCGAGCGCGCGCTCGACTCCAGCGATCTGGAGCGCGAGCGCGGCATCACCATCCTAGCCAAGGCGACCAGTGTCGAATGGGGCGATGTGCGCGTCAATATCGTCGACACGCCCGGCCACGCCGATTTCGGCGGCGAGGTCGAGCGTATCCTGAGCATGGTCGACGGCGTGGTCCTGCTCGTCGATGCCGCCGAGGGGCCGATGCCGCAGACCAAGTTCGTCACCTCCAAGGCGCTTGCGCTTGGGCTCCGGCCGATCGTGGTTCTCAACAAGGTCGACAAGCCCGCCGCCGAGCCCGACCGCGCGCTCGACGAGGTGTTCGACATGTTCGTCGGACTGGGCGCCGATGACGACCAGCTCGACTTCCCGATCCTCTACGCCTCGGGGCTGGGCGGCTGGGCCGATACCGAGCTCGACGGCCCGCGCGCCGACATGCATGCCCTGTTCGATCTGATCCTGGCGCATGTGCCCGCGCCGCGGGTCGTCGCGCAGCGCGAGGCGCCCTTCCGGATGCTGGCCACCACCCTCTCGGCGGACCCGTTCCTCGGGCGCATCCTGACCGGGCGGGTGGAATCGGGCCGCCTGCGCGCGGGCGAGACGCTCAAGGCGCTGGGCCGCGACGGCAAAAAGGTCGAGCAGTTCCGCGTCTCCAAGATCCTCGCCTTCCGGGGCCTGGCGCATCAGCCCATCGAGATGGCCGAGGCGGGCGACATTGTCACGCTCTCGGGGATGGGCAAGGCGACCGTGGCCGACACGCTGTGCGCGCTGGAGGTCGAAACGCCCATCCCCGCCCAGCCGATCGACCCGCCGACGATTTCGGTGACCTTCGGCATCAATGACTCGCCTTTGGCCGGGCGCGAGGGCGCCAAGGTGCAAAGCCGGGTCATCCGCGAGCGGCTGATGAAGGAAGCCGAGTCGAACGTGGCGATCCGCGTGAGCGACACACCGGGCGGAGAGGCCTTCGACGTGGCCGGCCGCGGCGAGTTGCAGATGGGCGTTCTGATCGAGAACATGCGCCGCGAGGGGTTCGAACTGGCGATCTCGCGCCCGCGGGTGCTGTTCCGTGACGAGGGCGGGCAGCGACTGGAGCCGATCGAGGAAGTCACCATTGACGTCGACGACGACTATACCGGCCCCGTCATCGAAAAGCTCACCGGACCGCGCCAGGGCGAACTGGTCGAGATGAAACCCGCCGGCGCTGGCAAGACGCGGATCGTCGCGCATGTGCCCTCGCGCGGGCTGATCGGCTATCACGGCGAGTTCCTGACCGACACGCGCGGCACCGGCGTGCTCAACCGCGTCTTTCACGGCTGGACGCCCTACAAGGGCCACATCCCCGGCCGGCGCGCGGGGGTTCTGATCTCGATGGAGTCGGGCACCTCGGTGGCCTATGCGCTGTTCAACCTCGAGGATCGCGGCCGGATGTTCATCGGCGCGCAGGAGCCCGTCTACGAGGGCATGATCATCGGCGAGCACACGCGCGAAAACGATCTCGACGTCAATCCGCTCAAGGGCAAGAAGCTCACCAATGTGCGCGCCTCGGGCAAGGACGACGCAGTCGCGCTGACCCCGCCTTCGCGGCTGTCGCTGGAGGCGGCGATCTCGTATATCGACGACGACGAGCTCGTCGAGATCACGCCGAAGGCGATCCGGCTGCGCAAGCGGTTCCTCGACCCGCATGAGCGCAAGCGCCAGGCCCGCGCGGCGGGCTGAGCCCGGCGGGGCCGGGCACGGCGGGGCAATCTGTGCTACACTCCCGCGTGGAAAACCACGCGGGAGTTCCGCAGATGAGCGCCATCGACCTGCCAGCCTTCATCGCCCGGATCGGGCTGGAACGGGTGGAGTCCACGCCAAGGGGGCTGGCCGCATTGCAGGCCGCGCATCTGCGCGCCATCCCGTTCGAGACCGTCGCGCCGCTGCTGGGCGAGGTGCCCGACCTTTCGCCGCAGGCGCTGGCCGACAAGATCATCTCGTGCCGCCGGGGCGGCTACTGCTTCGAGTTGAATACCCTTCTGGGCCTCGCGCTGGAGGCGCTGGGCTTCGAGGCGCGCCGGGTCATGGCGCGGGTGCGGCTGGGCGCGGCCGAGGGTGGACCGCGCAGCCATCTGGCCTGGATCGTGCCGGTGGAGGGGCGGAGCCTTCTGGTCGATGCAGGCTTTGGCGGCCCGGGTCCGCTCGAGCCGCTCGACCTCGACACGCCCGAGCCCCAGACCCGCCCCAACGGCACCTTTCGCGCGGCCAGCGGTCCGCAGGACGGCGAACGCACCATCGAGATGCGCCGGGGGACGGAGTGGTTTGCCCTTTATGATTTCGACGAGACCCGCGTCCTCGACCACGACATCGCTGCGGCCAACTTCCTGTGCGCGCGCTGGCCGGCCATGCCCTTCCCCGACCATCTGATGGCCAACGGCTATCGCGGGGCGACGCGGATCGGGCTGTTCGACCGCATGGTGACGCGACAGCCCCCCGACGGCCCGCAGCAGCGCGCGCAGATCGACGATGCGGAAGGGCTGGAGGCGCTCCTCGTCGGGGAGCTGGGCCTCGGCCTCGACCGCACGACGGTCGCGCGCGTCTGGGCGCGCATCAAGGACGCGCCGGCTACTGCCGGGCCGGGCTGACTGCCGCGCCTCAGGCGCTTTCCTCGACGATCACCACATCGCGGTCGGCCGCGTCGCGGGCGAAGCCCAGCGCCTCCTGGTAACGCGGTGAATTGTAGCAGGCCACGGCATCCTCGAAACTGGGAAAGCGCGCGACCACGTTGCGGGGCCGCCCATGCCCCTCCATCTGCTTATAGCGCCCGCCGCGCGCCAGAAACTTGCCGCCATGGGCGGCGATCGCCTCGGTCGCGATCTCGGCGTACTTGCCATAGGCCTCGGCGTCGGTCACGTCGACATGGGCAATCCAGAGTGCGCTCATTTCTCTCCTCCCGCTATGACGGCCTTGACGGCCTCGATCGCCTCGGCGGCGTGCGACGGATCGGCCCCGCCGCCCTGCGCCATATCGGGCCGTCCGCCGCCGCCCTTGCCGCCCAGCGCGGGCGTCGCCGCGCGCACCATGTCCACCGCCGAAATCCGGCCGGTCAGATCGTCGGTCACACCCGCGGCCACGGCGGCTTTGCCACCGGCATCGGCAATCACCAGCGCCGCGCCCGAGCCCAGCTTTTCCTTGAGCGCGTCGATCAGCCCCGGCAGCTCCTTGCCGGCGACGCCCGACAGCACTTGCGCGGCGAAGGTCACGCCGCCCACCTCGACCGTCTCGGGGCCCTCGGCCGCGCCGCCGCCGCCGGCCATGGCCAGCTCGCGGCGCAGCTGTGCGGTCTCGTTTTGCAGCGCGCGGCGCTCCTCCATCAGCGTGCGGACGCGCGCGGCCAGATCCGAGGGATGCGCCTTGATAACGCCGGCCAGCTCGGCGATCTGATCGGTCTGGCGCTCCACATGCTCCAGCGCCGCCTGCCCGGTCAGCGCCTCGATCCGGCGCACGCCGGACGAGGAGGCGCTATCGCCGGTCAGGATGCACATGCCGATTTCGCCGGTGCGGGCCACATGGGTGCCGCCGCACAGCTCGATGCTGTAGGTATCCCCGTCCACGCCCTTGCCCGAGCCTTCGAGACGGCCCATGGAGACCACGCGCACCTCGTCGCCGTATTTCTCCCCGAACAGCGCCAGAGCGCCCAGCGCCTCGGCCTCGTCGGGGGTCATGATGCGGGTGACGACGGCGCTGTCCTGCCGGATGAAGGCGTTGACCTCCTGCTCGACCTCGCGCAGCTCCTCGGGGCTGAGCGCCTTGGCGTGGCTGAAGTCGAAGCGCAGCCGGTCGGGCGCGTTCAGGCTGCCGCGCTGGGCGACATGCTCGCCCAGCACGCGCCGCAGCGCCTCGTGCAGAAGATGCGTGGCCGAATGGTTGGCGCGGATCGCGGTGCGGCGGTCGTGGTCGACCTCCAGCTCGGCGCCCTGCCCCGGCGCCAGCTCGCCCTCCTCGACCTCGGCGAAATGCATGAAGACGCCCTGCGCCTTGCGCGTATCGGTGATGCGCGCGCGGCCCGTCTCGCTGCGCAGGTTGCCCGTGTCGCCGACCTGACCGCCAGCCTCGCCGTAGAAGGGGGTCTGGTTGACCACGATCTGGACCGAGTCGCCGGCCTTCGCCGCGTCGATCTCGGCGCCGTCGCGCACCAGCGCGGTGATCTGGCCCTCGGCCTTCTCGAGGTCGTAGCCCAGAAACTCGGTCGGGCCGTGATGCTCGGCCAGGTCGAACCAGATCGCGGCTTCCTTGGTCTCGCCCGAGCCGGCCCAGGCGGCGCGGGCCTTGGCCTTCTGCTCGGCCATCGCCTCCTCGAAACCGGCGACGTCCACCTCGCGGCCGTGTTCGCGCATGGCGTCCTGCGTCAGGTCCAGCGGGAAGCCGTAGGTATCATACAGCTTGAAGGCCGCGCCGCCCGGCAGCGCCTTGTCCGAGGGCAGCCGCGACAGCTCGTCCTCCAGCAGCCGGAGCCCGCGCGCCAGTGTCTGGCGAAAGCGCGTCTCCTCCAGTTGCAGCGTCTCCTCGATCAGGGACTGCGCGCGGCCGAGCTCGGGATAATGCCCGCCCATCTGCTGAACCAGCGCCGCCACCAGCCGGTGCATCAGCGGGTCCTGCGCGCCGAGCTGGTGGGCATGGCGCATCGCGCGGCGCATGATCCGGCGCAGCACGTAGCCGCGCCCCTCGTTCGACGGCATGACGCCGTCGGCGATCAGGAACGCGGTCGAGCGCAGGTGGTCGGCGATCACGCGGTGATGGATGCGCCCCGGCCCGTCCGGGTCGGTCGAGGTGGCGTGGGCGCTGGCCTCGATCAGGCTGCGCATCAGGTCGGTGTCGTAATTGTCGTGCTTGCCCTGCAGAAGGGCGCCGATGCGCTCCAGCCCCATGCCGGTGTCGATCGACGGGTGCGGCAGGTCGGTGCGCGTGCCGTCGGCGAACTGCTCGAACTGCATGAAGACGAGGTTCCAGATCTCGACGAAACGGTCGCCGTCCTCGTCCGGCGAGCCCGGCGGGCCGCCGGCGATGTGAGGGCCGTGGTCATAGAATATCTCCGAGCACGGCCCGCAGGGGCCCGTTGCGCCCATCGACCAGAAATTGTCGTCGGTGGCGATGCGGATGATGCGCTCGTCCGGCAGCCCGGCGACCTTGCGCCAGAGCTCGGCGGCCTCGTCGTCGGTGTGGTAGATCGTGACCAGCAGCTTGTCGGGGTCGAGCCCGAAATCCCTGGTCAGAAGATCCCATGCGTAAGGGATCGCCGCTTCCTTGAAGTAGTCGCCGAAGCTGAAATTGCCCAGCATCTCGAAAAAGGTGTGATGCCGGGCGGTATAGCCGACATTGTCGAGATCGTTGTGCTTGCCCCCGGCGCGCACGCATTTCTGGCTGGTCGCGGCGCGATTGTAGTCGCGATGCTCCACACCGGTGAAGACGTTCTTGAACTGCACCATTCCCGCGTTGGTGAACATCAGCGTGGGATCGTTGCGCGGCACCAGCGGCGAGCTGGGCACGACCTCGTGGCCGTTGCGGGCGAAGAAATCCAGGAAGGTGCTGCGAATGTCGTTCAGGCTGGGCATCGTCGTCCTTGCGATCGGGAAGGGCCGCCAGAGGCTCCGGCCCCGTTTATCCCCGTCGCGCGGGGCTGTCCACACCCCTGCCCGGGGGGACGCGCCCCTGCCCGGTGGGCGCGCGCATGGAAAGGGCCGCCCCGGCGGGCGGCCCTTCTGGTCTTGCGCAGGCGGCGGGCGGGTGTCAGCTCTCGACCACGCCGTCCTCGTCATGCTCGCTGTCGGCGGTCATGTGGAAGTCCAGCCCGTGCGCCGCGCGAATCTTGTCCTCGATCTGCTGGGCGATGGTGGGGTTGGACTTCAGGAAGGTCTTGGCGTTCTCGCGGCCCTGGCCGATGCGCTCGTCGCCGTAGGAATACCACGATCCCGACTTCTCGACGACGCCGGCCTTGACGCCGAGGTCGATCAGCTCGCCGGATTTGGAGATGCCTTCGCCATACATGATGTCGAACTCGACCTGCTTGAAGGGCGGCGCGACCTTGTTCTTGACCACCTTCACGCGGGTCTGGTTGCCGACGACCTCGTCACGGTCCTTGATCGAACCGATGCGCCGGATGTCGAGGCGGACCGAGGAATAGAACTTCAGCGCGTTCCCGCCCGTCGTGGTCTCGGGAGAACCGAACATCACGCCGATCTTCATGCGGATCTGGTTGATGAAGACGACCATGCAGTGCGAGCGGTTCATCGAGCCGGTGAGCTTGCGCATCGCCTGGCTCATCAGCCGCGCCTGCGCACCAACCTGGGCGTCGCCCATGTCGCCCTCAAGCTCGGCCTTGGGCGTGAGCGCCGCGACCGAGTCGACCACCACCATGTTGACCGCGCCCGAGCGCACCAGAGTGTCGGTGATCTCCAGCGCCTGCTCGCCGGTATCGGGCTGGCTGATCAGCAACTCGTCGAGATCGACGCCGAGCTTGCGCGCGTAAAGCGGATCGAGCGCGTGCTCGGCGTCCACGAAGGCGCAAACACCGCCCTTCTTCTGCTCTTCAGCCACCGCGTGCAGCGTCAGCGTCGTCTTGCCCGAGGATTCGGGGCCGTAAATCTCGACCACCCGGCCCTTGGGCAGCCCGCCGATGCCCAGCGCGATGTCGAGCCCCAGCGAGCCCGTCGAGGTCGACTCGATCTCGGCCACCGGGTTGTCGCCGCCGAGCTTCATGATCGATCCCTTGCCGAACTGGCGCTCGATCTGGGCGAGCGCCGAGTCCAGCGCCTTCTGCTTGTCCATGCTGCGCTTGTCCGTCATGTCGAGGAGAGTTGCCGTTGCCATTCGTCGCCTCCTTATTTCACAGCCCGCGGCACGCGGCAATGCGGAGATGTGTTCACCAAGTGTTCCCGCCACCATGAGGACATAACAGGAACAATTCAAGCCAAAACTGTCAGATCGAGCTTTCGCGCGGAGAGGTTAACGTTTAGTTACCCCGCGCGAAGAACCGGCGAGAGGAACGGCGCATGATGGTGTTCTGGGAGCAGCGGCTTGTCTTTCTGGCCACGCCCAAGACGGGCTCGACCGCGATCGAGGCCGCGCTCGATTCGATGGCGAGCTTCGCCATCACCCGCCCGCCCGAACTCAAGCATACACCCGCCTACCGCTATCGCCGGTTTCTCCGGCCCTTCCTCGAAGGTCAGGCGCGCGGCGCCTTTACCGTGGTTGCGATGATGCGCGAGCCCGTCGACTGGCTTGGGAGCTGGTATCGCTTTCGCCAGCGCGAGGAGATCCTCGACCCCTCCCGTAGCACCGCGGAGATGGATTTCGACGCCTTCGTGGCCGGCTACATTGCCGAGCCCCGCGCGCGGTTCGCCGATGTGGGCTCGCAGGCGCGGTTCCTCGCACCCCCCGATGGCCAGCCGGGCGCGCTGGGGGTGGACCGGCTGTTTCGCTACGAGGAGATCGACGCTTTCGTGGATTTCCTCGAGGACCGGCTCGACTGCGAGATCATCCTGCCCCGGCTCAATGTCTCCCCCGCCGGCGCGACCGATTTGTCACCGGGCATGGCCGAAAGGCTGCGTGCCCACGCCGCGGCCGATTTCGCGCTCTACGACTCGTTGCGCGCCGCGGGCGGTTGACGCCGCGCGGGTCAGAGCAGATCGCGCAGCACCTGCGCGACGGTCATCACGTCGTCGCGGGTGCAGTCGAACTGGCCGACCTGCACGCGGATGACGAAACGGCCCTTATGGCGGGTCTGGGTCAGATAGACACGCCCGTCATCGTTGATACGCCGCAGCAACGCCTCGGTGGCCGCGTCGCCGGCCTTCAGCGCGAAGGTGAACAGCGACAGCGCGGGCGGCGTGACGATCTCGACGCCGTCGAGCCGCGCGATCTCCTCTGCCAACTCGCCCGCCCAGCGAACATGGTCGCGGATACGCCCGCGCAACCCCTCCAGCCCATGGGCGCGCAGCAGGAACCACAGCTTGAGCGCGCGGAAGCGCCGGCCCAGCGGCACCGTCCATTCGTTGAAGTCGGTCACGCCGTCTGTGCCCAGCGTCTGCAGGTAGTCCGGGCGCAGCCCCAGCGTGCGCACCTGATCGCGCGGATCGGCCAGGAACTGGACCGAGCAGTCGAACTGCGCGCCCAGCCACTTGTGCGGGTTGAAGACGATGCTGTCGGCGCCCTCCACCCCGGCCCAGAGATCGCGGAACTCGGGGCAGATCATCGCCGATCCCGCCCAGGCGGCGTCGACATGCACCGGAATGTCGTGTGAGCGCGCCACAGCAATGCACGCGGCGACGCGATCGCTCGCCCCCACCGAGGTGCCGCCCACGCAGAGGATCACCCCCGCCGGGCGGCGGCCCGCGGCGATGTCCGCGGCGATCGCTTCCTCCAGCGCGGCGGGGTCCATCGACAGGCCCGCGTCGGTGGGCACCTTGACGAGGTTGTCCTGGCCCAGCCCGGCGATCCGCGCGCCCTTGTCCACCGACGAATGCGACTGCGCCGAAGCGTAGAGCCGCAGCACCGGCGCGCCCGACAGACCGGCCGCGTTGCTCGCCCAGTCCAGCGCGCGCTCGCGCATGGTGAGGATGGCCGACAGCGTGGCGCTGGTCGCGCTGTCATGGATGGTGCCGGCGAACCGCTCGGGCAGGCCCAGCGCGCCGCGCAGCCAGCGCATCATCACCTGCTCGATCTCGGTGGCCGCGGGCGAGGTCTGCCACAGCATGCATTGCGCGGCCATGGCGTTGGCGAGCTGCTCGGCCAGCATCGAGACGGGCGCGGCATTGGCCGGAAAATAGCCGAAAAACCGCGGATGCTGCCAATGGGTCATCGCGTCGGGCACGATGGCCTCGAAATCGGCCCAGATCGTCTCCATCGGCTCGGGCGTCTCGGGCGCAGCCTCGGGCAGGCGGGCGGCGACGGCGCCGGGGGTCAGCGGCGCGCGCACGGGCCGCTGCCGCAGGCCCGCGTGATAGTCGTGCGCCCAGTCGGCGGCGCGCCGCGACCAGATCCTCAGGTCGTCGTGATTCATGCTGGCGGCTCTTCCTCGTGGCGGTTGGCCGGCATCAAGACACGCGCGCCGCCCGGGCACAAGGCCCGCGGCCGGTGTTGCCGGCGCACCACGGCGCGCGGATACCGCCACCGGCCCGCAACCGAGGAGCCTTGTCAAGCGCCCCACCCCGGCCGAGGAAGGCGACACGACGCGCGCACACCCGCGCGGCGGCCCCGAAACGCAGCTTGGCGCAACAGCGCAGGGATATCCCCGATGACGACCAGCGAACTGCGCGCCGCGATCCTGTGGCATCTGAAGTATTCTCAAGGCAAGCTCCCCGCCGAAGCGACAGCACACCACATGCGCGCGGCGCTTACGCTGGCGGTGCGCGACCGCATCGTGGAGCCGTGGCTCGCCTCCGCCCGCGCCACCCGTGCGGCCGGCGCCAAGCGGGTCTATTACCTCTCGATGGAGTTCCTGATCGGGCGGCTGCTCGAGGACGCGATGGTCAATCTCGGCCTTATGGAGGCGGCCCGCGAGGCGGTCACGGCGCTCGATTTCGACTTCATACAGGTGATGTGCGACGAGCCCGACGCGGCGCTGGGCAATGGCGGGTTGGGCCGGCTGGCGGCGTGCTTTCTCGACTCGATGTCCACGCTGGGCTGCCCCGCACACGGCTACGGCATACGCTACGAGCACGGCCTGTTCCGCCAGAGCTTTCGCGAGGGCGCGCAGGTCGAGTCGCCCGAGGACTGGCTGCGCGACCCCAATCACTGGGAGTTCGAGCGTGCCGAGGCGTCGTTCACCATCGGATTCGGCGGAACGGTCGGTGGCGAGGGCCGGCGCACCACCTGGCTGCCCGATGAGGCCGTGACGGCGCGCGCCTATGACACGCCGATCGTCGGCTGGCAGGGTCGCTGGGCGAACACGCTCAGGCTATGGGCGGCCCAGCCCGTCGAGCCGCTCGATCTCGACAGGTTCAACCGCGGCGAGTTCAGCGCCGCCGCCGCGCCCGAGGCCGCCGCGCGCGCCATCAGCCGCGTGCTCTACCCCGATGACAGCACCGAGGCGGGCAAGACGCTGCGGTTGCGGCAGGAATATTTCTTCACCGCCGCCTCGCTGCGCGACATCCTGCGCCGCTTCCTGATCGAGTATGACGATCTGGCGAAGCTGCCCGCGAAGGCCGCGATCCAGCTCAACGACACCCATCCCGCCATCGCCGGGCCGGAACTCGTGCGGCTGCTGCACGACGTCCACGGGATGGATTTCGAGGCGGCCATCGATGCGGCACGCGGCACGCTGGCCTATACCAACCATACCCTGCTGCCCGAGGCGCTGGAAAGCTGGGATGAGGGGCTGATGACGCGCCTTCTGCCCCGCCACATGCAGATCATCGAGGCCATCGACTCCCGCCACGCGTGCGCCCATCCCGGCCGGCGCGCCGGCGCCCGCGCGGACGGCCAGGTGCGCATGGGCGAGCTTGCCTTCATCATGGCGCACCGCGTCAACGGCGTTTCGGCGCTGCATACCGATCTGGTCAAGTCCACCGTCTTCTCAGATCTGCACCGCCTGCATCCCGATCGCATCGTCAACGAGACAAACGGCGTCACTCCGCGCCGCTGGCTGCTGGGGGCCAATCCGCGCCTCTCGTCGCTGATCACCGATACCGTCGGTCCCGGATGGGAGGACGATCTGGAGCGGCTCGAGGGCCTCGCCGCGCACCTGTCGGATGTCGGCTTTCTCGACCGCTTCGCGCAAATCAAGCGCGCCAACAAGAGCGATCTGTCGAACTGGATCGCGCGCGAGCTGGGCGAGCGGGTCGACCCCGACGCGATGTTCGACATCCAGATCAAGCGCATCCACGAATACAAGCGCCAGCACCTCAACATCCTCGAGACCATCGCACTGTGGGCCGAGATGCGCGAGCGCCCCGAGGCGGGCTGGGTGCCGCGCGTCAAGATATTCGGCGGCAAGGCCGCGCCGGGCTATGCGATGGCCAAGCGCATCATCCGGCTGATCAACGACGTGGCCCGCGCCATCAACGCCGACCCACGCACGCGCGATCTGCTGCGCGTGGTCTTCCCGCCCAACTACAACGTCACGATGGCCGAGCGGCTGATCCCCGCCGCCGACCTGAGCGAGCAGATCTCGACCGCCGGCAAGGAGGCCTCGGGCACCGGCAACATGAAGTTCGCCCTCAACGGCGCTCCCACCATCGGCACGCTCGACGGCGCCAATGTCGAGATTCGCGAGCGGGTGGGAGCGGAGAACTTCTTTCTTTTCGGGATGACGGCCGATGAGGTCGTGGCCCGGCGCGAGACGCCCGATCACGCCGCGCAGGCCATCGCTGCCAGCCCGGCGCTGGCCGGCGCGCTCGATCGCGTGGCGCGCGGCGAGTTTTCCGATGGCGACACCGACCGCTACGCGCCGCTCGTCGCCGATCTGCGCGGCCACGACTATTTCTGCGTGTGCGACGATTTCGACGCCTACCGCGCGGCCCAGCGCGAGGCCGCCGCAGCCTATGCCGACGCCGCGCGCTGGACGGCCATGGCCGCGGCCAACACCGCGCATTCGGGCTGGTTCTCGTCGGACCGGGCGATCCGCGGCTACATGGCCGACATCTGGGATGCCGCACCCCTCATCTGAGCCTTTGTCTTTCGTTCTGTGGCCTCTAAGGTGACCCCATGAGCCACGCGCCCGACACCAGCAAGTGGATCGCCCCCGAGGATGCCGCGGCCATCGTGGCGGGGCGGCTGGGCGACCCGTTTCGCATCCTCGGCCCGCAGGCCCATGGGCGCGACAGTTGGGTCGTGGCCTTCGATCCGGGGGCCGAGCGGCTTTCTGCGGTCGGCGCGCGCGCCCACAAATTGCATCCCGTGCCCGGCGCACCGGGCGTGTTCGCCGGCAGTGTCCCCAAAGGGGCACCCTACCGGCTGCAGGGCGAGGGCGCCGGGGCATGGTGGGATTACGACGACCCGTACCGCTTCGGCCCCGTGATCGGCGAGCTCGACGAATATCTCCTGGGCGAGGGCACGCATCTGCGGCTCTGGCAGGCGCTGGGCGCGCATGTGATGGAGCACGAGGGCGCGCGGGGCACGCATTTCGCCGTCTGGGCGCCCAACGCCAGCCGCGTGTCGGTGGTCGGAGAGTTCAACGGCTGGGACGGCCGGCGCCACCCGATGCGCCCGCGCGGCGGAACCGGCGTGTGGGAGCTGTTCCTGCCCGGCGTCGAAACCGGCGCGGAATACATGTACGAGCTGCTCGACGCGGCGGGGCATCTGCTGCCCAACAAGGCCGACCCGGTGGGCTTCGGCGCACAGCACCCGCCCGAACGCGCCAGCGTGGTGCGTGACCTGCGCGGCTATGGCTGGTCGGATGACGACTGGATGGAGACGCGCGCCGCGCGGCAGGACCGCGCCGCGCCGATCGCGATCTACGAGGTGCATCTGGGCTCGTGGAAGCGGCGCATGCATGAAGGGGGCCGCCCGATTTCCTACCGCGAGGCGGCCGAGGAGCTGGTCGGCTACGTCGCCGGGATGGGGTTCACCCATATCGAGCTGATGCCGATCTGCGAGCACCCCTTCGAGGGCTCCTGGGGCTACCAGCCCGTCGGGCTGTTCGCGCCCAGTATCCGTTTCGGCCCGCCCAACGAGTTCCGCGATCTGGTCGACGCCGCGCACCGGGCCGGGCTGGGCGTCCTTCTGGACTGGGTGCCGGGGCACTTTCCCTCGGACCCGCACGGGCTGGCGCGGTTCGACGGCACCGCGCTTTACGAGCACGCCGACCCGCGCGAGGGCTACCACCCCGACTGGGACACGCTGATCTACAATCACGGGCGCGCCGAGGTCGCCAATTTCCTGACCGCCAACGCGCTTTACTGGCTGGAGGAGCACCACGCCGACGGGCTGCGCGTGGACGCGGTTGCCTCGATGCTCTACCGCGACTACTCGCGCGAGGCGGGCGAGTGGGTGCCCAACATTCACGGCGGCCGCGAGAACCTCGAGTCGATCGCGCTGCTGCGGCGGGTCAACACGCTCGTCTATGGCGAGGTGCCCGGCATCCTGACCGCCGCCGAGGAAAGCACCGCCTTTCCGCAGGTCTCGCAGCCCGTCGATGCCGGGGGGCTGGGCTTCGGCTTCAAGTGGAACATGGGCTGGATGAACGACACGCTGCGCTACATGCAGCAGGATCCGGTCAATCGCAGCCACCACCACGGCAACGTGACCTTCGGCCTGTCCTACGCGTTCTCGGAAAACTACATCCTGCCGATCAGCCATGACGAGGTCGTCCACGGCAAGGGCTCGATGATCGCCAAGATGCCCGGCGACGAGGCCGAGCAGTTCGCCAATCTGCGCGCCTATTACGGCTTCATGTGGGGCCATCCGGGCAAGAAGCTGCTGTTCATGGGGTGCGAGTTCGGCCAGCGGGCCGAGTGGAATCACAACGCCACGCTGGACTGGGCGGCACTGGAGCGGCCCGCGAACGCCGGGCTGCAACGACTTGTGGCGGACCTCAACGCGACCTATCGCGCCCTGCCCGCGCTCCACGCGAAGGATTGCGAGGCCGCGGGCTTCGAATGGCTGGAGGACGCCGCCGCCGACATCTCGGTCTTCGCATGGATCCGCCGCGGGGGCGCGGAGGACGCGCCGGTGGTGGTGGTATGCAACTTCACGCCGATCGAGCGGGCGGGCTGGCGCTGCGGGCTGCCCGGCCCCGGCCCCTGGCGCGAGGCGCTCAATACCGACGCGGCGGTCTATGGCGGCGGCAACCGCGGCAACATGGGCCGGGTCGCGGCAGAGGACGTCGCCCATCACGGGCAGGCGCACTCGGCGAAGCTGACGCTGCCGCCGCTTTCGGTGCTGTATCTGGTTGCGGATGCGTGAAAGGGGGGTGACATGAAACGACCGAGCCACCGGCTGTCGCAGCGCGCCATGGCCTTCGTCCTGGCCGGCGGGCGCGGCTCGCGCCTGAAGGAATTGACAGACAAGCGCGCCAAGCCGGCCGTGTATTTCGGCGGCAAGGTGCGGATCATCGACTTCGCCCTGTCCAACGCGCTGAACTCGGGCATCCGCAAGATGGCGATCGCCACGCAGTACAAGGCCCACAGCCTGATCCGGCATTGCCAGCGCGGCTGGAACTTCTTCCGCGCCGAACGCAACGAATACCTCGACATCCTGCCCGCGAGCCAGCGCGTGGACGAGGTGCAATGGTATCAGGGCACGGCCGACGCCGTGTATCAGAACATCGACATCATCGACAGCTACGACATCGACTACGTCGTGGTCCTTGCCGGCGACCACGTCTACAAGATGGACTACGAGGTGATGCTGCGCGAGCATGTCGAGCGCGACGCCGACGTCACCGTCGGCTGCCTGACCGTGCCGCGCGCGCAGGCCAGCGCCTTCGGCGTAATGGCGGTGGACGATCACGGCCGCATCACCGAATTCCTGGAAAAGCCCGCGAACCCGCCGGGCATGCCCGACGACCCCGATCACACGCTGGCCTCGATGGGCATCTACGTCTTCGACTGGCAGTTCCTGCGCGAGCTGCTGATCGAGGACGCCGCCCATCCGGGCTCGGGGCGCGACTTCGGCGGCGACATCATCCCGTGGATAGTGAAGAACGGCAAGGCCATCGCCCACCGCTTTTCCGACAGCTGCGTGCGTCACCGCCCGGACGCGCCGGCCTACTGGCGCGACGTGGGCACCATCGACGCCTTCTGGAAGGCCAATATCGACCTGACCGATTTCGACCCCGATCTCGACCTGTGGGATCGCGACTGGCCGATCTGGACCTATTCGGAAAGCGCGCCACCGGCCAAGTTCATCCATGACGAGGAAACGCGCCGCGGGCTGGCGCTGAGCTCGCTGGTGTCGGGGGGCTGCATCATCTCGGGGACCGAGGTGCGCAATTCCCTGCTGTTTACAGGCGTGCATTCCAATTCATGGTCGGCGCTCGACCATGTCGTCGCGCTGCCCTATGTGACGATCTCGCGCTATGCGCGGCTGAAGAATGCCGTGATCGACCGCGGCGTGACGATCCCCGAGGGGCTCGTGGTCGGGGAAGATCCCCAGGAGGATGCGCGCTGGTTCCGTGTGACCGATGGCGGGGTCGCACTGATTACCCAGCCGATGATCGACCGGCTGGGGGCCTGATGCGCCCGGCACTGGCCGTGGCCTCGGAATGCGCGCCCTTGATCAAGACGGGCGGGCTCGCCGATGTCGTGGGCGCGCTGCCCGGCGCGCTGGCCACGCAGGGATGGGCGCTGCGCACGCTGATCCCCGGCTATCGAGGGGTGCTGGAGCAAATGAAGGGCACCGAACAGGTCTGGTCGGATCCGATGCTTTTCGGCGGGCCGGCGCGGCTGCTGGCCGCCAGACACGGCAGCCTCGATCTTCTGGTGCTGGACGCGCCGCATCTCTATGACCGCGCCGGCTCGCCCTATCTGGACGTGGGCGGGCGCGACTGGCCCGACAACGACACCCGCTTTGCCGCGCTGTGCTGGACGGCGGCGGTCATCGCGGCGCAGGGGGTGGAGGGCTGGCGGCCCGAGCTGCTGCATCTGCACGACTGGCAGGCGGGCTTCACCCCCGTCTATCTCGAACAGATGGGCGCCGCTCAGCCCTGCGTGATGACGATCCACAACATCGCTTTCCACGGGCTCACTGCGGCCGACCGGCTTGCGGCGCTGGCCCTTCCCGAGGCGGGTTTTACCACCGACGGATTCGAGTATTACGGCCATATCAGCGCGCTCAAGGCCGGGCTGACATGGGCCGCCCGGATCACCACCGTCTCGCCCACCTACGCGCGGGAGCTCACGATGCCCGAGTTCGGCATGGGGCTCGACGGGGTCATCCGGGCACGGTCCGACGCGCTGGTGGGCATCCTCAACGGCATCGACGCCGAGGTCTGGAACCCGGCCACCGACCCGCATATCCATCATTATGCCAGCCCGCGCGGCAAGCGCGCCAACAAGCGCGCCCTGACCGCAAGCTTCGGCCTGCCCGAGGGCGACGGCCCGCTCTGCGTCGTGATTTCGCGGCTGTCGCAGCAAAAGGGCCTCGACATGCTGCTCGAGGCCCTGCCAACGCTGATCGCCTGCGGCGGCCGGCTGGCTCTGCTGGGCTCGGGCGACCGGAGGCTGGAGAACGCCTGGCTCGAGGCCGCCGACACGCATGCTGAGGTCGCCGTGCGCATCGGCTATGACGAGGAGCTCGCCCACCGGATGTTCGCGGGGGGCGACGCGGTGCTGGTGCCCTCGCGCTTCGAGCCCTGCGGGCTGACCCAGCTTTACGGGCTGCGCTACGGGACGGTGCCGGTGGTGGCGCTGACCGGCGGGCTGGCCGATACGGTGATCACCGCCAACGACGCCGGGCTACGCGCCGGCTGCGCCACCGGCATCAGCTACGCGCCCCTGACGGGCGATGCCCTTGGACATGCCCTGCGCCACCTGTGCGAGCTCCACGACGATACGAGCACATGGGCGCGCCTGCAGCGCAACGCGATGCGCCACCCCGTTGACTGGACGGCCTCGGCACCGCAATACGCCGCCCTGTTTGACAGCATCTCAAGGCGGGTATGAACACTATCACCATCGAGCCCGGCCGCGCTGCACCGCTGGGCGCGAGCTTTGACGGCGACGGCGTCAACTTCGCCGTGTTCTCCGAACACGCCGAGGCGATCGACCTTTGCCTCTTCGAGCCCGAGGGCCGGCGCGAAACTGCGCGGCTGCGCCTGCCCGAGCGCACCGGCAATGTCTGGCACGGCCGGGTGCCGGGGCTGATGCCCGGCCAGCTTTACGGGCTGCGCGCGCATGGCCCTTACGCGCCGGAGCAGGGCCACCGCTTCAACGCCAACAAGCTCCTGATCGACCCCTATGCCCGCCAGCTCACCGGGCAGCCGCGCTGGTCCGACGCGCTCTACGGCTACAACCCCGGCGCCAAAACGGCCGATCTGACCTTTTCCAGCCGCGACAGCGCACGTTTCATGCCCAAATGCGTGGTCGTTGATCCCAGCTTCTCTTGGGGCAATGATCGCCCGCCCGCAACCCGGCCGAGCGAGACGGTGATCTACGAGGCCCATGTCAAGGGCATGACCGCGCGAATGCCGGGGCTGCTGCGTCCGGGCACGTTTCTGGGCATGGCCTCGGACGCCGTGCTCGACCATCTCTGCGCGCTTGGTGTCACGGCGGTGGAGCTCCTGCCCGTCCAGGCCTTTCTCAATGACCGCTTCCTGGTCGAACGGCGGCTGACCAATTACTGGGGCTATCAGTCCATCGGCTTCTTCGCGCCCGACCCACGCTATCTGGGCACAGGCGACATCGCCGAGTTCCAGCACATGGTCGCACGGATGCATGCCGCCGGGCTCGAGGTCATCCTCGACGTGGTCTACAATCACACCGGCGAGGGTAACGAGCTGGGCCCGACGCTGGCCTTCCGCGGGCTCGACAACCGCAGCTACTACCGGCTGGCCGAGAACCCGCGCCACTACATTGACGACACCGGCACCGGGAACACGCTCAACCTGGATCACCCCATGGTGCTGCGGATGGTGATGGATTCGTTGCGCTACTGGGTGCAGGTGATGCATGTCGACGGCTTCCGATTCGACCTCGCCGCCACACTCGCGCGGACACCGCAGGGGGTGCGCCCCGACGCCGCCTTCCTGACCGCCATCCGGCAGGATCCGGTCCTCGCCCGCGTCAAGCTGATCGCCGAGCCGTGGGATCTCGGCCCCGGCGGCTATCAACTCGGCGCCTTTCCGCACCCGTTCCTCGAATGGAACGACAAGTTCCGCGACGGGGTGCGCCGCTTTTGGCGCGGCGATGCGGGCATGGCGCCGGATCTGGCCGCCCGGATCACCGGCTCGGCGGCGCAGTTCGATCATTCGGGCCGTGCGGCGACGTCATCGGTCAACTTCGTCACCGCCCATGACGGTTTCACGCTGGTCGATCTGGTCAGCTACGCCGAAAAGCACAACGAGGCCAACGGCGAGGACAACCGCGACGGCCACGACGCCAACCACTCCGACAATCTCGGCGTCGAGGGCCCCACGAATGACCCCGACATCCGCGCCGCCCGCGCCCGGCGCCGGCGCAACCTGCTGGCCACGCTTATGCTTTCGCAGGGCACGCCGATGATCCTGTCGGGCGACGAGATCGGCAACAGCCAGGGCGGCAACAACAACGCCTATTGCCAGGACAACGCGACGACATGGCTCGACTGGGCCGAGGCCGACACGGATTTCCAGGCCTTCACCGCGCGGCTGATCGCCTTTCGCAAGGCGCATCCGATCCTGTCGCAGAAGCTCTTCCTGCACAGCCGCGAACGCGCGATCGACGGCAAAGAGGATCTGTTCTGGTGGCACCCCTCGGGCCGCGCGATGACCCCGCCGGACTGGGAGGACCCCACCCTTTCCCATGTCTGCGTGGAGATGCGGACGGCCTCCGACACGCCGGCGCACCTGACGCTGGAGACCGCGATCTTCATGGTGTTCAATGCGGGCGATGCGCTCGAGGTGGCGGTCCCACCCGCGCCCGAGGGCTGCGTGTGGTGCCGCCATATCGACACCGCCGCCCCCGACGCGGCGCATCAGCGGCTGAACGGCGACCCGCTGACCGTGGGGGCGCAATCCGTCGTGGTGCTGGTTCTGGAGGAGGCGGAATGAGCCGCCGCGCACGGCGATGACGGACGCGCTCGACGCTCTCTCGGCCGCAGCCGGGCTGATCTGGCGCTACCGCGACGGCGCCGAACGCTGGCAGGAGGCCCCGCCTGAGAGCCGCCGCGCCGCGCTCGCCGCGCTGGAGCTGCCGGCCGAAACCGAGGCCGAGGCGCGCGCGAGACTCGCCGCGCTGGAAGCCGGCCGCGACGGGCGCGCTCTGCCCGAGACGCTTGCGGTGACCGCCGATGCGCCCGCGCCGCTTGCGCCGCCGGCCGACTGGACGCTGGTGCTGGAGGACGGCACGCAGACCGCCGGGGGCGCTGGGTCCGCCCTGCCCGCCCTCCCCGTCGGCTATCACCGCATCGCCTGCGGGGGGCATCTCACCCATCTCCTGGCAGCACCGGCGCAGCTGCCCGCCGCGCCACGCGCCTGGGGTGTGACGCTGCCGCTCTACGGGCTGTGGACCGCCGCGGCGGAGGGCGTCGGAAGCTACCCGGAGCTGGGCGACGTGGCGGCGGGGCTGGCGGCCACCGGCGCGGCCTTCGCGGGCGTCAACCCGGTCCATGCGGGATTTGCGCAGGATCCGTCGGCCTTCGGCCCCTATGCGCCGTCATCGCGGCAATGGCTGAATATCCTCCACGTCGCGGCACCGCCCGTGGCGCACCGGAGCGCGGGCGCGCTCATCGATTACGCCCGCGACGTCCCAGCTCGGCGCGCAGCGCTGGAGGCGGCCTTTGCGGCGAGCGACGCGAATGATCCCGATTTCGCCGCCTTCCGCGCCGCCGAGGGGCCGGCGCTGGAGCGGTTCGCGATTCATCAGACGCTCTCGGATCTCCATGGGCCCTACTGGCCCGACTGGCCCGCCCATCTCCGCGCGCCCGGCGCGGCGGCGCGGGCAGAGGCCGCCGCCCATCCCGAGCGGCTGCACTTTCATTCATGGGCGCAATGGACGGCCGCCGCCCAGCTAGCCAAAGCCGGAGACGGCGCGCGCGCGGCGGGCATGGCGCTGGGGCTTTATCTGGATCTCGCCGTGGGAACCCACCCCGAGGGCGCGGAGACATGGGAAGATGCCGAAACACGGCTCTTCGCCCGCGGCGTCTCGCTCGGCGCGCCGCCCGACCCTTTCGCCCCGAACGGGCAGCGCTGGGGCCTCGCGCCGATGCGGCCCGACACCCTGCGCGCGACCGGCTGCGCGGCGCTGGCCGCGACGCTGCGGCGCATGATGCGCTTTGCCGGGCTCGTGCGGATCGATCACATCCTCGGCTTCGAGCGCAGCTTCTGGGTGCCCGATGGCGACCTGCCGGGACTCTACATCGCCATGCCGCGCGACGCGATGCTCGCGGTCGCCCGGATCGAGGCCGCCCGCGCCGGCGCCCTGATCGTGGGCGAGGATCTGGGCACCCTGCCGGAAGGTCTGCGCGCCGCGCTGGAAGGCGCGGGCATCCTCGGCTGCCGCGTCGCCATGTTCGAGCGAGAAGGGCCGACCACCTTCCGCGACGCCGGGAATTACGACCGCGAGGTGCTTGCGAGCTTCTCCACCCACGACCTGCCGACATGGCGGGGCTGGCGCGCCGGGCGCGACATCGACTGGCGCGAGAGCCTAGGGGAGATCGACGCCGACACGGCGGCACGGGCGCGCGCCCGCCGCATCGACGAGGTCACCGGGTTCGACGCCGTCGCCGGCACCCATGACGGCAGCCCCGAGCGCATGCACGCCTTTCTCGCGCGCAGCCCTGCACGCCTTGTCGCGGTGCAGGCAGAAGATATGCTGGAGCAGACCGAGCAGGCGAACCTGCCCGGCACGATCCACGCCCATCCGAACTGGCGCCGGCGCCTTCCCGTCGCCGCCGATACGCTGGGCGATGACGACCGGGTGCGCCGAACGGCCGCGATCATGGCCCGTGCGGGCCGCAACGAGGGATGAGGCGATGCAGATCACGACCCATGCGACGCAACCGATCGACGGGCAGAAACCGGGCACCTCCGGGCTGCGCAAGAAGACCCGTGTCTTCATGGAGCCGCATTATCTGGAAAACTTCGTCCAGAGCATCTTCGACGCCATCGGCGGCGCGGCGGGCAAGACCTTCGTGCTGGGCGGCGACGGGCGCTATTTCAACGACCGCGCCGCGCAGGTGATCCTGCGCATGGCCGCCGCCAACGGCGCGGCGCGGGTGATCGTGGGCGCGGGCGGGCTGCTTTCGACCCCGGCTGCGTCCAACCTGATCCGCAAGCGGAGCACCGACGGCGGCATCATCCTCTCGGCCAGCCACAACCCCGGCGGGCATGATGGTGACTTCGGCGTGAAGTTCAACACCCCCAATGGCGGCCCGGCGCCCGAAGGCGTGACCGGAGCCATCCACGCGGCGAGCGGGCGGATTTCTCAATACCGGATCATGGAGGCACAGGACGTCGACCTTGCCAGCCCAGGGGAGAGGACACTCGGCGCGATGACGGTGGAGGTCGTCGACCCCGTCACCGACTACCGCAGGCTGATGGAGGAGCTCTTCGATTTCGACGCGATCCGCCGGTTGATCACCGACGGTTTCACCCTGCGTTTCGACGCGATGCATGCGGTCACCGGGCCCTATGCGAAGGCCATACTGGAGGACGCGCTGGGCGCCGCGGCGGGCTCGGTCGTCAATGCGCGCCCCCTGCCCGATTTCGGCGGCGGCCACCCGGACCCGAACCCCGTCAGGGCCAGGCCGCTCGTCGATCTGATGATGGGGCCCGAGGCGCCCGATTTCGCCGCCGCCTCCGATGGTGACGGGGACCGCAACATGATCCTCGGGCGCGGTGTCTATGTCACGCCCTCCGACAGCCTCGCGGTGCTGACGGCCAACGCCCATCTCGCGCCGGGCTATGCGCGCGATCTTGTCGGCGTGGCGCGCTCGATGCCCACCAGCCGCGCGGTGGACCGGGTCGCGGCGGCGCGCGGGCTCAACTGCTATGCCACGCCGACCGGGTGGAAGTTCTTCGGCAACCTGCTCGATGCGGGCCGCGCGACCCTGTGCGGAGAAGAGAGCGCGGGCACCGGCTCGGACCATGTGCGTGAAAAGGACGGGCTGTGGGCGGTGCTGCTATGGCTCAACATCCTCGCGGCACGGCGCGAGAGCGTGGAGGGGATCATGCGCCGCCACTGGGCCGAATTCGGGCGCAACTACTATTCGCGCCACGATTTTGAAGGCGTGGACGCGGGTGCAGCCACAGGGATGATCGACGATCTGCGCGCCTGTCTCGACGAGTTGCCGGGCCGGCGCTTTGGCGCGCTTACGGTCGAGACGGCCGAGGACTTTGCCTATACCGATCCCGTCGATGGCAGCCGGGCCGCGCATCAGGGGATCGTCATTACCTTCGACGGCGGCGCCCGGGCGGTATTCCGGCTGTCGGGAACGGGAACCGATGGCGCGACACTGCGCGTCTATCTCGAACGGCTGGAGACCGCGCCCGACGCGCTCGACCACGACCCGCAGGATGCGCTCGCCCCGGTCGTCGCGGCCGCCGACGCCATCGCCGGGATCGCCGCGCGGCTGGGGCGGACGCGACCCGACGTCGTCACCTGACGGCCCGCACCCCTGTCAGCCGCCCAACTCGCGCGCGCCAGCGGCGGTGCCGCGCCCGACAATGCCGTCGATCGGGCCGTCATAAAGGCCGCGCTCCTGCAGGATCGTCTGAAAGGCGCGGGCGGTGGCGTCGTCCCATCCCGGCGCGCGGCCCTCAAAGCGGCCGCGCAGATCACCAAAGTCGAGCCCGGCCTCGAGCGCCTCGACGTAAAGCTCGGCGGCGCGGCCAGCATCGCGCGCCACCCCCCGGCCGATCTCGTGCAGAAATCCGAGCGCGTTCAGCGCCTCGGGCGTGCCGCCCTCGGCCGCGCGTCGCGTCCATTCGGCCTGCAGAGCCGCATCGGCGGGCACATCGAAGCGATCATCGGCATACAGCCCCGCCAGTTCCAGCGCGGCGAAGACGTTGCCCTGCTCGGCGGCGGCCCGGTAAAGCCGCACCGCCCGCGCCCCGTCGGGCACGCCCAGCTCGACGTTCTCCCCGCCGGGGATGCCGTCGCCGCGGTGATAGGTCTGGCCCAGCCGGTATTGCGCGAAGTGATAGCCGGCCTCGGCCGCCTGGCCCATCAGATCGACCATCCGCGCGGTGTCGCGCGGCACGCCCCTGCCATAGCGATACATGAAGGCCAGCGTTGTCAGCCCCGGCGCGTCACCCGCCTCGGCGGCGGCCCGATACTGCGCCACGGCGCGCGCGTGATCTTCCTCCACGGGGCCGATGCCGAAATTGGCGTAGTCGCCCAGCTTGGTGCGGGCGGCAGCCAGCCCCGCATCGGCGGCGGCGCGGTAATGCTCCAGCGCCTCGTCATGCGCGCCGCGCCGTTCGGCCAGCACGGCGAGATTGAATCGCGCCGCCGCGGCGGAGGGATCCGCCTCGACCGCCGCCGCGCAATCGGGGCGTGCCTGTTCCAGCGCGGCGAAGTAGGCGTCCAGCGCGGCGCGACTGACGGGGACGCCGGCATCGGGTGGCCCGGCGATTTCGACACAGCGCGTCGCCGCGTCGGTGCCGGCCTCCTGCGCGGCCGCGCCGAGCGGAAGGGCGCCGGCGAGAGCTACCGCAACGACGGCAGCACGAGAAAGACAGGAAAAATGCATGAACTTCGAGCCCCGATGGAAAGCGACGCGAAAAGGCTAGCAAACCCCCGGCACGGCGTCGACTCAAAGCGCCGCACCCGCGTCTTCGCGCCGGGCGAAAAGGCTGGCAATGCCGAAGGCGCTGTGCGATTCTCGCAGGCGAGATGCATGGAAAACTTAACGAGGCTGAGGCGATAGCGTGAGCGGTTGGTCGATCACGATACCGCATGTGGCGGGACCGGGCCGATGCACGCGCCGATAACGCGGGCAATGGTGCTCGTCGTCGATCTCGACGGCACGCTGATCCGCTCGGACATGCTCCTCGAATCCTTCTGGGCGGGCTTCGCGGCCGACTGGCGCATGCCCCTTGCGGCGCTGGCCGCGCTGCGATCGGGGCGCGCCGCGCTCAAGCGGCGACTGGCCGAAACCGGCGCCCCCGATGCCGCAACGCTGCCCTATGACGATGACGTCCTGGCCTATGTGAACGACTGGCGCGCACGGGGCGGGCGCACGGCGCTCGTCACCGCGTCCGACGGCGGGCTGGCCCGGCGCGTGGCCACCCATCTGGGGCTGTTCGACGAGGTGCACGGATCGGACGGGCACACCAATCTCAAGGGTCCGGCGAAGGCCGCCTTCCTGACGCGCCGCTTCGGCGCGGGCGGCTATGTCTATATGGGCGACAGCACCGCCGATCTGCCGGTGTGGCAGGACGCGGGGCGCGCCGTCAGCGTGGGCGCGCCGGTCGCGCTGCGCGCGCGCCTCGACCGGCTTGATGGCGGCGCCGAGCATATCGGCCGCCCCGCGGCGGGGGTGTCGGCGCATCTGCGCGCCATGCGGCCGCATCAATGGCTCAAGAACTTGCTGGTCTTTGTGCCGATGATCGCCGATCAGGCCTTTACGCTTCTCGCGGCGGCACAGAGCGCGCTGGCCTTCATCGCCTTCGCGCTGATGGCGTCGGGCGTCTATGTGCTCAACGACCTGCTCGATCTTGGCCCCGACCGGGCGCATCCGCGCAAGCGTGCGCGGCCCTTTGCCTCGGGCGCGCTGCCGCTTTCGCACGGCACGGTCATGGCGCCCGCCCTGCTGCTGGCCGGGCTGGCCGTCTCGGCGGCGCTGGGGCGCGATTTCCTGCTGGTGATGCTGGGCTATTTCCTCGCCACGACGGCCTATTCGCTCTGGCTCAAGCGCCGGATGATCATCGATATCTGCGTGCTGGCCGGGCTCTATACGCTGCGCATCGCCGCCGGCGGCGCCGCGACGGGCACGGCGCTGTCGGTGTGGCTTCTGGCGTTCTCGATCTTCTTCTTCTTCGCGCTGGCGGCGGTCAAGAGGCAGGCCGAGCTCGTCGATGCCAGCCGGCGCGGGCTGGTCAACACCAACGGGCGGGGCTACGAGGTCTCCGACCTGCCGCTTGTCGCGCAGATGGCGACCGCGTCGGGCTATGTCTCGGTGCTGGTGATGGCGCTCTATCTCAACGCGCCGGAGGTTCAGGCCCGCTACAGCCAGCCATGGATACTCTGGGGGGTGGGGCTGATCCTGCTCTACTGGATAAGCCGGATCGTGATGATCGCGCATCGCGGCGCGATGCATGACGATCCGGTCGTTTTCGCCGCCAAGGACCGCGTGAGCCGGATTTCGCTCATTCTGATCGCGGTCTTCGTCATCGGGGCGAGCGCGCTGTGACGGGCGCGGCGCTGGCCCTGCGCTACGCCGCCTTCGCCGCGGCGGCCACGCTCGCCAATCTCGGCGCGCAGCGCGTGGTGCTGGTCTTCGGCGAGGGGGCCGTCCTTTTCACCACGGCCATGGCCGTGGGCACGCTCGTCGGGCTGGTGGTGAAATACCTGCTCGACAAGCGGTGGATATTTCACGACGCCTCGACGGGCCTGCGCGCGCATTCGACCCGCTTCACGCTCTATTCCCTGATGGGGGTCGTCACCACGGCGATCTTCTGGAGCAGCGAAACGGCATTCTGGCTGATCTGGGGCACCGACGCGATGCGCGAGGCCGGCGCCATATTGGGCCTGGGAGTGGGCTATACGGTCAAGTATCTGCTCGACCGTCGCTTCGTCTTCACCGACGGACGCCGCAAGACGGAGGCTGCATGACCGCCCTGTCGGGCTGGGGGCGGTCTGCGCGGCTCGACTGCCGGGTCAGTGCGCCGCGCGACGTCGCGGCGCTGGCCGGCCGGGTCGCCGAGGGCGGCGCCATCGCGCGCGGGGCGGGGCGGGCCTATGGCGACAGCGCGCTGAGCCGCGCCAACACGATCGACATGCGCCAATTCGACCGGATG
Organism: Rhodobacteraceae bacterium WD3A24; assembly: GCA_002967695.1. Lineage (GTDB taxonomy): Bacteria > Pseudomonadota > Alphaproteobacteria > Rhodobacterales > Rhodobacteraceae > Alkalilacustris. The sequence continues at coordinate 2,022 of PUHN01000021.1, read as the reverse complement.
CTGGCCTTCGACCCGGCGACCGGGCAGCTCATTGCCGAGGCGGGCGTGCTGCTGGGCGACGTCATCGCCGCCTTCCTGCCGCGCGGCTGGTTTCCGGCAGTCACGCCGGGGACGAAGTTCGTCACTCTCGGCGGCGCGATCGCGGCCGATGTGCATGGCAAGAACCATCACCGCGAGGGCAGTTTCGGCGTCTTCGTGGACTGGATCGACGTGATGGGCCCCGACGGCGCCGTACGGCGCTGCTCGCGCGAGGCCGGTGCCGAGACGTTCGAATGGACGCTGGGCGGGATGGGGCTGACGGGCGTGATCCTGCGCGCGGCGATCCGGCTGCGCCCGGTGGCCACGGCCTGGATACGCCAGACCACCATCCCCGCGCCCTGCCTCGACGCGGCGATCGACTGCTTCGAGGACAATCTCGCGGCGACCTATTCGGTCGCATGGATCGACTGCCTCGGCCGCGGCGCGGGGCTCGGCCGCAGCCTGGTGATGCTGGGCGACCATGCCGACCCGGGCGAGCTGCCCGCCGACCACCGCGCCGCGCCCTTTGCGACCCCGCGCAAGCGGCGGCTGAGCGTGCCCGTCGATGCCCCCCGTTTCGCGCTCAACCCGCTTTCAGTGCGCGCGTTCAACGCGCTCTATTTCCGCGCCGGGACAAGGCGCGCCGGCACCGCGCTGGTCGATTGGGACAGTTACTTCTATCCCCTCGACGCGATCGCGGACTGGAACCGCATCTATGGGCGGCGCGGTTTCGCGCAATTCCAGTGCGTGCTGCCCTTGGCGGGCGCGCGCGAGGGGCTCGCGCGGCTTGTCGGCGCCATCTCGGCGGCGGGGCAAGGCTCATTCCTGTCGGTGCTCAAGCGTTTCGGCCCGCAGACGAGCCGGTTTTCCTTTCCGATGGAGGGGTATACCCTTGCACTCGACTTTCCCCTCACCGCCCGGAGCCGCAAGCTGATGGACGAGCTCGACCGCATCACCCTCGACCATGGCGGGCGTTTCTACCTCGCCAAGGACAGCCGGCTTTCGGCCGAAACCCTGCACGCCGCCGACCCCCGCGCGGCCGCCTTCGCCGCGATGCGGCGCGAGAGCGAATACGCGGGCGCCTTCGGCTCGGCGCAATCGGATAGGCTGGGCCTGTGAATCGCCTCCCGGTGCTGATCTTGGGCGCGCGCTCCGACATCGCGCGGGCCACGGCCCATGCCTTTGCCGCGCGGGGGCACCCGCTCCAGCTTGCCGCGCGCAACGTCGAGACACTCGAACCGGCCCGCGCCGACATCGCCCTGCGCCACGGCGTCGAGGTCACGCTGCATGAATTCGACGCGCTCGACACCGCCGGCCACGCCGCCTTCATCGACGCCCTGCCCGCCCTGCCCGGCATCGCCGTCAGCGCCGTGGGGCTGATGGGCGATCAGGACCAAACCCGGCGTGATCCGGCCGCCGCCGCCCGCGTGATCCGCACGAATTTCGAGGGGCCGGCCGCCATTCTCGAAGCGCTCGCCACGCGCTTCGAGGCCCGCGGTGCCGGCACGCTGGTGGGAATCAGCTCGGTCGCGGGGGCGCGCGGGCGCGCCTCCAATTACGTCTACGGCGCGGCCAAGGCGGGGCTGACCGCCTATCTGTCCGGGCTGCGCAACCGGCTCTCGGGCACGGGCGTTCATGTCGTCACTGTGCTTCCGGGCTTTGTCGCCACGGCGATGACCGAGGAGATGGACCTGCCCGCGCGCCTGACCGCGCGGCCCCAAGAGGTCGCCCGCGCTATCACCCGCGCGGTGAGCGCGCGGCGCGACGTGATCTATGTCAAGCCCGTCTGGAGGCTGATCATGGCCGTCATCCGCGCCCTGCCCGAGCCGGTCTTCAAGAAAACCCGCCTGTGAGTTTCGCGGCCGCCGCCAAGCCCGGCGGTTTTCCGCCCGGCCGGGCGCATCGGGCAAGCAAGCGCCTTGCCCGCGAAAGCGTTGGCGCGTAGGCGAATGGCATGGGCGGAGCAGACTGGCAATTCAGATCCATTCGGTCGCGCGGCACCCC
>PUHN01000020.1 GCA_002967695.1 Rhodobacteraceae bacterium WD3A24 | reverse complement strand
CGGCCAGCAGCGCGCCGGTCTCGTCGCGCCAGGCGGCGCCGTCGCGCGGACGGGCCGCGGCGATCAGCGCCTCGGCCGCCGCCGGCGCATCCGCCTGCGCCGCCGCCGACAGCCGGCCGTTCAGCCGCGCCCGCGCCCGGCTCAGCATCGCCGCCTCGGGATCGATGACGACAAAGCGCGCCGACGCGTCCCACGGCTCGACGGCCAGAAAGGCGGTGGTGAAATCCGCCGCCTTGCCCAACAGCACGACCAGATCGGACCGCGCTGCGACCGCCCCCAGCGCGCCCAGCGCCGGGTCGCGCAGGCCGCGCGGGCTTTCCATGCAGATCACTGGCGCCCCGGTCGCCGCCTCCAGCCGCTCGGGCAGATCGCCGGCGCGGCTGCGCGACAGCTGCGGCCCGGTGACGATCAGTGGCCGCTCGGCCCCGGCGATCAGATCGGCCACCTGACGCGCGGCGTCGGGGGCCAGCGACTGGGCGGCGGGGGCGAACGCCCCGGCAGGCACCTGCGCCGCCTCCCCTCGGGGGGTGCGAGCGGTGAGACTGTCGAAGGGCAGCGCGAGATGGACGGGGCCGGGCCGGCCGCCCCTCGCCGCGGCGATCGCCCCCGCCACCGCCTGCCCCAGCCCCTCGGGACCGGCGGCGCGGTGGCTCTGCTTGACCAGCGGCCCGGCGGCGGCGCACTGGTCGAGTTCCTGAAAGGCGCCCAACCCGTCCTGCCCGCGCGGGCTGTCGCCCGACAACAGCAGCACCGGCGACTCGGCGGCGCGGGCGGTCATCAGAGCGCCCAGCCCGTTGGCAAAGCCCGGCCCGGCCGTGAGCAGCGCGACGCCCAGCTCGCCGGTGATCTGGGCATAGGCATCGGCCATGTAGACCGCTGCGCCCTCGTGGCGGACATGGACGATGCGCAGCCCCTCCTCGAAACAGGCGTCATAAAGCGGCATGATCTGGTTGCCCGAGAGGCTGAAGATCGCCCGCACGCCGGCCCGCTTGAGCGTCCGTGCCACGGTGAGCGCCCCGGTTTCGGGCTGGCTGATCATCTCGGCATTCTCCCCCTGCCGCCGCGGGGACCGGCCCCGCAGATGGCGGCGACATTCGTCTTGTTTCGTGTTTCGGTCAAGAAAAATTTTTTTACTTTATAAAATTTGTCGCTATTATCGGCCCGACACCGCCAGCGCCCGAAGGAGCCGCCATGCCCGATCTGCGCATCACCCGCGCCGAGGCGCGCGTCTATCGCGCCCCGCTCGACAGCCCCGTCCAGACCTCGTTCGGCATCATGCGCGACCGGCCCATGGTGCTGGTGCTGCTGGAGGCCGACGACGGCACGCCGGGGCTGGGCGAGATCTGGTGCAATTTTCCCGCCGTGGGGGCCGAGCACCGCGCGCGGCTGTTCGATTCCGTCCTCGCGCCCGCGCTGATGGAGCGCGGCTGGGCCGGGCCGCAGGCGGCGTCGCAGGCGCTGGCCGAACGGGTCGCGGTGCTCGCCATCCAGTCGGGCGAGCCCGGCCCCTTCGCCAATGTGCTCGCCGGGATCGACACCGCGCTGTGGGACATCGCCGCGCGGCAGGCGGGCCGGCCGCTGTGGCGCCATCTCGCGGAGGCGCCGGGCGCCGGACAGGTCGATGTGCCGGTCTATGCCAGCGGCCTGAACCCCACCGGCCCCGAGACGCTCGCGGCCGCGCGGGCCGCCGAAGGCTACACCGCCTTCAAGCTCAAGATCGGCTTCGGCGCCGAGCGCGATTGCGCCAACCTCGACGCGCTGCGCGACACGCTGGGCGACTCGGCGCGGCTGATGGTCGACGCCAATCAGGCCTGGAGCCCGGAGGCCGCGCAGGCCGCGCTGGACTGGCTCGCCCCCCGCGCGCCCGACTGGCTGGAGGAGCCGCTGCGCGCCGACAGCCCGGCCGGGGACTGGGCCGCGCTGGCCGCGGCGAGCCCGATTCCGCTGGCCGCGGGCGAGAATTTCACCAGCGCCGCGCAGTTCGCCGAGGCCGCGCGCGGCGATGTCTTGGCCGTCATACAGCCCGACCTTGCGAAATGGGGCGGCCCGGCGCGCTGCCTCGAGGCCGGCCGGCAGGCCCTGGCCGGCGGCAAACGGTATTGCCCGCACTATCTCGGCGGGGGCGTGGGGCTGATCGCCTCGGCGCATGTCCTCGCCGCCGCCGGCGGCGACGGCATGCTCGAGATCGACGCCAACCCCAACCCGCTGCGCGGCATCCTGTTCGACCATCTGCCGCTGGTCGGCGGCCGCGTGACACTGCCCGACGCGCCGGGGCTCGGCCTCGACCCCGCGGTGCTGGACTGGGTCGAGGGCTTCGCCGTGGCGCATTAGCGCGGCCCGCTTACACCGCGCCGCGAGATCGTGCATAAACTGCGGGCCAGAGCGATTCACAGAGGCGGAGCGACCCATGCACGACATTCGCGCCATCCGCGAGACCCCCGAAGCCTTCGACGCGGCCCTCGCCCGGCGGGGCCTGCCCCCGGCGAGCCCCGACATCCTGCGCCTCGACGCGGCGCGGCGCGCCAGCATCCACGCCGCCGAACAGGCCAGGGCCGAGCAGAACGCGGCCTCCAAGAAGGTCGGCGCGGCCAAGGCGCGCGGCGACGAGGAAGAGTTCGAGCGCCTGCGCGCGTTGATGGCCGAGAAGAAGGCCGAACTCGCCGCCAAGGAGGAGGACGCCCGCGCCGAGGACGCCCGCCTGCACGACCTGCTGATGACGCTTCCCAACCGGCCGCTGGCGGATGTGCCCGACGGCGATGACGAGGACGCCAATGTCGAGTTGCACCGCCGGGGCACGCCGCCGGAGTTCGACTTCACGCCGAGCGAGCATTTCGAGATCGCCGGCGTCGCGCCGGGCCTGGATTTCGCCACCGCCGCCAAGCTGTCGGGCGCGCGCTTCGTGCTGATGCGCGGCGCGGTGGCGCGCATTCACCGGGCGCTGGCGCAGTTCATGCTGGACGTGCATGTCAATGAAAACGGCCTGAGCGAGACCAGCACGCCGGTGCTGGTGCGCGACGAGGCGATGGAGGGCACCGGGCAGCTGCCCAAGTTCGGCGACGACAGCTACCGGACGACCAATGGCTGGTGGCTGATCCCGACCTCGGAGGTCACGCTGACCAACACCGTCGCCGGCGATATCCTCGACGCCGATGATCTGCCCCTGCGCATGGCGGCGCACACGCTGTGCTTCCGCTCGGAGGCCGGCAGCGCGGGCAAGGACACCGCCGGGATGCTGCGCCAGCACCAGTTCGAGAAGGTCGAGATGGTCTCGATCACCGCGCCCGAGACGAGCCTCGACGAGCATGCGCGCATGACGCGGCTGGCCGAGGACATCCTCGACCGGCTCGGCCTGGCCTATCGCACGGTGGTGCTGTGCACCGGCGACATGGGCTTTGCCGCGCAGAAGACCCATGACATCGAGGTCTGGCTGCCGGGCCAGAACGCCTATCGCGAGATCAGCTCGGTCTCGGTCTGCGGCGATTTCCAGGCCCGGCGGATGAACGCGCGCTACCGCCCCGAGGAGGGCGCCAAGCCCGAATTCGTCCACACGCTCAACGGCTCGGGGCTGGCGGTGGGGCGCTGCCTGATCGCGGTGCTGGAGAACGGCCAGCAGGCGGACGGCTCGGTGCGCCTGCCCGAGGCGCTGGCGCCCTATCTGGGCGGACGCACGCGGCTGAGCGCCGAGGGCGAGCTGGTCTGACCTTGCGGAGGGCCGCGGAGGGCCGCTGACGCGGCCCGCGGCCTCACGTGGCGCGCCCACCGGGCGCGCGGGGCGCAGGGGGCACGTTGCCGTGCCCCCTCTTGCCCCTGACGGGGCAATTCACCCCGGCGCACGCGCCGAAGCGCACGGAAGGGCCCGCGCCGCCGCCGCGGACCCTGCGGCTTGAAGCGCGGGCGCGGGCGGTCTATCAGGCGCGCGACCCCGCAGAATGGAAGGCCGCCGCCGATGATCCCGCGCTATTCCCGCCCCGAGATGACCGACATCTGGTCGCCCGAGACCCGATTCCGCATCTGGTTCGAGATCGAGGCGCATGCCTGCGACGCGCAGGCCGCGCTGGGCGTCATTCCCAGGGAGGACGCGGCGACGATCTGGAAGGCGAAGGACGCCACCTTCGACGTCGCCCGCATCGAGGAGATCGAGGCGGTAACCCGCCACGACGTCATCGCCTTCCTGACCCATCTGGCCGAGATCATCGGCGACGACGCATCGCGCTTCGTCCACCAGGGCATGACCAGTTCGGACGTGCTCGACACCTGTTTCAACATCCAGCTTGTGCGCGCGGCCGACATCCTTCTGGCCGATCTCGACGGGCTACTCGCCGCGCTGGAGAAGCGCGCCCATGAGCACAAGGACACGGTCTGCATCGGCCGCAGCCACGGGATTCACGCCGAGCCGGTGACGATGGGGCTGAAATTCGCCCGCTTCCACGCCGAGATGGCCCGCAACCGCACCCGGCTGGCCAACGCCCGCGAGGAGGTCGCGACCGGGGCGATTTCGGGCGCGGTAGGCACCTTCGCCAATATCGACCCGCGCGTGGAGGAACATGTCTGCGAGAGGCTGGGCCTGCGCCCCGAGCCGATCTCGACCCAGGTCATCCCGCGCGACCGGCACGCGATGTTCTTCTCCACGCTGGCCGTCATCGCCTCGTCGGTCGAGAACGTCGCCACCGAGATCCGCCATTTGCAGCGCACCGAGGTGCTGGAGGCCGAGGAGTTCTTCTCCAAGGGGCAGAAGGGCTCGTCGGCGATGCCGCACAAGCGCAACCCGGTGCTGAGCGAAAACCTCACCGGGCTGGCGCGGCTGGTGCGTTCGATGGCGATCCCGGCGCTGGAAGACGTCGCGCTGTGGCACGAGCGCGACATCTCGCACTCCTCGGTCGAGCGCAACATCGGCCCCGACGCCACGGTCACGCTGGACTTCGCCCTGGCACGGCTGACCGGCGTGATCGAGAAGCTGGTGGTCTACCCCGAGGCGATGGCCGGCAACATGAACCGCCTCAGCGGCCTGATCCATTCGCAGCGGGTTCTGCTGGCGCTGACGCAGGCGGGGGTGAGCCGCGAGGACGCCTATTCGCTGGTGCAGCGCAATGCGATGAAGGTCTGGGAGCAGGGCGCCGACTTCATGACCGAACTCAAGGCCGACGCGGACGTGCGCGCGGCGCTGAGCGAGGACGAGATCGAGGCCAATTTCGACCTCGGCTATCATACGAAACACGTCGACACGATCTTCGCGCGGGTCTTCGGCACCTGACATCTCCGCTGTGCGTAATCCCGTCTTAACCGGCGCCGTGGCACGCCTTGCAGGCGCGAGACGGCACACAGGCGGGGAATGCAATGACGGAGATGCTCACGCAGCAAGGGCCGCAGGACTTTGCGGACCCGGCGCGGCAGGGCACGGAGGCGGGCGCTGACGCGACCCTGCGCGCGGGGGCTGCCGCCGGCCATGGCGGCGGCGCGCGCCGCCCGGCGGCGCTTTCGGGCCGGCAGAAGGCCGCGATCATCGTGCGGCTGCTGCTGGCGGAAGGGGCGTCGCTGCGCCTGTCGGACCTGCCCGAGCACATGCAGGCCGCGCTGACCGAACAGATGGGCACCATGCGGCTGGTCGACCGCGCGACGCTGCGCGCGGTGGTCGATGAATTCCTCGACGAGATAGAGTCGGTCGGGCTGTCCTTTCCCGGCGGGATCGACGGCGCCATCTCCATGCTGGGTGGCCATATCAGCGACAGCGCCACGACACGCCTGCGCCGGCTGGCCGGAACGGCGGGCAAGGCCGACCCGTGGCGGCGCATCGCCGAGTTCGACACCGACCGGCTGCTGCCAATCCTGGAGAACGAAAGCGTGGAGATCGGCGCGGTCGTTCTGTCGAAGACCGCGGCAACCACCGCCGCCCGGCTGCTGGAGCGGTTGCCCGGCGAGAAGGCGCGGCGCATCGCCTGCGCGGTTTCCCTGACCGGCAAGGTGGACCCGGAGACCGTGCGGCGCATCGGCGTGTCGCTGCTCGCCCAGCTCGAGGCACAGCCGCCCCGCGCCTTCGTCGCCGAGGCGAGCGCCCGGATGGGCGAGATTCTGACCTCCTCTCCCAGCGAGACGCGCGAGCATGTGCTGGCCGGGCTGAGCGAGACCGATCCCGATTTCGCCGACCGGGTGCGCCGGGCGATCTTCACCTTCGCCCATATTCCGCGGCGGCTCGGTCCCGGCGATGTCGCCAAGGTGGCGCGGCGCATGGAGCCCGACGATCTGGTGATCGCGCTCAAGGGCGCTCAACCCGACGAGGATGCCCGCGCGGCCGGCGACCACATCCTCGCCAACATCTCCCAACGCCTCGCCGAGGCGATCCGCGAACAGGTCGCCGAGCACGGCGCCGTCAAGCCGCGCGACGGCGAGGCCGCGATGGCGCGGATCGTGGAGCTGATCCGGGCGATGGCCGCCGATGGCGAGATCGAACTACTCGACCCCGACGACGACGACGCCGAAAGCGGCTAGCCCGCCCGCGCGTCACCGCGGCGGCGCGCTTGTGATCGCCCGCGCCGGGCCTTATGACAGGCCGCGACGGCAGCCACGGCGCGCAGGGAGACATGGCCAGGAGGCGCAACGACGATCGCGGCGCGCGGGACCTGATGGTGCATATGGGGCTCAGCGGCATGCTCGGGGCCGCTCGCGCCCTGCCCTATGGGGCGCGCCTGCGCGCGGCGGGCTGGCTGACCTCGCGGATCGGCGCGCGGCTGGCGGGATACGATGCGCGCATCCGCGCCAATCTCGCCCATGTCCTGCCCGACCTGCCCGAGGCCGAGATCCGCCGGCTTTGCCGCGCGGTTCCCGACAATTACGGCCGGCTGATGATCGAACTCTATTCGGGGCACGAATTCCTCGACAGGGTGGCGGGGCTGGATATCGCGGGGCCGGGCCTTGCGCATCTCGAACGGGCGCGCGCCGAGGGGCGCGGCGTTCTGCTCGCCTCCGGTCATCTGGGCAACTACGACGCTGTGCGCGCGGTTCTGATAGCGCGCGGCTTCAGCGTCGGCGGCCTGTACCGCCCGCTGGCCAACCGGCGGTTCAACCGCGTCTATCTGCAAAAGCTGCGCGAAATCGCCGAGCCGCTGTTCCCGCGCGACCGGCGCGGGCTGGCCGAGATGCTGCGCTTTCTGCGCGCGGGCGGCATGGTCGGCGTGCTCCATGACCAGCGCATGGATCACGGCGTGCCCCTGCCCTTCATGGGCAAGCCGGCGCTGACGGCGCTGTCGCTGGCCGAGATGGCGCTGCGCCACGATCTGCTGCTGGTGCCGGCCTATGGCATTCGCCGGCCCGATGGGCAGAGCTTTGACGTGACGATCGAGGCCCCGGTGCCGCATTCGACCGCCGAGGAGATGACGCGCGCGCTCAACCACAGCCTGGAGGCGCGGGTGCGCGATCACATGGACCAGTGGCTGTGGATGCACCGCCGCTGGAAGGGTGCCGACCGCCCGGCACGGAACGCGGCGGCTCAGCGCAGGCGGTCGGCGGCAAGAATCGCGCCGTGATCCTCGCGCTGGACCAGAACGACGACCGGCTCCTCGCCCGGCGCGGACGCCTCGACCGACAGCGGCCCCTGACCGTCCCACCGGGTGAGCATCTCAAATCGGGTGACGATGTTGTGATAGGTGATCGTCCGCCCGGCGTTCTCGCCTCGTTCGATATCGACGTCCTGACGGGGGATGTAGCGGACGAGATGGAGCACGTATTCGCCGTCGAGGTCCGCCAGCGGCTGCACGGCGATCTCCACCGTGCCCGGACTCGCCCGCGCCACCTCGACCGAGACACGCGGCGGGTGCGCGCGTTCCTGCTGGATCAGGTCCATGACCGCCATGGGCTGATGGCCCTCCACCCGTCCGCGGCCCGAGATGACCGTCTGCGGCGTGTAGACGGTCTGGTGACCGGCGGCGCGGGCATAGGCTTTCTGGCGGTCGGAAAAGGCGGACTGGCCGAAAATGTCCTCCCAGCCGATATAATCCCAGTAATCGACGTGAAGCCCCAGCGCGATGACGTCCTCGCGGGCGGCGAGATGGCCGAGCATGTCGTCGGCGGGCGGGCAGGATGAACAGCCCTGCGAGGTGAACAGCTCCACCACCACGGTGCGCGCGGCCGATGGCGTGGCGCCCTCGTCCTGCTGGGCCGATGACGGCCCCGTCATGACGGCCCATGCCGCGAAGGCTGCTGATATGATCCGGCGCATCTGTCGTCTTCCCCCAGTGGCTGCGGCTTGAAGTAACCTAAGCGAGCCTTGCAGGGCTGGCCAATCAAGGATTGGCGAGCCATCCGTGCGCGCTGCGCCCCCGCGTGCCGGGCTTTCACCGGTGCGTGGGCACGATTCGGCGCAGCCATTCAGTGCACGACGGTATACTATAATGCGCCAACCCCCTTGAACGCCGCGCCGCTATGCGGCAAGAGCGAGCGAGCGAGACCCCTGTTGATGAAAGGGAGGCCATCCATGCCCATCACCGTCGGACACGACAGCGCGGGCACGCGCAAGTCGCTCAGCGTCGCCGGCAAGAGCGTCGCCTATTATTCCATCCCCGCCGCCGAGGCCGCCGGGCTGGGCAAGTTCAGCGATCTCCCCGCCGTTCTCAAGGTCGTGCTGGAGAACATGCTGCGCTTCGAGGACGGCAAGACCGTCACCACCGAGGACATCCGCGCCTTTTCCGACTGGGCAGCGCAGGCGGGCAGGAACCCGCGCGAGATCGCCTATCGCCCGGCCCGCGTGCTGATGCAGGATTTCACCGGCGTGCCGGCCGTGGTCGATCTGGCCGCGATGCGCGACGGCATCAGCGATCTCGGCGGCGACCCCAGGCAGATCAACCCGCTCAACCCCGTCGATCTGGTCATCGACCACTCGGTGATGATCGACGAGTTCGGCAACCCGCGCGCCTTCCAGATGAACGTGGACCGCGAATACGAGCGCAACATCGAGCGCTACACCTTCCTCAAATGGGGCCAGAAGGCGTTCGACAACTTCCGCGTCGTGCCCCCCGGCACCGGCATCTGCCACCAGGTCAACCTCGAATATCTCGCCAAGGCGGTCTGGTCCGACACCGATCAGAACGGCGAGACCGTCGCCTATCCCGACACGCTGGTGGGCACCGACAGCCACACCACCATGATCAACGGCCTGTCCGTGCTGGGCTGGGGCGTCGGCGGAATCGAGGCCGAGGCGGCGATGCTGGGCCAGCCGATCTCGATGCTCATCCCCGAGGTGGTCGGTTTCAAGCTGACCGGGGCCATGCGCGAGGGCACCACCGCCACCGATCTGGTGCTCAAGGTCGTCCAGATGCTGCGCGAGAAGGGCGTGGTGGGCAAGTTCGTCGAGTTCTACGGCGACGGGCTGGATCACGTGCCGCTGGCCGATCGCGCCACCATCGGCAACATGGCGCCCGAATACGGGGCGACCTGCGGGTTTTTCCCGATCGACGACGAGACGCTGCGCTATCTCGACCAGACCGGCCGCGACAAGGAGACCGTCGCGCTGGTCGAGGCCTATGCCAAGGAGCAGGGCATGTGGCGCGAGCCGGGCTATGCGCCGGTCTATACCGACACGCTCGAGCTCGACATGTCCGATGTCGTCCCCGCCGTCTCGGGGCCCAAGCGCCCACAGGACCACACGCCGCTCACGCAGGCCGCCAAGAGCTTCTTCAACGTCGTCGCCGAGTATCGCGGCGAGGATGAAGGCAACGGCGCCCACGCGATGGAGTCCGAGGGCCCCACGCCCGACGCGCTGATCGACCCGCGCAAGTCGGCCCCCGTCGAAGGCGAGGACTACGAGCTGCGCGACGGCTCGGTGGTCATCGCCTCGATCACGTCATGCACCAACACCTCCAACCCTTACGTGATGATCGGGGCGGGGCTGGTGGCGCGCAAGGCGCGCGCGCTGGGGCTCACACGCAAGCCCTGGGTCAAGACCTCGCTCGCACCCGGCAGCCAGGTCGTCAGCGCCTATCTCGAGGCCGCCGGCCTGCAGGAGGATCTCGACGCCATCGGCTTCAACCTGGTGGGCTATGGCTGCACGACCTGCATCGGCAACTCGGGGCCGCTGCAGCCCGAGATCAGCAAGGCGATCCATGACAACGACCTGATCGCGACCAGCGTGCTGTCGGGCAACCGTAACTTCGAGGGCCGTATCAGCCCCGACGTGCGCGCCAACTACCTGGCCAGCCCGCCGCTGGTGGTGGTGTATGCGCTCGCCGGCGACATGAATGTCGACCTGACCTCGGAGCCCATCGGCACCGACAAGGACGGCAACGACGTCTACATGAAGGATCTCTGGCCCACCCAGAAGGAGATCCGCGAAATCGTCGAGCGCACCGTGACCCGCGAGGCGTTCCAGTCGAAATACGCCGACGTCTTCGAGGGAGACGAGAAGTGGCGCGCCGTCGAGACGACCGACAGCCTGACCTATGACTGGCCGGCCAGCTCGACCTATGTGCAGAAGCCCCCCTATTTCGAGGGGATGAACCCCGAGCCGGGCACGATCAACAATGTCGAGGGCGCGCGCGTGCTCGCCATCCTGGGCGACATGGTCACCACCGACCACATCAGCCCGGCCGGCAGCTTCAAGGAGACGACGCCGGCAGGCAAGTATCTGATCGAGCGGCAGGTCAGCCCGCGCGAGTTCAACTCCTACGGCTCGCGGCGCGGCAACCACGAGGTGATGATGCGCGGCACCTTCGCCAATATCCGCATCCGCAACGAGATGCTCGACGGGGTCGAGGGCGGCTATACGCTCGACGCCGACGGCAACCAGGCGTCGATCTTCGACGCCGCGATGACGTGGCAGGACAAGGGCGTGCCGCTCGTCATCGTTGCGGGCAAGGAATACGGCGCCGGGTCGAGCCGCGACTGGGCGGCCAAGGGCACGGCGCTCCTGGGCGTCAAGGCCGTGATCGCCGAGAGCTACGAGCGCATCCATCGCTCCAACCTTGTCGGGATGGGCGTGGTGCCCTTCGAGTTCACCGGCGGCGATGACCGCGGGTCGCTGGGCCTGAAGGGCGACGAGACCTTCGACATCACCGGGCTGGAAGGCGATCTCAAGCCGCTCTCGGAGGTTCCCTGCACGATCACCTATGGCGACGGCACCCGCAAGGAGATCACCCTCAAGTGCCGCATCGACACCGAGGTGGAGCGGGAATATGTCGAGAATGGCGGCGTTCTGCATTACGTGCTGCGCAACCTCGCCCGGGCCGGCTGACGGGGCCGGGCTGGCGTCGGTCGGCACACCGGCATAGGGTCGGCCCGACCGCCCCTGCCCGGAGACCGGGATGAGCCACCCGCCCGACATCGAGGAAATCCGCAATCCGGCCCCGGCCCCCGATGGGGGGCCGGGGCCGCGCGTTTCGGTGGTCATCCCCGCGTTCAACCGCCGCGACGTGATCCGCGCGGCCGTCGAGAGCGTGCTGGCGCAGAGCTATGGGGCGCTCGAAGTCATCGTGGTCGATGACGGCTCGGCCGACGGCACGCTCGCGGCGCTGGACGATCTCGCCGACCGGCGCCTGCGGCTCTACCGGCAGGCGCCCAATCGCGGCGCCAGCGCGGCGCGCAATGCCGGCATCGCGCTGGCGCGCGGCGACTGGGTGGCCTTTCACGACAGCGACGACATCTGGCTGCCCGGAAAGCTCGCGCGGCAGATGGCGCGTCTCATTGACGCCCCAGACGGGGTCGTCGCCTGCTATTGCGCCATGTCGATGAGCTGGACCGACGCATCGCGCCCCGGCGGGGCGCCCGCCGCAACCATGCAGATTCCCGGCCCCGGCGCGCGGGCGGCGGGGCTCGAGGGCGACATTCGACACACCCTGCTGCGCAGCAACCCGGCCAGCACGCAGACCCTCGTGGCGCGGCGCGCGGCGCTCGAGGCCATCGACGGCTTCGACACCGCCCTGCCCGCCCTGGTCGACTGGGATCTCAACCTGCGCCTCGCGCAACGCGGTCGCTTCCTGTTCGTCGACGAGGTGCTTGTCGAACAGCGGTTTTCCGAAAACTCGATCACCCGCAGCGTGGCGAAACGCTGCGCGGCGCGGGCGCGGATTCTCGAAAAGCATCAGGGGCTGTTCCGCGCCGCGCCAGATCTCCTGGCGGCGCAGTATCGATACCTCGCCGGCGACCAGCGAAACCTCGGCGCGCCGGCGGATGCGCTACGCTCGCTGCTGCGGGCGATACGCTTCGCGCCGTTGCGCGCGGGCTTGTGGTTGCGCCTGCTCTGTCTCGGCGCGCACACCCTGCGCCGCCCGTCCCGGCGATGAGGGCGCGCGGCCACGTCAGCCTCCGCCGGCGCGCTCGATCGCCGGGCGGATGCGGCTTTCGAGAATCTCGGGCGTGATCGGCCCGGCAAAGCGCATGACCACCGTGCCGTCGCCGTCGATGACATAGGTTTCCGGCACGCCGTAGAGCCCCCAGTCGATCGCGGTCTGGCCGGCCTGATCGGTGCCGATGGCGGCGAACGGGTTGCCCACCTCATCGAGAAACTGCATCGCCCGCTGGGGATTGTCGCGGTAATTGATCCCGTAGATGGGAATCCCCTCCTCGGCGATCTGCTCGAGCATCGGATGCTCGGCCCGGCAGGGGGCGCACCAGCTCGCCCAGTAATTGACCAGCGACACCTCGCCGTCGTCGAGCTCGTCCCCGGTAAACAGCCGGTAGTCGCCGAGCCGGGCAAGATCGACCTCCGGGGCCGGGCCGCCCTCGCGCGCCGAGGGCAGTTCCTCGTTGTCGTCATACATGCCGAAATAGAAGACGGCGGCGAGCCCCGCGAAGATCAGCGGCGGCAGCATCATCAGTGGAGATATCCGGGCCATGTCATTTTCCTCGGCGGGATTCGAGTTCGTCGAGCGCCCGGCGCACGCGGCGGGCGCGGATCAGCACATAGGCGATGAGCCCGGCCAACAGCGCGCCCGTGGCGGCATAGGCCAGCCCGACTTCGGCGGCGTAGGGGCCAAGTTCCGGCATCATCCCATTCTCTCGCGCGTCAGCAGCGCCTGCATCCGGCGGGCGCGTATCTCGGTGCGGGTGCCCGCCAGCAGCAGCGCAATGAACAGCAGCGCAAACCCCGCCATCGCGAAATAGAGCGGCAGCCGGTAGGCGATGTCCATCGGCGCGCCCTCGTCGACGACCGACAGCGACGCGCCCTGATGCAGGCCCTGGTTCCAGAAATTGACCGCATAGCGCGACAGCAGCGCGAAGACAGAGCCGACAAGACACAGCACCGATGTCAGATCGGCCGCCGTGTCGGGGTCCTCGATCGCCTGCCACAACGCGATATAGCCCAGATAGAACAGAAACAGGATCAGAAACGAGGTCAGCCGCGGATCCCACGCCCACCATGTCCCCCACATCGGCTGGCCCCAGACCGCGCCGGTGATCAGCGCGATGAGCGTCATCGTCACGCCTACGGGGGCTGCGGCCTTGGCCGCGAGCGCCGAGACGTGATGGCGCCGGATCAGCCAGATGAGCGAGGCGACCAGCATCATCAGCCACGCATTGATCGCCATCAGCGCGGCGGGCACATGCAGGAACACGATCTTGACGGTCGAGCCCTGACGGTAGTCTTCGCCGGTAAAGAAAAAGCCCCAGATCACGCCCGTGGCGATGCACAGCGCGGCCAGAATCGACACCCCCGGCAGCAACCAGCCGGAGGTTTCCATGAATTTTCGCGGGTTCGCGTATCGCCAGATCGAGGCCATGGCCTGTCCTTAAATCCTTGCGCCGAAAGGCTCAATGCACTTGGGCGTGAGCGCGGCGTGCGCCGGTGTCGCAGCGCCCGCTCACCGCAGGTTGATCCGTATCGCCGCCGCCGAGGCAAAGGGCAGCAGCGCCGCCGCCCCGGCGGTGATGCCGGCCAGAAGCAGCAGCGGCGTCGCCGTGCCCAGCCCCGCCGCGCCGCGCACCACCGCCTGCGCGCCGAACACCAGCGTGGGCACGTAGAGCGGCAGCACCAGCAGCGACAGCAGCAGCCCGCCGCGGCGCAATCCCAACGTGAGCGCCGCGCCGAAGGTGCCGATCACCGACAGCGCCGGCGTGCCCAGCAACAGCGACGCGACCAGCCAGCCGAAGCCCGCCGCGGGCAGGTTGAGCAGCACCCCAAGCACCGGCGCGACGAGGGTGAGCGGCAGCCCCGTGGTGATCCAGTGCGCCAGCGCCTTCATCGTCACCACCCCTTCGAGCGGGATCGGCGCCGTCGCCAGCAGGTCAAGCGAGCCGTCTTCGTAATCGAGCGCGAAAAGCCGGTCGAGCGAGAGCAGGCACGACAGCAGCGCCCCCACCCACAGTATTCCCGGCGCGATCAGGGCGAGCGTGTCGCCCTCGGGCCCCACGCCCAGCGGCACCAGCACCGCGAGGATCAGATAGAAGGCCAGGCCCAGCCCGAAGCCGCCGCCCGCGCGCATGGCCAGCCGCAGATCGCGGATGAGAAGGGCGGTCACGGGCGGCGCTCCGTCGTCACAGGAAGGCCTCGAGGAAGTCGTCGGCCGCGGCGCGGGTCGTGGCGCGGAAACGGGCGATCTCGAGGCTGCGGGCCTCGGGCAGGCCGAGATCGACATGCGTGGCGATCACCGCCAGCCCCCCGCGCGCGAGATGTTCGCGCACGACGCCCGCGAACAGCGCCACCGAGGCGCTGTCGAGCGAGACGGTCGGCTCGTCGAGCACCCAGATGGGCCGCCCCGTCACCAGTAGCCGGGCCAGGCCGAGCCGCCGCTTCTGCCCCGCCGAAAGGTGCTGGCCCTGGCGCTGTGCCAGCACGGCGAGGTTCATCCGCTCCAGCGCCGGCGTCACGCCCCCCTGCCCGTGCAGCCGCGCCCAGAACTGCAGCGTCTCGGTCGCGGTCAGGGTGGGCTTGAGCCCGTCGGCATGGGCGGCGTAGGCGATCGACTCGGGCGGCGCGGAAATCCGGCCCGCAAGGGGCGGCTGCAATCCCGCGAGCGTGCGTAGCAGCGTGGTCTTGCCGCAACCGTTGGGGCCGCGCAGCACCAGCGCCTCGCCCGCGTTCAGGGCAAAGCTCACCCCCTCCAGCAGCGGAATCCCGCCGCGGGCGCAGGCCAGCGAGTCGACGGTCAGGGCGGCGGGCGCGTCGGTCATGCGCCCGGCTTAGCGCAAAGCCCGCCCCGGCGGAAGCACCGCGCGCTCACGTCACCGGCAGAAGGGCCGCGCCGATGCGCCGGCCCTCCGACAGCAGGACGTTGTAGCTGCGGCAGGCCGCCGGGCTGGCCATGATCTCGACCCCGAGGCCGGCCTCTTCGAGCGCGCTGCGCAGCGCGGCCGGAATCGGGGCGATCTGCGCCCCCGTACCCACGAACAACACGTCGAGCGCATGCGCCTGCGCCAGCAGCGAGGCGTGATCGTCGTAGCCGCCCCAGGGCCAGTCGCCCTCGGGCGTGACCAGCACCGCGCCCTGCCTGATCTCCCCGCCGATGCGGAAGTAGCCGGGGCCGTAGCCCCGCACCGGCCGCGCGCCGTCGAAATCGACTTCGTTGATGTTCATCACGTCACCCCCAGATCGGAAGGCCCGACAGCGCGGCCCCCGCGACGAGCGCGTAGGCCACGCGGCGATAGAGCGTACCCATATGTGGCCGGAACAGCGCCGCGCCGACCACGTTGGCCGCCAGGAAGACCGGCGCGAGCGCCAGCCCGAGCATCACCGCCGGCAGTTCCAGACGGCCCGCCAGCGCCAGATAGCCCATCAGCGCCGCGTTGCTACCCACGAAGAACAGCAGCAGATTCGCCCGCAACTTCGCCACCGGCATGTCCTGAACCATATAATACAGGATCACCGGCGGGCCGGCCATGCCGGTGCTGCCGCCCAGAAACCCCGACACGCCGCCCGCGGCTACCGACACCGGCCCGCCGTGCGCGCCGTGCCAGCGCCAGCCGCTCATCAGCAAGGCGAGCATCACCAGCGCCACGATCGAGGCGACCCAGCGGAAGGTTTCGACCGGCAGCGCCGCGAGCACCCACAGTCCCAGCGGCAGCCCCGCCAGCATGCCCGCCACCAGCGTGACCACCTCGCGCGGGGCGCCGTCGCGCAGGGCGCGCGGCAGGTTGGGCAGCGGGCCGATGGAATCGGTGACCGCCAGCAGGATCAGCGTCCAGTGCGGCGGGACGACCCGCGCGGCGACCGGGATGAGGATCAGCGCGGTGCCGAAACCGGCAAAGCCGCGCACAATCCCCGCGAGCAGAACCGCCGCGACGATCCAGCCGAGACCCGGTCTGGCAAGCGCCTCTTGCAGCGCAGCGATCACCCCTCGGACTTGGCGGCGAACTGCGTTCCGGCGGCATCGCCGTCATCCTTGGACCAGTCGCGCTTGACGCCCAGCCACAGCAGGACCTTGGCGGCGACGAAGACCGATGAATAGGTACCCACGATCACGCCCCAGATCATCGCGAAGACGAAACCGCGGATCACGTCGCCGCCCAGAACGAACAGCGCGATCAGCGCGATCAGGGTGGTCACGCTCGTCATCACCGTGCGCGAGAGCGTCTCGTTGATCGAGAGGTTGAGCACCTCCTGCAGCGACCGCCTCTTGTACTTGATGAGGTTCTCGCGCACCCGGTCGAAGACGACCACGGTGTCGTTGAGCGAATAGCCCACAATGGTCAGGAGCGCCGCGATGATGGCCAGATCGAAGCGTATCTGGAGCAGCGAAAAGATCCCGATGGTCAGCACGATGTCATGGACGAGCGCGGCGACCGCGCCCACCGAGAACTGCCACTCGAAGCGCAGCCATATATAGAACAGCACCGCCGCCAGCGCCGCGGTGACCGCCAGAACCGCCGCGCGCACCAGCTCGGCGGAAACTTCCGGGCCCACCGACTCGACCGAGGTGAACATCAGTGTCGGATCGACCGCGCGCAGCGCGTTGCGCACCGCGTCGAGCGTGTCGGCGCTGACGCTCTCCTGCCCCGGTTGGGCGGCGATGCGGATCATTGCCACGTTCTGGTCTTCCTCGAAATTGGGGTCGAAGACCTCGGTGATGGTGACCTCGCCCAGCCCCAGCGCATCGAGCGCACCGCGATAGGCGCCCACATCGACCGGGGCCTCGGCCTCGGTGCGGATCGAGGTGCCGCCGCGAAAGTCGATGCCGAAGTTCAGCCCGATCACCGCGAAGGCCAGAACGGAGACGACCAGCGCGACAACCGAGGCGCCGAAGGTGATCTTCCAGGTTCGGAAGAAGTCCCACGAGGTCTGCGAGGGCACGAGTTTCAGGCGCATCTTGGGCTCCCCTCAGACTTCGATGGTTTTGGGCCGGCGGCGCTCGAACCACGCGACGATCATCAGCCGGGTGACGAACAGCGCGGTAAACACCGATGTGACGATCCCCAGCCCCAGCGTGACGGCAAAGCCGCGCACCGGCCCCGACCCCATCGTGAACAGGATCACCGCGGTGATGAAGGTGGTCACATTGGCGTCGAGGATCGCCGAGAGCGCCTTTTCATAACCCAGCTGGATGGCGCGCGCCGGGCCGCGGGCGGTCTTGAGCTCTTCGCGGATGCGCTCGAAGACCAGCACATTGGCATCCACCGCCATGCCGATGGTCAGCACGATCCCGGCGATACCCGGCAGGGTGAGCGTCGCCCCGATCACCGACAGAAGCGCGAAGATCAGCGCGACATTGAGGATCAGCGCGACATCGGCGATCATGCCGAAACGCCCGTAGCTGAGCGCCATGAAGGCGAGCACCGCGATGCCCGCCACGATGGCGGCGATGCGGCCGGCATCGATGCTGTCCTGGCCCAGCTCGGGGCCGATGGTGCGCTCTTCGAGAAACTCCATCTCCGCGGGCAGCGCGCCGGCGCGCAGAAGGATGGCCAGCTCGTTGGACTCCTCGACGCTGAAATCGCCGGTGATGATGCCCGACCCGCCGGGGATATGGCTCTGGATGACGGGGGCGGAGATCACCTCCTCGTCGAGCACGATGGCGAAGGGCGAGCCGATATTCTCGGCCGTGTAGTCGCCGAACTGCCGCGCCCCGGTCGGGTTGAAGCGGAAATTGACCGCCGGGCGGTTGTTCTGATCGAAGCTGGGCTGGGCATCGACGAGTTGCTCGCCCGAGACCACCGGCGTCTCCTCGACGATGTAGTAGAGCCCGTCCTGGTCCATCGCGGGATAGAGCGCGTTGCCCGGACCGGGCGGCTCGTCGGGGTCGGAGGTCTGGCCGACGACCGGGTGGAAGGTCAGCCGGGCGGTGGTGCCGATCAGGTTCTTGAGTTCCTCGGCCGAGCCGATGCCGGGCACCTGGATCAGGATACGGTCGGCGCCCTGGCGCTGGATCGTCGGCTCGCGCGTGCCGGTCTCGTCGACGCGGCGGCGGATGATCTCCAGCGATTGCTGTATCGTGCGCTCGTCGAGGGCGCGGCGCTCGGCCTGCGAGAGCGTGACGACGATCTCGTCGCCCTCGGCAGCGATCGTCAGTGTCTGCGCCTGCGTGCCGGTCAGGGTCGTGACCGGCTCGGCCAGTTCGCGTGCGACCTCCAGCGCCCGGTCCATGCCCTCGGGGTTGGCGATCGCGACCCGCAGCTCGCCCGGCCCCGACTCCTGTCGGCGAATGCCGCCGACCACGTCGCGCTCCTCGCGCAGGGCGTCGCGCAGCTCGGGCCAGAGCGCGTCGAACCGGCCCTCATAAACGTCCGAGAGCTGCACCTCGGCCAGAAGCTGGGCCCCGCCGCGCAGATCGAGCCCCAGATTGACGAGGCTGGAGGGCAGCCAGTCGGGCCACAGCGCGCGCTCGGCGGCCAGCTCCGGGGTAGGCTCGCCGGATTGCGCCTCGATCAGCGCGACCGCGTCGTTGTGCCGCTCGACCCGCTCGTAGAAAAGATTGGGCGCGGCATAGATCACCCCCAGGGCGCAAAGCCCCAGGATGAGCACGCGTTTCCAGATCGCGATTTGAAGCATTCGTCCCCGATCTCAAAGCTGTGGCCGTAAGGGGCCCGGCGACACCGGGTCGTCAGCCGTTGTTGGCGGGCTCGGTCTTGGACAGCACGCTGGCGACGGTGCTCTGCACCACCCTCACCTTCACGCCGTCTGCGATCTCGACCTCGAGCTCGCCGTCCTCCTTGACCTTGGTGACCTTGCCGATCACCCCGCCTTGCGTGACGATCTGGTCGCCGCGCCGGATCGCCTCGACCATCGCCTTGTGTTCCTTGAGCTTCTTCTGCTGCGGGCGGATCAGAAGGAAATACATGATCGCGAAAATCAGGATCAGCGGAATGAAACTCGTCAGCGCGCCGGCGCCTCCGGCATCCTGGGCGTAGGCGGGGGATATCAGCATCAATGGACCTCTCGCGGTGCTTGGCGGCCCGCGGGGGCCGCGCATGAGGGGGGTGCGGAAGGCCGGTCGGCCCCCCGAAATTGGCGCGCACCCTATCCCCGGCCTCGATCCTTGGCAAGGCGAGGCGCGCGGATTCGCGCTGCGCGTGGTATCGTTGGCGCGACCGAACCACCGCCACGCACCGGCCACAAAGCCGCCAAACAATGGACCGCGCGGGATGTACGGTCACCGAAAAGCAATGAACGAGGATCTTTATGGCACACTACGCATTCCCGGCCGTGCTTGTGGCTGTGGACCTCGCTCTGGTCGGGGCGCACCTGCTTTCGCTTACGCTGCTCGGCTCACCGCCGCACATTGCCAATCTGGACGTGGAGGACAGCGTTCCCACCTGGTGGGCCTCGATGCAGCTGCTTTGCGCGGGCGTCACCATCGGGCTCGTCGCGCTGCGCGGAATTGCGCGCGGCCGCAGGCCCGTCGCCCTCATGCTGCTGGCGGCGGGCCTGGTGATGATGTCCGCGGACGAGGTCATCTCGGTCCATGAGCGGCTTGGACGGCTGTCGGACGCTGTGTTCGGCGACCGGGCCGGAACCGCCTTTCACCTGACCGGGCTGTGGTTCGTCGTCATCGGCCTGCCGGCGCTCGCCGCGATTGCGGCCACGATGGTGGGCTGCTGGCGCAGCCTGAAGTCGGTTCCGGGCACCTTGGTCCGCCTGATCTGGGGATTCGCCATACTGTTCCTGGGCGCCATAGGGGTGGAGGGGCTAACCAATCTCCTCGTAGACGAAGCCGGCTACGACGTGCCGCGTTTCATGATACTCGTCGCCTTCGAAGAAGGTTTCGAGCTGCTCGGCGGGAGCCTCCTCGCATGGGCCGGCGTGTTGTTCCTGCACCAACACCCCGAAACGCGCCCCGCATTCGACGCGCTGGCAGCGCAAGGCCGGGCGGGCTGAACGCGCGCGCTCAGAGGCGGTTCACGGTCAGTTTCGTTTTCAGATCGGTGCGGCAGAAGGCGTGGAGAAAGCAGGTCTGCTCGGCGATGTCGAGCATCTCGCGGGCCACGTCGTCGGACTCCGATGTCTGGAGGAAGACATGCGTCTCGACCGGATCGGCCTCACCCGCCCGGCCGGTGCCGCCCGAGGCACCACCTGGCGAGAAATGCGTATCCTGCACGATGCGGTATTCGGGCAGATCGAGCCCCAGCATCGAGACGAAGCGGCCGAACTGCGTCATGAAACAAAAGGCGATGCCGGCCGAGATATAGCTGTTGGCATCCGGCGCGCGGCCCTGCCCGCCGGATTCGGGCCCCTCTTCGGACAGGAACCGGAAGGTCGAGCCGCGCGGCGAATAGAGGCGCTGGTCGATCACGGTGACGCCGTCGTCGCGGACGAAAGCCGTGGCGGCGGGGTTGAGCGTGCGGTCCTGATGATCGGCCAGCGAGGAGCCGCCGCCCGCCGTGCCCCCTTGCAGCGCCTTTTCGGGCGTGACGCCCGTGCGCTCGACCAGTGTCAGGTCACCGGCCTCGGGCACGGCCTCCGCTCCCATCACGCCGGGGTCGGGCAGCATCTCGCCCTCAATCCGCCGGGCGCGTGCGGGGGCGAGTTCCGTGCCGTTCTTCGAGAGCGCAAACAGGCTGGGCAGCCGCCCGCGCATCAGCCCGTTGAGCGGCGAGGCATGGACCGCGTTCATCGCCAGCTCGTTGAGCGCGGCGTCGGACAGATCGGTCGCGGCCTCGACCGTCAGCTCGACCGGCAGCGCACCCCCCGTCATCGAGCGGTCGCGCATTGCGCCCTTCATCGTGTAATAGTTGTCCTGCGTGAGCCTGAGATCGCGCAGCTCGACGCCCTCGCGGCGGGCGAGCGCCCGCAATTCGTTGAGATAGCTCGCGACCATGCCCACGGTCAGAAAGGCCAGTGGGCACGGCGCGGCGTCATGGCCGTTGAGATAGTCACCCTCGTCGGAGACCAGCCGCCATGTCGCGCCGCTGCGCGCGGAGGTCACCAGCGCCTCTTTCTGGAACCCCGACAGCGAGCGGACCACGGTGCGCAGCGCGTCGCCGCGGCGCGGCTCCGGCGCCGTCGCGCCGATCTCCTCGGCATTGGCGACCCTGAAGAACGGTGCCAGACCGCTTTGCCCTATGATGTTCTCGCCCAGCTTCATGACGTCCTCCGTGCAGATGATGCACAATGTTAATCACCCGGCACGGGGGCGTCAAATGCGCGGCATTGCGGTCAGCTCTCGATCTCGAACTGCAGCGCGGTCATCACCTGGTCGTGCCGGTCCATCAGATCCATCCGGTCACGCCCGCCGATATAGACGCTGGCCAGCTCGTAGCTGTAGCTGTCCTGATTGGCCAGCTCGGCCAGGTCGTCGCCTTTCTCGACCATGATCTGGATGCGCGTGTCCTTCTGGCGCCCGCGGATGCGCTCCAGCGCCGCCTTTCCGGGCACATAGGCCACGCGGCCGGGCTGAAAGGCGCGCTCGAAGAAATGCGCGGCGACGGTCCAGTCGCCCCGGCGCTCCAGCGGGCGCGGCTTGCGGCCGACCGCCAGATCGACCACGAGCGAGAAGTGCGAGACGCCGTTGACCATTCGGAACAGCTCGGCATGGCTCTGGCTGGCGCGCGGATTGATCTCGAGCAGCCAGATCGCGTCGGCCGTCTGATCGTAGAAGAACTCGACATTGAACGGGCCGTGGCTGTAGCCGAATTGCTGGATCACGCTGCGGGCCGCGTCGATCATGCGGTGCTGGATTTCCAGCGGCAGCAGCGACGGGTATTCGTAGCGCGCGAAGGACGACGAATCCGCCTCGCGCACGCTGTCGACGACGCCATAGACAACCACCTTGCCGTCATGGGCATACCCTTCGAGCGTGCATTGCGCCCCGCCGATCGGGGATTCGGCGATGAAGCTCTCGCGCATGGCGGTGAGCTCATCGGGCATGTCATAGGCCTGCATGACCTTGCGGAAGGGCTCGGTGATGGCCGGCCCGCGCGCGCGGCAGGTCTCCATGACCTCGCGGAACTGGCGCTCGTCGGTGATCTGGTAGGCCAGATAGGAGCGGAACGACTTGACCGGCTTGATCCAGAACGGCGGCATCATGCCCAGCTTGTCATAGGCGTCGTCGTCGAACGGATCGAAAGCCTGAAAGCCGGGGATGATATCGGGGACGACCTTGTTCTGCTCGAGCCGCGACCAGTACTTGTGCTCGCACTTGAACAGGCTCTCCAGCGGCGGCCCCGGCAGGGAGAAACGCTCGGCGAGAACCGCGGCGATGACCGTGCCGGGAAAGTCGAAGAAGCTCGCCACCCCGGCCGGGCCGCCCGGCGCGGCCTCCAGCCGCGCGGCGGCAAGCTCGATGAGCGCCGCGACGTCGGCATCGGGATCGTCGCGGATCTCGCCATAGGTCAGCGCCGGGACGAATTCGAATTCCTCCGCCTGCGGCAGCGTGTTGAGGGTTTGCAGGTTGAAGTCGTCGAGGCCGACGAAGAACACCTGTTTGCGTGCCATGGGTTCACTCCCTGTGATCGGACTCAGACGAGATCGCGGGGGACGGTCTCGTCCCAGCTGCGGGCGAAGACGCGCGCCTCGCCCTCATAGGCGTCGAGCGTCGCGCGGATCAGAAAAGCATCCTCGGTCGCGGTCAGCGTCGTGCGCGTGACCGTCTCGACCTGCCAGCCGGGGCGCGACAGGCGGCGGCGCTGTTCGACATCGCCGCGCACGGTGGCGTAGTCGTTGCCGGCATAGGAATAGCTTTCATGCGCCTGCCGCTGGACCTCGAGATCATGCGCGTCGAGGCGATAGGTCTCGTCATTGTTGATGATGTCCTGGACGACCCGGTTGGTCCCCAGATCGAGCCGGACGGTCCAGCGCCGGTCATGCGGGGCGATCAGCGTGGTCTGGGGGGCCTCGGCCATCCGGGCCGGGCCGAAGGGGCGCAGGGCCTCGTCCTCGGGCCGGTTGGGGCGCTCGGGCAGGATCAGCCGCGAGTTCTCGGGATGGACGGTGATCCGCGCGGGCTGCGGCGCGGGCCAGGCCAGCGGCCAGTAGGACGACGAGACCGCCAGCCGGATGCGGTGGCCGGCCGCGAACCGCTGCGCGATGTTGTTGAGATCGACGCTCACGCGGTAGCGCCGGCCGGGCTCGAGCCGCTCGGGCGCCTCGTGGCCGGCGTGATGGCACAGGTTGAGAATGCCGAAACTCACCCGTGCCGAGCGGTCCGTGGGCGCCACGTCGCACAGCCGCACCGCGACCATCGCCACGGGGCGGTCGACCGACAGCTCCAGTTCGGCCCGCGGCGCGCCGAGAATCTCGAATTCCTCTTCCAGCGGCGCGGTATCGAACAAAAGCGCCCCGCCATCCTCCTGGCGCTGGTCCCAGGGCAGGTCGGTGTCCTCGGCGTAGGAGCACCACTTGCCCGCGAACAGCCCCACCGACAGCGGCGAAGAGATCGACAGCGGCTGCGGATTGCGATCGCCGGACTCGGTCTGCAGCCAGCCGTCGGCCGTCAGCCACAGCGCAGTCTCGCGCACCCGTGGCGAGGGCCACACATCCTCGGCCACCCAGCGGCCCGGCGAGGTGGGCGTGAGCGGCGAGGACGGCGCCATCATCCAGGCGCGGATCATCGGCTCCTCGTCGATGCCGTTCTCGATGCCCTTGAGCCAGCGGTCCCACCACAGGATGCATTCGCCCAGGAAATCGATTGCCGGCCCCGGGCCGCCCTGATGGGGATACTTGTGCCCCCACGGGCCGATGATGCCCCGGCGCGGCACGTCGAGATTCTGCATCAGCCGGAACACCGGGTTGGTGTAGCCGTCGCGCCAGCCCGAGGTCGCCATCACCGGCACCCGGATGGCCGAATAGTCCTCGCTGACCGAGCCCGACATCCAGTAGGCGTCGCGGTGCTGGTGGCGCAGCCACTCGCGCAGCCAGAGGCCCGAGCCCTCGAGCCGCTCCATCCACGTCGCGCGCCACCCCTCGCCGACCACCTCGGGGTCGGGCGGCAGCGAGTTGAAGGCGAACATGTTCGACGCCCATGACAGGTTATCGGTCAGCAGGCAGCCGCCCATGTAGTGGACGTCGTCGGAATACCTGTCGTCGGAGGAACACACGGTGACGACCGCGCCCACCTGCGGCGGCTGCAGCGCGGCCAGTTGCAGCCCGTTGAACCCGCCCCAGGACAGCCCGAACAGCCCCACCCGGCCGTTGGACCAGCCCTGCGCGGCGATCCACGCGAGGATGTCGTGCCCGTCATCCATCTCCCGCGGCAGATACTCGTCGGTCAGCACCCCTTCCGAGTCGCCCGATCCGCGCATGTCGACCCGCATCGAGGCATAGCCATGCGCCGCGAACCACGCATGAATCTGGTGGTCGCGCACCGCCTTGTTGTCGCGCCGCCGATAGGGGATGTGTTCGAGAATGGCCGGCAGACCGCCGCGCGGCACGTCGCGCGGCAGCCACAGCTTGGCCGCCAGCCGCGTGCCGTCGCGCGCGGTGATCCAGACGGTCTCGTGAACCTCGATTTCCTGCATGCCGGCCTGCTCCAATCACCTGCGCTCCTCGCGCCGCATCATCGACGCAGCGCGCGCCATTGGCAACACCGGCCGGCGCGCCGCGAAATCGCCGCAGCGGCGTCGCGCCGCCGCCACACGAGCGCCGCAAAACACGCCGAAGTTGAGCCGTGAAGGCCCGCCGGACAAGGCCCCCGCGGGGCCTGCAGACGCGCCCCGGGAGATGCGCAGATGACCGTCGTGGAGTTTCCGCAATCGCAGATCGCGCCGCGCCGCTTTGGCCGCCCGCGGGCACTCGTGATCGTGCCGATGCGCGAGGCCGTGTTCGGACGGCGCTCGCCGCGGCCCTGCGCGGCGCATGAGCGCCGGATGTGGCGGGTTCTGGGGGTCACGGCCGGCGCCCGCGACACCCACCGGACGCTCTACGAGGCGCGCGGCGGCGCGCCCTTCGGCACGCCCGAGCGCGAGGTCGCCGCAATCCTGCGCAATCTCGGGCTGCCGGTGCGGCTCGATCTGCCCGATGGCGCGATCGGCGAGTGCCCCGATCTGCTCAGGCTCGCGGTCGAGCTGGGCGCACTCAACGCCCGCGCGGGACATACGGCCCCGCACCCGCTGGCGGCGCTTTGCACCGCGCTCGTCGTCGCCGGCACCCGACCGGCCCGGCGGCTGAGCGCCGCCGGCGGCGCGGCCGCCCCCGCGCCGTCTCCGGGCAGCTCCGGCATGGCCGGATCGTGAAGCGGCACGGCGTCACGCCCCCGCGATGAGGCGCGACGCGCGCGACGCGACATGATAGAGTGGCGACTCGATCCACCACCTGCCGGGAAGGCATGAGCACCATGAACACCGCGAGCGACGAGGCGGGCGAGCGCCTGACACTGCGGGCGCCCACATCCGAGGACGGCGCCGATGTCTGGCAGTTGATCCGCGACAGCGGGCCGCTGGACGAGAACTCGATCTACTGCAACACCCTCCAGTGCGACCAGTTCGGCGACACCTGCGTGATCGCCGAACTTGACGGCGAGATCGTCGGCTGGGTGTCGGCCTTCATCGAGCCGGGCGACCCCGAAACCCTGTTCATCTGGCAGGTCGCCGTCTCGCAAAAGGCCCGCGGCATGGGCGTGGCCCGGCGGATGCTCGAGCATCTGCTGGCGCGCGATGTCTGCGCGGGCGTGACACGGCTGCAGACCACGATCACCGCCGACAACGAGGCGAGCTGGGCGCTGTTCAATTCCTTCGCCGACCGGATCGACGCGACGCTCGAACACGAACCTCACTACAAGCGCGAGGACCACTTCGAGGGCCGCCACGCCACCGAATACATGGTCACGATCGGCGAGTTCGACACCGCCGAGATCGACGACTCCTCTTCGCCAGCGCAGGAGAAGGAAGAGGAAAACGAAAGCGCCGCCACCTAGCAGCCGGGCAGCCGCCCGGCACCCGACCCGAAACGAGGCCCCGCCATGAACATTGCCGGAACCGACATCTTCGAGCGCCGCGAAAGCGAGGTCCGCAGCTATTGCCGCGGCTTTCCGGCCGTCTTCACCAGCGCGCAGAACGCCACCCTGCGCGACGAGACGGAGCGCGAATACATCGACTTCCTCGCGGGCTGCTCGGTGCTCAATTACGGCCACAACGACCCCGACATGAAGGCCGCGCTGATCGAGCACATAAGCGCCGACGGCATCGCCCACGGGCTGGACATGTATACCAGCACCAAGGCCGATTTCCTGCGCACCTTCGAGCGGCTGATCCTGCGCCCGCGCGGGATGGACCACAAGGTCATGATGACCGGCCCCACCGGCACCAACGCGGTGGAGGCCGCGATCAAGCTGGCGCGCAAGGTGACCGGGCGCAAGAACGTCATCGCCTTTACCAACGGCTTTCACGGCATGACGCTGGGCGCGCTGGCGGCGACCGGCAATGCCGGCAAGCGCAAGGGCGCGGGCGGGGTGTCGCTGGGGGATGTCACGCACATGCCCTTCGAGGGATCGCTGGGCGAAGGCGTCGACACCCTCCAGATCGCCGAGACGATGCTCGCCAACCCCTCCTCGGGGATCGACGCGCCGGCGGCCTTCATCGTCGAGACGGTGCAGGGCGAGGGCGGCCTCAACGCCGCCTCGGCCGAGTGGCTGCGCGGGGTCGAGCGGCTCGCGCGCGCGCATGACGCGCTGCTGATCATCGACGACATCCAGGCCGGCTGCGGGCGGACGGGGCGCTATTTCTCCTTCGAGGAGATGGGCATCACGGCCGACCTGATCACCCAGGCCAAGTCGTTTTCCGGCTTCGGGCTGCCCTTCGCCGCGCTGCTGATCCGGCCCGAGCACGACATCTGGAAGCCGGCCGAGCACAACGGCACCTTCCGCGGCAACACCCATGCCTTTGTCACCGGGCGCGTCGCGCTGGAGAAGTTCTGGGCCGACGACTCCTTCGCGGCCGAGGTTCGCGGCAAGGGCGAGCAGCTCAACCGGCGGCTCGCGGCGATCGCGGCGCAGATCCCCGGCGCGGCGCTCAAGGGGCGCGGCATGATGCAGGGGATCGATGTGGGCTCGGGCGAGCTGGCCGGCGCGATCTGCGCGGCCAGCTTCGAACGCGGGCTGATCATCGAGACATCGGGCGCCCATGACGAGGTGGTCAAGGTACTCGCTCCGCTGACGATTCCGGCCGAGCAGCTCGACGCCGGCCTCGACATCCTCGAATCCGCGGCCGCCGCGACGCGCGGCTGAACCGCCTGCCCCGCCCCGCGCGCGCCCAAGCGAGAGGGTCCGACATGAGCACACACACGGTCGAAAAGATCGGCGGGACGACGATGAGCCGCGCGGACGCGCTGCTCGACACGCTGTTCATCCGTGGCGACGGAGAGGGCGCGCCCTATGGGCGCGTCTTCGTCGTCTCGGCCTATGGCGGCATCACCGACCTGCTCCTGGAGAACAAGAAGACCGGCGCGCCGGGCGTCTACGGGCAGTTTGCCTCAGAAGACAGCAGCATGGGCTGGAGCGACGCGCTCGACCGGGTCGCCGACGCTATGGGCGAGGTGCATGGCCGGCTTCTCGAGCATCCGGGCGACCGCCGCTCGGCCGACGAGTTCGTGCGCGACCGCATCGAGGGCGCGCGCACCTGCCTGCTCGATCTGCAGCGACTGTGCTCCTACGGCCATTTCCGCCTCGACGAGCACATGATGACCATCCGCGAGCTGCTCTCGGGGCTGGGCGAGGCGCATTCGGCCTTCGTCACGGTGCTCATGCTTGCGCGCAACGGCGTCAATGGCCGCCTGATCGACCTGACCGGCTGGCGCGACGAAAGCCAGCCCTCGCTGGCGCAACGGCTCGACGAGGCCTTCGCCGATGTCGATCCGTCGCGCGAGATGCCCGTGGTGACCGGCTATGCCCAGTGCCGCGAGGGCCTGATGGGCGAATACGACCGGGGCTATTCGGAGGTGACCTTCGCCCATCTCGCCGCACGCACCGGGGCGCGCGAGGCTGTGATCCACAAGGAGTTCCACCTCTCCAGCGCCGATCCCAAGCTGGTGGGCGAGGACCGCGTCATCAAGATCGGCCATACCAATTACGACATGGCCGATCAGCTTTCCAATCTGGGAATGGAGGCGATCCACCCCGCGGCAGCGAAGATCCTGCGCCAGGCGGAGATTCCGCTGCGGGTGGCCAATGCCTTCGACCCCGACGATCCCGGCACGCTGATCGACTCCGACACCAGCGGCCCGGCGCGCGTGGAAATGGTCACCGGACTGCCCCTGCTGGCGCTGCAGGTTTTCGAGCAGGACATGGTGGGCGTGAAGGGCTATGACGCGGCCATCCTCAAGGCGCTGACGCGCCACGATGTCTGGATCGTCTCCAAGACGTCCAACGCCAACACCATCACGCATTACGTCAACGGCACGCTCAAGGGGATGCAGCGGGTGGAGAAGGAGATCCTCGCCGCCTACCCGGCTGCCGAAATCCAGATCCGCAAGGTCGCGGTGGTCAGCGCCGTGGGCAGCAATCTCTCGGGGCTGCAGGTCGCCCGGCGCGGTCTCAACGCGCTGGCCGAAGCCGGGATCGACCCGATCGCGGTGCAGGACACCGGCCGGCATGTCGATGTGCAGTTCGTCGTCTCCACCGAAGATATGGCCGAGGCGGTCAAGACCCTTCACGCCGCGCTGGTCGAGACGGCCGAGGATGCCTCGACCGGCGCGCGCCGCAACCGCGTCGCCTGAGCGGCGCCTCAGCGATAGATCGCCGTCTGCGCCGCCGCGCCCGTCCGCACATGGCCGCGATACATGCCCTCGCAGTTGAAGGGCATGGCGATGTTGCCCGCCGCGTCCACCGCGATCACCCCGCCCGAATCCGGGTAGGCGCCGAGATCGACCTCGACGACGTGACGCGCCGCCTCCTCCAGCGACGCGCCGGCCAGACGCATGCGCGCGCTGATCTCGTGGGCGGCGGACCAGCGCAGGAAGACCTCGCCATACCCGGTGGCCGAGACGGCACAACTGCCGTCATCGGCGAAGGTACCGGCGCCGATCACCGGGGTGTCGCCGACCCGCCCCGGCGCCTTGGCCGTCATCCCCCCCGTCGAGGTCGCCGCGGCAAGACGGCCGTCGCGGTCGCGCGCGACGGCCCCGACGGTGCCGTGGCGGCGGGCGGGATCGTCGTCCTCGCCGCCGCGCGCCCGAAGCTCGAGCGTCTCTTGCAAGGCGTCCCAGCGGGGCTGCGTGAAGAAATACTCGGGCTCCTCGAAAGGCAGCCCGGCCGAGCGCCCCAGCGCCAGCGCGCCCTGCCCGATCAGCATGACATGGTCGGTGCGCTCCATGACGGCACGGGCCAGCCGCACCGGGTTGCGCGGACCGAACACCCCGGCGACGGCCCCGGCGCGCCGGCTGGTGCCCTCCATGACGGCCGCGTCCATCTCCTGTGCGCCGTCGGCCGTGAAGACCGCGCCGCGCCCGGAATTGAACAGCGGCGCGTCCTCGAGCGCGCACACCGCCGCCGTGACTGCGTCGAGCGCCGAGCCACCCTCCTGCAGGACCGCCTCGCCCGCCGCGAGCACCGCGGCCAGCGCCGCGTGATACTCCGCCGCCGCCGCGTCGGTCATCCGCGCGTGCGGCAGCGTTCCGGCGCCGCCATGAATCGCCAACGCGTACCCCGTGCTCATCGGCCGCCCCCGGCGGGGCCGCTGGTGTCTCTCGGCATGGGCGTCTCCTTTGGACAGAGGGTGATCGCGCCGGGTCGTGGCGCAGTTTGGGCTGTCAGGCCGCCCCCGGGATGCTATATGGGTCGGGCATGCATGAAAAGGCGCCGCCATACCGGGCGCCGCGAGGAAAGATGAAGATTCAGCAACAAATCGCCGCGACGGGCCGGCTCATCGCCATCGGCGGCGCGGAAGACAAGACCTCGGAAGCCGAGATTCTCGGCCGTGTCCTCTCATTCGCCCCCTCTGACAACCGCGTCGTCGGCGTGGTCACCACGGCCAGCGGCGTGCCCGAGGAGGTGTTCGACGCCTATCGCCAGGTGTTCGAGCGCCTCGGCGCCGAGCGCGTCGAGCATATCGACATTCGCGACCGCGACGGCGCCAACGATCCCGCGCGGGTCGCGGACATCCGCGCCTGCGGCGTGATCTTCATGAGCGGCGGCGACCAGATGCGGCTGACCAACACGCTGGGCGCGTCCGATGTGCTCGACGCGATCCGCACGCGGCGCGGCGAGGGCGCGGTCGTCGCCGGCACCAGCGCCGGGGCGGCCTGCATGTCGTCAACGATGATCTATGGCGGCGGCGACCGGAACGACTCGCTGCGCAAGGGCGCGGTGCGCATGAGCGCGGGGCTGGCCTTTGTCCATGACATGATCATCGACAGCCACTTCCTCGAACGCGGGCGGTTCACGCGGCTGATGGAGGTCGGCGCGACCAACCCCGAGATGCTGGGCGTGGGAATCGGCGAGGACGCCGGTGTCATCCTCGACGGCGGCGAAATCCTGGAGGCGATCGGGCCGGGGCATGTGGTCATCGTCGACAGCTCGGCGCTTTCGATCTCGAATGTCGCCGATGTCGAGGAGGGCGAGGCCATATCGGTGGCCAATGTCGTCATGCATGCGCTGACGAATGGCTACGGCTACGACGTGCGCCGCCGCGTCGTGCTGCGTCCAGAGGATATGGAAACACTCAAGTCAGGGGGACCTGTTGGAGATTCTCGAACTGAGGGCGCTGCGGGGGCCTAACTACTACAGCCGCTACGTCGCGATCCACATGCGCCTCGACATCGGCGCGCTCGAAGACCGGCCCAGCGATCAGGTGCCGGGCATCACGGAGGCGCTCACGGCGCTGATGCCCAGCATTCACGACCATCGCTGTTCGGTGGGAAAGCCCGGCGGCTTTCTCCAGCGGGTGCGCAACGGCACCTATGCCGGCCACATGGTCGAGCATGTCGCCATCGAGTTGCAGAATCTCATCGGTTTTTCGGTGGGGTACGGCAAGACCGTCGACAGCTACGACCCCGGCATCTACAACGTGATCTACCGCTACCGCGACGAGGCCTGCGGGCTGGCCGCGGGGCGCGAGGCGGTGGCCATCGTCGAGAAACTCTACAACGGCGAGAAGGTCGATCTGGCGCGGGTGATCGACCGGCTCAAGGCGGTGCGCGACGCCAATGCGCTGGGCCCCTCGACTGCGGCGATCGTCGAGGCCGCCAAGGCGCGCAACATCCCCTATTACCCCCTCACCGAAGGCACGAGCTATACCCAACTCGGCGAAGGCGCCTATCAGCGCCGCTTTCAGGCCACCGTGACCGAGCAGACCGGGATCATCGGCCACGCGATCGCCGACGACAAGGACTGGACAAAGCAGGTTCTGGGGGATGCCGGGATTCCGGTGCCCCGCGGGGCGATCTGCACCTCGTGGGAGGAGACGCAGGCGGCGGCCGAACGGATCGGCTTTCCGGTCGTCACCAAGCCGTTGTCGGGCAATCACGGCCGCGGCGTGACCACGGACATCACCGACGACGCCACGCTGCGCGAAGGGTATGACACCGCCCGCGCCCGCCACGATCAGGTGATGGTCGAGAACTATATCAGGGGCGAGGATCACCGGATTCTGGTCATCGACGGCAAGCTGGTTGCCGCCGCGCGCCGCCGCCCTGCCCATGTGATCGGCGACGGCGCGGCGACGCTTGCCGAACTGATCGAGCGTGAAAACGCCGATCCGCGCCGGGGCGTGGGCCACGAGAACCTGCTCACCCAGATCCATGTGGACGAGCAGACCGAGCGGCTCATCGATCAGGCGGGGCTGCGCATGGACAGCGTCATTCCCGACGGCGAAATCGTGTGGCTCAAATCCACCGCCAACATCTCGACCGGCGGGACGGCGACCGACCTGACCGATGACGTCCACCCCGAGGTCAAATACGCCGCCGAGCGCATCGCGCGGCTGATCGGGCTCGACATCATCGGCATCGACCTGCTCGCCGAAACGCTCTCGCGCCCGCTCGAGGAGCAATCCGCCGGCGTCGTCGAGGTCAATGCCGGTCCCGGCTTTCGCATGCATATCGCGCCCACCCACGGCACCGGCCGCCCCGTCGGCAAGCATGTCGTCGACATGCTGTTTCCCGGCGACACCGACGCGCGCATCCCGATCACCGCGATCACCGGCACCAACGGCAAGACGACGACGACGCGGCTCGTCGCGCATATGCTGCGCATGGCCGGACGCCATGTCGGCATGGGTTGCACCGGCGCGATCGAGATCGACAATCACGTGATCATGCGCGGCGACTATTCCGGCCCCGTCGCCGCCCAGACCGTGCTGCGCGAACCCACCGTGGAGCATGCGGTACTGGAGGTGGCGCGGGGCGGGATCATGCGCCGCGGCCTGGGCTTCGACGCCTGCGACGTGAGCATCCTGCTCAACATCGCCAGCGACCATCTGGGCGAGCGCGACATCCACACACTTGACGAGCTCGCCCGCTGCAAGACGGTCGTCATCGACGCCGTCAAGCCCGAGGGCACCAGCGTGCTCAATGCCGACGACCCCCGTGTGATGGAGCATGGCACCTACTGGTCGCGCGGAGAGATCGTCTATTTCTCGATGGACCCCGACAACGCCGCGCTGGAGCAGCACGCCGCGCGAAACGGTGTGACCTTCACCGTCAAGGACGGGACGATCGTGATGCGCCGCGGCCGGGTCGAGGCGGAGATCGTCGCGGTCAATGACGTGCCCATCGCCTTCGAGGGGCACGCGGCCTTCAACGTGCAAAACGCCATGGCCGCCGCGGCGGCAGGCTTCGCCCACGGCCTGAGCCTGGGCGACATCACCACCGGGCTGCAGACCTTCCACCCCACCCCGGCGCAGATGCCCGGCCGCACCAACTTCTTCGAGGCCGACGGCGTCAAGTGCCTGATCGACTACGGCCACAACGTGCCTGCGCTGACCGCGCTGGAGCCGCTTGTCAACGCGCTGACGGTGCAGAAACGCATCGCGGTCGCCAGCGCGCCGGGCAACCGCCGCGACGAGGATCTCGTCGCGCTGGGCGCCCAGCTCGCCCGGATGAGCGACATCCTTTATGTCTGCGAAACCGACGCGCGCGGGCGCGCACCGGGCGAGACGGCCGAGCTGATCCGCAGCGGAGCGGCCAAGGCCGGCGGCGCGGGCTTCGAGGTCGCGGTCGCCGCCGAGGAGAGCACGGCCGTCGATCTGGCCATGGCGCGCGCCGTTCCGGGCGATCTGCTGCTGCTGCTGATCGACGACATCGAGGGGGCGAGCGAACGGCTCAAGGGCCGCAGCTTTTCCCACAAGGCGGCGATTGCCGGCCACTGAGACGGCCGGAGGCCGCACCGCCACGGAACCACAATCAGGAGGGTCGCGGCGTGACCAGGAACGTCTTTGTCATCGGGCTCAACGAATTCAACCACGAGCGGCTCAAGCGCCTGCGCGGTGTCGAGGATGTCGAATTCCACGGGCTGATCGCGCCCGAGCGCGTCTCGGAGACGCAGGAATTCGATATCCCCGCGATGCTCGACGAGGCCGAGGCGCAACTCAACGCCTTCGACGGCTCGATCGACGCCATCGTCGGATATATCGACTTCCCGGTCTCGACCATGCTGCCGATCCTGTGCCGGAAATTCGGCACGCGCCAGACATCGCTGGAAAGCCTGCTGAAATGCGAGCACAAGTTCTGGAGCCGCTCGGTGATGCGCGAGGTGATCCCCGACAACATCCCGCTCTTTGCCAGCTTCGACCCCTTCGATGACGACGCGCTGTCGAAGATCGGCAAGGAGGGCCTGGCCTTTCCCTTCTTCGTCAAGCCGATCAAGTCGTCGGGCTCGCGGCTGGGCTTTCGCATCGACAGCCCCGAGGACTTCGACTACGCGATCGAGAAGTTCCGCGCCGAGATCGACCAGATATCCGAGCCGTTCAACCACGTCCTGGGCCAGGCCGACCTGCCCGCCGAGATCCGCGCCGTCGATGGCGGCCACTGCATGGCCGAACAGGTCATCGGCGGGCGGCAATGCACGCTCGAGGGCTATGTCCAGAACGGCGAGGTGGTGCCCTACGGGGTGGTGGACTCCATCCGCTACCCGCAGGTTCTCAGCTTCTTCTACTACCTCTATCCCTCGACCCTGCCCAAGCGCGTCCAGAACCGCATGAGCGAGATCACCAGGACGATCATGTCGCATATCGGTTATGACGACGCGGCCTTCAACATCGAGTTCTTCTGGGACGAGATCCAGGACCGCATCTGGCTGCTGGAGATCAATACGCGCATCGCGCAATCGCATTGCGACCTGTTCGAGATGGTCGACGGTGTCAGCCACCAGCAGGTGACGGTCGATCTCGGGCTCGGCCGCGCGCCCGACCTGCCGCATGGCGAGGGCGACAGCCGCGTCGCAGCCGAGTTCTTCTATCGGGTCTTCTTCCGTGACGCCACGGTGACGCGCGTGCCCACGGCCGAGGAGATCGCCGCGGTGCAGGAGCGGCTGCCCGGCACCCGGATCGCGCCGCAGGTCCGCGAGGGCATGCAGCTGTCCGAGTTGCCCGAGCAGGATGCCTACAGCTACGCCATCGCCAGCCTCTGGATGGGCGCGGGCAAGCAGTCCAAGCTCTTGTGGAACTACGAGCAGGCGCTCAAGAGGCTCGATTTCGAATTCACCGACATCGTGGAGTAGCGCCCTCGCGCGCCCGCGCGGGCGCGCTCTGCTTTTCGGATGCGCACGCTCCGGTTTAGGGTTATGGCCGGAGCAGAACACGGAATGCAGCAGGCGCGCCCGGCGCGCCAAGGGTGAGTCGCGCGTTATGGAAATCGAACACGAACAGCCAATCCCCGTCACCGAGATCGAACACACCGAGATCACGATGACCGACGGCTGCCGCCTTGCGGCGCGCATCTGGATGCCGGAAGGGGCCGAAGACGCCCCTGTCCCGGCGATCTTCGAAT
This sequence comes from Rhodobacteraceae bacterium WD3A24, assembly GCA_002967695.1. Taxonomy (GTDB): domain Bacteria; phylum Pseudomonadota; class Alphaproteobacteria; order Rhodobacterales; family Rhodobacteraceae; genus Alkalilacustris. The sequence continues at coordinate 18,164 of PUHN01000020.1, read as the reverse complement.
ACATCCCCTATCGCAAGAACGACAAGACGCTCGAGCGCGACTTTCCGCGCGCGCGCTACATGTCGGCGCGCGGCTATGCCTATGTGCGCGTCGATCTGCGCGGCACCGGCGAGTCCGAGGGCGTGATGCCCGACGAGTATCTCCCGCGCGAGCTCGAGGACGGCCGCGAGGTGATCTCCTGGATCGCCGACCAGCCCTGGTGCGACGGCAATGTCGGCATGGTCGGCATTTCCTGGGGCGGGTTCAACGGGCTTCAGATCGCCGCGCTTCAGCCGCCCGCGCTCAAGGCGATCGTGACCATCTGTTCGACCGACGACCGCTATGCCGACGACGTCCATTACATGGGCGGGACGATGCTGATCGACCAGCTTTCATGGGCCGCGGTGATGTTCGGCATCAACAGCCTGCCGCCCGATCCCACCCATGTGGGCGATCGCTGGCGCGACATGTGGATGAAGCGGCTCAAGGGCAGCGGGCTGTGGCTGAAGAACTGGCTGGAACACCAGACCCGCGACGACTTCTGGAAGCACGGCTCGATCTGCGAGGATTACGCGGCGGTGCAGATTCCCGTCTATGCGGTCAGCGGCTGGGCCGATGGCTACTGCCGCACGGTGTTCCGGCTGATGGAAAATCTCGCCGGGCCGCGCAAGGGCATCGTGGGACCGTGGGCGCATCGCTATCCGCATCTGGGCGAGCCGGGCCCGGCGATCGACTGGCTCGGAGAGGAGCTGCGCTGGTGGGATCGCTGGCTGAAGGGTGACGAGAACGGCATCATGGATGAGCCGCAGTTGACGCTCTACATGCAGGATCACGCCCGCCCGCAAGGCTATTACACGCATCGCGAGGGCCGCTGGATCACCGAGCCCGCCTGGCCCTCGCCCAACATCGCCCGCACCGCCTTCGCGCTGGGCAGCGACGGCCGGCTCGCGCCGGAGGAGGACGACGACCTGCCCGACGCGGCGCTGACCATCGCCTCGCCGCTCTGGGTCGGTCTGGGCGGTGGCAAGTGGTGCTCCTACGCAAATCCCGGCGATCTGCCGGTCGATCAGCGCCGCGACGATGCCGGCAGCCTCGTCTTCGAGACCGCGCCGCTGGCGGAGCCGTTCGAGATGGCCGGCGATCCCGACCTCACGCTGTGTTTCAGTGTCGACCGCCCCGTCGCGCTGGTGGCGGCGCGGCTGGTCGATGTCGCGCCCAACGGCGCCGCCACACGGGTCAGCTACGGCCTGCTCAACCTCACCCACCGCGACAGCCACGAGACGCCCGAGGCACTCACGCCCGGTGAAATCTACACCGTGCAGGTGCCCTTCAAGCATGTCGCCCAGACCTTCCGGGCGGGACACCGGATTCGCCTGAGCCTGTCGACCAACTACTTCCCGCTGTGCTGGCCCGCCCCCGAGGCGGTGACGATGACCGTCTACCCGGCGCGGTGCCGTTTCGGCCTGCCGGCGCGCCGCGAGGCGGACCAGCCGCAGCCCCGCTTCGGCCCGCCGCGCGCGGCGACGCCGCTCGAACTCGTCACCGATCAGCCGCCGGCCTATGAATGGCAGGTCGTCGAGGATCGCTCCACCGGCCGGTTTCGGGTCGAGATCCTCGAACACCAGGGGACATCCGCCATTCCGGCCCAGGGGCTGACGATCACCAGTGAGGGGCGCGAGATTTACGAGTTCGACGATCACGATCATCATTCGCCGCGCAACCGGATAAGCTGGACCCACGAATTCAGCCGCGGCGACTGGCACATACGCACCCTGAGCGACACCGAATTCTGGGCCACGCCGGAGAACTTCGTCATCCGCGCGCGCCTGCGCGCATGGGAGACGGGCCGCCTTGTCCATGAAGAGGACTGGGACGAGACGATTCCGCGCCGGCTGGTCTGAGCGTGCCGCGTCTCGCGACAACTTGATGCGCAATACCGGTTGCCGTGCCGGGGCCGGCGCGGCTAGCGTCGGCCGCAGGGCCCGCGCGAAATTTCGTGACGCGGGCCAATGCCGGTAAGGGAGACGTGCGACCATGCGCCATACCTTCGACGGCCCGGCCCCGCGGGGGACGGCCTGATGCGATACATCCCGTTCCTCATCGCCCTGCTTCTCTTGCCGGCGGGTCTGGCGCTGGCCCTCACCGCGCCGGTGATCGGCTGGACGATCGCCGTGATCGCCGGGGCGCTTTCGGCGCTGGGGATTCACGATTTCATCCAGAACCGCAGCGCGGTGCTCAAGAACTACCCGCTCTCGGCGCGGCTGCGGTTTCTGCTGGAACATTTCCGCCCCGAGATCCGGCAGTATTTCGTCGAGGGCGACCGCGACGAGGTGCCCTTCTCGCGCGAGCAGCGCGCGCTGGTCTACCGCCGCGCCAAGGGAATGGAGGGCCTGCGCCCCTTCGGAACGCTGGTCGGCGTCAACGAACTGGGGCATGAATGGCTCAACCACTCCGTGACCCCCTCGCATATCGACAGCGCGGATTTCCGCATCACCGTCGGCGGGCCGCGCTGCAGCCAGCCCTATGAGAGCTCGGTGCTCAACATCTCGGGGATGTCCTACGGGGCCCTGTCGCCGACCGCGATCGAGGCGCTCAATCGCGGCGCGAAGGAGGGCAACTTTGCCCACACCACCGGCGAGGGGTCGATTTCGCGTTTTCACCGAAAGCATGGCGGCGATCTGATCTGGCAGATCGGCAGCGGATATTTCGGCTGCCGCGACCGCAGCGGCGCCTTCGACCCGGACAGGTTCGCCGAGGGCGCGCGCTCCGATCAGGTCAGGATGATCGAGATCAAGCTCTCGCAGGGCGCCAAACCCGGCCATGGCGGTATCCTGCCCGGCGCCAAGGTGACCGAGGCCATCGCGGAGGCGCGGGGCGTGGAAGTCGGTGAGGACTGCAACAGCCCCGCCGGCCACAGCGCCTTTTCAACGCCGACCGGGCTGTGCGAATTCGTCGAGCGGCTGCGCGAGCTTTCGGGGGGCAAGCCCGTGGGCATCAAGCTGTGCGTGGGTCACCCGTGGGAATGGTTCGCCATGGCCAAGGCGATGCACGAGACCGGCCTGATCCCCGATTTCATCACCGTCGACGGCTCCGAGGGCGGCACCGGCGCCGCCCCGGTGGAATTCGCCGACCACCGCGGCGCGCCGCTGCGCGAGGGGCTGATGCTGGTGCACAACACGCTGGTGGGGCTGGGCATCCGCGAGCACACCAAGCTGATCGCCTCGGGCAAGCTGATATCGGCCTTCGACATCTGCCGCGCCTCCGCGCTGGGCGCCGATGGCTGCAACATGGCGCGCGGCTTCATGTTCGCCATCGGATGCATCCAGGCCCAGGCCTGCCACACCGGCCGCTGCCCGACCGGCGTGACGACGCAGGATCCGGGGCGCTACCGCGCGCTCGACGTCAACGACAAGTATCGCCGGGTGGCCAATTTCCATTTCAACACGATGCACGCGCTCAAGGAATCGGTCGAGTCCTCGGGGCTCGACCATCCCAGCGATCTCACCCCGCATCACCTGATGATCCGCATCAACAGCCGCGAGGTGCGCTCGGCGGCGAGCCAGTACAGCTGGGTCGAGGCCTGCGAGCTGGAGGCGGCCACGGTCACCCACCCGGCCTTCGCCAAATACTGGGACCGGGCGCGCACCGACAGCTTCGCCTTCACGATCTGACCCCCGCCGCCCGCGCAGCCCCGTGAGGCCGTCGTCCCCACGCAAAGGCGATGGGGGCGGTCCGCCGGCCCCGGCGGCGGCCTCAGTCGGGCGGGGCGAGGGCGACCTTCACCGAAATCTCGCGGCCGTCGCGCAGCAGGCGCAGTTCGACCTCGTCGCCCGGCGCGTGATCGTCGAGCGCGCCGCGCAGCTCGTCGGAGGTCGCGATATCGCGGCCGTCCAGCCCGATGATGATGTCGCCGGCCACCAGTCCGCCCGTTTCGCCGCGCCGGGCGGGGCGCAGCCCGGCCTCCTCGGCGGGCGAGCCCGGCCGAACGCCGAGCACGAGCACCCCCTCGATACCCCGCTGGCGGGCAAGCGCGTTGATGCGCGCATCATGGACCACGCCCAGCGTCGGCGGGCTGTACCGGCCGGTCTCGATGATCTGCGGCACCACGCGGTTGACGGTGTCCACCGGAACGGCAAAGCCGATCCCCGCGCTCGAGCCGGAGGGGCTGTAGATCGCGGTATTCATGCCGATCAGCCGCCCCGCGGAATCGATCAGCGGACCGCCGGAATTGCCGGGGTTGATGGCGGCGTCGGTCTGGATCAGCCCGTCGATGGCCGGCCCCCGCTCACGCGGCAGCTCGCGGTCGAGCGCCGAGACCACCCCCGTCGTCAGCGTCCAGTCGAGGCCGAAGGGGTTGCCGATGGCCAGCACCGACTGGCCCACCTGCAAATCCGCGCTGCGCCCTATCGGCAGGGGCGGCGGCATCTCCCCCTCGGGGTCGATGCGCAGCACTGCGATATCCTGCGAGGGCGCCGTGCCCACCAGCCGCGCGGGCAGCGAGCGGCCGTCGGCCAGCGCGACGCGCGCGCCGCTGGCGCCCTCGATGACATGATTGTTGGTGACGACATGCCCCGCCTCGTCCCACACGAAGCCCGAGCCCGTCCCCCGCGGCACCTGCTGGGTGCGCCGCGTCCAGGGGTCGAACACCTGCCCCGCCGTGGTGATCGAGACGACCGAGGCGCGCGTCTGCTCGAACAGCGCGATGGTCGTCTCCTCGGACGGGGTCAGCGCCCCGCGCGGGGTGACGCTGCGCGGCTGGGTCGAAAGGGACGGCGCCGCCGCCATCGCCAGGAGAGCCGCCGCGCCGATCACTGCGGCGGCTGTCACTATCGCGATTGCTTTGCGCGCATGCGGCGGCATGTCCTACCCGTGTCGCTTCTTCGATTGCGCCGGTGGTGTCGTGCCTTGATACCTGCGCGCGGCGGCGGAATTCAAGAATTCCGCGGCGCCCGCGCGAGAGGATGGTCGGGGCGGCGAGATTCGAACTCACGACCTTCGGTACCCAAAACCGACGCGCTACCAGGCTGCGCTACGCCCCGATGCTCCGGTCCTTAGCGCCGCACCGGCCCGCTGAAAAGCCCCGATCGCCGATCACTCGCACGGCCAGGCGGGCGCGGCGCCCGATTGCGCAAACGCCGGATGGCGCATCTCGCTGCCCGCGTCGATGCCGATCCGGGCGGCAAGGCCGCCGTTTATTTCCAGCACCGCCAGGATGCCGGGGCCGCCGGGGATCGGCGTCTCGTCGCCCGGAACGGCCTCATGATGGACACGGCGCACGACCCCGGTCGCATCGGCAAAGATCATGTCGAGCGGGATAAGCGTGTTGCGCATCCAGAAGCTCACGCTCTGGGGGCTATCATAGATGAACAGCATCCCCGTCCCGAGGGGCAGCGACTCGCGATGCATCAGGCCGCGGGCGCGCGTCTCGGGCGTGTCGGCAATCTCCACCTGAAAGCGGGCCTGCCCCCAGTCGCCGCGCAACTCCACGGCATCTGCGCGGCAGGCGGCGAGCGCCGGGCCCGCCGCCGCCAGCCAGACCGCGAGCATCAGCGCGCCCAGCCGGCGCAGATACCGCACCGGACCCATCACCCGGTTTCCCGAAGGGCGGCGTCCCACGGCGCGGCCTGCACGGCCATCTTGCCCCGGCTGCCCTCGGCGACGCGCAGACACAGCGCCTCGCCCGGCTGCAGGTCGGAAAACCCCGACCGGCGCAGCACCTCGATATGGATGAAGATGTCCTCGGCCTTGCCAAAGGCGTTGGCAAAGCCGAAGCCCTTGACCTTGTCGAACCACTTGACCCGCGCCGGCTCGAGCGCGAGTTCGAGGAGTTCCTCGGGCGTCATTTCGCCCTCATCCTCGCCCAGCGGGACCGGCTGCGGGTCCGGCGGGACGATCTCGAGCACCTCGGTGGCCTGCATTCCGCGCTCGGTTTCGAGAACCTCGACCGAAATGCCGGCCCCGTCGGAGACGGAGTTCTGCCCGAAATTGCGCAGCACATTGGCATGCAGCAATATGTCCGGACCGCCGTCCTCGCTCAGGATGAAGCCGAACCCCTTTCCGGGATCAAACCATTTGACCTGCCCGCGCAGGCGCTGCCGTTCACTCCACTGATCCTTCATTTGCGCTTTTCCGTTCCCAATCCGTTCGGCGCAGGCGACATGCCCACACCCATCCCCGTCTCCTGTTTCAGACGTAAGGGACACGATTTCAAGCCAAGCGTCATTGCAAAATGCAAAAATCAGGGATTGAGCCGGGCCACGGCCCAGTCGTCGCGGGCGCTCTGGCGCCGCCACTGAAAGCGGTCATGCAGGCGAAACGCGCCGTCGGCCCAGAATTCGATTTCGAGCGGCGTGATGGCATAGCCGCCCCAGAAGGGCGGGCGCGGGGGGGTGGTGCCGTGGCGCGCGCTGACGCGGGCGACTTCGGCCATGAGCGTGGCGCGCGACTCGAGCGGACGGGACTGGCGCGACGCCCAGGCGCCCAGCCGGCTCTTGAGCGAGCGCGAGGCGTAGTAGGCGTCGGCGCGCGGGCCGTCCTCGCGCGTGACCGTGCCGCGCACGCGGATCTGGCGGCGCAGCGATTTCCAGTGCAGCACGAAGCCGGCCTTGCCGGCGCCCTCGATCTCGGCGGCCTTCACGCTTTCGTAGTTGGTGTAGAAGACGAAGGTCTCCGCCGCGATCTCCTTGAGCAGGACCATCCGCACATTCGGCAGCCCGTCGGCATCGACGGTGGCGAGCGCCATCGCGTTGGGATCGTTGGGTTCGCTCTCTTCAGCCTCCGCCAGCCACGCCCGCGCGATGGCGAGCGGATCGTCGCCCGCGAAAATGCCGCCTCTTTCGCTCATCTCCGGCTCCCTGCCCGTTTCATCGGCCGATGCGCCCGCGTGTCGCACCCGGCCTTGATGCAAACCGCGCGATCGCCTAAAGCACAAGCACAAATCCGCAGCTCGGCGAGGATGGCGATGTCCACACGACTCCTTGAAGGCAAGCGCGGGCTCATCATGGGCCTCGCCAACGACAAGTCCATTGCCTGGGGGATCGCCCGCGCGCTGGCTGCCCACGGGGCCGAGCTGGCCTTTTCCTATCAGGGCGAGCAACTCAGGAAACGGGTCGCGCCGCTGGCGGCGTCGCTGGGCTCCGATCTCGTGATCCCCTGCGACGTGAACGACCAGGCCTCGCTCGACGCGCTGTTCGATCGCCTCGAATCCGAGTGGGGCAGCCTTGACTTCGCGGTTCACGCCATCGCCTATTCCGACAAGTCCGAGTTGCGCGGGCGCTATGTCGATACCAGCCCCGAGAACTTCCGCGTTTCCATGGATGTCTCCGTCTATTCCTTCACCGCGATGTGCCGGCGCGCGGCGCGGCTGATGCCCGAGGGCGGCAGCCTGCTGACGATGACCTATTACGGCGCGGAAAAGGTGATGCCCCACTACAACATCCAGGGCGTGGCCAAGGCCGCGCTGGAGGCCAGCGTGCGCTACATCGCCGAGGATCTGGGCAAGGACCGCATCCGCGTCAACGCCATCTCGGCCGGGCCGATCAAGACGCTCGCCGCCAGCGGGATCGGCGACTTCCGCTACATCATGAAGTGGAACGAGCTCAACTCCCCCCTGCGCCGCAACGTCACGCAGGACGAGGTCGGCAAGTCGGCGCTCTATCTGATCTCCGATCTCGGCTCGGGCGTGACAGGCGAGGTCCACCACGTCGATGCCGGCTATCATGCGGTGGGCATGAAGGCCGTCGACGCCCCCGACATCCACGCCGCAAACGGCGGCGGGGAGGTCTGAGCCATGGACCGGCTGCCGCACGAGAAGGGCTTTCACGTCAGCTGGGACCAGCTCCACCGCGACGCGCGCGCGCTGGCCTGGCGGCTCGACGGGCGTGGCCCCGATGACGGCGCTTGGCGCGCGGTGGTGGCGATCACGCGCGGCGGTATGGCGCCGGCGATGATCGTCAGCCGCGAGCTCGACATCCGCGTCGTCGACACGATTTCGGTGAAATCCTACAACTGGCAGGAGCAGACCGAGCCGCGCCTGATCAAGGCGCCGCAGGCCGAGGTGATGGGCGACGGCACCGGCGTGCTCATCGTCGACGATCTCGTCGATACCGGCAAGACGCTCGAACTCGTGCGCGATCTCTACCCCGAGGCCCATTTCGCCACGGTCTACGCCAAGCCCGCCGGGCGCGACATGGTGCACACCTTCATCACCGAGGTGAGCCAGGATACGTGGATCTTCTTTCCCTGGGACATGGCGCTGCAATATGTCGAACCCTATCGCGGCACCTGAGCGGAGGCTGCGGTGAGCGCGCCCGTTTCGCCGGCGATGGCCGCGACCGCCGCGCCCCCGGTGATGGAGGCGCGGCGCTGGCTCGACGGGGTTGCGTTCCCGCCCGAGCGGCCGCTCATCAATGTCAGCCAGGCCGCGCCGGTGGCTCCGCCGCCCGAGGGGATGCGCAAGGCGCTGGCCGAGGCCGCGCTCGGCGACGACAGCGCCCATCTCTACGGCCCCGCGCTCGGCCTGCCGGCGCTGCGCGAGGCGCTGGCCGCGCAGTGGCAGGCGGCCTATGGCGGCGCGACGGGGCCGGAGAACGTGGCCATCACGGCGGGGTGCAACATGGCTTTCTGCGCGGTCATGGCCACGCTCGCCGAGGCGGGCGACGAGGTCATCCTGCCCGTGCCGTGGTATTTCAACCACAAGATGTGGCTCGACATGCAGGGGGTGACGGCGGTCCCGTTGCCCTGCGGGGCGGGCATGATCCCCGAGCCGGCGCAGGCCGAGGCCCTGATCACCGGGCGCACGCGCGCGATCGTGCTGGTCACGCCCAACAACCCCACCGGGGCGGAGTATCCGCCCGATGTCATGGCCGGCTTTGCCGAGCTGGCGCGGCGGCGCGGGCTGGCATTGATCGTCGACGAGACCTATCGCGATTTTCATTCGGCCGACGGCCGGCCACATGACCTGCGCGCCGCGCCCGACCCGGACGGCACGGTGATCCAGCTCTATTCCTTCTCCAAGGCCTACCGGCTGACCGGCCACCGCGTCGGCGCGGTCGTCGCCGCGCCCGAGCGGCTGGCGCAGGTCGAGAAGTTCCTCGACACTGCCGCCATCTGTGCGCCGCAGCTCGGCCAGTGCGGCGCCTTGTGGGGCCTGCGCAATCTGCAGGACTGGCTCGCCCGCGAACGCGGCGAAATCCTCGCCCGCCGGGCGGCGGTGGAGGAGGCTTTCGCATCCCTGCCGGGCTGGCGCCTGTTGGGGGCGGGGGCGTATTTCGCCTATCTCGAACACCCCTTCGCCGAGCCGTCCGACAGCCTCGCGCCCCTGCTGGTGCGCGAGGCGGGCGTGCTGATGCTGCCGGGGACGATGTTCACGCCCGCCGGCAGCGCCGCGGGCGCGCGGCAGATGCGCATCGCCTTCGCCAATATCGACGGGGGCGAAATCGCCGATCTCGCCGCGCGTCTAAAAGGCTGGCGCCACGGCGGCGCCTGACGGCTTGCCCGCCCGCCCCAAGCTGCTTACACACGGGGGGCCGAAGCGGGCACCCGGCAACGCGACGCAACACTCAGCGAAAGGCGCGCAACCACATGGCCAAGACCAAGGGCAAACCGGCAAACATCGCCGTCTGGATCATCATCGCGCTGCTGATCGTCGGCCTTGCCGGATTCGGGGCAAACCAGTTCGGCGGCACGATCAACCGGCTCGGCAGCGTCGGCGAGCGCGAGATCACCGTGCAGGAATATGCCAACGCCCTGCAGCAGGAGATGCGCGCGCTGGGGGAGCAGGTCGGCCAGAACATCAGCTTCGAGCAGGCGCAGAGATTCGGGCTCGACCGCCAGGTGCGCAACCGTCTGGTCACCCAGGCCGCGCTGGAAAACGAGGCCATGCGGCTGGGCATCTCGGCGGGTGACGAGTTGCTGGCCGAGGAGCTTCGCAGCATGCAGGCGTTTCAGAACGTCAGCGGCGAATTCAGCCGCGACACCTACAGGCTGGTGCTTGAACAACAGGGCATGACCGAGGCCGAGTTCGAGCGGCGCATGCGCCTCGACATCGCGCGCGGGCTGCTGGAATCGGCCATCGCGGCGGGGCTGCGCGGGCCGGAGACGGCGGTGGAGACGGTCTTTGACTATGCCGCCCAGAGGCGCAGCTTCAGCGTGTTCACCTTCGCGGCCGACACGCTGGACGAGCCCCTGCCCGAGCCCGACGAGACGGAGCTGCGCGCACATTACGAAGACAACATCGACGCCTTCACCACCCCGGCGTCGCGCGAGATCACCTATGCCTGGCTCACCCCGTCGATGCTGTCCGACGAGGTCGAGCTCGACGAGGCCGCGCTGCGCGAGCTCTACGAATCGCGCAGCAACGAATTCCAACGCCCCGAGCGCCGTCTTGTCGAACGCCTCGTCTTCCCTTCCGAGGAGGCTGCGCAGCAGGCGCGCGCGCGGCTGGACGCCGGCGAGGCGGATTTCGCCGATCTGGTCGAAGAACGCGGGCTCGAGATGGCCGATGCCGACATGGGTGACATCGGCCGCGACGATCTCTCCGACGCCGCGGCCGAGGCGGTCTTCGGCACCGAGGGGCCCGGAGTCGTCGGGCCGGTGGAGACGGCGCTCGGTCAGGCGCTGTTTCGCGTCAATGCCGTGCTCGCCGCGCAGGAGACCAGCTTTGAGGAGGCGCGCGACGAGTTGCGCCAGGAACTCGCCCTACAACGGGCCCAGCGCATGATCGCCGAGCGGATCGACAGCTTCGAGGACATCCTCGCCAGCGGCGCGCGTATCGAGTCGCTGGCCGAGGAAACGGCGATGGAGTTCGGCGAGATCAGCTTTCACGAGGGCGTGCGCGAGGGCATCGCGGGCTACACCGCCTTCCGCCAGGCCGCGGGCGAGGTCAGCGCCGACGACTTCCCCCGCATCCGCGAGCTTGAGGATGGCGGCGTGTTCGCGCTGCGCCTCGATGAGGAGCGCGCGCCGCAACCGCGCCCCTTCGAGGAGGTGCGCAACGAGGTTGCCGAAAGCTGGGCGCAGGCCGAGCGGCTCGCCCGCCTGACCGACCGGGCCGAGGCGCTGGCCACGGAAATCGCCCAGGGCACCCCCGACGACGCGCTTGAGCCCGTCCCACAGCGGGTGGAACCGGTCACACGCAGCGATTCCGTGCCCGGCACGCCGCAGCCCGCCGTCGAGGCGGCCTTCGCCCTGGAGGACGCGGGCGCAACGCGCATCGTCACGGCTGACGCGGCGGTGCATGTCGTCCGCCTCGACGAGATCCTGCCGCCGGCAGAGGACAGCGACAGCGTGCAGCAACAGCGCCAGCAGATCGCCCGGCGCATGGCCCAGGGCCTGTCGCAGGATGTCTACAACTACTTCGCCGACGCCGTTCGGGGCGAGGCGGGCATCAGCCTCGATCAGGCCGCGATCGACGCGGTCCATGCGCAGTTTCGCTGAGAGGCCGGCATGGTCGAGCTGATCCCGTCCTTCGAGGCCTTCGAGGCCGGCTGGAACGCGGGGCGCAATCAGGTCGTTCACGCCCGCCTCGCCGCCGATCTCGACACGCCCGTCTCGCTGATGCTCAAGCTTTCCGGGGCCCGGCGCGACAGTTTCATGCTGGAGTCGGTGACCGGCGGCGAGACGCGCGGGCGCTATTCGGTGGTCGGGCTCAAACCCGACCTGATCTGGCAGAACCACGGCGCGCATGCGCGCATCAACCGCGAGGCGCGCTTCGACCCGGATGCCTGGGAGGCCGAGGAGGCCGCGCCGCTTGCCTCCCTGCGCGCTCTGATCGCCGAGAGCCGCATCGACATGCCCGAGGACCTGCCGCCCATCTCCGCCGGGCTGTACGGCTATCTGGGCTATGACATGATCCGCCACGTCGAGCATCTGCCCGACATCAACCCCGATCCGCTGGGGCTGCCCGACGCGGTGCTGATCCGCCCCTCGGTGGTGGCGGTCCTCGACGGGGTGCGCGGCGAGGTCACCGTTGTCGCGCCGGCATGGGCGGCCTCGGGGCTGACGGCGCGGGCGGCCTATGCGCAGGCCGGTGAGCGGGTAATGGACGCCGTGCGAGACCTCGAGCGCGCCGTGCCGGGCGCGACGCTGGGCCTTGGCACACCCGTGCCGCTGGCCGAGCCGGCCTCGAATTTCTCCAAGGAAGGCTACATGGCCGCCGTCGCGCGCGCCAAGGACTACATCGCGGCGGGCGACATCTTTCAGGTCGTCCCCTCGCAACGATGGGCACAGCCCTTTCCCCTGCCGCCCTTCGCGCTCTATCGTTCCCTGCGGCGCACCAATCCCTCGCCCTTCATGTTCTTCTTCAATTTCGGCGGTTTCCAGGTGATCGGGGCCTCGCCGGAAATCCTCGTCCGGGTGCGCGGGGGCGAGGTGACCGTCCGCCCCATCGCCGGAACCCGCCCGCGCGGGGCGACGCCCGAGGACGACCGCGCGCTGGAGGCCGATCTTCTCGCCGATGACAAGGAACGCGCCGAACATCTGATGCTGCTCGATCTGGGGCGCAACGATGTCGGCCGCGTCGCCCGGATCGGCACAGTCCGCCCGACCGAGCAGTTCGTGATCGAACGCTACAGCCATGTGATGCACATCGTCTCCAACGTGGTCGGCGAGTTGCGCGCGGGCGAGGACGCGCTCTCGGCCCTGCTGGCCGGCCTGCCCGCCGGCACCGTCTCGGGCGCGCCCAAGCTGCGCGCGATGGAGATCATCGACGAACTGGAGCCCGAAAAGCGCGGCGTCTATGGCGGCGGCGTGGGCTATTTCGCCGCCAATGGCGAGATGGACATGTGCATCGCCCTGCGCACCGCGGTGCTCAAGGACGAAACCCTCTACATCCAGGCCGGCGGCGGCGTGGTCGCCGACAGCGATCCCGAGGCCGAGTGGCAGGAGACGCTCAACAAGGCCCGCGCCCTGCGCCGCGCGGCCGAGGATGCGGGCCTCTTCCTGCCGCCGCGGGAGGGTTGAGCGAGCGGGCGGCCCCTCACGCCACGGCCCCGCCTGCGCCGCCGCCCGCCTCGCCCGTCTCCAGCACACGGACGAAACGCAGACGGAACGCCGCACCGCCCTGCCCCGGGAGATAGGTGATCGAGCCGCCGAGCTTTTCCATGATCTCGCGGCAGATCGCCAGCCCCAGCCCGGCGCCGCCCGCCTGCGCCTGATCGCTCAGCCGCGCGAATTTCTCGAAGATCATCGCCTGCTGGTCCTCGGGGATGCCCGAGCCGTTATCGACGACATCGACCTCGACCATCCGCCCGCTCCGGCGCGCGCGGATGGTGATCCGCGGCTCGGCGGCGTCGCAGTATTTGCGCGCGTTCGAGAGGATGTTGATGAGCACCTGCGCAAGCCGGCCGGTATCGGTGGTCACCTCGATCTGCTCGGTGCTCTGGTCGCGGTCGATGATGAAGGCGCGCTCGGGGGCGATGGAGTTCGAGGCCAGCAGCGCGCGGCCGATGAGCCGCTCCAGCCGCTCGGTCTGCAGGCTGAGCTGCACGCGCCCGCTTTCGAGCACGCTGAGATCGAGCAGATCATCGAGGAGCACGGTCAGGCGGATCGCCTCGTCCTGGATGATGCCGGCGTATTTCACCTGATCGGCCCCGCCGACCGCATCGGCGTCCTTGAGAATCTCCGAAAACGCCCGGATCGAGGTCATCGGCGTGCGCAGCTCGTGGCTGATCTGGCTGAGAAAGGCGTCTTTCTGCACCGACAGCCGGGTGAGCATCTCGTTGGCCTCGCGCAGCTTGCGCGCGGTGCGTTCGAGCTCCTCGGACTTCGCCTCGAGCTGGCTGGAATACTCGATGATCTGTGCCGCCTCGCTGGCCACGGCCATCAGATCCTGGACGGAGACGAGACTGCCGCCCACGATCTGCACGATCATCGCATGGGCCGTCGCCGCGCCCACCGAGCCGGCGAGCCGGCGTTCGAGCCGCTCTAGGAAATCGGGCGTGGTGTCGGGCAGGAATGTGGCCTTGCCCTGCGCGGCGGCCTCGGCACGGAAGAACTCCTGCGCCTCGGCGTGGCCGAGAATGCGCTGCGCCATCACCAGAAGATCCTCGGCCTCGGCGGCGCTGCGGCTCCAGCCGCGGGTGCCGGCCTGAAGGTCGAACACCCCGACGAACTGCGCCCCCTGCACGCGCTCCACCGGGTCGGGAAAGCTCAGCAGCGAGCCGGCGCAGAAGACGGCCGTGTTCAGCGACAGGCTCCAGAACAGCGCGTGCAGCAGCGGATCCATCCCGCCCGTGCCGAAAAGCGCCTGCGGCCGCAGCCAGTCCAGCCCCGCCGGCCCCTCGGCGAGAAGCCGCGCGGAGAAGACCGCATCGGGGCCGAAGCTGGGCAGGAACAGCGCATAGAGCCAGATCGCGAACCCCGTCGACAGCCCGGCGGCCGCGCCGGCCCGCGTGCCGCCGCGCCAGAAGATTCCGCCCAGAAGGGCCGGCAGAACCTGCGCCACGCCGGCAAAGGCGATCAGCCCGATGGAGGCCAGCGCCTCGGATCCGCCGGTGACGCTGTAATAGGCATAGCCCAGCGCGAGCACCCCCGCGATGGCGATGCGTCGCGTGCGCAGGACGAACCGGCGCAGATCGCCCCCGCCCCGCCCCTGCGCGGGCCGCAGCGCCAGCCTGAGCGGCGTGACGATGTGGTTGGACACCATCGTCGACAGCGCGATCGCGGCGACGATGACCATCGAGGTCGAGGCCGAAAAGCCGCCGAGAAACGCCAGCAGCGCGAGCCCGCCCGCCTCCTGCGACAAGGGCAGCGTCAGAACGAACAGATCGGGGTTGGCGCCCTCGGGCAGGGTGTCGAGCCCCATCACCGCGATGGGCATGACGAAAAGACTCATCAGGAAGAGATAGAGCGGAAACGCCCATGACGCGGTGGCCAGGTGGCGTTCGTCGGCGTTCTCGACCACCATCACCTGAAACATGCGCGGCAGCGCGAGGATCGCCGCGGCCGAAAGAAAGGTCAGCCCCGCCCACCGGCTGGGCTGCAGCGCCCAGTCCGGGCCGGGCGCCGCCTCGATCCGCTCGAGGATCGCCCCCGCGCTGCCGGCCATGCCCCAGACCACGAAGATGCCCACCGCAAGCAGCGCGACGAGCTTGACCACCGCCTCCACGGCGATGGCGGTGACGATGCCCTGGTGCTGCTCGTTGGCGTCGAGATTGCGCGTCCCGAACAGGATGGTGAACAGCGCAAGCCCCGCCGCCGCCCAGATGGCGGTCGCGTCCAGATCGGGGCGCGACCAACCCGCCGGCCCCTCCTCGGCCGCGAAGACGGCGAAGGACAGCGAAATGGACTGCAACTGCAGCGCGATATAGGGCGTCGTGCCGGCCACGGCGAGCAGGGTGACGATCACCCCGATCAGGTTCGACTTGCCGTAGCGCGATGACAGCATGTCGGCGATCGAGGTCACGCGCTGCGTCTTGGCGATGCGCACCAGCTTGCGCAGAACCCACCACCAGCCCACGAATATAAGCGTGGGCCCGAGATAGATCGTCATGAACTCCAGCCCCGATCGCGCCGCATAGCCCACCGCGCCGTAAAAGGTCCAGGCGGTGCAGTAGATCGACAGCGACAGCGTGTAGATCAGCGGCGAGTTCAGCCATGGAATCCGGCCGCCATCGGCGCGCCGCTCCACGACGAAGGCCACCAGAAACAGGATGATGACATAAGCCAGGCAGGCCAGGACCAGCAGGTTGAACGGCAGCATCAGCCCGCGCCGCCCGCGCCGCGATCCTCCTCCATCGCCGGGGCGAGCCGGCGCGCGAGCGCCGCGGCGGCCAGGATCAGCGCCAGCCACACGCCGAACAGATAGACGGTGTCATGCGCCGTCGCCCGCTCGGGCGCCGGCTCGGGCGCCCAGAGCAGCGGCAGGGCCAAGAGCACCGCCCCCGCGATCGGCAGAAGCCGGGCGGCGTCCATCAGGCGGCGGCGGCGGTAGCTTTCGCGCGCCAGATAGAGCGGGCGGGCCGAGGCGCTCATGCCTGCACCATCTCGCGCACGGCGGCGCGGATATCGGCATTGGAAAAGGGTTTTGACATGAACCGGCTCGCGCCCAGACGCGCGGCCAGATCGCGGTCGGGCTGCTGGCTGCGCGCGGTCAGCACCAGCACCGGCAGATCCCGCGTCGCCGGCGCGGCGCGCAATTCGCGCAGAATGTCATAGCCGCTCTGGCCGGGCAGCATCACGTCGAGGATCAACAGGTCGGGCGCCGTCTCGCGGATGACCTCCAGCGCGGTCGCCCCGTCGGCGTGACAGGCCACGTCCCAGCCATCGCGCGAGAGGATGAAACTGATCGCCTCGGTGATGTTGGGCTCGTCCTCGATGACAAGAACCCGTCCGCTCATGCGCCGTCTCCCCCCGGCCCGGTGCAGGCGCCCTCCGCCTCCCACGGCGGGCCACGCTGCCGTCGCGAACTATCGTCAAGTTTCGTGCGGCTGTCAAAACCCCTCGACCAGTATCGAGGGCTCGCGCCGGGCCGGGCACTCCGTCCGCTCGCAGATCCGGCAGCTCACCCCCACCGCGAGCGGAGCCTGGCCCGGCGATGAGCCCGCATCGACGGGCAGGATCAGCATGCTCGCCTCAAGCACCTGCGGCGCGCCGAACCCGGTCGGCCCCACGGGCTCGCACACGGCGTAGGCGTCGAAGAGCTGGCGCGGGCGCGTGCCCATCTCGACCTGACAATGCACCGGCCGCAGCGGCTGCGAAAGCGTCTGGAACAGCGGCCAGATCGGGCACGCGCCCCCGAACCGCGGAAAGGCGAACCCCGCCACCGGCTTGCGGAAGACGAGCGTCCCCGAGCCGTCGCACATCACCAGCCCCACGGGAGGCAGGCCCTCGCTCTCGGGCGGAAGGCTCGCCAGCCGCCGGAAGACCAGCGGCACGGGCTGGCCGAGCTGCGCGGCCAGCACGCCCGGATCGGGGCCGTGCGCCGCGAGCGCCGCGACCAGCCGCTCCTGCGGCAGGGCGCGGGCCTCGGCCCGATACCGGCGCAGATAGCGCCGCGCGAGCGCGCGGGCGGAATTGCTGGCCAGCTCGGGCGCCGCGGCGATCAGCGC
Source organism: Rhodobacteraceae bacterium WD3A24 (assembly GCA_002967695.1). Classification (GTDB taxonomy): domain Bacteria; phylum Pseudomonadota; class Alphaproteobacteria; order Rhodobacterales; family Rhodobacteraceae; genus Alkalilacustris. Next base: position 1,137 of record PUHN01000020.1, on the reverse strand, counting down.
GTCCTCCGAGACGTTCGCGCGCGGCTCCTCCAGCTCGGCGACGTGATAGTCGCGCGCGCGCAGCCAGGCCTCGAGTTCCTCCTGCGGCGCGGCGGCGCCGCGATCGTCGTCGGCGGCGGTGTCGAGATAGCCCGCAAGCGCCCGCGCCCCCTCGGCCAGCCGCACGGAATCCCCGTGAAGATTATCGTGAAACTTGCGCCGCCAGTGCGGCGGGAGGTCTTCGGTCTCCGACAGGATCGCCGCCGTGGAGCGCAGCGACGTCACCGCCGAGAGCATCTCGTGCAGGGCCGTCGAAAGATAGGGGTCATGCGCCATCCTGTCGGTGAGCCGCTCCACCGTCCGCTCCAGATCGCCGGCCCGGCGGTGCTCGGCGGCCAGCAGCGCCGCCCAGCCGGGAAACCGGCCGACGAATTCCTCGACCCGCCCGGCTTCCGGTTCGGGGTCGCCGCGCGCCAGCGCCGCGGCATCGCGCAGCGCGTCGAGCAGCGCCGCCTCGGCCCCTTCGGTCAGCGCCGAGACATCGACGCCCAGCACCCGCGCGGCGGCCTCGATCAGGCGCGGCCCGGCCCGGCGGCGGTTGTGCTCGATCAGGTTGAGATAGGAGGGCGAGACTCCGATCTCGCGCGCGAGGTCGGCCTGCCGCATGCCCGCAAGCAGGCGCCGCTCGCGAATCCGGGTGCCCGCCAGCGCGGTGCTCGGCATCGGGGACTCTCCTGCTTCACTCGGCGGCCACCCGCCACGGCGCCGCGCCAAGGTTGCAGAATTCCGCATCGCCGGAAAGGCCCTTGTGTGCCGCGCGTGGCCGCCACGCGGCGCCCCTCAATCCGCGCTTTTCACCCGCGACCATGTTGCGTATAAGCGGCCCAGCCCGGTGCCAGGATCTGCACAACGATACAGGCGCGCGAGACCGATCGAGGACGGCATGACGAACAACCCCACGGATGCGGATGTGGCCTTTATCAAGGCCCTGGCGGATATTCTCAACGATAGCGAACTCACCGAAGTCTCCGTCAAGCGCAGCTATGGCGAGGATGACTATCTCAATGTGCGCCTCGCCAAGCAGACCGCCGCGACCCAGGCGCCGGCGCCCGCCGCCCCGGCGCCCGCCGCAGCGCCTGCAGCCGCCGCCGAGCGCAG
>PUHN01000002.1 GCA_002967695.1 Rhodobacteraceae bacterium WD3A24 | reverse complement strand
CGGGCCGCCGCCGCGCCGCTTGACGGCGGCCGGATCGCCGCCGCCCCCCCGGCGCCGCGCGGGCCGCAGCGGTTTTCGGGGCGCTGGCGGGCCGCTCATGCGCATCTCTATCTCGACCGGGACGGGCCGGCGCCGCAAGCGCCGCCCTTCCGGTTTTCGGGCTTGCAGGCTTACGAGACGACGGTGTTCGTGCACAACATCGCGCAAACCGACCTTGAGATCGAGGCGCGCTGCGACGGGCCGGTGCGCCTGCATCGCGCCGATGCCGGGCGCTACAGCCATGATGCCGGCGAGAATTTCGGTTTTCCCCTTCCACGACGCCAGGATGGACGCACGCGGCTCGTCATTCCACCAGGCACCGACCGCTGCGCCCTCTCGATCGACGCGGCGGGGCAGCCGAGCCGCGTGCAACTGCTCGAACGGGAGGAAACCGCGGCTCCGGAGCTCGCCGCGCACGACTCGCGCTATGACCTCTGCGCCGTGCCCGCGACGCCCGACCCGCTCGAACAGGTGTTCTTTTCCGATCGCTGGTTGTCGCAAACCTGCGTTCTCCCGCAAGGCCGCACGACCCTCCTCTCCGAGAGTCGCGACGCCTTCAACGCCAAGGTCGAGGCGCTCACGGGCACGCGGCTGCCCGAGGCGGCCTTCGACGCCGGCAACCCCTTCATGCCGCTGGATTTCTCGAACGCGCCCGCACTCGATCTGATCTATGTCTCCTATCTGCATGTGCGCGCCGACTTCGCCGGCCAGGTACTGGTGCGGATGCTGCGTCATCACGCGGCGCGCGGCGCCACTATCCGCATCCTGGTCACCGACAGCCTCATGCTGAGGCGGGACCGCGCCCTCGTCGAGAGCCTCGCGGCGGATTTTCCCAACGTCCAGATACAGAATTTCCGTTGGGAGCCCCCGGGCTTCGGGGCGCTGGGCGAGGCCGTCGACAGCATCCACCGCACCAACCACGTCAAGCTGTTCGCGACCCTGTCGCCAGAGCCCGGCCGCTCGCGCGCGCATGTGGGCGGACGCAACATCCATGACGGATTCGTCTTTGCCGAGCCGCGCGACCTGTCGGCCTGGCCGCAACTGCATGATTACGACCCGGACGGGCCACGCACGCTGGCCTTCTTCGCGAGCTATCGCGATCTGGAGATCGAGGTGACTTCGGACGACTCCGTGCGCGCCATCACCGCGCATATGGCCTCGATCTGGCACCGCGACCACGAAACCAACATTCACCGCCCCTTCTCGCTTGGGGTGCGGGGCGGGGCGCCACGATCGGGCATCCGACATTTTCTCTCAGCACCCTATGCCGACGCGCAGGCGCTGGAGCGGTACTATGTGGAACTTTTCGACGCGGCGCGCGAGCGGATCGTTCTGGTCACGCCCTATCTCAATCCGCCCGCGGCGCTGGAGGCGGCGATGAACCGCGCGCTTGACCGCGGCGTGGACATCACCATTGTCGCGCGCATCGAGGTGTTCGACCCCGCCGGCACCTTCATCACGCCGCTCAACCGCCGCTTCGTCGAACGCTACGCCGACCGGATCGCCATCTGGGAGCACGACCCCGACCTGCCCATGCTTCACAGCAAGCTGGTGATCGTGGACGGCCGGCTTGCCATCGTCACGTCCACCAATTTCAACCAGCGCAGTTTCCTGCATGACAGCGAAAACGGGATCGTGGCGCTGGACACCGACCTCGCCGGCCGGCTCGAGGCGCAGATCGACGCATATCTCGCCCGGTCCCGACGTCTGGACAACCGGGTCGACATCCCGCCCCTTTTCAGGCCGCTGTTCGCGCTGCCGACGCTGCTCGAACGGTTTTGAACGCGCGAGGCCATGGTCCTCGCCGCGACCAGGTCATAGGATGGGCGCGTTCACGCCCCGACCCAAGGAGGAACTTTCATGCCCGAAGCCTTCATCTGCGACGCCGTGCGCACCCCGATCGGCCGCTATGGCGGCGCGCTGGCCTCGGTGCGGGCCGACGATCTGGCGGCGCTGCCGCTGGCCCGGCTGATGGAGCGCAACACCGAGGCAGACTGGGCGCGCGTGGACGACATCGTGATGGGCTGCGCCAACCAGGCGGGCGAAGACAACCGCAATGTCGCGCGCATGGCCGGACTTCTGGCGGGATTGCCGGTCGGCGTTCCGGGCAGCACGGTCAACCGGCTGTGCGGCTCGGGCATGGACGCGGTGGGAATCGTCGCGCGGGGCATCCGCGCGGGGGAAGTCGATTTCGGCATCGCCGGCGGGGTCGAGAGCATGACCCGCGCCCCCTTCGTGATGCCCAAGGCCGAGACGGCCTTTGCCCGGGCCAACGCGGTCCATGACACCACGATCGGCTGGCGCTTCGTCAACCCGAGGATGAAAGAGGTCTACGGAACCCATTCGATGCCCGAGACGGCCGACAACGTGGCCGAGGACTACAATGTCAGCCGCGAGGATCAGGACGCCTTCGCCGCGCGCAGCCAGGCCCGCTGGGCCGCCGCCCAGGAGGCCGGGCTGTTTGCCGACGAGATCGTCGAGGTGCGCGTGCCGCAGCGCCGGGGCGAGGCGATCGTTGTCGACCGCGACGAACACCCGCGCCCCGATACCAGCCTCGACAAGCTCGCCAAGCTCAAGGGCGTCAACGGCCCCGATCTGAGCGTGACGCCGGGAAACGCCTCGGGCGTCAATGACGGCGCGGCCGGGCTGCTGGTGGCCAGCGAGGCGGCGGCAAAGGCCAACGGCCTGACACCCCGCGCCCGCGTCCTGGGCGTGGCGACCGCGGGGGTGGAGCCGCGCATCATGGGCATGGGCCCCCTGCCCGCCGCGCGCAAGGTTCTGGAGCGGACCGGAATGCGCCTCGACCAGATGGACCTGATCGAACTCAACGAAGCCTTCGCCGCGCAGGCGCTTGCGGTATTGCGCGATCTCGGCCTGCCCGACGACGCGGCGCATGTGAACCCCAATGGCGGGGCCATCGCGATGGGCCACCCGCTGGGCATGTCCGGGGCGCGGCTGGTGACGACCGCGACGTGGCAGCTTCAGCGGTCGGGCGGGCGCTATGCGCTGTGCATGATGTGCATCGGCGTGGGCCAGGGCATCGCGATGATCCTCGAGCGGGTCTGACGACCGGCCCGTCGCCGCCGGGCGGCGACGCCGGGGCGTTCACCCGGCCGGGGCCGCGCCGCCCTTGCCGCGGTAGAAGCACGCGACGGTATGCGCGGGCTCCGCCCCGGCCACCGGTTCGAGCGCGGGAGGGCCGGCGGCACAGTCGCCCCGCGCGATCGGACAGCGCGAAACGAACGGACAGCCCGCGGGCGGGTCGGAAGGATCGGGCAGATCGCCCGACAGCACGATGCGCCGCCGCGTGGCCTGATATGCCGGATCTGGATAGGGAATCGCGCTGAGCAGCGCCTCGGTATAGGGGTGGGTCGGGTTGAAAAAGACCGCCTCGGAGGGCCCCTCCTCGACGATATGGCCCAGATACATAACCGCGACCGAGTCGCTGAGATGGCGCACCACCGACAGGTCGTGCGAGATGAACAGATAGGCCAGCCCGAATTCGGCCTGCAACTCCATCAGCAGGTTCATGATCTGCGAGCGCACCGAGACGTCGAGCGCCGAGACCGGCTCGTCGCACACGATCAGGCGCGGCCGCAGCGCCAGCGCGCGCGCTATCACGATGCGCTGGCGCTGGCCGCCGGAGAACTGGTCGGGCAGCCGGTCGTAATGGGACGCCCGCAGGCCGACGCGCTCCAGCAGGCTCTCGGCCTCGGTGCGGCGCGCGGCCGCCGACATGTCGGTGTGGATCAGAAGCGGCTCGGCGATGCTCTCGCCCACCTTCATGTTCGGATTCAGCGAGGCGAAGGGATCCTGAAAGATGATCTGGATGTCGCGCCGGATCATGCGGCGTTCATCGCCCTGCGCGGCATGGACATCGACACCGTCGAACAGAACCCGCCCGGCGCTGGGCGTGGTCATCCCGAGCACCGCCTGACCCGTGGTCGTCTTGCCGCAGCCGCTTTCGCCGACAAGCGCGACGGTCTCACCCGTCCGGATCGAAAGCGACACATCGTCCACCGCATGGACCCAGCGTTTGGGCCGGCCGAACACGCCGCCGCGGATCGGGAAATGCACCTTGAGCCCTTCCACCCGCAGCAGCGCCTCCCCGGACCCTGTCACCGCCCCGCTCATGCGATTTCCCCCACCCGGTCGGCGAACCAGCAGGCGCTTTCATGGGCCGGGTCGTCGGGCGCGGCGGCCAGCGGCGGCGCCTCCTGCCTGCAGCGCGGCCCGGCCAGCGGGCAGCGCGGATGAAAGCGACAGCCCACGGGAAGTTCGCGCATGTCGGGCACAACGCCCTCGATCGTCGGCAGCAGGGTCCGCCCCTGCCCTTCGACCTTGGGGATCGTCCCCAGCAGAAGCCGCGTATAGGGATGACGCTGGCGCGCAAAAAGCGCCCGCGCCGGTGCCGTCTCGACGATTCGGCCGGCATACATAACCGCGACGCGGTCGGCCATGTCGGCGACCACGCCCATGTCGTGGGTGATGAGCAGCAGCGCCGTGCCGGTCTCGTCGGTCAGCGCGCGCATGAGATCGAGGATCTGGGCCTGGATCGTCACGTCGAGGGCGGTGGTCGGCTCGTCGGCGATCAGGATCGCAGGCTCGCAGATGAGCGCGATCGCGATCATCACGCGCTGGCACATCCCGCCCGAAAGCTCGAAGGGGTATTGGCGAAAGCGCGTCTCGGGGTCGGGGATGCCGACGCGATCGATCATCTCGATCGCGGCGCGTCGGGCGGCCTGTTGGTCGATGCGCCGGTGGCTGAGCAGCGCCTCGACGATCTGCGCGCCGACGCGCATCAGCGGGTTGAGCGAGCTGACCGGCTCCTGAAAGATCATCGCGATCTTGTCGCCGCGCAGCCTCTGCATCGCGTGTTCGGCCTGCCGCGTGGTATCCGAGCCGTTGATGCGGATCGTGCCGCCGTCCACATGCGCCGCCGGCGGCAGCAGCCCCATCACCGCCAGCGCCGTCATGCTCTTGCCGCAGCCGCTTTCACCGACGAGCGCGACCGTCTCTCCGGCACGGACATCGAGCGTGACGCCGTCGACGACCGGCGCGCCCTCGATGTGCACGCTCAGATCCCTGACGGTCAGCGGGGCCTCTTCGGTCGGTGCGCGGGCGGTCACGCTCATTTCGGGCATCCCTCCTCGGCAATGACCGCCCCGGCGGTGGGCGAGACCGGATGCGCGGCGCCGACCGTCTCGCCCCCGCCCGTGCGCGCGGCGAGGGAAGGCACCGCGAAATTGACCGGATAGAGGCTGTCCTCGTCCATGCGCACGCGAAAGGTGTCGGAAATTCTGGCCGCCCAGCCCGGCGGCGCGGTCTGGTTGACGACGATGGCCGGCATGCTCGCGTCGATCCGCGGCGTGTGCAGCGCCTCTTCGAGCGTCATGTCGTAGTCGAGAATGTAGGAGGCGATCTGGACAAGCGCGGGAAATATCTGACGCCCGCCAGCGGCGCCGAGGGCGAGGGTTCCGCCGCCGGCCATCTCGACAATCAGCGGGCACATGTTGGTCAGCGGGCGCGCGCCCGGCACGATGCTGTTGGGTTTTCCGGGACGCGGATCAAACCACATCACCCCGTTGTTCATCAGAATGCCGGCGGAGGGCGCGACGACCTTGGAGCCGAAGCGCGACAGCAACGTGTTGGTCAGCGACACGACATTGCCCGCCGCGTCCACCACGCTGAGGTGACTGGTACAGCCCGGATCGGCGGCCGGCGCCGCGTGGCCCATGTTCTCGAGCCGGTAGGCGTAGGCGTTGCGGATCGCGCGGGCATAGGCCAGCGCCGACTCCGCATCGGGCGCCGCACCGGGCCGGAGCGTGCCCGACAGTTCATCCATCGCGTGCAAGAGCGACGGGCCGCCCGAAAGCCCCGGGCTCGCGTGGATGTCATGGCCGCGATAGGCGCCCCGTGCGGGGGCGGTCCACACCGGCGCGTAGGCGGCCATGTCGTCCATGCTGATGGCGCTGCCGCCCTCGCGCAGATCGGCGACGAGTTGCTCGGCCGTGCGGCCCTGATAGAACTCCTGCGCGCCGTGTTCGGCCAGACGCCGCAGCATCGCCGCCTTGCGGGGCATCTGGATGCGGGGCAATTCGGCACCCGGCGCGCTGTTGGCGCGCGGGGCCCGGCCATCCTCCAGAAACAGCGCGGCCGAGGCGGGAAACCGCGCCAGCCCCTCGGCGTCGATCGCCAGCGCGAGCGAGGTGAACCAGTCCACCGCGAGCCCTTCCTGCGCATGCGCGATGGCCGGAGAAAGCGCGCGCTCGAGCGAGATGCTGCCATACCGGCGCAGCCCTTCCGCCAGTCCGGCGACGGCGCCGGGCACGCAGATTGACTCGAAACCGATCAGATTGCGGTCATCGCGCACCGCGGGCCAGGCGAACCAGTCCCCGTCGTCACCCGCGGCGAGCGGATAGCGCGCGGGATCGAGCGCGGCCGGCGCGACGAGCGAGAAATCGAGCGCCTCGATGTCGCCCGTCGCGGCGGCCTTGTGCAGCAGAAAGCCGCCGCCGCCCACGCCGCTGAGCCACGGTTCGAGCACCGACAGCGCGAAGGCCGTCGTCACCGCCGCGTCCATCGCGTTGCCGCCCTCGGCGAGCACGTCGGCACCGGCCTGCGCGGCGGTGACGTTCTGCGCGGCGATCACGCCGCCATGGCCGCGCTTCTCGGGCTTGGTGATGTTCCATGTGGTGGTGGATGCGCTCATCAGGAGCCTCCGGGCCGGCGCGGGCCGATGGCGGCGGGGATATCCGCGCGCACCGCGGCGCGCCCGCGATTGGCCGATTGCAGGTGATGGGCGGCGATCTCGTCGCAGCGGGCGAACCAGACATCGCCCGCCGCCTTCAACCGGGACAGCAGCCGGTCGAGCATGGCGATGCGCTGACCCCGCCCGGAAATCCACGGATGCACGGTGAGCATAAACATCTCGCCCCACTCGTGCAGCATCCGCCATTCCTCGAGCCAGCCGTCCAGAACGCCCTCGGGCGGCGCGGGCGGCCACCTGTCGCGCCCGCCCCCCTGAAACTTGAAATGGATCGCGTCATCGAGAAGCCATTGCACCGGCAGTTCGACCAGACCGTCGATCTCATAGGGATGATCGAACCCCATCAGCGAGGAGTCGTAGACCAGCCCCCGCCCGCGCAGGCGCTCCAGCATCCCCGGCGTCATTTCCCAGGCCGGCGAGCGGAAGCCTGCCGGCCTTTGCCCCGTTTGCCGCTCGAACAACTCGAGAGAGCGATCGAGCGCGTCGCCGAATTCGGCATCCGAGGATTGCGCGACGATCTCGTGGAAATAGCCGTGCAGGCCCGTCTCGTGGCCGCGCGCGGCCAGTTCGGGCAGTATCCACTCATGCATCTCGGCAACCACGCCGGGCACGAAGAAACTGCCCTTCACCCCATGGCGGTCGAGCAGGTCGAGCAGCCGGCCAAGCCCCTGGCGCGGGCCGAAACGGCGCATCTCGAGCTGGCCCAGCATGGCGGGCATGGCGTCGCGCATCTCCCACAGGTAGGGGGATTCGGCGTCGACATCGCAGGTAAAGCACGCCGCGCTGCGATAGCCGTCGGGCCAGCGATAGGGCTGCGGTCTCGCATCCGTTGCCATCGTCACAGGGCCGTTTTCTTGGACTGGTAGACCGCCAGCGAGCCGATCGAGTTGCCGCCGTCCACCGCCAGGTTGGCCCCGGTGATGTAGGATGCCGCGTCGCTGCACAAGAACATGATCGCGTTCGTCGCATCCTCGGGGCGTGACGCACGGCCCAACGGGATGCTCGCCGTTACCGCCTCGACATGATCCTGCGTCAATGCGCTGACCTCGCTGCCGGCCGCGAAGCCCGGCTCGACCAGATTGACGCGGATGCCGTATTCGGCCAACTCCAGCGCCAGACCCCGGCTGAGCCGGTCCAGCGCCGTCTTCGACGTGCAGTAGGGCACGACCGACTTGCGCATCTTGCGGGCCGCGCCCGACGAGATGTTTATGATCGAACCCGCCCGACCCTGCGCGATCATCGTTCTGGCAAAGCCCTGGGCGACGAGAAAGGGCGCGCGGGTGTTCACATCGAAGATCCGGTCCCATTCATCGGCATCGATGTCGAGCAGAAAGCCGGAGGGATAGACCCCGGCATTGTTGATCACGATGTCGGGCGCGCCCCATTCGGCCCGCACTTGCTCGACAAGGGCGGCGATAGAGGCCGCGTCGGTCAGCTCCGTGGCATGGGTCAGGTGTTCGGCGCCCTCGGCCCCCAGCTCGGCGGCCGTTTCGGCCAGCCGGTCGGCGCGGTTGTCCGACAGGCACAGCCGCGCCCCCTGATCGAGAAAGGCGCGCGCGATCCAGCGGCCGAACACGCCGCAGGCGCCGGTTATGACGACGCCCCTGTCGCGGAAATCCTCGTCGAATGTCATGTCTACCTCTTGGATGTCGGGTCGAGCCGGTCGCGCAGGTAATCCCCGATCAGATTGACCGACAGGATCAGCAGGAACAGGCAAAGCCCCGGAAAAAGTGCGATCCACCAGGCGGTGGCGACGTAGTTTCGGCCGACATTGAGTGTCGAGCCCCAGCTTGCCATCGGCGGCTGCACGCCCAGACCGAGAAAGGAAAGTCCCGCCTCGAACAGCACCATCAGGCCGAACTCCAGCGTGGCCACCACGGTGATCGGGCCGACGATATTGGGCAGGATGTGGCGCCACAGCAGGCGCGGCGTCGAGTTGCCGATGTGGCGCGCGAAGCGCACATAGGGCTGATTGACGAGTGAAAGCGTCTGCCCGAAGGCGACGCGCGCATAGCGCGGCCACCGCGTCAGCGCGAGCACCAGAACGACATTTATCAGCCCCGGCCCCAGCACGGCCACCGTGATGATCGCCAGCAATATGGGCGGAATCGAAAGGAACACGTCCACGATACGCATGATCAGGATTTCGATCGCGCCGCGAAACAGCGCGGCGAGCATTCCCAGCGCCACCCCGATGACCAGAGAGACGACGACCGACAGCGTCGCCACCAGCATCGAGACCCGCGCGCCGTAGATCACGCGGCTGAGCAGGTCGCGCCCCAGCTCGTCGGTGCCCAGCAGATAGGCGGTCCCGCGGACCACGTCGCCCGGCGGACGCAGCCGGCCGAGCAGATCCTGGCTGTAGGGATTCTGCGGCGCCAGCCACGGCGCGAAAAGGGCCACGATAGCGAAGAGCAGAAAGACCGCGATGAACGGCAGCACCGGAATCAGCCGCCGGTCGATGCGGCGGACCGGGCGCGACGCGCCCGCGGGAGGGGGAAGGGGGGCGCTCACGTGCCGCTCCCGTCAAGGCGGATGCGCGGGTCCACCACGCTGTAGAGGATATCGGCGATCAGATTGAGCAGGATGAAGGCGAAGGCCACGAGCAGCACGATCGCCTGCACCACCGGGAAGTCCCGAGCATTGATCGACTGGATCGCGAGCTGCCCGATGCCGGGCCAGGCAAAGACCGTCTCGACGATCACCGCGCCGGCAATGAGGTTGGCGATTTCGAGGGCGGCGACGGTGATGACCGGAATCGAGCTGTTGCGCAGCAGGTGGCGGCTCACGATCCGGCGCATGGGCACACCCTTGGCGCGCGCGGTGCGTATGTAGTCCCTGCCCAGCTGGTCGAGCACCGAGGTGCGCGCAACGCGCGCAAAGGTGGCCATCGACAGCAGCCCCAGCGCGACGGACGGCATGATCAGGCTCGACGCCCCGCGCGCACCGGATGAGGGCAGCCAGCCCAGCGTGACCGCGAAAAGCAGGATCAGAAGAATCCCGCTCCAGAAAGTCGGCAGGCTCTGTCCGGTCAGCACCACGGCCATCGCCGCGCGCGCGGCCAGGGTTCCGCGCTTGACCGCCATGAACACGCCCAGCGGCACGCCGATCCCCAGCGCCACCAGCAGCGCGCCGGCCGCCAGCAGCAGCGTATAGGGCAGCCGCACCGCAATGACCGAAAGCACATCGGTGTTGCGCGCGATCGACTGGCCGAAATCGAGTTGCAGGACCCCGCCCAGATAGTCGAGATACTGCGCCCAGACCGGCCGGTCGAAGCCGAGTGAGCGGCGCAGCGCCTCGATATCGGCGTCGGTCGCACCCTCGGGCACCATCAACAGCACCGGATCGCCCGTCAGCCGCTGGATGAAGAAGACCAGCGTGACCACCCCGAACAGGGTGACCAGCGACTGCACGGTGCGCTTAACGAGAAAACCGCTCATGCGCGCAGGCCGCCGCCGCGCCCCCGAAGGGGGGCGCGACGCCGCGATTGCGGTGCAGGGGCCGGGTTCATTCGCTCCAGCTCATGCGATTGACGAACATGCTCTCGTTCGGCGTCGGCTGCCATTCGAGATCGGAATCGGCCCCGTAGAGGATCGCCGCCTGATAGAGCGGCACCAGCGGCACCTCGCTGACAACGGTCTCGTGAACCTCGGAATAGGCGTCGAGGCGCTCCTGCTCGTCCAGGGTCGAGCGGGCCCGCTCGAGCGCCGCGTCGGTCTCGGGCGACTCCCAGTTGGACCAGGACGAACCCGAATGCAGCAACGGGAACAGGACACCGTCGGCATCCTGACAGGCGCAGGACCAGCGGCCGAAATTCATGTGCGGCCCCTCGGCCGGGTCGGAACGCACGCGGTTGAGATAGGTCGACATGTCGGTCATCTCGATCTCGACATTGAGCCCGACCTCCGAGAGCATCTGCTGAAGCGCCTGCACGATCCGCTGGTCGAAGACCGGCGATGTCGCGAAAACCATGGGCTCCTCGGCGATGTCGCCCGCCTCGGCGAGCAATGCCCGCGCGCGCTCGGGGTCGTATCCGGGACCCGTGATGCCGTCGATCCAGCCGAAATGCGCCGGCGAGAGCATGATGTCCACCGGCCGGTCGAAGCCGCCCAGCAGCGCCTCGACGATCAGATCCTTGTCGATGGCGTGGGCGATCGCCTCGCGCACGAGGGGGTCGGCCGTCGGCCCGCGCTGCGGGTTGAGGCCCAGAAAGCCCACGCGCTCGGTCAGCACGTCGAGCACCTGAACACCGGCCGCGCCCTGAAGCTGCGCCGCCTGGTCGGGGTCGATGGTCACGATCAGATGGCTCGCGCCCGACTGGAGGTTGGCCATGCGGGTCGATGCCTCGGGCACCGCGCGGAACTCGACCTGCTCGAACGGCCCCGGCGTGCTCCAGTAGTCCTCGTTGGCGGCAAGCGTGACCTGCACGCCGCGCTGCCATTCCTCGAACACATACGGCCCTGACCCGAGCGGCGCCTCGTTGAACGCCTCGTCACCGACTTCCTCGACATAATGCTCGGGCACGATCGACAGCTTGACAAGCTGCGCCAGAAGCACCGGATAGGCGCCGTCGGTCGTCAGCGTGACCTCGTTCTCGCCGGTCACCTGGGCATTCGTGATCTGGTTGAACTGGCCCAGCTGCGGGCTGGCGAAGTCGGGATCGATGATGCGGTTGACCGAATAGGCCACGTCCTCGGGCGTCAGCGGCTCGCCGTCGTGAAAGGTGATGTCGTCGCGAATGGTGAACGCCACCTGCGTCTCCGAGACATACTCCCAAGATTCGGCCACCTGCGGGACGATCTCGCCGTCGTCGCTGCGGGTGACCATGTTGTCGAAGATGTTGCGGTAGACGTAATAGCTGTCAGGGTTCCACTGCATATGCGGGTCGAGCGACGAAGGCTCGTTGACCAGATCGATCACCAGCGTTTCCGGCGCCTGCGCCCGGCCCATGTCGGGCGCCGCGAAGGCAAGCGCGAGCCCCACCCCGGCAATGGCCGCCGCGCGGCCCATTCCTGTTCTGAGTCGTTTCATTATACTCTCCTGTTGTTCGCTTCGCCGTCACGCGAAGCAGCGTTGTCGGCCGACGGCATGGCCGGCCGGTTGATCTCCGCCGCACGGCGCGGCGCCAGAGGCTGCACGGCCGCGCGTTCGGCGGCGGCGAGCCCCTTGAGCGCGTCGAACGAAAGCGCCTCGAGCCGACGACGGGTCAGCTCGGCGGCGCGCCCCGCATCGCCCGCCTCCAGCGTGGCGACGATTTCGCTGCGCGGAATGATCCCGCGGCACTGGCCGGCGCAGCGCTCCACATGGATGAGCGCGCGCTGGCACAGGGCCGCGGCGTCCATGAGCGTCTCCTCGACCCGGCGGTTGCCCGCCGCCGCCGCCATCAGGCGCAGGCTGTCGGCATCGGCCTGCTGGGCCAGCCGGCGCGCGGACGGGTCGGGGCTGTCGCTGGCGGCGACGAGCATGCGGTCGAGCCGGGCGAGTTCACTGACATCGCGCATTGAGACGGCCTCGCACAGCCCCGGTTCGAGCCGCAGCCGCAGGTCGTAGAGATCGGCCAGATCGGCAGCGGATACCGGCGCCACCCGGTATCCGTGGCGCGGAACCGGCTCGACAAGCCCGCGCTCGCTCAACGACGCCAGCGCGGCGCGCACCGGCGCCTTGCCCAGGCCGACAGCGGCGGCGATCCCCGCCTCGGTGACGAATGAACCGGGCGAGATTTCGCAGCCCAGAATGGCCGAGGCGAGATATTGCGCGGCGATGCTCTTGAGCGACTCCCGCGCGCCGGCTCCGTGCCCGCCCTGCCCCAGCCGATCCTTCGACCTGTCCAGCATCTATCTTCTCCCAGCGTCAATTTGGAAATGTCACAATGGATGATCTGAAATGTCAATTCACGATCCGCCCGATCATGGCGCGAGCCACCCCCGCGGCAAGCCGGGCAAAAGCATTGCACACCGAGAATGCAGCGCTTGACTTTTGCTAATGATTTGCATTTACATCTTCCGACGGCCGGACGCGGCTCCGGCAAGGCGGCTATGGAGGCAGTTAATGCGATCGAGAACGATCCGATTCATCGCGGCGGCGGCGTGCGCCGGGGCCCTGGCACATGGCGCAACGGCGCAGGAAGACGACCCGCTCAAGGTCGTCACCACCTTCACCGTCCTCGCCGACATGGCGCGCAATGTCGCCGGAGACGCGGCCGAGGTGGTCTCAGTCACCAAGCCGGGCGCGGAAATCCACGGCTATGAGCCCACACCTCAGGACATCGTGCGGGCTCATGGAGCCGATCTGATCCTGTGGAACGGGCTCAATCTCGAACTGTGGTTCGAGCAGTTCCTGGCCAATCTCGGGGATGTGCCCTCGGCCACGCTGACCGAGGACATCGACCCGATCCCGATCACCGAAGGCGCCTATGCCGATCAGCCCAATCCACACGCCTGGATGGGGCTCGACAACGCGGTGGTCTATATCGACAACATCGCCGCGGCGCTGGCCGAGCACGACCCTGACAACGCACAGACTTACGCCGCCAATGCCGAAACCTACAAGGCGGAGCTGCGCGCCACCATCGAGCCCCTGCGCGAGAGGATCGCGGAAATTCCCGCCGAGGAGCGCTGGCTCGTGACATGCGAGGGCGCGTTTTCCTATCTCGCGCGGGATTTCGGGATGCGCGAACTCTATCTCTGGCCGATGAACGCCGACCAGGTCGGCACCCCGCAGCAAGTCAGGACGGTCATCGACGAGGTGCGCGCACATGACATTCCCGTCGTCTTCTGCGAGAGCACGGTGAGTACCGCGCCGGCCGAGCAGATCGCGCGCGAGACGGGTGCGCGCTTTGCCGGCGTGCTCTATGTGGACTCGCTGTCAGAACCCGACGGCCCGGTGCCCACCTATCTGGATCTGCTGCGCGTCACCTCCGAGACGATCGCCGCCGGCCTGACTGCGGAGCCGGAGTGACGCGCGGCCGGCGACGGGTGGCGCAACTGCACGAAAGGAACAGCCCGTGCGAGACATGACGGAACAGACGGCACGATCCGTCGGGACGGATGAGGGCATCGAGGTGCGCGACGTCACCGTCACCTACCGCAACGGCCATACCGCCCTGCGCGGGGCGAGTTTCAGTGTGCCCCGCGGCAGCGTGACAGCCCTCGTGGGCGTCAACGGGGCCGGCAAATCGACGCTGTTCAAGGCGATAATGGGCTTTCTGCCCGTCGGGCGCGGCACCATACGACTGATGGGGCGCAGCGTGAAACAGGCGTTGCGCGAGACGCTCGTCGCCTATGTTCCCCAGGCCGAGGAAGTCGACTGGAGTTTCCCGGTGCTCGTCGAGGACGTGGTGATGATGGGGCGCTATGGGCGAATGGGGTTTCTGCGCCGCCCGAAGCCCGATGACCGCGCCGCCGTCACCGCGGCGCTCGAGCGCGTGGACATGAGCGCATTGCGCCACCGCCAGATCGGCGAGCTGTCGGGCGGGCAGCGCAAACGGGTATTCCTTGCCCGCGCGCTCGCGCAGGACGGCCAGGTGATCCTGCTCGACGAGCCCTTCACCGGCGTCGATGTCGGCACCGAGGAACGCATTGTCGCCCTGCTTCGCGAACTGCAGGCCGAGGGCCGCGTTATGCTCGTCTCCACCCACAACCTCGGTTCGGTTCCCGAATTCTGCGACCACACCGTTCTGGTCAAGGGCACCGTGATCGCCGCCGGCCCCACCGCCACGACCTTTACCCGGGACAATCTTGAAAAGGCCTTTGGCGGCGTATTGCGCCATTTCACGCTCGGGGGCGCGGCGCTTCACGACGACCACCGCGACGATCCCAGAGAGCTCAGCATCATCACCGACGACGAGCGCCCGCTCGTCCATTACGGGGACCGCCCCCAGACCAGCGGGGGCGACGCATGAGCGCGACCCTGCTCGAACCCTTCGGCTACGGCTACATGACCAACGCGATGTGGGTCTCGGCGCTCGTCGGCGGGGTCTGCGCCTTTCTGTCGGCCTATCTGATGCTCAAGGGCTGGAGCCTGATCGGCGACGCGCTGTCGCACTCGGTCGTCCCCGGCGTTGCCGGGGCCTACATGCTGGGGCTGCCCTTCGCACTCGGCGCCTTTCTGGCCGGCGGACTGGCGGCGGGGGCGATGCTGTTTCTCTCCGAACGCTCGGGGCTGAAGGTCGATGTCGTCATCGGGCTGATCTTTACCTCCTTTTTCGGGCTGGGGCTGTTCATGGTCTCAATCAATCCGATGGCGGTGAGCGTCCAGACCATCACCATGGGCAACATCCTCGCCATCTCCCCCGGCGACACGCTCCAGCTCGCCCTCATCGGAGCGGTGTCGCTGATCGTGCTGCTGCTCAAGTGGAAAGACCTGATGACGGTCTTTTTCGACGAGACCCATGCGCGGTCGGTCGGCCTGCGGCCGGGGCTGCTCAAGGTGGTTTTCTTCACCCTGCTCTCTGCGGCGGTGGTCGCGGCCATGCAGACGGTGGGCGCCTTTCTCGTCATCGCGATGGTCGTCACACCGGGAGCCACCGCCTATCTGCTGTGCGACCGTTTTCCCAGGCTGGTCGCGCTGTCCGTCGCGATCGGGGCGGGGACGAGCTTTGCCGGAGCGTATGCGAGCTATTTCCTCGACGGCGCGACCGGCGGGATCATCGTGACATTGCAGACGCTTTTGTTCCTGACAGCCTTTGCCTTCGCCCCCAAGCACGGGCTTCTGGCCGCACGGCGCAAGAGCGCCGCGGCCCTGCGCGAGGAGGCCATCGGATGACGCTGGAGACGCTTCTGCTGCCGCTGCAGTTTCCGTTCATGCAGAACGCGTTCATGATCTCGGCGATGGTCGCCGTGCCGACGGCGCTGTTGTCGTGTTTTCTGGTGCTGCGGGGCTGGGCGCTGATGGGCGACGCGGTAAGCCACGCGGTGCTGCCCGGCATCGTGCTGGCCTGGATCACGGGACTGCCGCTGATCCTCGGCGCCTTCGGGGCGGGCATGGGATGCGCGCTCTTGACGGGGTATCTCAGCCACAACAGCCGCGTGAAGCAGGACACGATCATGGGCGTGGTCTTCTCCGGGATGTTCGCGGTGGGCATCATCCTCTACACCTCCATCGACACCGGCGCCCATCTCGACCACATCCTGTTCGGCAACATGCTGGGGGTCGGGGCGGCCGATCTGCGCACGGCGGGCCTGATCTCGCTGGCAGTCTCGGCCGTGCTGCTGCTCAAATGGCGCGATTTCCTCCTGCATGCCTTCGACTCGGCCCAGGCCCGGGCCTGCGGGCTCGCCGTGACGTGGCTCCATTACGGCCTGCTGTCACTTCTGTCGCTGACCATCGTGGCCACCCTCTCGGCGACGGGGCTCATTCTGGCCGTGGGGTTGCTGATCGCGCCGGGCGCCATCGCCTTTCTGACCGCGCGGCGGTTCTCCACCATGCTGATGGTGGCCGTGGCGGTCTGCCTGCTGGCCATGCTGTCGGGCGCGTATGCGAGTTTCTTCCTCGACAGCGCCCCGGCGCCGACGATCGTGCTGATCCTCACGGGGCTGTTCCTGCTCGCCCTGATGTGGCGTCTGCGCGCCACGCGTGCAGCGTCTTCCCAAGCCGCCACGAGCCGCGCCTGACGAGGGGCGCACCGACGGGCACGGGAAGTTGAGACGCAAAGGTTCGTGTGGCGGCGAGGCTGTGATAGGATGATCGGCGCGATACCGTCAGCTCGCATCAATGACCACCTTCGCAACGGTCGGGCGAATGAAAACAGACGGCAGTTGGACGGCGCCACGCAGCCCCGGAACGCTCACCGTGTTCTACGGCTTCGTCGCGCTCGGCATCGTTCTGGCCACGATCGTGGTCTGGGCCATCGTCAGCACCCGGCTGAACGATTTTCAAATCGAGGCGGTTCGCGGCGAATCCCGCCTGCGCTCGGAGGCGCTGCACGACGCCATCGGGCGGGAGATATATCTGGAAACCACCCGCATGACCCGTGTCGGTGACGTGGCCGTCGAGAGCGGCGCCGAGGCAACCGCCGAATTGATGCGCTTCGCGGCGGCGACCAGCGCGCGCCTCGACTGGATGGCGCTGGCCACGGCGGACGGCCGGATTGCCGCATCCAGCTTGCCCGACGGGGCGCAGATCACGGCCGAGGACGAGGAATGGCTGCACCGGGCGCAGGAGGCTGCCTTCGCGCCGGAACTCGTTGCCTTTCGGCCGGGCGGGCGTATCGAGGGGCTGCGAACGACCCGCGAGGGGAACACGATAACACTGAGCATTCCGGTAACCGACGAAACCGGCCGCTTGGTGCATGTCGTGGGCGCAGGAATATCGGCGGAGTGGCTGGCATCCTATATGAGCGGGGCGGCCGAGCGGCTCGGGCTCGACGCGGTGCTCTATGACGGGCGCGGCGAACCGATCGTCGCCACCGAGGGGCTTGTCGGGCTTTCGGACGAGGCCCTGCTTCGCTCGCGGGTCCGCCACACCAGCGCGGGCGAATTGTGGCGGCGCGAGGAAGACGGACGCCTCTTCATGGATACCACCATCGCCGGGCGCAGTTATCCCGGCCTGCCGCCGATGAGCTGGCGCCTCCTGACGCGCTCGCCGCTCGACCGGCTCCAGCTCGCCCGGCAGCAATTCATCGAGAGCGTGGTGACGGGCGTGACGGGGTTCGGCATATTCTTCGGCGGACTCGTCTATCTTTTCGGCCGGCTCTACATCCAGCCCTTCCGCAGACTCGCGCAGAACTGCGTCCGCGTTCTGCGCGGTGATCAGCACTACCCTTATGAATCCCACCGCACGCGCGAGCTGGCGACGTTCTCGGCCGGTCTCGCCCTGCTTCAAAGCCTGCGTCAGAAGGAACTCGACCGGCACGAGCACGCGCACTCGGACGACGCGCCGCAATTCGAACGCGTCCGCAACTTCGGCACAAGGTGAGTGCGCGACAGGGCCTCAGCCCTCGTCGCGCGGGCGGGAGACGGGCGCATCGTCCGGCTCGTCCGGCGCCTTTCCGCCCGGAATGATGAGATTGGGCGCCCTGCCGCTTTCGGGAGGGCGCGCGAATGACAGCCGCCGGGCGAGGTCTTCCAGAAGCTGCATGAGGCCAAGCTGGCCCGTGCCGGGTGCGCCTCCTTTGCCGTGAAACCGCTGGAGCAGCGCCTCATAGGCGGATTGGGACGGGTTGAGGATCAGGACGGCACCATCGCGGCGCTGCTCCCCAATCATCGCCGGAATCTCGCCGATGCCGCGGATCTCGAGCCGCACGCGCCCGAAGGCCGGCAAGGCCGCCCCGCGCACGCGCACCGTGTTCGTGGTCAGGCTGGTGATCCAGACCGTCCAGAACTCCCCTCCCACATAGAGATGAGCCTGTTCCGGGTGCTCGTCGAGATGCTTTTCGCGGCGCGGAAGCTCGACGCACAGCAACATCGTCAGCGCGAGCACAACGATATTGTAAAGCGACCAGAACAGGATGACCATCTTGCCGTCTCCGGCCTCGCCGAAGTTGAAGCGCGGAATCAGGATGCCGAGGAGCAACCCTGCGACCGTGAGCGCCAGTATTCCGGCAAAGGGCGCCATCAGCTGCCAGTGAATCACCGTCCGCGTCCTGTCGCCGCCCTTCGCAGTGACGCTGAAGCCATGCCCGCCCGGCCACAAGAGGCCCGTCCAGGCGGCGCGTGTGACCGGGCGCGCGGCGATGATCTGGCTGACATCGTTGATGATCGGCAGGATCGTCCCGCCCGAGCAGAAATTGACCAGCGCGATGGTCCAGACATAATAGACGCCGAAATGCGTGAGCACATCGGGAACCTCCGCGCGCACCACCGATATCCCAGCGAACCAGTAGAGAAGCGGAAAGACCAGCGCCGCGAGTCGGAACTGAAAGGTGCCCAGCCAGAACAGCACCGAGTCGATCACGCTCCAGCGGTCGCGCAGGCGAAGCCGGTTGCGCCGCAGCGGCCCCAGCCGCGAGCGGGCGATCTGCATCAGCCCCAGGCACCAGCGCGCCCGCTGGGTGATGTATTCGCGCAGGCCCTCGGGGGCGAGGCCCTCGGTGAGCGGCTCTTCGAGATAGACGGTGCGGTGCCCCATGTCCTGAAGCGCGAGAGTGAGCATGAAGTCCTCGGTGATGCTGTCGGTCGGCAGGCCGCCGATCTCGCGCAGCGCCGACATTCGCGTCACCGACGAGGTGCCGCAGCAAAAGGCGATGCCCCAGCCGTCGCGCGCGGGCTGGATCTCGTCGAAAAAGAAACGCTGCTCGTCGGGATAGGAACGCACAAGGCCCAGATTGTGCTGAATCGGGTCGGCGTTGAAGAAATGCTGCGGCGTCTGGACCAGCCCGACAGCCGGGTCGTGAAAAAGCGCTAGGGTGCGGCGCAGGAAATTGCGGTGCGGGATGAAATCGGCGTCGAGAACGGCAATGAAGTCGGGCGGTCGCGGGTCGGCGTCGAGAATGGCGAGGGCGTTGTTGATATTGCCCGCCTTCGCATCGCTGTGATCGGTGCGAGTGATGTATCGCACGCCCCGCTGCCGGCAATCGTCGCGCAGCCAGTCGCGCTCCCCGTCATCGAGCACGACGACCTCGAAATCCCCGTGATCGAGTTTCTGCGCACCGACCATCGTGCGCAGCAGGATGTCGCGCTCTTCGTTATAGGTGGCGATCAGCACGGCCACGCGGGGCGGATTCGCGCCCCACCATCGCGCATGCTGCGTCGCCTCTTGCGAGCGCGAACGCCGCCGCGAGAGGATCATCAGCGCGCTGACCGACGAGATGCCCGCCAGTGCCTCGATCCCGTAGAACGCCAAGCTGGCGGCCGCTTCAACCGTCCACTCCGGCGGCGGGAGGGTCGATGTGCCGCGCCACCACAAATACCTCAGGGTCAGCCAGATACCCACCACGACGATCACACCCCGGTGAAGCGTGCTGTGGCGATCGAGCAGCCACGGAAACAGCCCCGTCACCGCGACGACAAAGCCGACCAGTACGATCGCGGATTGCAGTTCGGTCAGCGCGACGGGGGGAAACATCTCACCCCAGGACGCCGCGCAGGAAATCCAGCGGACGCCCCTCGAAGAAAACGCGGCCCGTATGCCCGATCGCGCAGCCCAGCTCGGGATGCTCGCGCAGCTCGGGAAACAGGATGGCGACGTCGAAGCCCTCGAGTTCCTCCGCGCTCGGCCGCACGGCGAGATCGTCATAGACCGAGACCGCCCCGCTGCCGGCCATGCGCAGAATCCGGCCTTCGAACACATCCGGCGTGTCCGCCGGGCGGAACCGCGCCGAACTGCCGACGGAGAGGGAGTTGTAGGTCGAACGCGGCACGCTCACCGTCACGACGGTCGAGTCGCAATCGACGAGCCGCGCAATGCTCTGGCCGCGCTGAACGACCTCGCCCGAAATCGCCTCCAGGCTCCACAGCGTCCCGTTGACGTTGGAAAAGAGTGTCGCCGAGCGGCGTATGTTGACGCGCACCAGTTCGGCGTTCAGCCGGTCGCCGAGCACCTCGCTGCGCTGACGCACCTCGGCCAGCCGGATATTGGCCATATCGCGCTGAAGGCGCAGCTCCCGGTCGCGCTGGTCGAGATGTGACAGCCCGCTCGCGTCGCTGTCGAGATGGATGCCCGCATCGCCCGCCTCCAGCCGCACGCGGACGCGCTCGATCCGCTGCTGGGCAGCGTCGGCTTGGCTGCCGGCGACGCGCAATTCGGTTCGCACGCTCAGCAGGCTCGATTCGGTTTCGACGCCGCGCTCGGCAAGGCGCTCGATGCGCTGGGCTTCGCGACGGAGCCGCTCGACTTCGGCGAGCAACGCCTCGTGCCCGGCGACCTCGGCTGCAAGCATCGCTTCGAGAAGCCGCCGACGCTGCTGTCCATAGTCCTCGATCTCCGACTCGACTCGCGAAATCTGCGTATCGAGCCTGTTGACCTCACCCTGGAGCCGGCGCGCCTCGGCCCGGGAATGGCCCAGCTCCATGCGCAGATCGTTGAGCCTGACATCGTCCACGTAGCGTTCGTGGAGAGAGCCGAGCACCTCCTCGTCTTGCACCCGGTTGCCGAGTTCGTCGGACCGCAGAAAGACCGTGCCCGAAATCGGCGCGCGCAGTGTGCTGACCTGGGCATTTATGACCGCGTCCGATGTCGTCCCGGCAAGCTGCTCGCCGACAAGGACTGCGCCGGCAACGACAATGACGGCAAGTCCGATGAGAAGCCTCAACACACGCATGACGCGACGCTAACGCATTCCCACCATTGCAGGAAAGAGCCGATGCGCCCGATCGGTGCACCTTGCCAGCCCCGCGATCCGGCTCTCGGTATGGCCGAACGCCGCTCGCGCGCTCAGAAGCCGGCGGCCTGGCCATCCTTTCGCGGATCCGATCCGGCGCCATAACCACCCCTCGGCAAGCGCTGAACCAGCTGCGCGCCGCCGAAGCCGAACGCACTGTCGGGGGTCTCGAGCTTGATGTCGTGGCCGAGCTCGCGCAGGCGGGCCAGGGTCCGCGACGGCATCGCCGTCTCGCAGGCCACTTCCAGCCCGAAGACCGCCCGCCACCGCGGCGCGTCGGACGCGGTCTGCACATCCTGCCCCCAGAGATGCGTGCGCAACGTCATCTGTAGATGCCCCTGCGCCTGCATCGGCCCTCCCATGACGCCGAAGCTCATCAGCGGGGCCGCGCCCTTCATAAGAAAGCCGGGGATGATCGTGTGAAACGGCCGTTTGCCCGGCGCCACGCGGTTGGGGTGGCCGGGCTCGAGCGTGAAGCCCGCGCCGCGGTTCTGCATGTGAATGCCCGTTCCGGGGACGGCCACGCCCGAGCCGAAACCGGCATAGTTCGACTGGATGAACGACACCATCATCCCGCTCGCATCCGCCGCCGAGAGATAGACCGTTCCGCCATTCTTCGGCGCGCCGGAGCCGAAATCCTGCGCCTTGTCGGCGCTGATCTCGGCGGCGCGGCTGGCAAGGTAGTCCGCGTCGAGAAGCGCCTCGGGCGTGACCGCGCTCATCGACGGGCGGTCAGCGACATAGGCGTCCATGTCGCGAAAGGCCAGCTTGGTCGCCTCGATCTGATAGTGCAGCGCCATCGCGTCGTCGGGGCCGAAATCGCGCACCGGCGTGTGGCGCAGGATGCCCAGCGCCATCAGCGCCGCGATGCCCTGCCCGTTGGGCGGAATCTCGTGCAGGGTGACATCGTCGAAATCCATCGACAGGGTGCCGCACCATTCCGGCCGGTGGCGCGCCAGATCATCCATCGTCAGGGCGGCGCCATTCTCGCGCGCCGCCGCGGCGATCCGCTCGGCCAGCGCGCCCTCATAGAAGGCCCGGCCATGGGTTTCGGCGATCTGGCGAAGGCTCTCCGCGTGCGGGGCGTTGACAAAACGCTCCCCCGCCGCCGGCGGGCGCCCGTCGCGCAGGAAGGTTTCCGCGAAACCCGGCTGATCGGCCAGCGCCTCGGCGCCGCGCCGCCAGAGCTCGGCAATGACGGGCGAGACGATGAAACCGCCCGAGGCATAACGCATCGCCGGTTCGAACAGCGTCGCGAAATCGAGCGCGCCGAAGCGGCTGGAAAGTTCCGCCCAGGCGCTTACGGCGCCGGGGACGGTCACACTTTCCCATCCCCTGAAGGGCATTGTCGTCGACCCCGCGAAACGCTCCGGCGTCCATGCCATCGGCGCGGCGCCCGAGGCGTTGAGGCCGTGCAATTCGCGTCCGTCCCACAGGATGCAGAAGGCGTCCGACCCCAGGCCGTTGCCCGTCGGCTCGACGACGGTCAGCGCGATCGCGGCGGCGAGGGCCGCATCGACCGCGTTGCCGCCACGTTCGAGCATGGAGACACCCGCCTGCGCGGCCAGCGGCTGGGAAGTCGCCACGACATTGTCGGCGAGAACGGGCGAGCGCCGCGAGGCGTAAAGGGGATCATGACGCATCTGCATCAGGCTGATTTCTCCGTGTTTTGTCTCGATCTGAAATATTTATGTGCGGCCCAGCCGATCGAACCGATCGCGGCGACCAGAAAGATCAGGCTGACCGGACGGGTCAGGAAAAGCGTCCAGTCGGCATCCGTCATCAGCGCGCGGCGCATGTTGGTCTCGGCAATCGGCCCAAGGATCACTCCCAGCACCAGCGGCGCGAGCGGGTAGTCGAGCGCGCGCAGCGCGTAGCCCGCCAGCCCGATGAAGCCCAGCAGGTAAAGATCGCTCATGCGGTTGTTGAGTGCGAAGGAGCCCACCACGCAGCATACGATAACGGTGGGAACGATGAGCCATTTGGGAATTTCCGCCACACGGAGGAAAAACCGCATCGACAGCACGCAGACCAGCAGCATCATCGCGCTTGCCACCACCATGGCGATGAACATGCCGTAGACCAGATCGGCGTTGTCCATGATCAGGCGCGGCCCCACCGAGATGCCGTGCACCATCAGCGAGGCCATCAGGATCGCATCGACCGCCGAGCCCGGAATGCCCAGTGCGATCAGCGGGATGAGCCCGCCGCCGGCGGTGGCCGAATTGCCCGCCTCGGAGGCCACGACCCCCTCGGGCGAGCCCTTGCCGAACTCCTCGGGGGTTTTCGAGGCGCGCCGGGCCTGATCATAGGCCAGCAGATTGGCGATCGAGCCGCCCGCGCCGGGCAGCGCACCGACGAGCACGCCCACGATCGAGGAGCGGACAAGATTGACCGGCCGCATCAGGACTTCGCGCATGACCTCCCAGGTCTTGAAGTCGATCTCCTGCGTGGCAAGCGACTTTCCCGACCGCACCGAGGGCGCGTCCTCGACCTCGGAGGCGAGTTGCGAGATCGCGAAGATGCCGATGAGAACGACGAGAAACGGCAATCCCGGCTCGAGCATCTCGACGCCGAAATCGAAACGCGGCCGCCCCATGATCGGATCGACGCCGACCGTCGAGATCGCCAGCCCGATGGCCCCGGCCATCAGGCCGCGCACCAGCGAATGCCCGACGAGGCTGGCGACGATGGTCAGCGCGAAGACGATGAGGGAGAAATACTCCCACGGGCCCAGCTTGACCGCGAAGATCGCCAGCGGAGGCGCGGCGACCACGAGCACCATCGTCGAAATCACCGTGCCGAAGAACGACGCCCACACCCCCAGCGACAGCGCGCGGCCCGGCTCGCCCTTGCGCGCCATGGGAAAGGCGTCGAACGTGGTGGCCACGGCCGAGGGCGTGCCCGGAATTCCCAGAAGCGCGGCCGAGATCAGCCCGCCGCTGTAGCCGCCCACATAGACCGACAGCATCACCGCGATCCCCTGCAAGGGCGCCATCGCGAAGGTGAGCGGCAGCGTCAGCACGATCGCCATGGTCACGGTAAAGCCGGGAATCGCGGCGGCGATGATGCCGGCGACCGACCCGATCAGCATGTAGAGCAGCGTGGAGGCCGAGAAGATCTGGTCGGCTCCGAGGAGGAATGCATCAAGCATGAGTCAGGTTCCGCGCGGCAGAAACACGTTGAAGACTTCGGCGAACACCCAGTTCAGCCCGAAGGAGAAGAGCAGCGCGATCACGACCGCCAGCCCTATAGACAGGGGATTGCGCGGCGCGAGGATCAACTGCGCGACCAGCAGAAAGACGAAGGTCGCGATGCTGAATCCCAGCCAAGGGATCGAAATGAGATAGGCGCCGAAACAGGCGAAGATAACGATCACCAGACGGCGGTCGCGAATCCAGCGCAGCACCTCGCCGCCGAAGCGTGCGATCGCACCGACACCGATCCGTCGAACCGATCCGACGATCGCGATCAGCGAGACCAAGCAGAGAAGCCCGTAGACCATCAGCGGAAACGCGCCGGCGCCGAGAACCTCGAAACGCGAGGTCGGGATCGCGGCGGCTTCAAGTCCCAGCCCTGCCGAGACCGCGAAGATCGCGACATAGGACAGGAGGCGGGCGATTTCGCCCGCCTCCTGCCTGCCCGAAGGCGATTCCTGCGTCGGCTCGGTCACTGGGCCAGGGCCGAGGAGAGGCGCTCGACCGTCTCGGTCAGCCCGGTCAGATAGGTGACATAATCTTCCTGTCCGCGGAAGCTCACCTCGGCGCCGGCATTGTTGACCTGCTGGACGAAATCCTCGTCAGCGGCCAGTTCCTCAAGAGCGCCCTCGAGCGTGTCGCGCGCCTCCTGGGGGCTTCCCTCGGGCATGACGATGCCGCGGGTGATGAGAAGCTCGAGATCGCTGCCCATCTCCGTGAAGGTCGGAACGTCCGGCGTCTGCTCCAGCCGCTCGGGGTTGCCAGTGGCCAGGAAGGTCAGATCGCCGTTCTCGACGAATTCGGCCGAAGAGGCGATATCGCCGATCGCGACATCGAGATTGCCGCCGACCAGCGCGCGGATGCGCTCGCCCGTGCCCTCGTAGCCGACATAGGAGAATTCGAGGTCATAGGCGTCCTCGATCATCGCCGCGTGGAGGTGCGGCACACCGCCCAGCGTGACCCCCATCGTGATGTCGCCGGGGTTGTCGCGGGCGTAATCGAGGAACTCCTCGAATGTCGAATAGGGCTGATCGGCGTTGGCGACGAGATACTGCGGCGAGACGGTCATCAGGCCGATGGGCTCGAAATCGTCCCAGTTCAGGTCGGTGAGCCCGGTGATGTTGGCGACCAGCAGCCCCTCGTGAATCTGGGCGACGGTATAGCCGTCGGCATCGCGGCGCGAGGCCTCGCGCAGGCCGACGGTGCCGCCCACGCCGGGCATGTTGATGATCGGCATCTCGACGCCGAGATACGGCTCGATATTGTTCGACACGATCCGCATCAGCGTGTCGCTGCCGCCGCCCGGCGACCAGGGAACGATGAACTCGACGGGGCGTTCGGGATACTCCGCCGACGCGACCGCGGGCGCGAGCATCGCGCCCAGGGCGCCCAGCCCCGCCATCATTGTGCGAAAACTGTTCATGATACTCTCTCCTGTTGGTGGTTGAGGGGTCGTTTCGCTGCAGCACAGCGTAACTGAAGTATTGCGCCATGAAAGCGAATAATTCTTGCCACCAACTTCAGGCTTTCTTAATTCCGTGGTCATGGACACACGGCAGCTCCAGACGCTCCTCGCCATCGCCGATCATGGCAGCTTCGCCCGCGCCGCGGCGCTGGTGAATCTCACGCCTTCGGCGGTCAGTCAGCAGATTCAGGCGCTGGAGGAAGAGCTCGGCACGCCCCTGTTCGACCGGTCGCGGCGACCGCCATCGCTCAATGCTAAGGGCGCCGAGTTCGTTCACTCGGCCCGCACCATATTGCAGCTTGTCGACGAGACCCGCGCCGCGATCTCGGGCGGGCGGGTGACCGGCACGCTCAATATCGGGGCGCTGCGATCGGCGACCTTCAACCTGATTCCCGACGCGATGGCCGATCTTCGGCGCCGCTACAGCGAGTTGGGCTTTCGCCTCCATGTGGGAATGTCGGAGGATCTGATGAACGACGTTGCCGCCGGGCGGCTCGATGTTGCGGTGGTGGCCGAGCATGTCGGCGTCCCCAAGACCCTGAAATGGACACCGTTCCTTCGCGAACCCCTTGTGCTGATCGCCCCGTGCGGGACACCCGCGATGCCCGCCCACGAGTTGCTCGCCAGCCAGCCCTATATCCGCTACGAGACGAAGGTTCCACTGGCCAACCAGATCGACACCGAGATCTCGCGCCTCGGGATAACCCCGCATGAGGTGGTCGTCGTCAACACCATCCCGGCGGTGGTGGGGTGCGTCGCCGCAGGGCTCGGGGTCGCGATCATCCCCATGATCGCGCTGCAGGACGAAGCGCGCCGCGATCTCGTCTGGCAGCCTTTCGGCGCTCCGCCCAATTACCGCCAGATCGGAATCGTGCAACGTCAGACATCGGCGCGCTCCGAGGTCATCGAGGCTTTCCGCCAGGCGCTGTCGCACCACGGCGCCCCGCTCGAGGCGAAAACGGCGCCGAGGAGCCGGCGCGACATGCCCGCATGACCCGCCTCCGACGTTGGGCGCCGCAGGACGGGAGCCGAGGGCCGCGGCCCGCGCGACGCCCCCGCAGACGCGTCCTCTTCAGCGGTGCTGCCTGGCGATATCTATCCCGCACAGCAAGAGAGCATCGCCACGTCCCTGTCGAAGGTCTGCGCGGCGAGCTTGAGCCCCTCGACGGTGGTCAGGTAGGGAAAGATCGTCTCGCCAAGTTCCCTGTTTGTCATGCCCGCCTTCAGTGCCATCGCGAGCGTCTGGACGCTGTCGGCGCCTTCTGGGGCCACAATCACACCGCCAAGCAGGCGGTCGGTCGACGCATCCGCCACCAGCTTGATCAGCCCGCGCGTGTCGCGCGCGGCGAGCGCACGGGGCACGTTGTCGAGGCTTAGCAGGCTGGTCTTGACCTCGTGCCCGGCATTCCGCGCCCCGGCCTCGGTCAAGCCGACGCCGGCGACCTGCGGGTCGGTGAACACGACCCATGGCATCGCCCCGTTGTCGTATGTTTCCATTCCCTTCAGCACCGCGTTCCGCGCTGCGAGCTTCGCGCCATAGGCGGCCATGTAGACGAACTGGTCGCGGTCGGCCACGTCGCCCGCGGCGTAGATGCCAGACCGGGTGGTCTGCATGTCGGCTGCAACCCGGATCGCGCCGCGCGCGTCGGTCTCGACGCCCATCGCGTCGAGGTCCAGCCCTTCGGTGTTGGGCGCGCGCCCGGTCGTCAGGACGAGGTGATCGGCGGTCAGTTCCCGCGCGGCACCGCCTTTCGTCACCCTGAGCACGGCGCGGTCGCCCTCGCGCCGCGCGGCCTCATAGGTCACGCCATCCTCGATCGTGACCCCCTCGCCGCGCAGGGCGTCGGCCAAGACATCCGACACTTCCGGCTCGGCCCGCGGCAGCAGAGGCGAGCGGCAGACGACCGTCACCGCCACCCCCATCCGCGCCATCATCTGCGCCAGTTCCATCCCGATATAGCCGCCGCCGAGGAAGACGAGGCGGTCGGGCAGCCGCTCCAGTTCCATGAGTGCCGTGCTGTCGAGCGTCGGCGCGGCGTCGATGCCGGCGACGTCGGGGGTGGCGGGCCGCCCGCCCGTGGCCACGATCACTTTCGAGGCGGCGATCTTCCCGCCGCCGACAGCCACGCCGCCGGGGACCAGCCGCGCGGGGCCCTCGTCGATATAGGTGACGCGCTCATATCCCGGCAACAGGTCGGCGTATTTCTTCTGCCGCAGATCCGCGACAAGCCCATCCTTCGCCGCGATCAGCGCGGCCCAGTCGACAAGCTGCGCCTCGCCCCGCAGGCCGGGAAAACGCTGTGCGGCATTCGCGCCATGGACCGCCTCGGCGGCGCGGATCATCGTCTTCGACGGCACGCATCCCACATTGACGCAGGTTCCGCCGATGGTGCCATGGCCGATCAGCGCGACGCGCCTGCCGCCCTCGGCGGCGGTGATCGCGGCCGAGAACCCGGCCGATCCGGCACCGATGACGGCAAGATCATAGGCGCCCCCGGATGTGCATTCTTCGTCTTTCATCTCGTCAGCCTTTCCGTTGCGCGTTGAGGCGCCGATACCGAGCCCGCGTGGCCTGGACAGTCAGCGCGATGAAGAATGCCAACGCCGGAAGCAGAACGTAGTCGATCCACCCCAGCGCCGCCGACAGCCCCAGCGCCCCGAAGAGCACCACCAGAACGGGCGTCACGCAGCACAGCGCCGCGATGACAGCGCCGACAAGGCCGATGGCGGTCTGTCTGCGCTCGCGTTTTTCGCTCATCGGGGCGACCTCCTCTGATACGGCCGGCGCGACCACCCGCCCCGCCGGCGCGGCGAGGCACGGGCCGGGGGCCTTGTCGGGCCATCGTCCGAAGGCGCTTGCGCGGCACCTCTCGACGGCAACCGAGGATGTGTGTAGAGGCTGTAGCGACTACAGGCTCAAGAGGGATGTGCCCCGTGAAACCTCACGAAATCGAGAGCGGCCTGACTCGTGGCGCGCTTGCACGCGCGACCGGCTGCAATATCGAGACCATCCGCTATTATGAAAAAATCGGCCTGCTCTCCGATCCGCCGCGCACGCAGGCCGGATACCGCATTTATGGGCAAGCCCATGCCGGGCGGCTGCGTTTCATCCTGCGCGCCCGCGCGCTCGGCTTCACCATCGACGATATCCGGGGGCTTCTCGGGCTCGACGACGGCGCGGTTCCCGGTTGCGCCGAAGTCAAGGCCCGGACGGAACGCCACCTCGTCGATGTCCGCGACAAGATCTCAAGACTTCAACGGATCGAGGCCGTTCTGGCGCAGACCGCCGCGAAATGCTCCGGCGAGGACGTCCCGCACTGTCCGGTTCTCGAGGCCCTGTGACCGTCCGCGACAGGCCGCCCGCCCGCGGCGGCTGACACTCAGTAACTGTACTCGGCGTAGATGCGGCTCAGATCGCCGCCCCAGTCGTTGTGATACTTCTCCAGAAGCTCGTCGGCAGGGGTTTTGCCGCTCTCGACGATCTCGTGGAGCGCGTTGAGAAAATGCGTCTCGTCAGCCAGCAGCCCGCCCGTGCCCGGCCGGGCGCGCGCCTTGAGCCCGGCATGTGCGATCGTCAGAACCTCGCGCGCCAGCTCATGCATGTCGATGCCGTTGACCTTGGCGGCGAGCCCGTCGCGGCCGGCAGCCACGCGCAGCGCCTCGCGCGTCTGCGCATCCCAGCCCTTGGCGAGATCCCAGGCGGCGTCGAGGGCGGACTGATCATACATCAGCCCCACCCACAGCGCCGGCAGCGCGCAGAGCCGCCGCCACGGCCCGCCATCCGCGCCGCGCATCTCCATGTATTTCTTGATGCGCGCCTCAGGAAAAATCGTGGTCAGGTGATCGGCCCAATCCGACAGCGTGGGCTTTTCGCCCGGCAGGGCGGGCAACTCCCCGCGCAGGAAGTCGCGAAAGGACTGGCCCAGCGCGTCGATGTACTGGCCATCGCGATGGACGAAATACATCGGCACGTCGAGCGCGTACTCCACCCACGCCTCGAATCCGAAGCCCTCCTCGAACACGAAAGGCAGCATGCCGGTCCGGTCGGCGTCGAGATCGCGCCAGATGCGCGCGCGCCATGACTTGTAGCCGTTGGGCCGGCCCTCGAAAAAAGGTGAATTGGCGAACAGCGCGGTGGCCACCGGCTGCAGCGCCAGCGCCACGCGCAGCTTGCGCACCATATCGGCCTCGGAGGCGAAGTCGAGATTCACCTGCACCGTGCAGGTCCGGTACATCATCTGCAGCCCATGGGTGCCGACGCGCTGCATGTAATCGGTCATCAGCTTGTAGCGCCCCTTGGGCATCATCGGCATCTGCTCATGCGTCCATTCCGGCGCCGCGCCCAGCCCGATGAAGCCGGCGCCGATCCCGTCGGCGACGCTTTGCACCTCGCGCAGGTGCTCGTTCACCTCGTCGCAGGTCTGATGGATGTTCTCGAGGGGCGCGCCGGAAAGTTCGAGCTGCCCGCCCGGCTCCAGACTGATATTGGCGCCGTCCTTGTAGAGCCCGATGATGTTGCCGCCCTCCAGAAGGGGCGCCCAGCCGAAGCGGTCGCGCAGTCCCTCCAGCATTGCGCGGATCGAGCGCGGCCCGTCATAGGGCAGCGGCAGATGCGTGTCGGTGCAGTAGCCGAACTTCTCGTGCTCGGTGCCGATGCGCCACTGCTCCGGCGGCTTGCAGCCCGAGGCGAGGTATTCGGCGAGTTGCTCGTACCGCTCGATCGGGCCGCCGCCGGATTGCGGGATGGACATGTGGGAAGGCTCCGCCTGGCTTCGCGTCTGGCGGCACTGGTGGCCGCTCCATCCGGTCAAGTCAAGGCCGCGGGGTGTGCGCGGCGCCACAGCATCCGTTTGCCAGCTTCGGGTGGCGCGTCGAGGGCGGCGGTCAGCGCCTGCATGTCGATTCCCGGCAACGCGGCGAAGACATCATAGAGCGCCTCGGCCCCATCGGCGGAGACCGGCACGCAGAGCGGCGGCTGGCCCGGCTGTTCGAGCACCCATTCGGGGCCGGAGGCCCCGCGGGCGAGGCCCAGCGCCGTGACATCGTCGAGCGCGACGAAGCCGCCGTCTTCGGGCCCGAAATAGGCCACCTGCCCCTCGACCACCTGAACGACCCCCGGCGCGCCCACCCCCCGCGCGAAGCGCAGCCGGCGCAGCCCGCCGACGGACACCGCGAGCCCGGCGAGCCCGATGAGCGCGCCGGCGGCAATCCAGAACGGCCCGCCCAGACCGGCGAGCCAGAACCCGACGGCCAGCAGGCCAAGCCCCGCAAGCACCTCGCGCCAGCGGTAAAGCGCGCGCCTCACCTCCGGCCTGATAAGGTCGCCGCCGCCCGTCATCGCCAGTCCCCGGCGTGAAGCTGCCAGAGCGTCAGCGCGGCCACGGCGGCGGTATCGGCGCGCAGGATGCGCGGCCCCAGCGAGACGGGCGCCGCGAAATCGAGCGTGGTGAGGCGGGCGCGCTCGGCCGGTGAAAACCCGCCTTCGGGGCCGATCAGAACCGCGCCCGGTGCGCCGGGCGTCACCTGTGCGCCGAAATCGGATGCCACGCCCGCGCGTGCCTCGTCAGCCCATATCAGCCGGCGCGTCGTCTCCCAGCCATCGAGCAGGCGCGAGAGCGGCACGAGATCGCCCAGTTCGGGCACCCAGGTCGCGCCGCACTGCTCGGCCGCTTCGACCGCGTGGGCCTGCAGGCGGTCGCGGCGCACGCGCTCGGCATTGGTGAAATCGGTCTGCACCGGCAGCAGGCGCCGCGCGCCCATCTCGGTGGCCTTCTCGACGATGAAATCGGTGCGCGTCTTCTTGACCGGCGCGAAGAGCAGCCAGAGATCGGGCGGCGCGCCCTGCGGCGCCACCTGCGCCAGACAGGCGAGCGTGCCGCCGCGCTTGCCCGTCTCGGCCACCTCGGCGCGCCAGGCGCCGTCGCGCCCGTTGAACAGGATCAGGTCGCCTCCCGGCCCGAGCCGCATCACGCCGAACAGGTAATGGGCCTGATCGCGGTTCAGCGGAACCGATTGCCCCGACCCCAGCGGGTGCTCTACATACAGCCTGACAGTCGCCACTGTTTCCCGTCCAGAGTCGCCTCGGAGAGCCCCGATCCTATGACCGACCCGCACCGAACGCCAGAGCACGACCCCACGGGCCGGATCGCCGACGCGACCCAGGGCAACTGGGTCGATACCATCGCCCCGCCCGAGGCCCGCCCCTATCTGCGCCTGTCGCGCATCGACCGGCCGATCGGAACCTGGCTTCTGCTGCTGCCCTGCTGGTGGGGCGCGCTACTTGGAGCGGCGCACGACCCCTCGCAGGCGGGCTGGAAGACGGTGTGGATATTCGTCGCCTGCGGGATCGGCGCCATACTGATGCGCGGGGCGGGCTGCACCTGGAACGATCTGACCGACCGCGACATCGACACTCATGTCGAACGCACCCGCGCGCGGCCCATCCCCTCGGGAGCGGTGACGCCCCAGCAAGCGGTCATCTGGCTGGGCGCGCAGGCGGGCGTGGCGTTTCTGGTCCTGCTGACCTTCAACTCCGCGGCGATCGCGCTGGGGCTGGCCGCGCTCATCCTGGTGGCGGTCTATCCCTTCGCCAAGCGCTTCACCTGGTGGCCGCAGATATTCCTGGGCCTCGCCTTCAACTGGGGCGCGCTGCTGGCCTGGACGGCTCAGACCGGCAGCCTCGGCCTGCCGGCGGTTTTCCTCTACCTTTCCGGGATCGCCTGGACGATCTTCTATGACACGATCTACGCCCATCAGGACAAGGAGGATGACGCCCTGATCGGCGTGAAGTCCACCGCGCTTCTCTTCGCCGGCGACACGCAGCAATGGCTGCGCGGGTTCCTTGTCGCGGCGGTGGTGCTGATGTCGCTGGCGATCATCTATGCGCTGGCCGAACTGGCCAACCCTCTGAAGATGGCGCTGGCGCTGGGGGGCGCCTGGGCCTTTGGCTGGCATCTGGTCTGGCAACTCGGCCGGCTCGACATCGACGACCCCGATCGCTGCCTGCAACTCTTTCGCGCCAATCGCGATGCGGGGCTTCTGCCTGCGCTGTTTATTGCCATCGCGCTTTTCGCCTGATTGCACCACGGCGCCGCGGCCCCTATGCAACGGATCACGTAAACCGCCGGAGACCGCTTCGCGCCATGCGCCACACGCAAGCCCTGATCGCGCTCGCCGCCTTTGCCACGGCCGGCCTCCTGGCCGTCCTGGCCGCCATCTGGGCCGCAGGTGCTGTCGAGCGGCACAGCGCCGCCTCCGTCAGCGAAAGTCTGACCGAGGCGGGCAACGATTGGGCCGAGATCGACGTGGACGGGCTGCTGGTCACGCTGACCGGGACCGCCCCGAGCGAGGCGGCGCGCTTTCGTGCGCTGTCGCTGGCGGGCGATGTGGTCGACTCGGCCCGCGTGATCGACCGGATGGACGTGGCCGAAGGCGCCGACGTGGCGCCGCCGCGCTTTTCCATCGAGTTGCTGCGCAATGACGAGGACATCTCGCTGATCGGGCTTATTCCAATGGGCTACGGCCGCACGGAAATCATCGATCGCCTCACCGCGCTGGGCGAGGAAATGGCGGTGGCCGACATGCTGGAAAGCGCCAATCACCCCGCCCCCGCGGGCTGGGATGCGTCGGTGCAATTCGGTCTGGAGGCGTTGGAGAGGGTGGAGGCCGCGCGCGTATCGATATCCGCCGGGCGGGTCAGCGTCACCGCGCTCTCGGACAGCCCCGAGGCAAAGCGCGAACTGGAGGAACGGCTGCGCCGCCGCGCGCCGCAGGAGCTGGAGTTATCGCTCGACATCTCAGCCCCGCGCCCGGTGATCACCCCGTTCACTCTGCGCTTCGTCATCGACGAGGGCGGGGCACATTTCGACGCCTGCTCGGCCGACACGGCGGACGCGCGCGCGCGCATCATCACCGCCGCCCGCGAGGCCGGCGTGACGGGCGAGATCACCTGTCGTCTGGGGCTGGGCGTGCCCTCGCCCAACTGGGCGCGCGCGGCCGAACTCTCGATCGAGGCTCTCGCGCGGCTCGGGGCGGGGACGGTCACGCTTTCGGACGCCGACATCGCCCTGGTCGTCCCGCATGATGTATCGCAGGACCGCTTCGACACCGTCGCGGGCGAGCTCGAGGGGGCGCTGCCCGAGGTCTTC
Source organism: Rhodobacteraceae bacterium WD3A24 (assembly GCA_002967695.1). Classification (GTDB taxonomy): domain Bacteria; phylum Pseudomonadota; class Alphaproteobacteria; order Rhodobacterales; family Rhodobacteraceae; genus Alkalilacustris. Next base: position 78,348 of record PUHN01000002.1, on the reverse strand, counting down.
TCGCTCGACGCCGTCCTGCGCGACCCACCCGAGGAGCCGCGCGAGGCTGATCCCGAGGCGCAGCGGTTTTCGGCCGAGCTTTCCGAGGACGGCGCGGTCGTCCTGCGCGGGCGGGTCACCGACGAGGCGATGCGCGAGGCGGCAAACAGCTACGCGCAGGCGCGATTCGGCACCGGCGCGGTGCAGATGGCCACCCGCCTCGACGATACCATGCCCGAGGGCTGGCCGCTGCGCGTGCTGACCGGTATCGAGGCGCTGGCCGAACTCCACCACGGGCGTCTCGATGTCCGCCCCGAAGCGATCACACTCGCGGGCGTCTCCGGCAATCCCGACGCCAGTGACCAGGTCTCGCGCATCCTCACCGGCAGCCTCGGCGGCGAGGGAGATTTCACCATCGACGTGACCTATGACGAGGAACTCGACCCCGTCGCCCAGCAGCCCACGCCGGAATCCTGCGTCGCCGATATCAACGGGATACTCGAAGACGACATGATCACCTTCGAGCCGGGTTCCGACGAACTCGACGGCGAGGCCGCCGAGACGCTCGACGCCATCGCCGAGGTGCTGCGCGGCTGCGGCGAGCTCTCTCTCGAGGTCGCCGGCCACACCGACAGCCAGGGCCGCAGCGAGATGAATCGCGCCCTCAGCCGTGCGCGCGCCGAGGCGGTGATCAGTGCGCTGATGAATCGCCGCGTGCTGGTCTCGCAGTTCGAGGCGCGCGGCTACGGCGAACAGAATCCCGTCGCCAGCAACGACACGCCCGAGGGCCGCGAGGCCAATCGCCGTATCGAGTTCAACCTGCTCGTCGAGGCCGAAACGGTCGACGGCGTTCTCCAGCGCGACCCGGAACTGGAGGCCACGCTCGAATTTTCCATTCGCACACCGAACGACAACACGCCGCGCCCGCGCATGCGCCCCGCTGACGCGGAGACGACGCAGACAAGTGAAGAGCCCGAGGACGACGCGGGCGCCGACGGCTAGGACAGCAAGATCGCGCGGGGCGGTCAGTTGCCCCCGACGCGGGGAGAGGCGGCGCCCGGAACGCCGCGGGAGGGACCGGAAGACAGATGAACCGAACCGAACTGATCATCGTGACCGCCGTGATCCTGCTCGTCGCCTTCGCGCTGGGCTGGTTTTCCTACTGGCTGTTGCACCGCTTCACCCGCGTGACGCAATCCGACATGGGCGAACTCGACGAGATGGCCCGTGCGCTCCACGAGGCCGAGGAGGCGCGCGACCAGGCGATCACCTACATGCATCAGCGCGAGGCGGAGCTGATGGCGCAGATCAGCCAGACCGAAGCCGAACTCTCCGCCGCCATGGACGGTTTGCGCGAAGCCCGCGCCGAAGCCGAGCACCTTCGCACCCGGCTCGAAAACACCGGATTTGACACATAGCGGACACGCCCCGCCCGGTCAGCCCGCGGCCCGGCGACGGCGTGCCAGTTCGCGATAAAGCGCCTCGCGCGTGACCCCCAGGTCATCGGCCAGGGCCTGCCAGCGCCCGCGCGCGGGCAGGGCTCCGTGCCAGTCCAGCCACATCTCCAGCCGGTCGGCGACACCGCGCAGGCTGCGCATCTCCGCGCGCATCCGCGCCTGCTGAACGGCGTGGGCCAGATGCCGCGCCCACAGCGCCGCGAGAGCCGCATCTTCGGCGAGTCGGTCATGGAACCGTTCCAGCGGCATCACGGCCAGTTCGGCGGCGCTCTCCGCGACCGCAGCACAGTGGTAGTGCGGGGAATAGGCCGATGCCTCGGCCGGCACCGCGCCCGGCCCTGCCCGCTGCAATACCACATGGTCGCCGCCGCGCGTGGCCCGCTGCAGAACGACCCGCCCGGCGCGGACCAGATACATCGCACCGACGCCGTCTCCAGCGTGAAACAACGGCGCGCGGGGTTCCAGATGGAGCGCTCCGGCACTCTCGAACAACTCTGACAGGCGGGTCGACATGACCGCAATCATATGCCCGGCGCGGCGCGCATGCCATCCCACGCGACGTAACGGATTCACCCCCAAGCCCGGAGATCAAGCATGACCACCCGCCCCGTTCTGCCGCTCGCCCTCGTCCTGTCGGCTCTGGCCGCGATGCCCGTACTGGCCCAGCAGCATGATGTCGGAAACCACACCCCATCGGCGCCCTATGCCGGCCTTGACCAGCGCGAGATTCCGACACTCTCGCAGGATGACATCGCCGAACTGCGCGCGGGCGCCGGCTGGGGCCTGGCCCTGCCTGCCGAGTTGCAGGGTCATCCGGGCCCGGCGCATCTGCTCGAACTGGCCGATGAGATTGCCCTCAGCGCGACGCAGACCGCCGAGATCGAGGAGATCCATGACAGGATGCGCACCGAAGCGATCGCGGCGGGCGAACGCCTGATCGCCGCCGAGGCCGCCCTCGGCGCCGCCTTCGCCGACGGTCTGCCTGAGCGTGACCACCTTCGCGAGCTCGTCGATGCCGCCGCCGCAACGCGCGCGGAGTTGCGCTTCATCCATCTCTCCAGCCATCTGGCCACGCCCCGGCTGCTCCGGGGTGAACAGATCGCGCACTACAACAGGCTGCGCGGCTATGGCGACGGCGCGTCCGAAGACCATGATGCCGGATCGGCGCGGCACGGCCACGGCGACGAGTGAAGAGGCCTGACGATTTGACCGCACCAGACCGCATCGACGCGCCAAGATGGGCCAACCACGATCCACGGCGTAGAGCGGTCACATCGTCAACGCCGTTCTCGCCTCGGCGTCACGACGCCGCCTGTCGCAGCACGTCTCGACTTTTACCGATGTTAACCAACCTGTGGCAGGTTCGAAGTGTTCGCCCGCCCGATTGCCGGGTGGGGAGCAGCTTCCTCCCTGTCAGACTGGCCGCGCCTCCGGGCGCGGCCCCTTTTCCCGGCCGGCTTTCGAACACCGGCCAAGATTCCCGGTTGACGCATTGGTGATTAGCGCCTAGCGTCCCTGTAATGAGGAAGTCGGCCGGTCCGACAGGGAGACAAACTTTAAAAAGGGCCTGTTTTCGGGCCCTTTTTTGACGCCTCCATCACCGGCCCATTGGCCCAGACGCGAACCGTATTCGTCAGGCGCCACCCTTCCGCGACATGGTGAAAGCCCCTGAATGGCGCGTCTGCGGTGATGAGAGCCGCGGGGCCGTTGGCCACCACGGCCGTTCGATTTTCCAGCCGGAGACGACGGTTGAGCGATTCGAGCGAGCGTCTTCCCCGGCTTGGACAACCGCGATCTGTTTGCCGGATACCACTGCGAACGAGTCGGGCAACGATATGTCCGGTGGGGCCGCCTTCCCTTCGACGAACAGCAGGATCGATCAGCCGTGCAAAAGGCGGGGGACAAGGCGCCAACGCCTCCCCAGGACAGTGGTTCTTCACCCGGCATTGATGTTTCAGAAATCACTATAGAGTGTTGAAACCGGTTCCATGGCGCTTTAGACATCCCGCGCGATGATAACAGCAGCACAAATGCGCGCCGCCCGCGCACTTCTCGGGATCGATCAGCGCAGGCTGGCCGAGCTCTCCGGCGTCTCGCTGCCGACGATCCAGCGGATGGAGGCGAGCGAGGGCAATGTCCGCGGTGTCGTCACCAGCCTGACCCGCGTGGTCGAGGCGCTGGAGGCGGCCGGTGTCGAACTGATCGGCGAGGGCGCGCGGAGCGAGGCCGGCGGGCGCGGCGTGCGGCTGAAGTCACCCTCTCCGAGACCATGATCCGATAACACGCGACGGCGACCGCCGACGAGACAGCCGACGATCCCGCCGCCCCCTCGATGAAGGTGCGGCCAAAGATGACCGAAACATCCCCCGACCACGCGCAGGCGCCCAGCTTCGCGGAGCTTTTCACGCCAAAGCTCGTCACCGTTCTGCGCGAGGGCTACCGCCCCGCCCATCTGCGCCGTGACGCCGTCGCCGGGCTGACCGTCGCCATCGTCGCGCTGCCGCTTTCCATGGCCATCGCCATCGCCTCGGGCGCGACGCCGGCGCAGGGGCTGTACACGGCCATCATCGGGGGCTTTCTCGTCTCGGCGCTGGGGGGCTCGCGGTTCCAGATCGGCGGACCGGCCGGCGCTTTCATCGTGCTCGTCGCCGCGGCGGTGGCCGAGCACGGCATCGACGGGCTGATCCTTGCCACCTTCCTGTCGGGGATGATGCTGGCGGCGATCGGGTTCCTGCGGCTGGGCACCTTCATCAAGTTCATCCCCTACCCCGTCACGGTGGGCTTCACCGCCGGCATCGCGGTGATCATCTTCGCCAGCCAGCTCAGGGAGCTGTTCGGGCTTTCGCTGGGCCATGAGCCGGGCGAGCTTGTCGAGAAGCTCCCCGCCCTCTGGGCGGCGCGGGAGAGCTTCACGCCCGCCGCGCTGGCTCTCGCCGCGGGGACGGTCGCGGTGATCCTTCTGCTGCGTCGGCTGCGCCCGCACTGGCCCGGCATGCTGATCGCGGTGGCAGCGGCCGCGGCGGCGACGGCGCTGGCCGATCTGCCCGTGACCACGATCGGCAGCCGCTTCGGCGGCATTCCCTCGGGCCTGCCCGCGCCCGCCCTTCCCGAGCTTTCGCCCGCGCGCATCCTCGCCGTCCTGCCGGCGGCGGCGTCCTTCACGCTGCTGGGCGCGATCGAGTCGCTGCTTTCGGCCGTCGTCGCCGACGGGATGACCGGGCGGCGCCACCGCGCCAACTGCGAGCTGGTCGCGCAGGGCGCGGCCAATATCGGCGCGGCGCTCTTCGGGGGCTTCTGCGTGACGGGCACGATCGCGCGGACGGCGACCAATGTGCGCTCGGGCGCGCACGGGCCGGTCGCGGGGATACTGCACGCGCTTTTCCTGCTGGCCTTCATGCTGATTGCCGCGCCGCTGGCGGCCTACATACCGCTCGCCGCGCTGGCAGGGGTTCTGGCGGTCGTCGCCTGGAACATGATCGAGGTGCCTGCGATCCGCACGCTTTTCCGCGCCGGCCGGGGCGAGGCAGCGGTGCTGGGCGTGACCTTTCTGCTGACCGTGTTCCGCGACCTGACCGAGGCGATCGTGGCGGGCGTCGCGCTGGGCGCGGTGCTCTTCATCCAGCGCATGAGCCGGGCGGCGGGCGTGCGGGCCGAGACCCCGCTGGTGGGCCGCGACATGGCCGATTCCGACCTGCCCCGCGGGGCCTATGACGAGGCCCGGGCCGCCGACCCGGAAGTCGTAGTGTACCGGCTCAGCGGCGCGCTCTTCTTCGGCGCCGCGGCCTCGATCGGATCGGTGCTCGACCGCATCCAGGACACCCACAAGGCGCTGATCCTCGACTTCTCGGCCGTCCCGTTCCTCGACTCCACCGGCGCCAACATGATCGAGGGGCTGGCCCGCAAGGCGCGCGGCAAGGGCGTCGCCCTGTGGCTGACCGGCGCGCCCCGCGACATGCGCCGCACGCTGATCACCCACGGGCTCAGGCCGCCGCTTTGCCGCTACGGCGCCAGCGTGGAGGATGCCCTGTCCTCACGGCTCTGGCGCGTGGGCCGGGAGGATACGATCGCGCCGGGCGGCCCGCGCGCCAGCCCGGTTCCACGGCACGGATAGCTGGGGCCGCGCCATGCCTGATCGAAAGTCCGGCTATCTCGCGCGGCAAAGGGATGCCCGATCCGTGGCCCGGCGCAGCTTTGTTCTCGACGCGCTGTCGCGGCCCCGCACGCAGGCGGAGCTGCGCGACGCGCTCGGCATGAGCAACAGCGGTATCCGCCACCTCCTGCGCGACATGGAACGCGACGGGCTCGTCCGCCCGGCCGAGCGCATCGCCCATACCCGCATCTGGGAGCGGCAAACAGGCCGACAATGATGAGCGACGGCCGGGCACAGGCAGCTGCTCGCCTTTCCCGGCCGCCCGACAAGTGCGCCCCTCGCGACCGTATCGTCGCAGCGGGCCCTTCCATCGCGCCCCCTCCGCCGCATCATTCCGTCATGCACGCCTGCGCGCGACCGGCTCCACGCGATTTCCGGACGCGCTCAGACGTTTCGGGATTTGACCCCGCGCTCGATAAGGATATGTCCCCGCGCATCGGTGTTTGTGCCCTGTGCGAGCCCGCCGTCGGCGGCGGACGCCCCAAAATCTGGCATTTCGATCCATACCCCGGTATGGCTTTTTTTCATACCGATGGCGCGAGGTAAGAGAGACAATGACACCAGCCACGCGCCTGACGGCCGCCGGCTTTGTCGCCACGGGCGTGACCTTCGGCCCCGCCCGCATGGGATTCGGCCTGTTCCTTCCGGCCTTTCGCGAGGACTTCGCCCTCACGACATCGTTGGCCGGCATGATCGCGAGCGGGGGGTTTCTTGCATTCCTCGCGGGTCTTCTCGCATCCGCCTGGATGGCGCGCCGCTACAGCGCGCGCGCTTCCGTCGTCACCGGCGCCCTGTTCGCCGCGGTGGGCTTCGCCGCTGTAGCGGCGGCCGGCACGCCGAGCCTTCTGGCCGCGGGCATCGCCCTTGCGGGCAGCAGCGCGGGGCTTTGCTGGGCGCCGTTCAACGACGCGGCCGAGCGCGTGATATCCGACCATGCGCGGTCCACCGCGCTGTCGGTGATCTCGACCGGAACCACCTTCGGGGTCGCCGCGGCGGCGCTGCTTGCGCTGGCCGTGATCGAGGGGGTGCTGGACTGGCGTGGCGCATGGGTCGGATTTGCGGTCAGCGGCCTCGTCCTGGCCGGGTTCGCGAAAGCGGGGCTGCCGGCGGGCCGGGGCGCGATGCCTGCGGGCTCGGCGGTCGATGATATCGTGGGCGTCGGCCTGTCGGCCGCGATCAGCCCGGAATCCGGCACGAAGGCGGCCGCGACCGAGACGAGTCTCACACGGCGCGGCGTGATCCCGCTTTATTCCACGGCGCTGTGTTTCGGCATGACGAACGCGATCTTCCTGTCCTTCGCCGCGGACCGGGTGGTGACGGCGGGCGGTCTGCCCGGCATGCCGGACGAGTTCGCATCGGTCGTCATCTTCCTCGGATACGGCGTGTTTGGCGTGCTCGGCCTCGCGACCGGGCGGGCCGAGGCCCGGTTCGGCCTTGCCGCGCTGTTCTTCGTGATCTTCGGGGCGGGTGCGCTGTCGCTCATGCTGATCGCGCTGGCGCCGACCTCGTGGAGCGCGGTGATCGCGGCCTCGGGGCTGCACGGCATGGCAATCATGATGGTAAGCGCTGTGTTTTCGTTCTGGAGCGTTCGGCTGTTCCCGGGGCGCAGCACGCTTGGCTTCACAGCGGCGCTGCTGAGCATGGCGGCCGGCAGCGTTTTGGGTCCGGCCCTGGCCGGGCTCCTGGCGGCCGCGCAGGGGCCCGCGGTCATGTTCCTTGCTGCCGCCGCCCCGCCCCTTGCGACGGCGCTGTGGTTCGGCTCCAGATTGACGCGTGCACGACCGCGCCTGCCGCCCCCCCCGGACAAGGACTAGACAGGGCAATCCACCCGGCCGCCCCGGCTTGCTCTCACCGGATGCAGAACCGCGCCATCCGCCCGCTGGCTCCTGGCGGCGCTTGTCGGGCCCCGGGGGAAGGATGCGCCGGCGCGGAGGGGAGGAAGGAAGTCGGACGCCGCGCCGACGCTGGCCCCCGCGCTGCGGCAGGGACGGGCCCGGTTGGGTCCGGGCTTGGGGGCAAAGGTCGGGGGAATACCCTCTTTACACTCTACCTGAGGTAGAACATAGTTAAGAAACCGACGCTCGGAAAGGGAGACGGCAATGTTCGAGGCCCATTTCCTCACCATCACCTGCCCCGAATGCGAGCACAGCATCTCGCGCCCGGTGCGCCGCGCGATGGCACGCCAGCGCGCGACATGCGACGCCTGCGGCCATGTTGTCCCCCTTGACGACGATGCGGGCCGCGCCCGGCTGATGACCGCCGAACACGACCGCGAGGATCTAGTCGAGCGCCAGCGCATCGTCCGCGAGGGCCGCGGCACATAGGTGGCCAACCCCGCCGCGCCGGCGCTCACGGCGCGCCCTCCCTGCCGGGCATCCCGAAGGACCACGCACCGCCCCTCCAAAGGGGGCGCCGCCAAGTGCCGACGCCCACGTAGGTGTCGTAGTTCGTCCAGGCCTTGAACCGCGGCAGCCGCAGCTGGTCGACGATGTCGGTGGTGTTGTCGATGCTGAGCCCGTCGAAGAAGGTGCCGCCGTCCGCCGAGACCGCGAGGCGGAACTTGTCCGAGCCGAAGAGGCCGACAAGAGCCTTCGTCACGAAGCCGGTCTGGAGCGTCAGCCCGAGATCGTCGCCCGCGGCCTCCTTGTTCATCGTGTAGAAGAGATCGCCGGTACGGCTTGCCGGTGGCGCCGTCGGTGATCGAGGTCTGCACCTGCGCGGAGCGGTCCGCCGCGCTGGCGTAGTACCGGTCGAAGCCTTCGCCGCCGGCGATGTTGGCCTGCAGGTAGGCCCGGTCGTAGATCGCGGGCCAACCCTCGTTCGGGGGCTCGCTCGCACCGATGGCGCTCGCCCCCTCACCGTCGGCATGCTCGAACCCGTCGCGCCAGTCGGAGCGCGGCGTGTAGTTGTCGATGCCGACGAAATCCACGGCCGCGTCAGCCCAGAGCGGATCGAGGTGGAAGAACACGTCACCCGAGCCGTCACCCGGCTGGTGGCCAAAGTACTCGCTCCAGTCTGCGGCATGGCTGATCGCCGTGCCCGGCCCCAAGATCGAGCGCACGTCGCCCGCCAGATCACGGAACGCCTGCACAGCGGGATAGCTGGACGCGCCCGAGCGGATCGTGGTCAGGCCGCGCATCGCGGTCCCGATCAGGAAGGCCTCGACCCCGCCGGCGGCCGCGCAGAGATGGGCGTAGTGCAGCACCATTCGGCGCAGCCCCCAATCATCCGCCGAACCGGTCCAGGTGACGGTCTCGCCCAAGACGGCGAAGTCGGAGGGACTGGCGCTCCCGAAGAAGGCCGCGACCCGGCTTGCCGCCACGGCGGTCTTGTCAACGGTCCAGGCATACCCCGCCGCGCGCGAACAGGTGATCCGGACGCGCCGGCGCCTCAAGCAGGGTCAGGATCGCAACGCCGTCAGTCACGTCGTGGCCGAGCACCTCGGCCCGACGCCCGGCGTTTGCGCCGCTCGTCCATTCGATGGTGCCGAAGGTGAACCACCCGGCGTCGAAGGCGCCGAGACCCGAGGCGGTGAATGCCCGGTCACGCAGAAGGTCGATCACGGCGCCCGCGCCCGTGTAGACCGGGTCCTCCAGATGGACGCCGCAGCGCGCGTCGCCAAGCGCGGCATCGCAGGTCGCCTGAAAGGTCCGCCCGACCGTCTGGCCCAGCACATGCGCGAGCGAACGGACCTCCGCGACGAAGGCCAGCCGCCCGCGCCGGATCTGGCCGATGGCCCCGCGGCGCATCAGCACGCGCCGACTCTTATCGGCCCAATTCACGCGCCAGACCTCGACCTCGGCGTTGTCCCAGCGTCCGTCGAGGATGTCGGTCTCGGTGATCCGGTCCGAGGTCAGCACGCCTTCGGCATCCTGCGCATCGACGGACAGGTCCGAGCCAAAGCGTACCTCGGACGCCGTGAGCCCGCTCTCGAGCTCGAAGTTCGTGTCGTCGAAGCTCAGCGTCCGGTCATGATCAGTGAAGCCGAAGGTCGTGCCGTCGGCGCGGGTGATGCGCCAGCACCAGGCGAGGGTTGTCGTGCCCTCGTCGAGATGGGCCTGCAGCGTAGGCGAGAGGGATTTCATCGGCAGGTTCCCGTCATGCCGTCGTCGAGATCGGCGATCCAGTCCGCCCAAGCGGGCGGCACCTCCGCGACGGTCTCGGCAGCTGGCCGGGCGAGCCGCGCCTCGGCGTAGGACGCGCACCCCGCATCACCAGCGCCCATCGTTGCGGCGCAGCCGGTCAGCAGGATCGCCAGCGCCGCGGCCATCGCGAACCGCATCCCGCCCGCGCTCAACACGCTTGTTCTTGTCTTCCATGGCATCGCGTTCCGCCTCCCGTTTGCCCGCGCGTTCCCCTTCCACGCGGCCCCAGACCCGGCCGAGGACCACGCCCCCGACCGCGCCGAGCACCGCAACCAGCCAGATCAGAAGGTCAACCATCGCCGCGGAACCCGCGCTCGATCCGGTCGCGCAGGCCGATCAGGCCGAGCCCGAAGAACATCAGCCCCGCGGGCGAGGCATCGCCCGAGCCGGCAAGCAGCGCGACGAGGCGGGACAGTTCGCCGAGCGAACCTGTGGCGGGCAGCGCCAGAGAGGCAATACCCGTGAGCATGGCGAGCAGTCCCGCCCACCAGGTCATGGAGTTGGGGCGAACGTAACGCATGGGGATCAGGCCCTCCGGATCAGAGTGGAGAAAAAGGTGACCAGCCGGCCGCGATCAGCCCGCCGAGGAGGGTGTGGCGCAGAGCATCGCGCAGGCGCATCTTCGTGGTCAGTGCGTTTGTCGCCCCGCCCAGCGCGCCCCAAGCTCATCGAGCTTGCCGTTGGTCGCCACGATCACCGCCAGCACCGCATCGGGGTTGCGGCCCTGCCGGGCGATGGCCTCGGCGAGCGTCATGGTGCCGGAACGGATCGCCAGAAGGTCCGCCATGACGTCCTCCTGCGGGTCTACCGCCTCGAACTTCGGCGGCTGCCATTCGACGGGAACGTCAGGCGTCGGGATACGCCCCGCGGCCCACGCGGCTTCGGTGAACCACCTCCAGATCGGTGCGCAGAACATCGGGATGAAGAGCTGCCACTGGACAGCATCGATCATCCGGCGGAACTCCACGAGCCCGGCCCGGATCGAGGAGTAGTTCACCTGGGGCAGATCCCCGGTCAGCAGCTCGTAGGGCACCCGGAACCCGGCCGCGATGGTGTGCAGGTTGGCACGCTTGTATTCGGCGTAGCCGCCGGTGGCCGCCGGCTGGTTGAAGCGGATGTCTATGCCTCCGCGGGCATAGGCGATGAGGCCCGGCTCGAACTGCTCCACCCGGTTGCCGTCCGCGTCGACCACCGAGGGCGCGATGCCCTGCTGGGCCTCCTCGTCGCCGAAGACGATGGCGGTGACGCAGGCCTCGGTCTTCTTGCGCACGATCTCGGCCACCTCGTAGTCGTCGAGGTCGCGCAGGGCGCGGATCACCGGCGCCCCCCACGGGACGCCGCGCGCCTGCGTGCGCTGCTTCTCGTAGACATGGGCGATCTCGGAGGCCGGTACGGCCCGGCTGGAGAGCCCGCCGGTCAGGCTGAGCGCGGCGTCCCCCGGATGCGCACCAATGAGCCAGTAGGCCCGGCGCCGGCCGAGCGCGTCGAACTCGATGCACTGCACCGCCTGCCCTGCCCCGAGCACGCCGTTGCGGGTGGCGTCGAGGAAGTCCGCCTCCAGAAACTGCAGCTGGACGGGCGGCATCACGCCGTCGCCGGGGCGTCGCGGGCGACGGCGGACGAGCACCTCGCCGGCTTCCACCATCTCGCGGCAGGCGAGCGTCTGCAGCCCGTAGAAGTCGAGCTGGCCGTCCGTGTCACAGCTGCTCGCCCAAGTCTCGAAGAGCCGGTCCACCTCGCAGTCAAGCGCCGCGTCCCCGCTCACCGCGCGCGGCATGATCCCGGCGCCGACGATGTTGTTGACCAGCACCGAGACCGCTTTCGCGGCTGCGGGTTGTTCCGGACCAGGTCCCGCATCCGGTCGCGCAGGAGCGCACCGGCCCGGCCCACCTTGGCATCGGCCGAGGAACCCGGGGCGTGCCGCAATTCAGTGGAATGGTGTGGACGGTGTAACTCAGTCAGCGTTGCCGAGAACCGTAGGAAGTGCGAGTATCGCGAGTCAGGAAGCAAGGTTTCCTTATGGGAGCAGAACCTTGAGTATCGATTTCTTAATGGTTGGAAAACAGATCAAGTCGCTCGTTGACGGCCTTGTTGACAGTTACGAGAAGGTCATCGCTGCTATGGACAAGAGCACCAAGCGGCGAAGGCTGAAAGACCTTGAACCCGCGGTCGATGCCATCAATCATCGACTCTACGGTCGGTATTCTCTTATTTGGGAGTTTCGAGACTTTCAAGAAAGCGACGACCCCGGGCGCTCTGATCATATTTGGAACATACTGAGAGATCGCATAGCCTACCTTAACAGGCTGCCATGAAGTCCGCGAGATGGGTCCGGAACTGGTCGTGGCTGTCATAGTGGAAGCGCTTCACGGTGGCCTCCGTGATCGTGCGGTTCATCCTCTGGACCTGGCCGTTGGTCCATGGATGGTTGGGCTTGGTCAGCCGGTGCTCGATGCCGTTCGCCTCACAGATCATGTCGAAGCGCATCGGCCGGGAGATGATCGTGTTCCGGTTCCGCGGCTGCTCGGCGAACTGGGTGCCGTTGTCGGTGAGAACCGTGTGAACCTGGTAGGGAACGGCCTCGAGCGTGGGGGAGTCGCGAAGTCTAGGGGATGACGAGCTAGGACCGGTGGGAACAGGTTTTTGCCTCAATGCCAAAATTGCAACAAAAGGTCAGACCTGCCTTAAGCCCTCACCTAGCGCTTTTTTCCTATGTGGGCCTTTATGTGGGGCAAGGAGCCATAAAGCCCATAAAATCATTTATAATCAATAGGTAGTGGCGGAGACGATGACCGCCATCATCGTCACAGGCCTTATTTTTGTGTAGCCTTTTCAGGGCTTTATAGATTTGCGTAGTTCGCATTGTATTGCAGTGTGTATAGCACTACTCGCACCAATGCGCTGGGTCAAAGTCATCATCTCATGTGTCACCGCGATCCTTTGAAACCCGGTTGCAGTAGCTGCAATTGCACGGCCTGGTTCACCTAGTGTTCGGCACCTGACGCAGGATTCCCATTGGTGGGCGGGCGTGTCAGTATCGGGGCATGAGACGCGAAGACATCTGCCTGTATCTGCCCCCTGTTGATCGTGCTGGGCTTCGCGGCCTGATCACCGACCGGCAACACGCCGCGCAAGCTTGTCTGGCGGGCCGAGATCGTGCTGGCGACGGCGGACGGCCATGGCGCCTTTGAGATCATGCGGCGCGCGAAAACCCGAGGCGAATCTCGGGCAGTCTTCTGCGATGCTTCGGGGGCTGTGTCTAGAGGGGGCGCCGTGTCAATGGGGCAGATGTGGTGCCGCTCTCGACAAAAGTAGTAGAAACTCTTGCCTGACAGAGCGTGCCGTCTGCGGGGGACATGCGACCGCCGCCTCGCGTCCTAATCTCGGCATCACGAACAAGATTTCCTAACCTGCTCGCGCTCAATTTCGTTGAGGTGTCCCCGCGAAACAGCTATTTCAGCTTCGCGATCGTTTCCTGACATGCTTGAGAGAGGAAGGCCAAGGAGGAAGACGCCCCATGCATCTCCGGTGGCGGCACTCCGCTGATTAGCGCTCAGGGCTTCTAGCTGTTGCTGGTAGTGCAATTCTCTCTCACTCAACTGCTCGCATGAATGATTTCGATAAATCCCGTCGCCGATGTCCGTCGCGGCGATGTCTTCCGGCTGCGAGGCGCATGCTGAGAGCGAGGCTATCAAGGCCAGCGACAAGACAGTCAGTTTCTTGTTCATATTTTTTCCATGTTGGAATTTCTGAGCATACGTTGCCCAATCTTATCTCGACAATTATCAAGGCGAGTTAACGCAGGGCCTCGCAGGCAATCCCGTCATTGTCGCCATCAAGACGATGGGGGTCAGAGGGACCGGACTGCTCGAACACTCGTTGCGCCTCTCGCCAGCTGCTGAAATCTGCGCAATTCAAGTCGCCGCCGCTGCGCGAGGGAGACGTAGATCGAGGGCTCGAACCAGAGCCGCGATGGCAGTGATAGGGCCGCGAGCCGGCGTGGCAACCATTGGAATCAAGGCCGCCAGAATGGGCAAAAACTGCGGGAGTGGGCAACACGATGAGTGCCGCGGATATAGCGGAAATCAAGAGATTATTTAGCACAGCGCACCTACTACGTAATTCAGTTGAGTGAACGCTATGCGGCGCCTGCTGATTCGCGCAAACAAAAAATACGGCTCCCCGGCGGCAGCCCGTCCGCGATCTCGTGCTCTCGCAGCATCCCCGCCCTCGCGCTGCACCCCGGCCAGATAGACCAGCGCCTCGCGCCAGGCGGTGTAGAACACCCGCACGGCCTCGATCCGGCGCGAGTCGGGGGAGAGCGTGACAGAGAAAGCACGGACTTCGACCTCGCGGAGACGGCCTTTGCGGCGGTGACGCTCCCTAAGCTGCACCGTGCCGACGACCTCCGTGAACCTCCGTGCAGGCCCGCCAGCCAAACTGGTTCTCGTGCCGTTCGATCGGCACAATCCGCGGCAAGGCTCCGGGCATTCAGTCCGGCGTTTGCGCGCGGCGAACAACTACGGCGGATGCGATCTTGGTGAAGGCTTTGCAAGGCTTCACACTTGCGAGCCTGCGCAATGAATCGGGGCTCGGTCGCATAAGACAATGCCTTGCTTCAGCATAGCCGAGCGGGCAGCATTGGCGTATGTTGCGGACGATGAAGATTCATTTGGTGCTATTGGCCTGCATTGCGGTTGTCGGCCAACCGTTGGCAGCCTTTGGTAACGAACACGATGACCGACTCTCCGAAGCGTTGCAAATAGCCCAACGAATGGCAAGCGTGCCCATTGCACGTCCGCTTCCAGCTGAAATGGTGAGAAAGTGCTTTGTGGCAGTTGATGACCTGCTGAGGCGCGCACCCGATCCTGAAGGAGCTGACCCGCTTCATGAAATCGCGCGCAATTTGGAGCCGCTTTGCCGGCGAGGACCTAACTCACGACTGGAGCAATTCGGTCTGCTCTATCTTCTGGAACAGAGCGGCTTCGAAGCCGACGAAACTGCACGAACTGATGAGTTTGGGACGCCGCTGTTAACCTCCGGTGAGCGCGATGCTCTTCGCGCGGCGGTATTACGTTGTTGGAATGTTGGCGCACTTTCTGACGAAGCGATGAATGCGACCGTGACTGCATTCTTCCAAGTGCAAGCCGACGGCACGGTTGATGCCGGATCGATTGAGATTCGCGAGCCCCGCATCGGCGGCTCAGATGAAGCGATAAGCCAATCCTTTGAGGCAGCGCGCCGCGCGCTCTTGCGTTGCGGCGCTGATGGGCTTGGCGTTCCTTCAGGTGAATACGAACTTACCTTTAGCCCAGAGTCTCTTCGGATACGCTAGTGTTCGGCACCTGACGCAGGATTCCCATTGGTAGGCGGGCATGTCAGTATCGGGGCATGAGACGCGATGACATCTGCCTGTATCTGCCCCCTGTTGATCGTGCTGGGCTTCGCGGCCTGATCACCGACCGGCAACACGCCGCGCAAGCTTGTCTGGCGGGCCGAGATCGTGCTGGCGACGGCGGACGGCCATGGCGCCTTTGAGATCATGCGGCGCGCGAACACGTCGAAGCGCACCGTCTGGCGCCGGCAGGCGCGTTATCTCGACCAGGGCGTGGACGGGCTTAAGCGGAAGCCGTGACGACGGTGATCAAGCAGGCAGAGGTGATCGCGGGAAATATGTGAATGATAACCCTCACCTAGCCTTGCGCAGATCGGCACGGCCAGCGATGTAGGCGCAATCTCGTCGCCAGCCGATTGCACAAGACGATCATCTGTCAGCGGGAGCAGGCCTGGAGCGAGGGAGACATGATGAGCGACTTGCTCGGCTGGAAACAGTCCCATATCTCATCGAAATCGGGGCTGTTCGAAGACGGCAATCCGGACGCCGCCAGCGATCCGGCCGCGTCTCTACGGCGAATGAATTGCCGGGTCGCCGCTACTTGTCCCTTGGGCTCGATCAGCCGGCCGCCAAAGACGCGCGATGATGCCATCAGATCCGACGACACGATCAAGCGCTTCGCCGAACTTTATCTGTTCGGCGAGTGGCTACTGCTGGACGGTGCTTCCGGCCTGAAGGCGACACCAGGCAAGGCGCCCGACAAGACGATTATCCTGAAGACTGTCGCCGCCGCAGCAGCAGAGATTTTTCGGCGCGATCAGCCACAGAAAGAGGGCCTCCCGGCGCCAATGGACCATGACAAGGGCAAGATCACCGCGACCGATCTGAGCAAGCGCTGGAAAGAGCTGTTTGATGACGAAGTGTCTGCGTCGGATTTCCGCGGGCGTATCAAGACAGTCGCACGCGTGCTGCCGGCCTATTTCGACCATCTGCGTTCTGGCGTGGCGACCGGGAAAGGCACGAAAAGGCTCAAGTCGCCGACGCTCAGGAAGGCGCTCGATGCCATGACCGGGAAGGTCAAGGTGCCCCACGCGGCGTCCCCTGTCCTATCAGGAAGCAGCAGCACATCACGATCGCATGCGAGCACACCGGCGGCACATGTTGTATCAACCGGCCACGGATTCTCCATTGCGCTCGGCTATTCCACCACGCGCAAGATGCACGAATATCGGCGCGCGGCCACACCACTCCCGGCAGCATCGCTCAGCTACGCTGTCGGCCCGCTGAACTCGCCACAGGCGCGCATGAAAGACCGGCTCATCTTCATGCCGGAGGTGGCGATCAAGGAGAACTACGAAGCCAAGGCACTCATCGACAGGGTGATCGTGCTCGTCGACACCAACGCACGCACGCATTTCCAGCGCGTTCGCGACGCCGCCGATATCGCCGGAAGGACCCGCTCCTTCGTGCATGATCTGGCGGTCCGTGCAGGAAACGAAGGCTGGCGCGCCCGCCTTCCGCACGCAGCACATGCAAGCTCCGGACATCAGTTCGCGATCCTGCTCCAGGAACCGACGCCCAAAATGATCGCCGCGATCCTCGAGAAGATCGACCGGGAGTGGGAGATCGTCGGCGACGCCAGGCTGTTCCTGCTCGAATTCTCGATCGATTTTCACCCCGCGCGAGACCGTGCGCCGGAGGAACGCCTCGCGCTGCGCGAACAGATGGTCGGACTTCTACAGCGCCATCATTGGCTCGATCGATCCAACAAGCTGAAAGTCGATGACGACGCCCGGCAGGTCTACGTGCAGCCAGCCACCGCCGCGCCCAAGGCGAGTGCGCAATTTCTCTTCGCTCAGCCGGGAAAGGTTCCGCGCCTCGTTCCCGATCATGAATTGCGCCACGAGCATGCTCGTAATCGCATCGCCCACGGCAAGCACGTCAACACACTATACCTCGACGCCACGCTCTATCGCGGCGCACAACCGAATGGATTACGCATCAGCACGCAGCACAAGATCACCGACCAGGTGAACCCCGAGACAGGGACGCGCAAGGAGCTCCCCGATGACGAGCGCCGCGCCCGCATCGAGGTCGAGATATCCGGGGAAGAACGTCTCAAGGAACACGGCCTCGCGCGCATCGAGGACCTGTCGACGAACAGCATCAGAAAGCTCAAGACGCGCTACCTGTCGTTCTGGCTGCCCACATCGCCGGCGGACCGCGCAGCCGAGAAGGTCGTCCGAGATCAGCTCACCTGGCGCGGCGTCTACGGCGTCGACCTGACCGAGCGCTTGCAGGAGGAAGATGCGTATCTTGAGGCCAAGGCCGCCGGCTACAAGAACCTGCGCCGCCCCAAAGGCACGACCGGCACGCTCTGCGCCTGGGAAGAGCTCAACAAGGTTGTTGGCCGCGCGACAGATACGCTTGCGCGCCGCTGGAGCCAGTTCTCCTGGAAGAAACGCTGATGAAGGAGGAACTGGTAGACGGTTACCGTCAAGAAGATGGCTGTCGTCTGCGAAGATGGAAAGCTGTGATGTAACTTGAGGAGAGCGCTCGTCGCTTCGCTCCTCCGCTCTCCGAGACAAGGGAGAAGTAGACGCAGAGGTCTCATGTTGTGAAGGACAAGATGGAGGTGGGTGTGTGGGGGAGGTGTGTTGGTTGGGTTTACTTTGTCGGTGTTAAATTATTACGCGGGCACCTCGCTCTCGGCGCTCGAGTGGCTCAAGATAAGCTGTAACTTACTTCGCAGCCTCCCATGCCGCAGAAGCAGGCATAAGATCGCCGCATGAGGCTGGATAAATTGCGGCCGCATTCCGGTGGGCATAAGTGAATTACCAGCTTCAAGAACGCGCCCGGCCAAGCGACGTCCCGCGCGGCAGTCAGCCTCTTGTCGGGCAGGTGCAGATCCTGAGGCCGCCCTCAGGGCCCCCTGAGGCGCCTCTGGAGGCGACATCGTGCTTCTGACGAGCAACTTGTCGTCAAAGTCGAGGATGACTCTCAGTGGCGCTCTCAGAGCCTCTGAGGCGATGCGGCCCAAGAGGCGTTTGGAGCATCGCGAGCGTGGCGGCCAGTCGACCATCACCCGGCACAATCAGCCGCCACCGATCAGGATGCCGGCGGCCAGCACCAGAGCGCCGCCGATGACCACCTGGACTGTGGCGCGCATGAAGGGCGTTTGCATGTAGCGGTTCTGGATCCAGACGATTGCCCAGAGCTCGACGATCACGACCGCGATCGCGATGTAGGTCGCCACCCAGAAGTCGGGGATCAGATAGGGCAGCGCGTGCCCCATCCCGCCCAGCGTCGTCATCACGCCTGAGGCGACGCCGCGCTTGAGCGGACTGCCGCGGCCCGAGAGTTCCCCGTCGTCGGAGGCGGCCTCGGTAAATCCCATCGAGATGCCCGCTCCGACCGAGGCCGCAAGCCCGACTTGGAAGGTCGTCCACGGGTCCTGCGTGGCGAAAGCCGCCGCAAAGATCGGCGCGAGCGTCGAGACGGAGCCGTCCATCAGCCCGGCAAGCCCGGGCTGCACCCAGGTCAGCACGAACTGGCGATGAGCGGTGCGATCCTCGGCGGCGCGGGTCTCGCTGTCGAGGTGCTCGGCCACCAGTTCGTCGGCCGTCGCACGGTGGCCAGCCTCGGCGGCGGCCAGATCGCCCAGGAGCTTGCGCGTGCCCGCATCGCTCACGCGTTGCGCCGCGTGTTCGTAGAAGCGCTGCGCCTGCCGCTCCATTCCTTCGGCCTCGCCGCGGATATCCTCGAGCGAGAGGTTCTCGACCAGCCAGGTCGGCCGGCGCGCGTAGAAGCCCGCGACATGCTCGCGCCGGATCAGCGGGATCACGTCGCCGAAGCGCTTCTCGTGCGCTTCGATGAGGCTCTGGCGGTGGCCGTCCTCCTCTTCGGCCATGCCGTCGAAGATCGCCGCCGAAGCGGGATAGTCCTCGCGCAGGCGTTCGGCATAGCTGCGGTAGATACGCGCGTCGTCCTCTTCCGACGAGATCGCGAGAGCGAGGATCTCGCGCTCGGACAGATCGGAGAAGCGGCGACGACTGGCGAGACCGGGTATCATGTGAACCTCTCGAATAACACATTCATCATTATGCATTAACATCGGCTTGGGCAAGAGCGCGTTTGACAGTCGCGCATGTGCCCTTGATCGATACAAGGCGAGGTTACCGCCGGCGATATTCCCATGGAGGCATGGTTTCGGCCTGCCATATGCCGCGTGCTTCGTTGCGCGCGCGGCGTTCGGCGCCAACATAGTCCCGCCCATACTGGCGATATGCCCAGGCGAGGCCCTCGCGCACCAGCACCTCGTTCACATCGACCCCATCCGCGTAGCACACCGCCACCAAGCGCCCGTAGCGATCAGTGTCGCGCTGCGCGCATCTCATATTGCTGCCCGACACAAGCTGTCTCAGCCGCCTTTCGGCGGCAGCCGCGCAGTTCCAGTTGCCGCCATCAGCACTGGCACAGCGTTGCGATCTTTCGGGGGCATCGATGGCATGAAGGCGGATGCGCTGGCCGTTCAATTCCAGCGTGTCGCCGTCGATCACGCGCACTGATGCGGAGGTCACGGTGGAACTGGACTGCCCGCGCCGGTCGACCCGAGGTTCTGACGTCGAGAAAGATCGCTCATCAGTGATCCACGACTGCGCGACCTCACGGGCGTTGTCCATGTAGACGCCGACGAAGCCGAACCTCTCTGGTAGAACCAGATAGGCGGCAAGGAGAGCGCCGATGACGAGCACCGGCAGCACCGCGATTACCGCGAGGCCTTTCATCAGCGCTGCTCGCTGCCGTCGTTGCTTTTGGCGCCGGTGCCACGGGGTCATTTGGCGCCGTTTCGACATCCGCCGCCTAAGCGAACGCCTCAACCGTTCGCCGAGACGGCGTGCGAGGGGAACTCCGACCACAACGATAAAGACGCAGGCGACGAAGAAGGCCGCAAGCCCGACGGCCTCGGGAGAGAGGTTGTTCCAGAACTCGAGTAGCTCACCCATGTAGCGATCCGGCTCTCCTGTCAGGGGCACGGATCACTACCATGCCTTACCCCACGAGATCTCCAAGCCAATCGGGCTTTCGCTTCGCTCTGTCCACCTGCTCCGCGGTCAGGCCGCGCTTCCAGTAGCCCGAGGTGACAACCTGGCTTCGGTCAAGCCCGAGTTCATCCAACGCGTAGCGCCGGAGCATGCGCATCTCCGCAGCTTCGCAGGCCGCAAAAAGGGTGATTTTTGCTGGCAAAGTGCGGGTGCGCAAGGCGCCGATGAGCGCCCCGGGCCTTTCGGCGATGAGCCAAACAGAAGATCGCACCGAGGCCGGCAGGGCAACGTCGTCGTGAGAGTGCCGCACGGAGATGATCGCCTGCACGTCGCGCCGCCTCGGCGCATTCTCAAGCAGGCTGAGGGCGGCGGGAAGCGCCGTCATATCTGCCAGAATGAACAGGCCCCCCTCGCCAACCGCGCTCGGGTCCAGCTTGCCGCGACCCGGCCCGCGATGGCCGATCACTGTGCCGGGACGGGCGCGGCGCAGCCAGCGCGCGGCCGGTCCCTCGCCCGCGTGGCGCACGAAGTCCACGTCGAAACTGCCGTCCGTGTGAATGCGTCTGTAAGTGAACACCCGGCCCGGCGGACCGGATCGGGTGTTCAGGCGTGTTTCGAAATCGACCGCGGTCTCGCGCGCCTCGGGAAAGAAAAGGTGGCAATGGGCGGCGGGGCTTATGGGTGACGGTGCCCGGCCATCGGGCGCGCGCAGGGTCACGCGGCGCAGCGACGGGCTGATGTCGTGCACCGCGATCACCTGCACGGGCGCGGCCGGTTCAGAGGTCGACATCGTAAATGCGCGCGAGGTCTTCGAGCATCAGGTTGGCGGCGATGACGCCACCTGCAGTGTTCCAGATCGCATCGCTGACCTCGTGGACCCGGCCAGCCTGCACTGCGCTGAGTGACTGCCAGAGCGGATCGGAGAGCACTTCGTCCTCAAGTGCTTCCCCATCGCCGTTGCCGGTGTCGTAGGTGAAGTAGAAGATGCGGTCGCCATCCATGTCGGGGATGCTCTCCTTGCCCGTCCTGATGGCGAAGTTGTCCTCGTTCTGGATCTCGGGCCGCTCAAACCCCACGTCTTCGAGCAACACGCCCGAGAAGCTGTCGAGCTGGTAGATGCGGATCTGTCCGGCGAGGAAGCGAATGACTGAGACTTCTTCCTCGATGCGATCGCCGAGCGCCTCGCGCAAATCGGCCACGCGCTGGTCATAGCTCTCGATAACTTCGCGGCCGCGGTCGACGCGCCCCAAGGCCTCGGCATAGAGGCGGAAATTGACCTTCCAGTCGCCGCGCAGGCGTTCCGACATGACCGTCGGCGCGATCGCCGAGAGTTGCGGATAAATCTCCTCCTGCCGGCTCATGTTGCCGATGATCAGGTCGGGCTGCAGCGCCGCGACCTGTTCGAGATTGACGGCGCTCTCCGTGCCCACGGGCACCGCGTCGCCCATTTGCGCCTCGATATGATCCCACCACGGGTTGCCGTTCCACGAGTTCGCCGCCCCCACCGGCTGGACGCCCAGCGCGAGCAGGGCCTCGGTGCCCTCGTTGGTCAGCACCACGACGCGCTGCGGCTCGTCGGGCACATCGGTCGTGCCCATGGCGTGGGCAACCTCGCGCGCGGCAAGCGGCGCGGCAGCAAGAGCCAGAACAAGCGGGAGGATGAAGAGCGTCAGCCTTCGTGTGAATGCGAGCATTGCAGCACCTTTCGTTGATAGGTCGATTGTCAAAGGTGGCTTGCCCACGGATCGCAGACTGGCTGACGCTTTGTTGACTATTTCACTAGGACATGTCAATCGGATCGGCAAAGGAGACGCCCGTGACCGTCACCCGCACCGTTCTGTGCCTCGTCCTCGCGCTTGGCCTGTTGATGCTGGCGAGCCTGCATCTGGGTCTGCGGGTCTATTCTCCAGCGACGGTCTGGGCGGCCCTCGGGGGCGCCGAGGGGACCGATGCGCTTATCGTCACCACCCTGCGCGTGCCGCGCACGCTGGTGGCAGCCGCGGCGGGGGCGGCGCTGGCCCTGTCGGGCTTTTTGATGCAGGCAGTCTCGCGCAATCCGCTGGCCGAACCCGGTCTGCTGGGCGTGAACGCGGGAGCGGCATTCGCGGTTTCTCTCGGGGTCGTCTCCTTCGGCGTCAGTGGACTTGGCGAGATCGCTGGCGCGGCGCTGATCGGCGCGCTCGCCACCACCTTTTTCGTCTTTACCCTCGCGGCATTCGCTGGACCGGGCGGACAGGCGCACACGGTGCTGCTGGCTGGCGTGACGACGGCGGCGATGCTCGCCGCGTTCACCCAGGTTCTGCTGTTGATCGACGAGACAGCCCTCGAGACGCTGTTGTTCTGGCTCTCCGGCGGCTTCGCGGACAGGGGCCTTGATCTGCTGCTCATTGGCATGCCCGTGCTCATGGTCGGCCTGCCCGTCGCTCTCGCCCTCGCGCCGGCACTGGATGCGCTGCGCGCGGACGATACCAGCGCCGCCGCACTTGGCGTCGCCGTAATCCGTGTGCGCGTGCTGGCGCTTTCGCTCGCGGCCGTGCTGGCAGGTGGCGCTGTGGCGATGGCCGGGCCGGTTGTCTTTCTCGGCCTCGTCGCCCCGCATCTCGCGCGACGGCTTCCCATCAAGTCCGGCCAGACGTTGGGGAGCGCGCAGCTTGCGCTTCTGGCGACACTGGTGGGCGCGACGCTCGCGATCACCGCGGATATCGTCGCGCGGCTCATCATCGCCCCGCAGGAGGCGCCGATCAGCGCCGTTCTCGCCCTGGTCGGTGTGCCGGTTCTGATCGGCCTCCTGCGCCGGGGTGCGGGAGCGCGAGCATGAGCACTTGGTCGCAGAGCAGTCGAAGGCCGCGCGCGGACGCGGCCCTCCTTGTCTTCGGGCTGGGGGTCGTTGCGCTGACCATCCTCGGGATCGGCCTCGGTGCGAGCTTCATGCCGCCCGACCGCGTGCTGCAGGCACTGCTCGGCGAGGCTCCCCGGACCGACGAAATCATCGTCTGGACGCTGCGGATGCCGCGTGTCGCACTCGCCCTGCTGGCGGGCGCGGCACTTGCACTGGCCGGTGCGATCCTGCAGCGGGTCACGCGCAATCCGCTGGCGGCGCCCTCCGTGCTCGGCATCACCGACGGTGCGGCGCTGGGTGTTGTGGTTTTCCTGTGGCTGTTCTCCAATGAGTCGAACACGCTGCGCGTTTCGATTCACTGGCAGCCAGTCGCGGCGATTCTCGGTGCGACAGTTTTCGCGGTGCTCGTGGCCGCGCTCACGATCGCCGATCCACGCGGCCGTGGCCCACTGAGTGTCATTCTATACGGCATCGCGCTCGCTGCGCTGGCCAAGGCGGCGGTGACGATGCTGATGATCCTGGGCCCGGTCTATCGTGCCGGGCAGGCAATGACCTGGATGACAGGCACGGTGGGCGCGGCGCACTGGTCGGATGCCGCCACGCTCGCCATGGCGCTCGCGGTGGCGGTGCCCGTGCTTTGGGTCGCCTCGCGCGCGCT
Organism: Rhodobacteraceae bacterium WD3A24; assembly: GCA_002967695.1. GTDB lineage: Bacteria > Pseudomonadota > Alphaproteobacteria > Rhodobacterales > Rhodobacteraceae > Alkalilacustris. The sequence goes on along the minus strand of PUHN01000002.1, from coordinate 54,740 downwards.
CGGGCAAATGCGTCTCGACGACGACAGCGCCGTCGCCACCGGGCTTTCGCTCGTCGCCGCACAGGCAGCGTTCCTCGCGCTCGCGGTGGTATTGACGGCCGTGGCGGTGGCCCATGCGGGCGCGATCGGTTTTGTGGGGCTGACCGCGCCGCACGCGGCGCGGCTGATTATAGGGGATGGAGGTCGCGCTTTCCTGTGCGCCACGGCGCTGGCGGGGGCCGGTCTGGTTCTGGGCGCCGACATCATCGCGCGCGTCATCGCGCCGCCGCTGGAGCTGCCTGCTGGCGCCCTGACAGCGCTGATCGGTGCCCCGTTGTTTCTCTATCTCCTGGTGCGAAGGAGCGCGATCCATGCCTGAAGCGCTTGCGCGGCTTAGTGACGTCACGGCCGGCTATGAAGGCCATCTTGTCTTCGACGGGCTCGACCTGACGATCCCAGCAGGGCAGGTCGTGGCGCTTTGCGGCCCCAACGGCAGCGGCAAATCCACCGCCCTGCGGGTCATGCGCCGGCTCATCACACCACAGTCCGGGGCGGTGGAGGCTGTCGGCAAGCCCCTCGGCGATTGGGGAGCGAAGGATCTTGCTCGACAGATTGCAATGCTCTCGCAGAGCCCGGACGCGCCGGATGAGTTGCGCGTGCGCGATCTGGTGATGCTCGGCCGCTTTCCGCATCGGCGCGCCTTTCGCGGCCCGGCACAGCAGGACCATGACGCGGTGGAGCAGGCCCTCCGACGCACCGAGATGAGCGACCTCGGCGAGCGTCCCATCGCCGCGCTTTCCGGCGGACAGCTTCAGCGTGCCTGGATCGCTATGGTGTTGGCGCAGGAGGCACCGGCGATCCTGCTCGACGAACCGACCAACCACCTCGACCTCGCCCATTCACTGGAAATTCTCGAGCTCCTGCGCAGCCTCAACCGGGAAGAGGGACGCAGTTTCGTGGTCGTCCTGCACGATCTCAACATGGCGGCTCGCTACGCCGACCACATCGTCATGTTCCGTGCCGGTCGCGTCGCGGCAAGCGGCGCCACCGGCGAGGTGATGACCGAGGAGATCATCGCGCGCGTCTTCGGCATCGATTGCTCGCTCTTCGATCATCCGCTTCTGGGCTGTCCGATCGTCGTGCCGCTGGCCAGCTCAAATGCAAGAGGGCCATGAGGCGCTTCGTAATATCGCGAGAGCTGGTGCTGCACGCGGACACGATGGCAGGCCTGGAACGATCGCAACATGTGTAAGTGCAAGCACCCCTTTCATTCGTTCTCGCCGATCCTGAGTGACAAATCCGATCCAGGGCCGGGTAGTAGCGTTGGACGCTGAGATGTTGCCACTTTTGGAGCTTTGGACCGCAGATGCTGGCGGCGGCGGAATGCATCCCCATCACGATCAGCCGGGTCTCCTAGGACTTCGTCGCGACCCACGGGTCGGGCCGCCCGCCCACCTGGCGAGAGCAAGCCATTCCCGGTTGCCGCCCAACATGTCGGGCTCGACCCCTGTGACGACGGCGGCTCCCAAGGGGACACGGCCATTCCCTGTCCCCGCGCCGCGCAAGGCCGCGGACACCGTCATCAACGTTTAGGTGCGAAGCCACGGGTAAGAAGGCGCGACCATGTCCCGCGGGGAACCGCAGACCACAGCAGCAATGCCAGAGCCGCGACGAGGAGGGTCGCACTTCCCGGGCGCTCAAGGAAGCTCGTTGCGTCACCACGCGACAGCAGCATCGCGCGGCGGAAGTATTCCTCCATCATCGGGCCGAGCACAAAACCGATCAGCATGGGTGCCGGCTCGTAGCGCCACAGCCGCAGTATGTAGCCGAGGAACCCGAAGGCGAGCGCGAGCCAGACGTCGAACATCGAGTTGGCAATGGAATAGACGCCCACGCAGATCAGCAACACGACCGCAGGGTAGAGGAAGTGGTGCGGCACCCGCAGCACGCGGACCCACAGCCCGATCAGCGGGATGTTCAGGATCAGCAGGAAAAGATTTCCGAAGACAAAACTGACCACCAGCCCCCAGAACAGCTCCGGATGCTGGCTTAGCATGCGCGGACCCGGGTCGATGCCGTGGACCATCAGGGCCCCGAGCATGAGGGCCATCGTCGTGCTACCCGGGATCCCCAGCGTGAGCGTTGGGATAAAGGCCGTCTGGGCCGCGGCGTTGTTGGCGGATTCGGGAACGACAAGGCCTTCGACAACACCGGTGCCAAAGTCCTCTGGCCGCCGCGACACCCTCTTTTCCAGGGCGTAGCCCAGGAAGGAGGCGACCGTCTGGCCGGTGCCCGGCAATGTGCCGACGAAGGAGCCCACGAGCGAACCTCGGACTGCGGGCCCGGTAAAGCGCCCCCAGTCGGCGCGACCTGGCAGCAACTTGCGTAGCCCGACATTCTCACCCGCATAACTCGGCCGGTTCGTCCGCGCAGAGGCCATGACTTCGGCTATTCCGAACACGCCCATGGCGACGACGACGAGGCCAACACCATCACGTAGCTCCTGCGTGCCGCCGGAGTAGCGCACGACCCCCGACGTTATATCTAGCCCGACCGTGCCCAGCAGAATGCCGAGACAGACCATCATCACCCCACGCAGCGCGCCCGAACTGCTCACGATCGACGCCGCAATCAGCCCCAACACCATGACAGCGAAATACTCCCAAGGCCCGAACAGCAGGGCGAACTCGGCGAGGCGGGGAGCCAGTGCGACGATGACCACCACGCCAAACAACCCGCCGAAAAGCGATGCCACCGCGGTGAGCGTTAGTGCCACGCCGGCCCGCCCGGCCCGAGCCATCGGATAGCCGTCGATGCAGCTGACCGAAGCCGAGGGCGTGCCCGGAATGTTGAGCAGAATAGCTGCGATCGATCCACCATATTCCGCGCCGTAGTAGACACCGGCAAGCATCACCAACGCCGTCTCGGGCGGCAGATAGAACGAGACGGGCAAGAGCATCGCCACCGCGGCCAGCGGGCCGACACCGGGCAGCACACCGATAAAGGTGCCGAGAAAGACGCCCACGAAGCAGTATGCGAGGTTCTGCGCGCTCGCCGCCGTCTCAAACCCGATGAGGAGATTTTCGATCAGTCCCATTGCGGCACCCGGATGGTTTCGACGGGAAGCTGCAGCCCGGCGACGAAGATCGCCCAGATCCCTGTGGTCACCACCAGTGCCAGCAGCAGGCGCGCAAGCCAGGTTATGCGCCTGAGCGCGGCGCCGGTGACGAGCACGGAGACAAAGACGGCCGGGAGAACACCGGCGCGCGGCGTGATGAAGGCAAAGGCCGCGACGCCGCCGCCCACGGCCAGAACCGACCACGGATCGAAGCTTTCGGGGGCCACCGGCCGGCGCAGGTCACCCCATGCTGCCGCAACGGCCAGCACGACAAGCAGCGCGCCAACGGCCGCCGGGAAAGCACCCGGGCCCAGCCGCCGCGGCGTGCCCAGATCGAGGTCGATCAGCGCGCCGCCGACGAACCAGCCACCGATGGCCATCATCAACAACGTGCCAAGGGTCGATGTCAGCCGCTCGATCCGCATGTCGCCTCCTCGGGCGTGAACTCGGGGCCTTCAAAACCGGTCGGAATCTCGATGCGGCCAGCGCGGATCGCTGCGCTGATTGCCTCGATCTCGGCCCGGGTCTCCTCGGCCACGTCGGAGCGCAACACGAGACCGCTATACGGGCCCTCGCGCAGGCCGAGTTCATGGACCTCACCCTGCGGTGCGGCGGCGGCCATATCCTCGATGGCCCGCTCCACACCGCGGTCTATCCGCGCAACTGCCGAGGCGACGAAAACTTCCGGGTCGATCCGCGTCCAATCGAGAGCATTGCCGATCTGCAGGACGCCGGCCGCGCGGCATGCCTCTGTCGCCCCGGGGCGGGCCGCGTTAAGCATGGTGAAGATGACGTCGGCGCCGGCCGCGATCTCCGCCGCCGCCCACTGATGTGCGATCGACCTGTCGTCCTGACTGCCGCAGAACCCGGTGAGAAGCGCGACATCGGAGGCAGCGTGCCGCACCCCCGCCGCAAAGGCGGCACGCCCCTTCAAGCCGGGCACGACCCGATGGCCCGAAAGATGCCCGACACAGCCCGTCGAGGTCATCCGTGCGGCGAGACATCCGGCCAGAAAGGCAGATTCCTCTTGACGGACATCGTAGCTCGAGAGGTTCGCTGCCTGCTTGTCGCCCTGGATGATGGCGAAGCGCTTGCCGGGATGCGCCCGCGCAAGCGCCGGCATCGCCCGGTTGCCCTGCCCGCCGACGAAGACGACACCGTCTGCCGTCTTCGCCGCGCGCGCCAGGGCAACGTCGATCGCCGACTCGTCATAAGGCACACCGCAGACCACCTCGATCATGGCGAGATCACGGGCGCGGGCGGCTTCAACGCCGGCAAGAGCACTGGCGTTGAAGCCGTCATCTTGGACGGTGCCGACGAAGAAGACCGCGATCTTCATGCAAGCTCTCCGTCGGCACCCGGGCCAGAGCACACGGCCGTCATTGTGCTCCGCTCGCCGCGATGCGCTCGGCCCAGACATCGAACTGCTCGGCGACATAGGCCGAGAATTCCTCGCCGGTCATCTCGCGGCGCACGATGCCCCACTCGTCGAACTGGGCGCTGACTTCCGGTTCGGCCATCACATCGGCAAGGGTCTCGTCGAGCGTCTCCGCGATTGCGGGGTCGAGCCCGGCCGGCGCGCTGATCCCCAGCCAGTTCTCCGCGACCAGGTCATGTCCCGCCTCGACCATTGTCGGCGTGTCCGGCAGGGTTTCCAGCCGCTCCGGCGCCATGACAACCAGTGGAACGGCAACCCCTTCCTCGACCAACGGCAGGTTCTGCGGCACGGCGTCGAAGGTGAGATCCACGACGTCGGCGCGCAGGTCCTGGCGCATCGGGCCCGACCCCTGGTAGGGGATATGGACCATGTCGGTTCCGGTCAGCGATTTGAACGTTTCGCTGACGATATGACCCCACGAGCCCACACCGGACGTGCCGTAATCGACCGAGCCGGGATTCGCGCGAACGAGCTCCATCAAGCCCTCGAAGGTTTCCACCTCCAGGCTGGGTGCAGCGAAAAGCCCCAGATAGACGCCGCCGATATAGCTGACATGGGTGAAGTCCTCGATCGGATCATAGGGCGTGTCGGGAAACAGCGTCGGTGCGACGTCAAAGGGCGTGAGGTTGGACAGCATCAGCGTGTGCCCGTCGGGGGCGGCTTCCATCAGTGCGGTCGCCGCGACCGTGCCGCCCGCGCCTGGGCGATTCTCGACGACGAACTGCGCGTCGAGCGCCTCACCCAGTTCGGCGGCGAGCAGTCGCGCGACCAGATCACTCGCCCCGCCCGGCGGAAACGACACGATGATGCTGACGGGATCGCTCGGCCAGTCTTCCTGGGAGAGTGCCGGCATCGCGACACTCGTCGCGAGCGTTGCTGCCGAAATGCCGCTGATGAGGCGGAACGCGGTCGTGCTTTTGGTGGGCATGGTGGATTTCCCTTTCCTGCGTGGCTCCCCAAGCCTTCGCCGCACCGCGCAAGCGGTCAATCGGGCCGTCGGCTTCAAAGCCGAAGTTTGTAACGCCACACATGAAATGGTGATTTCATAGGCGCCACGCATTCATCCTGATGTCACACTGGGCACTGAGTCAATACGCGCGTATCACTCGGCATTCTGGCGGCACCGCCGCCTAGAACAAGAAATCATGCTTTCAAGGCATTGCGCGATTCGCTAGGGTGCAAATCGGCCCCAAACCCGGTTGTGCTCCCGGGGCCCTGGCATTTTCAAAGGAGAGGCATGCCACATGGCGGAAGCGGAGCGTGAAGCCGTCATTTCCCGGCTCTCGTCGAACATGTCCTTTCTTCAGCGGGTTCGAGTTGCACTGCCGCATCTCCACCCCGCTGAGCGCCGGCTTGGCGAGTTCCTCTTTCGCTTCCCCGGCGAAATTGCGAGCTACGACGCCCAGGAGCTCGCCCGGCTCGCCGGCGTCTCCAAGGCCACCGTATCTCGCTTCGTCCGGCGCATCGGTTTCGCAGGCTACGAGGAAGCGAGGCGTCAGGCGCGGGCCGAAGGGACTTCCGGGTCGCGCCTGTTTCAGGGCCACGCCGAGCACGCGGCCGGCGCGCGGGCGCTCGATCTCGATATGGCGGAGACCAAGGAAAACCTTGACTGGACCTTCCGCCGCATCGGCGCCGACGAGCTCGAAGCCGTCGCGGAGGCAATTCTGGGGGCTCGGCGCGTCTGGCTCATCGGCTACCGCATCAGCCAGTCCTTCGCGACATACCTGCAGTGGCAATTGCTGAAGGTCGCTCCGGACGTGCAGGTGATCCCCAAGGGCGGCGAGACGCTCGGGGAGCATCTGGCGGCCATGACCCCCGACGACTGCGTGATCTTCTTCGCCCTGCGCCGCCGCGTTGCCGGGACGGACATGATCATCGAGGAGATCCTGCGTCGTGGCGCGAAGCTTGCGCTCGTGACCGACGAGGGCATGGCGCCTCGGGACGACATCGCATGGCACTTCCTCTGCCAGACGCAAACGGCCGGGCCGCAGTTCAACCACGCCGCTGTCTTCGCGGTGTGCCATCAGATCATGCAGCGAGCGACGCTCGCCGCCGGCGTCGCGGCTCGCGAGAGGCTGCGCGACATCGAGGAGACCAACGAGCGGATCGGGTTTCTCTGAAACGCTATCAGGTGGGGGGTTCACAATCGCATTCGCAGTCCTGTGCGGCGCGACCATCAGGGTGAGACGCTCCGCAGGAGACGCACCGTCATGTCCCGCGCCAGTCGGCCGAATCAACGAAGAACCCGAACCACAGCGACCAGGCGCCGAGCGCAAGAAACACCAGCCCCGTCAGCCAGCGGCGCGGGCGCAGCCAGTCGCCCAGCCGGTCCAGCGGCAGGGCAAGCCGCGGGATGACCGACAGCGGCACCAGCGGCAGCGACAGCGCCACCGCGAAGACAGCCATCAGGGCGAACCCCGCCGCCGCAGACCCTGTCGCGGTGGCCCTCGCCATCAAGCCGAAGAGGATCGGCGCGGCACAGGCGGGAATGTTGAGCCCGAACGCCGCGCCCTGAACCCATGGGTTTCTGGCTGTTCGCCAAGTCCTGGGTGCAAACCGGATACGACGGCGAAAGCGGCCGCCCGCGCCCAGCAGGAACGCCGCGCCGATTGTCAGGTAGATCGCGCCAAAGATCAGCCAGGCGCTGGTCTGGACCCCGATCAGCCTCTGGCCCAGCATGACGATGGCGCCGCCAAAGCCCCCCATCACCAACAGGCGGGCCAGCACGAATACCGCCGCAGAGCTGAGCCGCGTGCGCATCGCGCGTTCGCGCTGACCGTCCAGAAACAGCATATGCGCTCCGATGGTGCACGGCTCAATGAAGCCCAGGAAGCCCAGCCCCAAGGCGAGCGATAGCGTCGAGACCGTCAGATCCATGGAGCACTCCTGCGTTGGTCGCCAAGGATCATCGGGCATCCGGAAAGTGGAAGGTCAAGAGCCTGCGCCATAGGCAGGCCGACATGCACGACGGCTCGGCCTGGCCGCGGAGATTGCTGACCTGATGGAGGTGGGCGCCGGTGCCGCCGGAGCAGACCGCAGGCCGGACAAATTCACATCGATCGGCGTGTTGCCCTCTTTAAATGGCTGCAGCCGGGCCGCCGCCCACCCGTAGAAAGCGGGTCCGACCGTTTGCCGCTCAACATCTCGGTCTCGCCCCCCATGACGACGGCAACTCCCATGGGGACACAGCCATTCCCTGTCCCCGGGCCGGGCCATGCCGCATGATATCCGACACATGCGAACACGTCGATCGGATGCTTCTGCACTTCCTCTTTCTCCCTGTTTGTCGGGGATGTTACCCTAGCGTGAATTAGGGGGAGTGAGAGATGCGCGCGAGAGGATGGATCGGCGGTATCATCGGTGCCGCAGTAGTGATTGCGGGCGGCGGATATGCGGCCATCGGCTGGTATCCGGCGATCGACCCGGTATCACGACCCGACCCCGCCGGGTTCGAGCCCGAGGTTGTTGAGCGGGGGGAGACGCTTGCCGGCGTCGGCGCATGTGCCGTCTGCCATACCGCCGAGGGCAGCGCGTCATTTGCCGGCGGTCTCGCGCTGGAGACGCCGTTCGGCACGGTGCACTCCTCAAACATCACGCCCGATCCGGACACGGGGATCGGCGACTGGTCGTTCGAGGCATTCCGGCGCTCTATGCGCGAGGGGGTCAGCCGGTCGGGCGCGCATCTCTACCCGGTGTTTCCCTATACCCATTTCGCGCGCGTCACCAACGACGACCTGCGCGCGATCTACGCCTTTCTCATGAGCCAGGAGCCGGTGGAGGCCACGCCGGAGCCCAACAATCTGCAGTTTCCCACCAATTTCCGTCCGCTGCTGGCGGGCTGGAAGTTCCTGTTTCACGATGCCGAGCCCTTCACACCCAACCCGGACCGGAGCGAGGCGTGGAACCGCGGCGCGTATCTGTCCGAGGGGCTCGGGCACTGCTCGGTCTGCCATTCCCCGCTCAACAGATTCGGCGCCGTTGTCGAGAGCGAGCTTTACGCCGGCGGCAGCGCCGAAGGGTGGCACGCGCCCGCACTCAACGAGGACTCGCCCGCCCCGGCTCCGTGGGGCGATCTGGCGATGGTCAATTACCTTCTCGACGGCTGGGATCTCGATCACGGCATCGCCGCCGGCCCCATGCAGCCGGTGGTGGACCATCTGCGCGGTCTTAGCGACGACGACGTCTTTGCGATGGCTGAGTATTTCCTGAGCCTGCAGGGCGATCCCGAAGAGGGCGCGCGGGACAGGGCGATCGAATTCGCCGAGACCCGCCAGTTCGGCGGCGGCGGCGAGGAGCGGATCGCACAGTTGCCCGAACAGGCGCAGCAGGGCGCCGAGGTCTTCGAGGATGTGTGCGTGAACTGTCACCGGGCGGCGAGCGACACCGTGCCGCTCGGGTTGACCACGACAGTCAACATGCCCGATCCGCGCAACGTGATCCACATCGTCCTGGACGGGATCGAGGCGCCGGCGGGATCGCCCAACAAGTCCATGCGAGCCTTCGCCACCAGCGTCAATGACGAGGAGCTGGCCGATCTGCTGGTCTTCATGCGTGCGCAGTTCACCGAGCGGGCGCCGTGGAGCGATATCGAGGCCGCCATCGCCGAAGTGCGCGGCGACGGGTAGCGACCGCGACCGTGCGTAAAGCCCTGCCGATGCGGCACTCAATAGGAAAAGGCCCCGCGCGATACTTGCGCGGGGCCTTTCGGTCAGAGCGGCTTCGTTATCGGTTCAGCCGCGCAGGCCGTCCGAGATGCGCGAGGGCAGGAACGGAAGCCTGCGGTAGCGCACGCCGGTCGCGTTGGTGATCGCATTGGCAAGCGCGCCCACGGTGGGTCCCTGCGATGTCTCGCCGGTGCCGAGATACGGCTGGCCGGGGCTGTTGATGAGGTGAACGTCAATGTTGGGCACCTCGTTGAAGGTCAGGATGGGGTAGCTTGCCCAGTCGTTCGACAGCACCTGCGTGTCGTCGAAACGAACCTCCTCCTTCAGGGCCCAGCTCAGCGACTGGATCAATCCGCCCTCGATCTGGTTGGCGATGTTGTCGGGATTGACCATGTGGCCGCTGTCATTGGCCGCCGTGGCGCGCACCACGCTGACCCGGCCATTGCGCTGGTTGACCTGGACTTCCAGGGCGATCGCCGTAATCGCTGCGTAGTTCTTGTATTGGGCGAAGGCGATTCCGCGGCCACGGCCGCGCTGGGGCTCCCAGTCGTCCCAGCCGAACTCCTCAGCTGTCTTCATCAGCACCGCGCGGGCGCGCTCGTCCTCGAGAAAGCGCAGGCGATACTCCAGCGGATCGACACCCGCGTCGCTGGCCAGCTCGTCCATGAAGGACTCGATGGCAAAGACGTTGGCAAAAGCGCCCAGACCCCGCGTCGCCGAGACGCGCAGCGGCATCTTCGGGGTGAAGTTCACCGTCATCGTCTGGTGCGGGAAGACGTATTTCGCCTCCGCGTTGCGGCCGGCGCCATAGCTAGACGGCCCCCAGTCGCGGCCCGGCGGTTGCTCGAAGGGCTCTTCGAGATAGCGCGCCGACAACAACTGCCCGGGATCGCCGCCCGAGGGTCGGGTGGAGTGCCCCGTCGACCAGTTGTTGTAGTGCCAGTCGAGGACGTTGCCCTCATCGTCGACATTGGCGCGGATGTTCATCACCATCGCCGAGCCGTAGGGCTCCCATTTGTGCTCCTGCTCGCGGGTGTATTGCAGGCGCACCGGACGCCCGGGCAGCGCCCGCGCCAGAAGCGCGGCGTCGGCGGCGGCGTCGTCGGCCATGTTGTGGCCGTAGCAGCCCGAGCCGTCGATGTGCTGCATGTGCACGTTCGACGGCTCCATGCCCAGCATGGCCGCGATGGACTGGCCGGTGCCGAAGACGCTTTGCGAGGCGTTCTGGATCGTCATGACGCCATCATCGCCCATTTGGGCCACGGCTGCCGAGGTGCCGATCGAGCCGTGCATATGATAGGGGCGGTAATAGGTCGCCTCCATCGTCTTGGCCCCGCCACCCGAGGGCGAGCCGGTATTGACATACTCGGTCGAGTCCGTCGCCTCGGCCTGCAGCCAGTCGAATATGCCGTCATTGCCCGGCAGGTTGCCCTCCGGCACATTCCACGACGCGTTCTCCGCCAGGGCATTGGCCGCGGCCAGTGCCTGCCCGTCGCGCTCGGCAATCACGCCGAGGAAGCTGCCGTCGCGCACGACCGCGATCACGCCGGGCATGCCCTCGGCCACCGACGTATCAACCGACTCGAGCGTGGCGTCATAGGTCGGCGGACGCACGATCTTGCCGTGGGCCATGTTCTCCGCGCGGATGTCCTGAACATAGGCCGGCCGGCCGATGATCTTGGCGGGCAGATCGAGGCGCGGGATCGGCTGACCGATATAGCGCTGTTCCTCGATCGGCATCAGCGCCGCGTTGCCGGAGGCCTCACGCTCGAATTCGCCGCCGCTGACGAGATCCCAGTAGGTGGTTTCGCTCCCGTCCCCGGCGGTGATGGTGCCGTTCTCGATGGTAAGCTGGTCGGCCGGCTGGCCGAGCTGCTCCGCGGCCATCTCCAGCAGCATCCCGCGCACCTCGGCCGATGCGGCCTGAACTGCAGGGAAGCAATTCGGTGCAGAGCCCGACCCGGCCGTCGTGCCCTCGTTCGGCACGACCCAGGTGTCGCCCGAGATGACCTCGAGCCGGTCCATATCGATATAAAGCTCGTCGGCGGCGATCTGCGCGGCCGATGTCTTGGTCCCCTGGCCCAGCTCGACCTTGCCGATCTTGAGCGTGACGGTGCCATCCTCGTTGATGGCGATCCACGAATTCAGCATCGGGTTGTCGGCCAGATCGCCGGGAAGCTCGGCATCCTGTGCCGCAGCCCCACTTGGAATCCAGCCGCTGAGGCTGAAGGCGACCGTCAGATAGCCGCCGGCCTTCATCAGGCCGCGGCGGGTTGTCCTGAACTGATCAAGCATCTCTCGTCCTCCTCAACCGGCGGCGCGCATCACGGCGCGGATTACGCGGGCCTGCGACCCGCATCTGCACAGGTTGTCATTAAGGGCTGTGCGCACCTCCGACTCGCTCGGGTTCGGGTTCTGGTCGAGCAGCGCCTGCGCGCGCATGATGATCCCCGAAGTGCAATAGCCGCATTGGGCCGCCTGTTCGTCGATGAACGCCTGCTGGAGCCGCCCGGCGGTGTCGCCATCGTTTAGCGCCGAAAGCGTCTCGACCGAGCGGCCGGTCACCGCCGTCGCGTCGGTTTCGCAGCTCACGACCGGCTCGCCATCGACGAGGACGGTGCAGGCGCCGCACTGCGACAGCCCGCAGCCGAATTTCGGCCCGTATTCGTTGAGATCGAGCGAGAGCATTTCGAGCAGCGTCGTGTTCTCGGGAACGTCCACATCGACGTTCTCGCCGTTCAGTCTAAAGGCTACCATCGGATTTCCTCCTCCCAATGACCATGCGGCCAGCATGGTTTGGATGCCGACTTTGCGAAGTTGTCAGGCAATCGCCGGAGACATGATTGCCGTGCCGTTCGGGGGTCGGGCTCCGTCTGCGCCCGCCTGCCGTGCCGCGGCCTGCGACAATTTGTCCGGTTCACTTACCGTGCGGGGATTCCAAAGGCGTGTCAACGATCCGGTAGTCGCAGCAGCCAAGATAGGCGGCTGCTAACAGGACGCCGGATGCACGCCCATTGCGGCCACACTGGGGGTGGGGCGTTGTGCCAATGCGGCGAAGTCGCCTTTCCGTTTCAAACCCTGATCGACGTCGCCCAACTGCGCGTCCGGTCGGTTTACGGGTCCGACAACACGCGCGTCGCGACGGTATAGAAGTCGCCGGTAAAGGCGTGGGCATCCCGCTTGAGATAGACGAAATCGCGCCACGACAGCCGGGCTATCGGCAGGGCGTCCTTGAGATAGCGGATCGCCTCCTCGCCGCTCGGGCAGTCGTGCAGGGCCTGCGCCGCTCCGGCCCATGCCTGGCCGTAGACGCGCCAGCTTGTCGCATTTTCGGGGCGCGCGAGGATGTGGTCGAGCCGTGCGCAGGCGTTTTCAGGCGCGCCGCCGACCGGCGTGATGAGGAAGGCTGCGTAATCGGCCAGTTCGCTGCGCCGGATGCGCCCGTAGGGCAGACAACTGGCGATGACCTCCTCATCCCGGGCATCATCGGGCAGGCGCAGCCAGGGCGGCAATCCGGCAAGGCACGCGCGCGCAGGGATTTCGAGTGCCTCTCCGACCGGCGATCCCGCGCTGTCGCAGGCCAGGAAGGCAAGCGCGCGGTGGCGGCCGTCATACCCCGGCTCATGGTGGTAGGTGAGGCAGAAAAGGGCCTGGTCCGAGCGCCGTTCGAAGAGCATCCGACAATGGCCCGGCGCCGGCCCGAGACGATCGAAAACCTCCACTTCAGCCTCACTCATTACGGATCGAACACGCCGGGCGGAAATCGCCGGGATGCGTCGCGCGCGGCCCGGGCACCGCGCAATTTCTTCGGGACTGGCCCACGGAACTCGGGCAGATACTCGTCTGTCATTGATCTTGCCGACCGAACGGGGGAGCTGCCAAGAGCGAAGCGCTGCCGGCCACGGACTCTCCCCATGGCCGCCATAATCGTGCCACGTTGCTGCGCCAAAGATGCCACAATACACCCAAAGGTTGATCCCGTAGGTCGCGTTTTCCTTCGCCTCATCCATTGGCAAGGACGTGCCCGGCGAGGAGGTGCCGCAATGGGCCAGATCGTTCAACTGCCAAAGGCGTGGCGGCGTCGGTCCGGTCATACGCGTCTCCGCGCGGTGGTCGTGGTGCCTATCCGCGAGTCAGCGGGCAGTGCAAGGACGCGTCGTCCATGTCTGCCGGCGGACCGCACAGGATGGGCGGTATTCAGCCTCGATGGCTGCAGCTCCGGTTCATCGCAGCCGATCTACGAGGCAAGAGGATCAGCTGCCTTTCCCTCGCCCGAGAAGGAACTCGCGGTCTTTCTGCGCAATCTCGATCTGCCGGTTGTCCTCGATCTCCACACCGGTGCCACTGCCAGGTGCCACACGCTGATGGAGCTTGCCGTCGAGCTTGGCTCGGTGATCGCGAGGGATTGCGCGCGGCGCGATCCAGCCGGGCCGCCCGATCCGCATCCGCTCACCGCGCTGTGCACGGCGCTGATGATCGCGGCTGCCCGGCCCGCGCAACGGATCGGCCTGGCCGCGGAGATCGCTGACCTGATGGAGGGGGGCGCGGCACCGTCGGAGCGGGCTGCAGGCCGGACGAAGTGACAGCGGGAGGCGCGTGGCGCATTTGTGATGGCGGCGGGTCACGCCGCGCGGCCTGGAACGGGCTGCGTGAGCCTCAGGGGTCGCTCGCAGCGCTGTCCGTCTCGTAATTGACCATCGGCTGCATCAGAACCAGGACGCCGCCGAAGGTCTCCGCCGCGAACTGACCGTGCGGCTGCCACCCCGCCGCGATGTAGTCCTTCACATGATTGGATAATATGTCGCGAAGGCTGTCGGTATCAGCCTTGGTATAGACGGCGTGGATGACCTTGTAGTCAATGATCCTGCTCATGTGCGCCTTTCCCGGAGCTGAACGCACGCTCGGCGCCGTGTGTGCCGTTCGTGCCCGTTTCCTGCTATACACCAGCCCCCTCTGGTGAGGCTGCCGCGTGGACGAGGGTGCAGTCAAGGCGTCGACAGCCACGCATTGGCTGGTCGTCGTTCCTGCACATGAGCGGAGCTCTGGCCACCTGCGGCTGAATGATTGCACGACGGCGCGCGCCGCCAGCCTCCGCATCCTTGGCTCCATGATAGTGCAGTGACGTGGTCCCCGTCCCCTGCTGCATCTTCAGCGAACATGCTCCTGGTCACATTTGAGGCGCGGCCGACGCCAATCAGGCCTGGGCCTGACAGCCCTGTATCGTCGTTGAGCTCATACGCCGCAAACACGGTCTCAGAGGCCTACTCACGGCCGCATCTGCGGCCAAGTTTGAGCCGAATTCTCAGGTAAAAACATCGTGATGCTTGAATGTGTCAACTTATGTCAACCATCTCTCAGATGGCGGAAAAATAGATATTGCAATTCAACAGTTTACAGGATTCGGCGTTTGTTGCAAAATTGACACACTTGGCGCGACAAGCGGCAGTTTCAACCCTGTCAACCAAATTTCCCGAGCCATGCAACCCCAAATGTTAAGGATGCGCAACCAAATTTCCGAGTGATGTAACCGCGCATCAACCCAGCGGTGCCATGCCATGGCGCATCGCGACCGTCGGTGAGCTCCCCCTTCACTCCCGCGATATGTTCTACTATTGTTCTCACCGTGTCACACCGATCCCCATCGCAGAGCAAGATCGACGAGGCCGCCTTCCCGATCAGGATCAGGGTGCTGGTGCCCGATGAAGGATTCGCCGTGCTAGGGCCTTGGAACGACCCGCATCGCTGGCTTGACCGCGAGATCGGCGCGGCGGAGTATGCTTGGCACCCGGCCAGGAACCTGATCGGCGACGCCGTAGCGGTTCATTTCCGCGCGCTCGACGATGCCTGCCACTTTCTCGAGGCGTTCCCGACGCTCATCCTGGCTGACGGGACCCTTGGGCCAACCTATCGCTCGCCATTCCTTCCCTTCGGCCGCGATGAGGAGAAGTCGATGTGCAATCTCTATTCGCAGACCAGTGCACAGGATGCGATGCGCCGGCTCTTCGATGTCGCGGTGGACCGGTTGGGCAACCTGCCGCCGCAACCTGGAATCTACCCCGACTACCGCGCGCCGATCATCCGGCAGGGGGAAGAGGGGCGCGAGCTGGTGATGGGCCGCTGGGGCATGCCGACGCCGCCGCAGTTCCTCGAGGGCAAGCGGGCCGATCGCGGCGTGACCAACATCCGCAACACGAAGTCACCGCACTGGCGGCGCTGGCTGGGGCCCGAGCATCGCTGCCTCGTGCCGTTCACGGCCTTCGCCGAGCCCGACGCCACGCGCGGCGGCCGGCACAATGTCTGGTTCTCCTTGCCCGAGGATCGCCCGGCCGCCTTTGCCGGCCTCTGGACGCGCTGGACCTCGGTGCGCAAGCTCAAGGAGGGTGAGACGACGGATGATCTCTACGGCTTCCTGACATGCGCGCCCAACGCCGAGGTCGCCGAGGTCCATCCCAAGGCGATGCCGGTCATCCTGACCGATCCCCAGGACTGGAAGACGTGGCTGACCGCGCCCTGGAGCGCGGCGGCGGCGTTGCAACGGCATTTGCCGGATGAGATGTTGTCGGTGCAGCAGGCTTAACGCCTTGCGTAGCGCGGCGTGCGGCGGGAGAGCCTGGAGACCTATGTTAATGGGTTTGTCGATTTGATGGGCTTCGTGGCGCCAACGAAGGAGGTCAGCTCCGGTCACTAACCGACTTTCTCAGTTGAATTCTTATGGCATTGGGGGTCTCTTGCAACTCAAGTTCGAGGCGCCTCACCTGGCGTCGTTGAGAGGTAGGCAGGGATACCTGACATGCTGAATATCTTCCGCCGAAAGGCCGCGGTTCCTCGTGCCGAAGAGATCGTGGAACAGCTTCTCGCGGCGACGCCGCAGCCGACTGCGATGGCCCCCAAGGACTGCCGTGGGATCTATGGCCTCGTCGATCATCAGGGAGATCGCCGCTACATCGGCTCGACCCGCGCCAACAACGAGACCCTGTATAAGCGTATCCACCAGCGCCACCGCACCGGCTCCGAGACCTCAAGCCACTACTTCTCGCGCATGTATAACACGGGGCGAATGTGGCGGCTACGGAACGACCCGGAAACAAGGGCGGACGGAGACATAGCGAAGGCGCTGCGCAACGCGTTCATCGCCGAATACTGCAAGGCTGTCTGGGTGGCTCTACCGGATGACATCGACATCGCCGGACTGGCGCAGGAGGTGATTGCGCTCGCGCCGAGGGAGGCGATCGCATGGAATCGCCGGGGAATGGATGCCTATGAGGAACCGATCGACCTCGTGGACCGTGTTGTCCATCGTCTCGGCTTCGGCGCCGCGGAGCGGGCGGCTCTCGATCGGCAGAAGGCACGCTTCCTCGGCCTCCAGCCAATGGCCGAAAGCCGGTCACCCTGGCAGGCTTCCCCGCCACCGTTCCCCGAGGGACCGTTCCGGTTCGTGGCGCTCGACGTGGAAACGGCGAACCATGATCGTGGGAGCATCTGCCAGATTGGCGTAGCTTGCGTGCGCCCGGACAACTCGATCGAGACATGGGCGACATACGTCGACCCGCAGACGTCCAGCTGGGTGTTTACCCATATCCATGGGATTACCAACAGCATGGTCTCGGGTGCCCCCACCTTCGAGCAGGTGCTTCCTGTGCTGGAGCAATCCCTCAGCGGACTTACGGTATGTCAGCATTCCGGCTTCGATCGTAGCGCCATCCGCGCTGCATGTTCTGCTTCCAACCGTCCCGAGCCGGATTGGGACTGGCTGGACAGCGTGAGCGTCGCCCGAAGAGCCTGGCCTGAGCTGAAGGGAAATGGCGGCCACGGGCTGGGCTCGCTGAAGACCCACCTCGGCCTGTCATTCGAGCACCACGACGCCGGCGAAGACGCGCGCGCGGCCGCGGAGGTCGTCCTGCATGCAGAGAGCGCACGCGTAGCACCAGCTTCTGTGATACCCGGTGGAGGCGCCAACAAGGTCGACGGCATTCCTCACACCTCTTCGGCATCATCGATCGCCGTCACGTCCAGCTCGCCTAAGGACGAGATTGCTGAAGGCTTTTCCGACGGCATCGTGCTTGGTTATGTCACGCTCACGCAGGGCAATATCAACAACAACCACTTCTACCTGCGCGATATCTTGGCGGCCTTCCCCGATGATTGTATCGGGGGCTCGAACGCGGCTTTGGCTGCTGCCCGGACCGTTACAGTCGACTGGGGCGGCCGTTCTCCCGCGATCACCGACATTGATGGAACGAAGAAGCTCTTCCGCAAGCGACGTTGGGTCGGTGACTTCTTCGAGCAAAACGGCGCCCGCGCCGGCGACCAGGTGAGGATCGATGCGTTGGGCCCATATGGCTACAAGGTATCGATCTTTCGGGAGTAAGTTCGTAAGCAGCTCATAGTTGCCGTCCGCCGAACGATCTCATGCCGCGGTGCAACTTCCTAAGAGAAGCCATTGTCATTGTTCAGGCATCTCGAGCAGTAAGTCCATAAACTGTGCCATTAGCTGTGCACGGTTCTGGACACCGGCCTTGCGAAACACCGCATTGATCTGCGTCTTGATCGTGGCCTCCGATTTGCCACGTAGCCTCGCGATCTCCTGATTTGAAAATCCCTTAAGTGCGAACAGGGCAACCTCCGCCTCGGCCGGGCTCAGACTCCATTTGTCGAACTGATTCTCCATTGCCGCATTGAATGCGCCGGAAGCTGCCTGGAGTTGCCTTTCAATGGTTTGTGCCCGCTGCAATGTCCCGACAAGAAACGCGACACCTGCAATGGCTCCGAGCACAAGGCTCAGCACTGCGCCGAGTTGAACGATTTCTCGTGTCTGCCAATGCAGGGACCAGAGGCCGATCCCCAAGACATCGGAAAACATCTCCAGAATGAATACCGCACCCCCTATGACCTGGAACACGAGGATCGCGCTGGCGAGCAAGACAAGACGATGGCTGTAATGCATTTATGGGCCGTCCGGACTCGACCGTTAAGCCGGAGAGCGTCCGGACGCTCTCCGGCATCTTGATCATCGGCGCACTAGTTTCCGATGCCGACGCTGACACCGCCGCTACCGCCGACAGAAACGCCTGCGCCGCCATCATCATCCGCATCGCCGCCATCATCATCCGCATCGCCGCCGGCGTCACCCCCGACATTCACCGAGGTGTCGGTGTCAACGCTCAGATTGATACCGGAATCGGCTTCAGAGCCTTCCGCCCCGCCGTCCGCTTGGGCAGACCCCGAACTCGTGGCCACGGTGTCGATGATCTGGTCCGATAGGATCTCGCCGTTCGACCGGCTCATGACGATCTCACGGACGTGGACCTCGTTGTGTGCCTTGATGATTACCCGTCCAAGAAGACTCCGGCGGATATCATCGATCTGGTAACCTTGGAGCTCAAGCGCAGCGGTCACCTGTGCCTCGGTCCGGGCCTGCGCCATCAACGCGGCGCCGAATTCCGTGTTCATCTGGGCGGCGCCCCCCGACTGTGGCGCGGTTCCTGCTGCATCTTGTGCGGCCACTGAAAGGCCGGATAGCGCGAGAAACACCGTTGTCAGGACTGTCGTCTTCATCATTCACTCCTCTCGGTTGCGACTGCCCGCGCAGTCATTGCGTGCCCGAGAACTGCAGGTCTGCGGCGGTCCAATCTATCGGTGGTCAGGTCCAAAACGGGACAATGGACCATCGAGTTGATGCGTTTCATCCTACAGTATGAGCCCGTGATTGCATGCAGGAAGTCGCTGTGTGGTGGTATTGCCTCGGACTCGCTCCTGCAGCGAAGTTCCGCTGTCCGCCCCTTCGACCGACGAATAGGCCTATCTGGTAACGGTCGGTCCGTTGCCGACTTGAGGGAGCGCCAGCGCTAACGTGGTGCGGCTGCGCTGTCAGGGGAGCGACAGGAGCCGTCTCAATATCCGAGGATCTCGACCCGACGATTCATTCTACGCCCCTCCTCGGTCGCGTTGCTGGCTACGGGCTCTGCCTCTCCGCGACCCTCGGAGGTGATGACCACATCTGCCAGCGCCGGTCGGGTGCTCAGATAGTCTCGCACCGCCATCGCCCGTTCCCGTGACAGCGCAAGGTTGTAGTCATCACTTCCCGTGGCGTCGGTATGTCCGACGACGCGAAACCTGCCGATCTCCGCGGCGGCGATGTCGCGCGCGAGCGCGTCAAGGGCGGCCTGCGCCGTGCTTCGAAGTTCCGTGCTGTCCACGCCGAACAGAACTTCCCCGTCCAGCACGAAACGCATCGTGGAGCCGATCGCCGCAACCGCATCGATGTCGCTGCCGGCAAATCTCGAGCCGCAATCAATCCCGTCATCCGTCAGCCGCACGAAGCGGAAACTTGCATCCGCTGGCGCCGACCCACCGATATCCACCTCGGAGCGGCCTCCGCTGATGTCACCCAGATCAATCCAGTTGTTGCCGTCCTCCGAGATCGCGAGGGTCATGCCTTCGACATTCGGGCCGACCTCGAAGACATACAAATCGGCACCCGCGACATCTATCAGGGCATTGTCCGTGAACCGGAAAATGACCGATCCGTCACACCCCAGAGACAGGAAGCTGCCATCGTCCACATCACCCGAATAGTCCGGGGCGCCGAGCGCAGCCTGAGGATCACGGGCGCTATCCACGATAGTCCCTGTTCCTTGTTCGTAGTCGACGACCACGTCTGAGAAGGACCGATCCCCCTGTGGCAAGGTCACGCTGCCCCGCGCGCCATCCTGATACTCGCGGCTCTCGTCGGGTTGGGCGAGGCCCGGGCTCGCCAAAACCATAAAGGTCACAATCGAAAGAGGCGGCAAGAAGGAACGGGGCATCGAGGGAAGAACTCCTCAGGGCTACTCGGATCATTCGATTTTCGTCGGTCGACCGTCGGTTGAATGTGACCACCTTTGGGAGACCACGTAAAGACGGCCGAAGATGAAAAATGCGGCATCTCGAAATGTTCCGCCCAGTCTTCCCCTTCGACCTTTCCGGACCCGAGCGAGCCCGGACCGTGACAACTGCAAGCACTAGGCATTACGGCTGAGCGCTCACCCGCGCCTTGAATGCAGTCCCATCCTGACTTTCCTCTGCATCGCGATCAGCTTCGGCACTACCTTGCCATTGTCGGTGCCGACCCTGGCAGTGTGGGTGGCCACGCCGCTCGCTACGTGAGCGATGATCTTGCCCGCAGGTCTTCCCGGCGAGGCCTCATCGCGCCCTGGTTGCGCAAGCCCCTCGGGGAGTGGAAGGCCATGTTTCAGTCTGGCGCGATCGCCTCCAGGATGCGGCAGTTCGAGATCGTGCCGCCGCCATTGCAGGTCGCCGAGATACGGCGCAGTTCCTGCGCCAGCGCTTGCAGATCGATGATCTTTCGCTCGACTTCTGCCAGGCGCGCCGCAGCGATCGCATCGACCTCGCCGCAGGGGCGCTCGACATCCGAGGCGAGATCGAGTAGCTCACGCACTTGATCCAGCGGGAAGCCGAGATCCCGGCAGCGCCGGATGAACCGGAGCCGATCGAGCGCGGCCCTTCCGTAGCTTCGGTAGTTTCCGGCGCTGCGCTCCGGCGTCGGCAGCAGGCCGATCCTTTCGTAGTATCGGATGGTGACGACCTTGGTTCCCGTCGCCCAAGCGAGATCGCCGATCTTCATGGCGTCGCGGTGCATGCCTTGACCCTATAGCAGCTATAGACCGTAGATAGGGTCAAACCGCGACAAAGGCAAAACGCGCCAATGCCCTGCTGCTCCGACGACACCTGCTCCTCCGGCGTGGCCGCGACCGGCCGCTACCGCGCCGTGCTCTGGATCGTGCTGGGGATCAACGCGGTCATGTTCCTCGTCGAGATCGTCGCAGGCGTGGCCGCCGGATCTGCGGCCCTGCAAGCCGACGCGCTCGACTTCTTCGCTGATGCCGCAAATTACGGCATCAGCCTCTTCGTCCTGGGGCTCGGCATTCGCTGGCGAGCCGGTGCCGCCCTGGTCAAGGGCGGTTCCATGGGCCTCTTCGGTCTCTGGGTCATCGGCAGCGTCATCTGGCACGCGCTGCACGGAACGGTCCCTGCATGGGCGACGATGGGCGTGGTCGGGACAGCCGCCCTGGCGGCCAACGCCGCCTGTCTCGCCCTTCTCTATGCCTGGCGCGCGGGCGACGCGAATATGCGCTCGGTCTGGATCTGCTCGCGCAACGACGTCGTCGCCAATCTCGCGGTGCTGGCCGCGGCCCTCGGGGTCTTTGGCACGGGGACGGGCTGGCCCGACATCATCGTGGCCGCCGTGATGGCCGGGCTGGCACTCCAGGGGGCGGTGACGGTCATCCGGCAGGCTCTGGCGGAACTCGGAAAGAACGGTCCGCCGAGCCACGTTCCGATCCTTCGCTGAGGGCGATCATCAACCACCGCCAATTCCTCGCATGATTGCCATGAAAGGCGTCGAGCCGGATCGCGGCGTTCAGCACATCGCTCAGCGCAAGCAGGGCGGCTGAAAGGCTGCGCTCGACCGGCCCTTCGACTTCGCACAAGCGCTCGGTCGCGCCGAGCCTTTTCCCGACATTCAGCCGGCTCCTCCAGGATGGTCGAGGTCATTCTCCTCGGTGCCGCCACTGACCTGGGGACGACCAGACCCGCCCGCATTGGCGCCGCCCTCACCGCGGTTTGTGTCCTGGCCGAGAGCTTCAATGACCGTCTTCCCAAGGGCGATGCAGTTTCGTAGGCTCGCCTTGAAAGGGGAGGATTTATTCGATGAGTGAGCAGACATTCGGTTTCGACACCCTCGCTGTCCATGCCGGCACGGAGCCGGACCCGGCCACGGGCGCGCGACAGGTGCCGATCTACCAGACCACGTCCTATGTGTTCCGCGATGCCGATCACGCGGCGCGGCTCTTCAACCTCGAGGAGGTGGGCTACATCTATTCGCGCCTTACCAACCCGACGGTGGGCGCCCTCGCCAACCGCGTTGCGGCGCTGGAAGGTGCGGCCGGCGGCATCGCCTGCTCCTCGGGGCACGCGGCGCAGATCATGTCGCTCTTTCCGCTGATGGGGCCGGGCTGCAACATCGTCTCCTCCTCGCGGCTCTATGGCGGGACGATCACGCAGTTCAGCCAGACGATCCGCCGCTTCGGCTGGTCCGCGACCTTCGTGGACACCGACGATCTCGAGGCGGTCGAGGCCGCCATCGACGAGAACACCCGCGCCATATTCTGCGAGACGATCGCCAATCCGGGCGGCTACGTGACCGATCTGGACGCGATGGCCCGGATCGCGGACCGGGCCGGGCTGCCACTCATCGTGGACAACACCACGGCCACGCCATGGCTCTGCCGGCCGATCGATCATGGCGCCACGCTGGTCGTGCACTCGGCCACGAAATACCTGACCGGCAACGGCACGGTCACCGGCGGCATCGTCGTCGATTCCGGCAGGTTCGACTGGGCGGCGAGCGACAAGTTCCCCTCGCTGTCGCAGCCCGAGCCGGCCTATCACGGGCTGACCTTCGCCGCGCTGGGCGAGATGGCCTTCACCTTCCATTCCACGGCCGTCGGCCTGCGTGACCTCGGCATGACGATGAACCCGCAGGGGGCGCACTATACCCTGATGGGGATCGAGACACTGGGCCTTCGGATGGAGCGGCATGTGGCCAACGCCCGCGCCACCGCCGAATGGCTCGAGAAAGACCCGCGTGTCGAGGAGGTTACCTATGCGGGCCTTGAGAGTTCGCCCTACTACGATAGGTCCAGGGCCATCACGCCGAAAGGCGCCGGCGCGCTCTTCACCGTGACGCTCAAGGGAGGCTATGACGCCTGCGTGAAGCTGGTGGACAGCCTGAAGCTCTTCAGCCACGTGGCCAATCTCGGGGACACGCGCAGCCTGGTCATCCACCCCGCCTCGACAACGCACCGCCAGCTCGATGCCGAACAACAGACACGGGCAGGAGCGGCGCCCAACGTCGTTCGCTTCTCGATCGGCATCGAAGATGTCGACGACATCATTGCCGACCTGGACCAAGGGCTGGCCGCCGCAACGGGGTGAGCGGTGAGGAAGCCAGGCGCGCCACTCCCGGGTGGTGTGCATGTCATGGAACCGATGCACGGCGTTCTCCAGCAATGCGATAGGCCCGCCGGTGGACGGGCATGTTTGGAAGCAGGCGCTGTGGTTGCGGAACGGCAGTCATTGCGATGATTGCCGATACGCATGAATCCGCTGGCCCGGCGGGCGAATGATTGACCCTGAGGCGAGGGATGCGCACCTTTCAATGGTTGCGTGGCGTTCTGGTCACCACGGGCCCGGGCCGGCGGTATTTCCCCCAACCCTGCCGCCGGCCCACTCTTCTCTACTCGCCTCCGCGCGCACCTGAGCAACCTTTTGCCCATCACTGCAGCGCTATTTGACCTCTCCTGGGAAGTCGGGAATAGTTCACCTGTGTCGCTTTCATCGGCGAGGTGATGCGGGTCGCCTTTCCCCGCATCCCGTGTCCCAACTGGGGCATGGAACTTGGTTACAGGTTGTCGTGGTTGTCCCAAACCGATCACGGCAGGGCCGGCGGCGCTTACCTAGCTTGCGCCGTCGGTCCCCATTGTTCCCCGATCTCGCCACTCCTGATACCAGGTTGCGGGTTCTCGGCACCTGTTTGAACGAGGATGACTGGACCGGCGGTTGGCCTCCAACCAGCAATGGCCGACCCATTTCCCATCTTCCGAGAGAGCTGCCCGGATCGACGTCCATGTCGCTCACTCCTGCGGCGGCGGGTGCTGGAATGCGGCGAGGAGAAGCCGGCGTATCTGGCCAGCGTCGCGTTCGACGCGCGCGATGCTCCTGCTTGGACTTCACGTCTTCGGCCCGCTCGGGCAGCAGCCCGCACGATCACTCCCGCTAAAGACGCATGGCACGCCGTAAGAGCTGCACCCGGCGCAGTGTCACCGGCGGATCGGCGTCGTTTGAGATCAGCCGAAGGAATTCGATCCAGGCGCGCTCGTTCTCGGTGATCGGGCGGCGGCAGGGCGGCACATCGGCCGCCCTTTCCATATACTGCCGGCTCACTTGCCAAATATCCCGCGAACAGCGGCGCGGCCGCGACTGGTCAGGCTGGGGTCGGCGTGATCAGAGGCGTCACGCAGCTCCTCGATCCAGGCGAGTTCGTTGCGCGTGACCACCGTGCCGAAGATCTCCTCGATCGCGCGCACGCTGGTCGCGCCCGCCGTCTGCTCGAGCGCAAGCTTGGCGAGAAGGCGCGGGTCGCACTCCAGCGCCTCGGCAAGCGCCGGCACACGATCGAGCGGCAGCTTGCTTGCGCCCTGCTTGATCATGGTGAGCATGTTGGTGTGGATGAAGCCGGCCTCGCTCGCGATATCGTTCTGCGTCTTGGGGCGCATCTCGAGAATGCGCTTCTGCAGAAACTTCGCGAGGCGGGTGTCGGCATAGGGCTTGTTGCTGGTCGTCATCTGGATCATCGCCTTTGTTTTGTTGAGCCTGCGCAACGTCGTGCGCTGCGTATCTCGTGTTATAGCGATGCCGCCTCGGGGATGACGTCGTGCCTCTATGGGAACTTGCTTCTCTCTAATGAGAATTAGCGCCCCTCGAGCGCAGGCTCCCGGACACCATCGGCTCAAGGCGCTGGACCACTCGGACCGCTTGGACCGCACTGTTTTTACTGAATTTTTCCCTCTGAACGGCGGGACCGGGAGTTGGACCGGTCGGACCGGCCTCGATGGGCCGGTCCAATAGTGCGGCGAGCCTCGCTCCTCCTACCGGAGATCCGCTTGGCTTTCGCCATCCGTGTGACGTTCGGCACACCCATCGGTGTCGGCCGCCTCGAGGATCGAGGCCCGCACCGTGTAGACCCGCGGCCGGCCCGGGATCAGTCGCGGCGCCTTGCGGCGGATATTGTTCCCGTCACCGGCGATGAGATATCCGGCATCCTTCAAGTGCCGCGCCGCCTCGGTCGCGTCATGGCCGTCATGCGCCTCTTTCCATGCCTCGGCCCTGAACAAGAATGTGTCGCGATCACGCCAACCGGCGATGTCCAATGCCTCACTTGCCTCGTCCTCCGGCTTATACCTTGCCTTGTCCTCCGGCTTATACCAGGCGAAATGGGTGTCGGCGTGTCCCTTCAGGAAGCGCACGGTCCGCTCGACGCTCTTGCGCACCTCCGATTGCGCGGCGTGGTCGCTACCCTCGATCCAGCTGTGCAGGAGATCGAGCGCAGCTTCATGCGCGGCACCCTCGGGCCAGCCGGTCAAGCCGAAATGCGTGGCGAGCTCGCCGGCCGCGGCGATCAACGCCAGGCGCTTCAACCCCCGCTCCACCTGACCATCGGCCGGGATGTCCAGCCGGTCACGCGCTCCATCGTTGAAGGCCGTCATGGCCCGCGTGCTGAATACGATCGCCTGTTCACGATCCCGTAGAAGCTCTTCGACGAAGGCCGGACCCGCAGTGCCGTGACACTCCGCGGCCGCCGCCGTGAGACGATCGGCGAATTCGGCTGGGCTTTGCGCGGCATGAAGATCATCGAAGGCACCAAAACGCCGCGCATCGGCGCAGATGTCGAGCAGACGCACATTCTGGCCTGCCTTGGCGCTTTTGCCCCCATCAGCGAGTTTGGCCGCGACCGATATCTCGCCAGACGAGAGGATCATCGTGCGCCACCCCGGTGACGACTTCGCGCCGCCGGCGCTGTTCGCACGCATCTTTGCGGTTCCGTTCGCGAGCATGTAGACGGCCTCATTCAAATCATTCGGCGCCACCTCGCCAAGCTCATCCAGAGCCAGCATCGTGGCGTTGCAGCTCGCGGCCGTCGCCTCGAGCCCGTTCGCGGTGGCGCGCCAGCTGCGCAACAGCGAGGGGCGCCCCCATACCGAGACCGCGACCTTCTGCGCGGTCGACTTGCCGCGCGACGACGCGCCGCGCAGGTGCAACCCGCCGCCATCGACCTCCAGCAGCTGCAGCAGCGGCCCGGCAAATGCCAGCGAGACCGCGCCAATGAGAATCGAATTGCCCTCGCAGAGCGCGCCAACCCGCGCCTTCCAGTCTTCGAGCGCCCCCGACGAACGCACCTCGCTCGCCATGGCCGCCGCCGCATCGTTCTGCAGAATGACGTCATCGGCACCAAGCACCCGGCCGTCACCCAGAACGAAGGCACCACACTTGTCATCGGTCCAGCCGAGGCCCTTCGTCGACGTGTAGCGCATCTCGGGCCACCAACTATTCAAAAGCTTGGCTAGGGCCTTGGAGGCGTCGTTTCCAGAAGCGATCCGTAGACCGAGGTCCGCAAGCTGTCTGCGGAGCTTGCCCGGGGAGCCGGCAAGCTCGGATTCCGCGAACACCCTGCGATGCTTGCGTCCGTCAGGGTCGATCACCTCGATCAGACGCCCCCAGCCGCATCCGGATACGTCTCGGATCAGACCCAGCACCTGGATCGGAGAACACAGCCAGATCAGATCACCATCCTTTACCTGATACGCGTCGGGCGAGCGCAGGATTCCGCGCGACCCGGCAACAAATCCGTCTGGAAGCGCCGGCAGTTCAGCGTTCTCTCGAGGGAGCGTGGAGGTCTCATCGCCTGCGAGGGCCAGCACGTCTGTTCCCGTCTGACGCACGTCTGCAGGCTTTTCAACCGGGTCGTCAGGCGCGAGGTGCTGCACATCCGCGTCTGCACGACCCGTGTCGGCATCGATCTCGGCGCTCTTCTCACGCTCGGTCTCGCTTATGATTTTGTCGAGCTCAGCCACGTCATTTTCCTTTCTCGGCGACATATTACTTCTTCCTTCAAAACCCATCTCATCATCCTTTCTCGGTGATATTGCTGCCAGGCGGCATGACCGCATCCGGCCGCCGGCCCATGCCGGCAGGTGCAGGAGCGGTGACGCTCCCGATGATCTTTCTGTTTGCGTGATCTGCGGCCGCGGTCAGCGCGAGCTCATGCTGACTCAGAACGCGGCCGCCAAAGACCCGTTAGACACCCTTCAGGCTCCATTGCGGGATCGTGCGGCGCACGTTCTTGTCGAGCTCCTCCTGGAGCCTGGCGATATGAACGGCCTCGTCGAGCGTCCTGCGGCGCTCTTCGGGGTCGGAGAGATCGCGCGCGTTGATCTCGTCGAGCCGCTTCTGCAGCTCCTGCTTCTTGTAGGTGTTGATGATCCGCGCCAGCTCGATCGAGGCGTCGAGGAGGAAGCCGACCATGCATTCGGCGCGACCGATCGATCCCTCGGAACCCTTGAACGCCTCGTCGAGCGATTCCTCGTCCGCAAAGCATTCCTCGTCCGCGAACTCCTTGGGGCCGCGATCATCCTCGAAGACGGGCGGTTCCATGCCCGTAAGGGCGATCAGGAACTCGACGTCGTTCCACTGCGGATCGTCAGAGAGATATTCGTGAAAAGATGTGCCCAGGTAGGGATAGGTGCTGTCGGGAAGGCGCTTCTTTTCCTCGGCTTCGCGCTCGAGTTGCCTGCGCTTCCTGTCTCTCGCTGATAGTGCCATTGTCGTGCCTTTCTTGGTTGGGTGTGAACGTGATATAAGAATTCACGTTCACCCGTCAAGACGTTTTCTCGCCCTGTCGAAAGTTTTCATGCCCCGGCACCATCGGTAACCGATGTCGGGTGCCGCGCACCGGGCGAGCCTCACGGAAGCATTCGCTCATCTGGAAAGGTCTAGGGGTTCCGCAAATAGGAGCTTGCGCGGCGTTCGTGAATGTGATTTGTGTAATCACGTTCACGGATAGGGGCTGCAAGCCATGATACATCCACCAACACATCCTGCGCCGGTCGCTGCCGAGGTCAACCGCGGGAACCG
Organism: Rhodobacteraceae bacterium WD3A24; assembly: GCA_002967695.1. GTDB lineage: Bacteria > Pseudomonadota > Alphaproteobacteria > Rhodobacterales > Rhodobacteraceae > Alkalilacustris. Next base: position 26,791 of record PUHN01000002.1, on the reverse strand, counting down.
TCTGGCGTCGACCAGCGGCACTGCAAGGAGCATGAGCGGCGCCGGCATTGCGCTCATGCACGCCACGCACAAACGGCCCGTGCCGACATAGCAGTCCAGGCGCTGCCAATCGCCGAGGCTCAGGGCCTCCGGCGGACCACAAGACCTTCGAGACAAACAGACCCCTGACGCAGTTCGCCGTGCGGCTGCGATCGGCAGAGGCACGCCGAGAGGGCGGAGAGAGCTATGGCGACTGTGGACATCAAGCGGATCGAGGCCGCTCTCGAGAAGGTCGCACAGCTCGTTGTGGCCGACGCCGTCTATCTGCCGGTCTTCGAGCGTCTCGAGGAAGAGCTGAAGATCGCGAGGGCGCGCGACGATGTCTTCAGCCGCGCCAAAGCAATCGCGATGCGTCAAAAGGCGAGGGTCTGAACAACCTTCGCGAGGTGTTCCAGCGATGCACCCTTGCCGTAGCGCTCCCGGTCGAGCCGATGGCCGAGCACGTCCCGCCTGATACGATCATCGACACCGGCCGCCAACATGCGGTCCTCGAAGGCGTGCCGCAGGCTGTAGAGGCTGTGCTCCGGCGTCTCGAGCAGGCCGTTGCCGCGCAGGAACTTGTTGACGGTCGCCGAGAGGCTGGCGCTTTCACGGTATCGGGGAAAGCCTTCGGGGCATTCCCGGAACGCCTCCAGGCTCACGCCGCTCAACGGGATCACGCGCCGGGCGTATTCGCTCTTGAGCTGGCGCCCGTCGGGCTCGATCGAGATATGCGGCACGTTGTGATCGAGCCGGATCTGCGCGGCGGTCAGTGCCTGCCCTTCGCTCGGGCGATAGCCTGTGTTCACCATGCCCAGGACGATGCAGCGCGCTTGCGTGTTCAACCCGTCCAGCGCGCCCGGCGCAAGGAGCTTCTCGCGTATCCAGTCGTTCGAGAAGGGCGGGCGCTGGCGCTTTTCGCCACCCTTCAGCGTGAGGTCGCTGAGCGGCAGCGCGAGGTTCAACCGCTTCATCCGGTTGATGGTCTTCAGCACGTCGCTGAGATGCGTCAGATCCTTGTTCGCGCTGTTGGGGGTAAGATCGCTCTCGGCGATGCGCTCAACCCACCATTGCCGGAAATCGAGCATGTCGTCGCCGGTGATCTCCGCAAGGGGCTTGTCGCCGACCACGGCCAGAAAGTTCTTCACCGCCTTGATGCGGGGGTTGCGCCAACGGCGCAGCTGATCCTGGCTCTTGCCGATCGTGCGGTCCGCGGCGAGCGTCCAGAAGAGCTCCAGCGCCTTGGACACCGTGATGCATGGCTCGCCAGCACCGCCAAGAAGCGCGCGCGCTTCAAGTTTATCTGGCTCGCCACGCGCCTCTGCCGGCACCGCCTCGACGCGCTCGACGAGTTGCTCGACCGGAAGCTTCGCGACTGCCGGCGCATTGAGATAGCGAAAGCCGCGCACTTCCGCGAGGCGCCGCGCGGCGTCGAAGCGGGCCTCGGCCTCGTGCGACTCGCCGGCCAGACGCGCTTCCCAGCCCTCGATCATCTCGGCCCAGGCCGCGTCCGCCTTGCGCTCGGCGACGCTGGGGGAATCGGTGTGCAGGCTGGCCCAGACAAACTGGCGCGTCTCCACAGGCGCGTAGCGCTTCGGAACGCGCCGGTAGAGATAATAGAGCCGGCCGCGCAGCTTGATCGACATGAGAACACCGCAGCAAGGTTGAGGCTGATGGGCTCACCAAGAGCGCCCTAGTCATGCGCCCGTGTATAGCACTTTGTAAAGCTGAATGTATGGCCAGAACAGGCGCCAGAGCTTCACCTGAGGGCGAAAGCTCTTATTTAACAGGAGGTTAAATGAAATATCGCATGAAGATTGTGGCGGAGACGATGGGATTCGAACCCACGAGACCCTTTCGGGTCTACTCCCTTAGCAGGGGAGCGCCTTCGACCGCTCGGCCACGTCTCCGCAGACCCGTCTAATGGCGCAGGCTTCGGGAAACAAGGCGAAAATGCCGATCTCCCCGGAGTTCGGCAGATCACATGCGGATTCTCGACCATGTTTTGGGTGTCGCCGTCGTCACGTGCCCGACGCGTCGGTCGGTAGCGTATCAAGGGACGTCCGACGGGATGCTGGCCCTCCGCACCCCGGACGCCTCGTTGCAAAAGCCCGTGTCGATCACCGCGAGAATGCATGACGCGCGGCGGTCGGGGCGGCGCGAGGGGAGCGACAGAGCGCGGCCGCGATCGGTCACGTCTCAGACCGCCTGCCCGGCCGCCCAGCCCGACGACCATGCCCACTGGAAGTTGTAGCCGCCCAGCCAGCCCGTCACATCGACGGCCTCGCCGATGAAATGGAGCCCGGCCACGGCGCGCGCCTCCAGGGTACGGGCGTCCAGGCCCTGCGTGTCCACCCCGCCCAGGGTGACCTCGGCCGTCCGATACCCTTCCGACCCGGCCGGTGTGACCCGCCAGCCCTGCGCGGCGGCGGCGATGCGCGCGATTGCGGCGTTCGACTGATCGGCGAGATTGCCGCGCGCATCGGCCCGGCGCGCCACCTGCCGGGCGAGGTTTTCGGGCAACAGCTCGGCGAGGGCATTCTTGACCGATACGCGCCCGGCGCGCTGCCGGCGCTCGCGCAGGTCGCGGGCGATGTCGCGCCCCGAAGCGAGATCGACCGTCAGGCTGTCGCCCTCGCGCCAGTAGCTCGAAATCTGCAGGATCGACGGCCCCGACAGCCCGCGATGGGTAAAGAGCAGGCCCTCCTCGAAGGCAGCACCGTTGCAGCCGACGCGCGCTGCGACCGCGACTCCGGCGAGTTCGGCCATTCGCTCCCGCTCGGCATCGGTGAAGGTCAGCGGGACCAGCGCGGGCCGCGTCTCGACGACGTCCAGCCCGAATTGCACGGCGATCCGGTACGCCAGGCCGGACGCGCCCATTTTCGGGATCGACTTGCCCCCGGTCGCCACCACCAGACGCGGCGCCGAGAGCATCCCGGCGCACGTCTCCACCCGGAAATCGCCATCATGCGCGACGCCGCTCACCCGGGTGGACAGCCGTAGATCGACGCCCGCCTCGGCCATCTCGCCACGCAGCATCGCGATGATCTCCTTCGAGAAGCCGTCGCAGAAGAGCTGGCCCAGGGTTTTTTCGTGCCAGGCGATGCCGGCGGCCTCGACCCGCGCGATGAAGTCGTGCTGGGTATAGCGGTTGAGCGCCGACAGCGCGAAGCGCGGATTGCGCGAGATGAACCGCTCCGGCGCGATGTGCAGGTTGGTGAAGTTGCACCGCCCCCCGCCCGAGATGCGAATCTTCTCGCCGGGCGCGCGGGTATGGTCGATCAGGATCACGCGGCGGCCGCGCCGGGCGGCCTCGATGGCACAGACCATGCCCGCCGCCCCTGCCCCCAGAATGATGACATCGGCCCGCTCCATCCGGCGGGCCATACCCGGCACGGGCCCGCTCCGCAACGCCTGCGCCCCTTGCATCCGCGCCTCGGCGGCGCATTTATGAGGCAGCCCGCCAGCGATGATGTTCCGAGGATACCGCAGCCGCCCATGACCGACACGCAGACCCGGCCCCAGCCCCGCGAAAAGCTCGAAGGCAACCGCACCTTCCGCATGGCCTCCCCGTATCAGCCCGCCGGCGACCAGCCCTCGGCCATCAGGGAGCTCTCGGAGGGGGTGCGGTCGGGCGAGCACGATCAGGTGCTGCTGGGCGCGACGGGCACCGGCAAGACCTACACCATGGCCAAGGTGATCGAGGAAACGCAGCGCCCCGCCATCATCCTCGCGCCCAACAAGACGCTGGCCGCCCAGCTTTACGGCGAGTTCAAGGGTTTCTTCCCCGACAACGCGGTGGAATACTTCGTCTCCTATTATGACTACTACCAGCCCGAGGCCTATGTGCCGCGCTCGGACACCTTCATCGAGAAGGAAAGCCAGATCAACGAGCAGATCGACCGGATGCGCCACTCGGCCACCCGCGCCCTGCTCGAGCGCGACGACGTGATCATCGTCGCCTCGGTCTCGTGCATCTACGGCATCGGCTCGGTCGAGACCTACTCGGCGATGACGCAGGATCTCGAGGTCGGCGGCGAATACGACCAGCGCAAGATCATGGCCGAACTGGTCACCCAGCAATACAAGCGCAACGATCAGGGATTCCAGCGCGGCAGCTTCCGCGTGCGCGGCGACGTTCTCGAACTCTGGCCCGCCCACCTGGAAGATCGCGCCTGGCGGTTTTCCTTTTTCGGCGAGGAGCTGGAGACGATCACCGAATTCGATCCGCTGACGGGCGAGAAGACCGACAGCTTCGAACGTCTGCGCATCTATGCCAACAGCCACTACGTCACGCCGCGCCCGACGATCCAGCAAGCCATCAAGGGCATCAAGGCCGAGTTGCGCCAGCGCCTTGACCAGTTCAATGCCGAAGGCAAGCTGCTGGAGGCGCAGCGGCTGGAGCAGCGCACCAATTTCGACCTCGAGATGCTCGAGGCCACCGGCGTGTGCAACGGTATCGAGAACTACTCGCGCTACCTCACCGGCCGCGCGCCGGGCGAGCCGCCGCCCACGCTGTTCGAGTTCATCCCCGACAACGCCCTCGTCTTCGCGGATGAGAGCCATGTGAGCGTGCCGCAGATCGGGGGCATGTATCGCGGCGACTTCCGGCGCAAGGCGACGCTGGCCGAGCACGGCTTCCGCCTGCCGTCCTGCATGGACAACCGTCCGCTGAAGTTCGAGGAATGGGACGCGATGCGCCCGCAATCGGTCTTCGTCAGCGCCACGCCGGCGTCGTGGGAGCTGGAGCAGACCGGCGGCGTGTTCACCGAGCAGGTCATCCGCCCCACCGGCCTGCTGGACCCGCAGGTCGAGATCCGTCCCGTGGAAATGCAGGTGGACGACCTGCTCGACGAGATCCGCCGTGTGGCCGCCAGTGACATGCGCGTGCTCGCCACCGTCCTGACCAAGCGCATGGCCGAGGATCTGACCGACTACCTCCACGAGCAGGGCATCCGCGTGCGCTACATGCACTCCGACATCGACACGATCGAGCGCATCGAAATCCTGCGCGATCTGCGGCTGGGGGCCTTCGACGTGCTGGTGGGCATCAACCTGCTGCGCGAGGGGCTGGATATCCCCGAATGCGGGCTGGTGGCCATTCTCGACGCCGACAAGGAGGGCTTCCTGCGCTCGGAGACCTCGCTGATCCAGACGATCGGCCGGGCCGCGCGCAACTCCGAGGGCCGCGTGATCATGTATGCCGATCGGGTCACCGGCTCCATGCAGCGCGCCATCGACGAGACCGACCGCCGCCGCACCAAGCAGATCGCCTACAACACCGAGCACGGCATCACCCCCGAGACCATCCGCAAGAATGTCGAGGACGTGCTCGCCGGGCTCTACGAGGGCGACGTCGACATGAACCGGGTGACCGCCACGCTGGAGGGGCCCAAGGCCGGCGCGAACCTCGAGGCGCATCTCGACGGGCTGCGCGAACAGATGCGCAAGGCCGCCGAGAACCTTGAATTCGAGGAGGCCGCGCGCCTGCGCGACGAGGTCAAGCGGCTCGAGGCGGTGGATCTGGCCGTCCACGACGACCCGCTGGCGCGCCAGTCCGAGGTACAGGAGGCCGTGGAAAGCGCCAACACGCGAAGCGGGCGGTCGAAGGCCGGGCGCGCGGGCGGGCAGAAGCAATACGGGCGCGGGAAGGCGAAGGGGCGGAAGTAGTCCCGAGCGCCCCAAGCCGGCCTTCGCGGAATGCGCGCTGGGCGGCGTTGCACACGGATTGAAAATGGAATGCCCGCACGGACGGGCGCATGGGCGAGAGGGCAGCGCCCGGCCCGAGGGTGGGCGTGAAGCGCCCGCCCTTGGGGGCGGGGCGGGCGCTGCCCGGGCCGCCGGCCCGGGCCGGGCGGTTCCCGGGGCGCCGCATACCCTATGCATTCCCGGCCCGGCACCCTAGATTGAGCCGGCACCCGCCCGCGAAGGCACGGCCATGTTCCCGCTGCGCGATCACAACCCCTCACTGACGACGCCCTGGGTCACCTATGCCCTGCTGGCGGCGAACATCCTGATCTTTCTGGCCTACCAGCCACTTACGGGCGAGCCCTATCAACTCATGCGGTTCTTCCAGACCTGGGGAATGGTGCCCGCGCGCGTGAGCATGGGCGAGGGCTGGGAAACGCTGGTGACCTCGCAGTTCCTGCATGGCGGCTGGCTGCATCTGGGCGGCAACATGCTGTTTCTGTGGATCTTCGGCGACAACATGGAGGATGAGTGGGGCCACCTGCCCTTCCTGCTGTTCTATCTCGTCTGCGGCGCGGCGGCGGCGGGGCTGCAGCTTGCCGCCGCGCCGCTCTCGCGCACGCCGATGGTCGGCGCCTCGGGGGCGATTGCGGGGGTTCTGGGGGGTTATCTGCTGCTGTTTCCACGGGCGCGGGTGGATGTGCTGATCATCATCATCTTCTTCATCCGCATCATCGCGTTGCCCGCCTGGGTGATGCTGGGGCTCTGGCTGATCTTTCAGCTGCTCGGGGGGCTGGGCGGCCCGGCCGATGGCGCGGGCGTGGCCTACTGGGCGCATGCGGGCGGCTTTGTCGTAGGGCTCGCGCTGACGCTGCCGCTGTGGTTCCTGCGCGGCGGCCCGGCCTATTGGCACCGCACCCACGGCCGACCCCAAAACCCCGACTCCCGGCTGGTCGCAACGCCCGTGCCGCGCGTGCGCCGTGGCCCCCTGCGCACCGCGCCTGATCGCGATCCCGACCGGCCCGGCGGCGCATCCAGCCCGTGGGGCCCGCCCGCGCGGCGCGGCGCCGACACCGACGACGAACGCCGCGACATCACCCGCATCCCGCGCGTGCCGCGACGGCGGCGATGAGCCCTCAGCCCTCGCTGCGCAGCAGTTTGACAAACGGGTCGTGCAGCGCCTCATTGGTGGCGATGACCGCGCCCTTGCCCAGGATATCCTCGCCCTCCCGGATCGGCGCGATCATCCCGCCGGCCTCGCGCACCAGGATCAGCCCCGCAGCGATGTCCCAGGCGTTGAGTTCGCGTTCCCAGTAGCCGTCGAAACGGCCCGCGGCCACATAGGCCAGATCGAGCGAGGCCACCCCCCACCGGCGCATCCCCGCCGTCACCGGCATCAGCCGCGACAGGTCCTTGAGCGTGGCGGGCAATGTGCGCTTGGCCCCGTAGGGCACGCCGGTGGCAAAGACGGCCTCTTCCATGTGGCGACGCCCCGAGACGCGCAGCCGCGTATCGTTGACGAAGGCGCCCGTGCCCTTTTCGGCCACGAAGAGCTCGTCCTTCGCCGCATCGAAGACCACGCCCGCGATGATCTCGCCCTTGTGCTCGAGCGCGATCGAGACGGCCCAGTGCGGCATGCCGTGCAGGTAGTTCGTCGTCCCGTCCAGAGGATCGACGATCCAGCGGCGCGTGGGGTCGGTGCCGGCGGTCTCGCCGGTTTCCTCGCCAAGCCAGCCGTAATTGGGCCGCCCGCCCATCAGCTCGGACTGGATGATCTTCTCCGCGGCCGTATCGGCGCGCGTGACGAAGTCGCCCGCGCCCTTGGTCGAGACCTGGAGATTTTCGACCTCGCGAAAATCCTTTACCAGGCTGCGCCCGGCGCGGCGCGCGGCCTTGATCATCAGATTGAGATTGGCGCTGCCTTGCATCGGCCCCTCCGGAACGCTGAAGCGCAGCCTATACGCCCGCGCTGGCGGGATGTGAAGGGGCACCTGCCGCCATCCCGCGCCGATCGCCGCGGCGCCGGGTGGTGCGATGTTTTCCCGGCAGCGTCAGGACATTACGGCCGCGAGCCCGCCGCGCGCAGCCGCCCGGATGCGGGCGCGGCTCACTCGCCCTTGAAGTCGGCCTTGGGCCGGCGTTCCCATGTCGCGGTCAGGTCGACCTCGGCGGCGCGCAGGAGGTTCATCACCGGGCAGCGGAACTCGACATTCTTCTTGAGCTGTTCGAAGCGCTTGTCGGACTCGTCGGTGTAGACGACGATTTCGAGCGTGGCGGACTCGAAATACGGGCGCACGCCGGGCACGCCCTTGGGGCCGCGCGTGTCGATCTGGCTTTCGCAACGGAACTCGACGCCGGCATAGTCGAAGCCCATGGCATCGGCCACGCCGTTGATGATCACCCCGTCGCAGCCCACCAGCGCGACGAGGACGGTCTCGAGCGGGCTGGGGGCGGTATTGGTGCCGCCCATCGTGTCGGGCTCGTCGGTGTAGACCGGATCGAAATCGCGCACCTGCACCTTGGTGCGGGTCCCACCGGCATTGACCGCCTTGACGTGGCGCACGCCGATCTTCTGGGTCGCGGGGTCGACGCTGGGCTCGATGATGTCGGGATCTATGTCCATTGAGGGACTCCTTGCTTGGGCGCGCGAGCGCGCCTCAGATCAGATCGAGGATGCGCCCCGTCGGCACGTCGGTGCGCATCAGGTGATAAAGGGTGAAGACCAGCGCCATGACGACGCCGCCATAGGTGGCCGCGCCCAGCAGGCGCATACCGGCGCAAAAGACCAGCATCCAGCCGATCAGCCCCACGGTGGGGATGGTGTAGCCGAACGCCCAGACCGCCGCCGGGTAGAGCACCAGCATCAGCAGGAAGCGGTGCTCGGAAAACCCTTCGAGCCGGGCGCCGGGCAGCGCGCGAAACGCCTGGACGACGAGAAAGAGCGACAGGGCGATGCCGGGATAGATCGCCAGGCCGGGCATCAGCCGCGAGGTTCCGCGGAACTCCTGCATCTCCCACAGGCCATAGGCGAAGGCTCCTGTCACCAGCACCGCGAGCGCGGCGGAGATGATGCGCACATGGCCCGGCTCGGGGCCGCTCTGCTGGGGCAGATCGGGGATGAAACCGGCCGCGGCGTCGCGCCTGGCCTCCGCCTGGGCGGCGCGATGCGCGCGGAGCTTGCGCCAGCCCGCAACCAGCAGCGGAATGAGAATGATCGAGGCGATGATCAGAACGCCGGGGCGCACCAGCCAGCTCCAGCCGTGGAGCTGGTTGCTCAGCCAGAAATACTGCTCCATCGGCCCCGACAGGACGAACCCCACCAGCGCCGGCGCGCGGGGCCATTCGGCGTGTTTCATCATCCAGCCCAGCAGCCCGAGCCCGAACAGCAGATAGAGATCGCCCATCGTGCCCGTCGCCTGCTGCGCGCCCACGATCATGATCAGCATCAAGGGCGCGGCGATGATCGCGAAGGGGATGCGGGTGAGCCGGGCGACCATCGGCGTGATGGCAAAGCAGATCACCGCGCCCACCACCGAGGCCAGCGCCACGCTCCAGACGATGAGATACATCAGGTCGGGGTTCTGCTGAACCATGCGCGGGCCGGGGTAGTAGCCGAAGGAGTAGAGCGCGCCGAGGAAAATCGCCGCCGCCGGCCCGCCGGGTACGCTGAACAGCAGCGTCGGCACGAGGTCGGAGATCACCGTGGCGTTGTTGGCGCCTTCGGCGGCGGCAACGCCGCGAATCTCGCCCTTGCCGAAGCGGCTCTTGTCCTTGGTCGAACGGATGGCGTGGCCGTAGGCGACCCAGGTCGAGGCCGAGGCACCCACCGCCGGAACGAAGCCGCCAAACACCCCGATGACCGACGAGCGCAGCACCAGAAACCGGTTCTTCCAGAAGTCCTGAAAGCCTTCGCCCCAGCGCTCTACCACCATGCGGTTGCCGGCGATCCCGCCGCCGCTGGAGAGCATCGAGATCACCTCGGCCACCCCGAACAGGCCCAGCGCGATGATGGTCAGCGAAATGCCGTCGAGCAGCCATGGCTGCTCAAAGGTAAAGCGGAAATCGGCCGCGGCGGTGGCCGGGCCGACCACGCCCAGAAAGATCCCCAGAAAGGCCGCCGCCAGCCCCTTGGCCAGGTTGCGGCCGACCATCGAACTGGCAAAGAACAGGCCCACGAGCGCGAACATGAACAGCTCTGGCGTGCTGAGCAGCAGCACCACCGGCCCGGCGATCGGAATCGCGAGAAACAGCACGAAGGCACCGACGACCCCGCCGACCATCGATGCCATGAAGCCCGTGCCCAGCGCCCGCGCTGCCTGGCCCTGCTTGGCCAGGGCGTGGCCCTCGATCGCGGTGGGGGCGGAGGCGGGCGAGCCGGGCGCGCCGATCAGGACCGAGGTGATCGTGTCCGAGGTATAGACCACCGATACCGCGCCGAGCAGCATCGCGAGCCCCGCATAGGCGTCAAAGAGATAGATGAAGGGCAGAAGGATCGACACCGCCGCGATCCCGCCCAGCCCCGGCAGCATCCCGAAGACAAGCCCGACAAACATGCCTGAAAAAAGCGCCAGCAGGCGCATGGGTTCCATCAGGTCGCTCAGGGCGCTTGCGGCGTGTTCGAACATTCTTGGCCTCGGAAGGGACGGCGCCGTCGGTTGGGGCGCGGCTCTGCCGCCGGGTTATCGGGGGAACGGCCCGCGGGCCCGGCAATATGACCGGGCCCGCGGCATCAGTCTGCGACGTTTCAGAACTGAACGTCGAACTTTTCGGTGAGCAGGTTGCGCAGATAGGCGCGCACCTCGTCGGAGGGGTCGAGCGCGCCCTGGATGGCCTCCTCGACATCCGGCCCGGCCATCAGCCGCGCCCCGTTGGTCACCTCGAGGCTCTCCTCCTGGAACTCGGGGTCGGCGTTGATGGCCTCGACAGTCTCGGCGAAGATGTCGAGCACCTCCTGCGGCGTGTCGGGGTGCATGTAGCCGGTCAGGCCATAGGCATAGGTGACCGACGCGACCGCCTCGAAGGCCTCCCACTCGATACCGCTGGGCTCCTCGCCGTAGAGATCGGTGTAGGCCTCGTGAACCGAGGGCAGATCGGGGGCGAGCGAGTCGCGCGCGCTCAGCGTGCCATCTTCGGCCACCGAGCCGCCGGTCCACAGCGGAACGGCATTGCCCGCCTCGATCATCGGCAGGACCTGGGTCAGATAGACGGGCGTGAACTGGTAGTCGATATTGGTCTCGCCGCGCTCGAAGGCCAGACGCACGGGTCCACGACCGCCGAAGCCCATCACCGAATTCACGTCGAGGCCGAGCACCTCGAAGGACAGGATGCCCGGAAGGTCGGAGGCCGCCGCCGCGATGCCGCCATAGATCAGCGGCTGGCTGGCGTCGAGAATGTCCATGTGCGACTCCACGCCCAAGCTGGGCGAGGCATAGGCCACGGCGCTGAACGGGTGGCTGTAGGCAACCCGGTAGGAGCCGAGATCATACTCGACCTCGCTCTGGCCGAGCACATAGGGGTTGGCCGTCGACGACGTCGTGAACAGGATCGTGGTGCCGTCGTCGTCGGCGTTCTGCTCGAACCAGTTGGCGCCGAGGATGGAGCCGCCGCCGGGCCGGTCGATCACGTTGACCTCCGGGTTTCCGGGCAGGTGCCGTTCGAAATAGGGTTCGAGGAACTTCGCCGACACGAAGGTCGCTCCGCCCGGCGAGAACGGCACGATGACGTCGATCTCCTGACCGGCGAAATAGCCCTCCTGCGCGGCGACGGTGGTCGCCCCCGCCAGAAGCGCGGCGCCGGCGAGCCCGGCCGTGAATGTCAGATGTCGCATGTTCTCCTCCCAGAGTTGGTTCTGCGCGCAGTGATGCCCGACGCTTGTGTCAGGCGATTTCGTTGCCGAGCACCCCGAGCCCCGTGATGCTGATATCCATCCGGTCGCCCTTCTTGAGATACTTCGGCGGCTTGAAGCCGATGCCCACGCCCGCCGGTGTGCCGGTGGCGATGATGTCGCCGGGCAGCAGCGTCATGGTGGCGCTCATCGTCGCGATGAGCGTGGGAATGTCGAAAACCAGATCGGAAAGCCTCGCCTTCTGGCGAGTCTCGCCATTGATGCGCGTCTCGAGCTCGAGCGCGTCCACATCGGCCACCTCGTCGGCGGTCACCAGCCACGGCCCCATCGGGCAGAAGGTGTCGAGCCCCTTGCCGATCACCCACTGATTGTGACGCTGCTGGAGTTCGCGAGAGGTGACGTCGTTGATGATCACATAGCCCAGCACGTGATCCATCGCCGCACTTTTGTCGACCTGAAACGCCCGGCGCCCCAGCACGACGCCCAGCTCGCCCTCGTAATCCACCGTGTCGGTGGGGTCGAGCGAGCCGCGCACCGGCGCTTCCGGCCCGACGACCGCGGTGGTCGCCTTGGTGAAGATCACCGGGTTGCTGGGCACCTCTTCCTTGGCGGTCGAATCGAAGCCGCTCGAATGGAACTCGGCGGCATGGGCGTAATAATTCTTGCCCACGCACAGGATATCGCGGCGCGGTTCGGGGATGGGTGCGAGGAGTTCGACATCCGCCAGCGCGGCGCGCGGCGCGTCGCCGCGGCGCGCGGCCCAGTCGTCGAGCCCGTCCTGCCCCCGCGCAACGAGATCGCGCACGGCGTCTTCCGCGCCATCGCCCGACGCGCAGATCACAACCTCGTCTTCGCCGTCCAGATATCCGGCCGCGATCCCGCCATCGTGCTTGAAGGTCACCAGCTTCATTATCGAGACTTTCTTTATTTGTCGATAAAACAATGATACATCTATGAAGTGCGGTGTCAAATCCTGTTTTCAACTCCTATATTGAGGGTAGCCGCCGCCCGAACCGACGGAGACCGCCGCAGTGAGTGACACCTTCGCCCCCGCAAACAACGCCCTGTCCGATCGGGCAACGCCCTTGCGCGACAGCGCCACACTGACCGAGGCCGCCTATGAGGCGCTGCGCATCGACATCATCCGCGGCGCCCGCGCTCCCGGAGAGCGGCTGCGCATCGAGCGGCTCAAGCAGCTCTACGAGGTCGGGCCGACCCCGCTGCGCGAGGCGCTGCAGCGGCTCAGCGCCGACGGGCTGGTCGTGGCCAATGGCAATCGCGGGTTTTCCGTGGTCACGCTCGACATCGCCGAGTTCGACGACATCAACATCGCCCGCACCGCCGTCGAGACCGAGGCGCTGCGGCTTTCCATCGCCAATGGCGACGACGCATGGGAGGCGGGGATCGTCTCGGCCGCCTACCGGATGGAGAAGGCCGACGCCGAACTGGCCGCCAGCGGCTCCGAGACCCTTGACCGCTGGGAGGAGACGAATGACGCCTTTCACCACGCCATGGTGGCCGCCTGCGGCTCGAACTGGCTGCTTCGCATACGCAAGAATCTCCACGACCAGTGCGAGCGATACCGGCGGGCTTCGGTCTATCTGCGCCGCGGCGACCGCAACCTGCGCTCGGAGCACAAGGCCATCGCCGAGGCGGTGCTGGCCCGCGACACCGAGCGCGCCTGCGCGCTGACGCAGGCGCACTACGCCCGCACCGCCAGCAATCTGGCCGAGGATTTCGCAACCCGCACGCCATCTTCGGGCAAGGATTCGCGCACGGGGACGGGCGCGCAGTGACACTGCTCGATCTGGCGCTCTTCGTCGCGGCGGGGCTCGTTGGCGGCGCGGTCAATTCGCTGGCCGGCGGGGCCAAGCTGTTCGTCTTTCCGCTCCTGCTGGCCACCGGCCTGCCGCCGATCATGGCCAACGCGACCGGAACCGTCGCGCTCTGGCCCGCGCAACTGCCCGCGATCTGGATGCACCGCCGGGGGCTTGCCGGCCGGCTGCGGGCCGTGCTGTGGCGAATGGCACCCGCCGTCGTCGGCACGCTGTGCGGCGCGGGATTGCTGATCATATCCTCGGAGGCTGTGTTTCTGGCCGTCATCCCCTTCGTTCTGGTCGGGGCGGTCACCACGATCGCGCTGGGCAACCGAACGGCCATCGTGATGGCGCGGCTGATCCCGCCGCGCCGGCGCGGGGCGGCCACGGGGGCGCTGATGTTCGGCGCCGGAGTCTATGGCGGCTTTTTCGGGGCGGGCATGGGCTTTCTGCTGATCGCCGTGATCACCCTGGCGGGCGTGAGCTCCATCCGCGAGGCCAACGCCGAGAAGAACATCACCGCCACGGCGATCAACACCACCGCGGTTGTGCCGTTTCTGGCCTCGGGGCTGGTCCATCTGCCGGCCGCGGCCGGAGTTCTGGTGGGCGGCCTTGCGGGCGGCTACATTGGCGGGCATCTGGCAAGGCTGCTGCCCGACGCGCCGATGCGGCTGGTCGTCGCCGGGCTCGGGCTGGTGCTGACCATTGCGTTCCTGTTCGGCCGCTAGGGCCGCAGACCCCAAGGAGAACTGCCATGCGACTGGCCAATTTCGACGATGACGGCCGACGCCGGCTGGGCCTGGTGGCCGGTGACGAGATCATCGACCCCCTCGCGGCGGGCGGCGATCCATCGCTGTTCTGTGACAGCGTCACCTTCATCGCCGCCGGTGACGAGGCCCGCGCCGCGGCCGACCGGCTGACGCGAACCGCACCGGCCTCGGCGCGCCGCCCGCTGGCCGGGGCCGCGTTGCTCGCGCCGGCGCTGCCCGGCACCATCCTGTGTTCGGGCAGCAACTATCGCGCCCACAACGCCGAGAAGGCCAACGCGCCGCTGAGCGGCACCGAACCGGAGTTCTTCCTCAAGACCGCCGACTGCGTCATCGGCCCGGACGCCGCGATCCTGCACGACCCGGCGCTGACGCGCAAACTCGACTGCGAGACCGAGCTGGCCGTGGTCATCGGTGCGCCCGGCCGCCATATCGCGGTGGCCGACGCCCCCGCCCATATCTGGGGCTACACCATCGTCAACGATGTCACCGCCCGCGACCGGCAGGTGCGCCGCAGCCCCGAGGGCTTCACCTGGTACGAGCTGGGCCGCGGCAAGGCCTTCGACTCCAGCGCGCCGATGGGGCCGGTCATCGTCAGCGCCGACGAGTTCGGCGACCCTCAGGCCGCCATGCTGCGCACGCGCATCAACGGCGAGTTGCGCCAGCAGTCCAGCACCGCCGACATGATCTGGTCCTGTGCGGAGCTGGTCCACTTCTTCTCGATCAACTTCACCCTGCGCCCCGGCATGATGATCCTGACCGGGACACCGGCGGGCACGGCATGGTCGGTCGATGCCGAGCTGGGCGGACACTGGACGCCGGCGCCCGGCCTCGTGGCCGCGACTCGCTATTGCGAGCCCGGCGACGTGGTCGAAAGCGAGATCGAGGGAATCGGCGTTCTGCGCAACCCGGTCGAGGCCTGGACCCCGCCCGGCGCGTGATCGCGCCCGCGAGTCACGACTCTGACCCGTCCGCGCCGCGCTGCATCGTCATCGGGATGCTGCGCGCGAGGCTGAGAACATGGGCCATGAAGGGCTTGGCGGTATCGTCGCTGCGCGTCGCGGCGAACAGCCGCCGCGTCAGCCCGGTGCGCGTGAGCGGGCGCGTGATGTAGTCGGTGTGCAGCCGCACCTCGCGCAGAACCCAGTCGGGCAGCACCGACACGCCGCGATTGGATGCCACGAGCATCAGGATGACAGCTGTCAACTCGACCTGCCGGATGGCGCGCGGCTCGACCTTGGCGGGGGTGAGCAGCTGGGTGAACACGTCGAGCCGGCCGCGCTCGACCGGATAGGTGATCAGCGTCTGGTCGCGGAAATCCTCGGCCTCGACATGGGGCTTCGCCGCGAGCGGATGCTGCGCGGCCGCCACGAAGACAGGCTCGTAGTCGAACAGGGGCGTGAAATCGGCGCCGTCCTGGGCCTCCGGGTCGGAGGTGATGACCAGATCGATTTCCTCGCGCATCAGCGCGGGCATCGCCCCGAAGGCCAGCCCGGGCCGGATATCGACATCGACGTCGGGCCAGGCGTGGCGAAACCGCTCCAGCACCGGAAACAGCCACTCGAAACAGGCATGGCACTCGATGGCGATGTGCAGCCGTCCCGACTTGCCCGACAGCAGGCCCCGGAAATCCTCTTCCACGGCCTCGACCTCGGGCAGCACCCGGTCGGCCAGCCGCAGCAGCTTCATCCCCGCCGCCGACAGCTTGAGCGGGCGCGCGCGGCGGACGAAAAGCTCCACGCCGATCTGATCCTCCAGCCCCTTGACCTGATGGCTCAGGGCCGATTGCGTGATGTTGAGCATCTCGGCGGCGCGGGCGAGCCCGCCAGCCTGATGCACCGCGCGGATGGTGCGAAGATGCCTGAGCTCCAGGTTCACTTGCTGTCATCCTCATACTGATCTTGAAGATTATGAGTTTGTCTCACATTTTTGTATGTGCGACAAGATGGCCGTCCAGGTTCAGGAGAGTCGCAGATGCCCCGCCCCCGCGTTTCGTTCGAATTCTTTCCCCCGAAGTCGCTCGAAGCCAGCTTCCGGCTGTGGGACACAGTGCAGTTGCTCGCCCCGCTCAAGCCGCAGTTCGTCTCGGTCACCTATGGCGCGGGCGGCACCACGCGCCAGCTCACCCACGAGGCGGTCAAGACCATCAACGACAATTACGGCGTCGATGTCGCCGCCCACCTGACCTGCGTTGACGCCACCCGCGACGAGACGCTCAACATCGCCCATGGCTACGCCGATGCGGGCGTCAACCAGATCGTCGCGCTGCGTGGCGACCCGCCCAAGGATGCGGGCGGCTTCACCCCCCACCCCGACGGCTTCGCCAATTCGGTAGAGCTGGTCGAGGCGCTGGCCGAAACGGGCGGGTTCACCCTGCGCGTGGGCGCCTATCCCGAGCCCCACCCGGAAGCCGCCGACGAGATGGCCGATGTGCGCTATCTCAAACGCAAGTTCGAGGCCGGCGCCGACGCCGCCATCACGCAGTTCTTCTTCGAGACGGATACATTCCTGCGCTTCCGCGACGCCTGCGCGCGCGAGGGCATCGACAAGCCGATCATCCCCGGCGTCGTGCCCATCGAGAACTGGAAGGGCATCCGCAAATTCGCCAAGGGGTGCGGCGCGACGATCCCCGCCTGGCTCGACGACGCCTTCGAGAAGGCCGAGCGCGACGGGCGCGAGGATCTGCTGGCCACCGCGCTTTGCACCGAGATGTGCGACAAGCTGATCGCCGAGGGGGTGGAGGATATCCACTTCTACACCCTCAACAAGGCGCATCTGACCCGCGACGTCTGCCACGCCCTCGGCGTGGTGCCCGACGTGTCGCTGGAAAAGGTGGCCTGACTCGGGCCGCCACTCTCTCTCACCACTTTCACCGCACTTGCCCCGCGCCCCGGCGCGGGGCACTTTTCATTGCGGTTGCACCGCGCCCCGCCGGGCCGTAGCACTCTTCGCAAGAACCGATCAGAAAGCCCGCGCATGCCCCCTGCCCCCACCGACAAATCCCCCCGCGAGACGCTGGAGCGCATCTGGTGGGCCGGTGTGCGCGCCGTGGACGGCCATGACAGCGTGGCCCGTGCGCTGCGCGACGGGGCGACCGGGCGGCCCGATCGCATCATCGCGGTGGGCAAGGCCGCGGTCGCGATGGCCGGCGCGGCGGTGGCGGCCTTTCCCGGCGTGCCGGCGCTCGCGGTCACCAAGACGGGCCACGGCGCCGGCGCCCCGGCGGGTATCGAGGTGATCGAGGCCGCCCATCCGGTGCCGGACGCGACCAGCCTCGCGGCCGGGCGGCGGCTGCTCGACGCGGTGCGCGGCTGCGCGCCGGGGGATCATCTGCTCCTGCTCGTCTCGGGCGGGGCCTCGGCGCTGGCCGAAGTGCCGGTCGAGGGCGTCACGCTGGACGACATCGCCGCGCTGGGGCGCGAGCTCCTCGCCGGCGGGCTCGACATCGCGGCGATGAACGCCCGCCGGCGCGCGCTCTCGCGCATCAAGGGCGGCGGGCTGCTCTCGGCCTTTCCGGGCCGCCGGGCCACGGTGCTCGCCATCTCCGACGTGCAGGGCGATTCCCTCGGCGTGATCGGATCGGGCATCGGAGACTGCCCGCCGGACCCGATTTTTGCCTACACGGCGCGGATCGTCGCCTCCAACGCCATCGCGCGCGCCGCCTGCGCCGAAGCGGCGCGCAGCGCGGGCATCGAGGTGCGCAGCGATTGCGAGACGCTCTATGACGACATCGCTGTCTGCGCGGGCGAATTCGGCGCGGCCCTGCGCCGCGCGCCGAAGGGGCTGCACATCCGCGGCGGCGAGCCGACCGTGGTGCTGCCGGAGACGCCGGGCACGGGCGGGCGCAACCAGGCGCTCGCCCTGATGCTCGCCCGCGAGATCGCCGGGCGCGACGACCTGCAAGTCCTCGTTGCGGGCACCGACGGCACCGACGGCCCCACCGACGCCGCCGGCGCTTTCGTGGACGGGCGGAGCTGGCAGCCCGAGGCGGGCGCGGCCGCGCTCGCCGCCGCCGACAGCGGCAGCTATCTCGACGCGCGCGGGCTGGTGCTGCGCACCGGCCCGACCGGTACGAACGTGATGGATCTGGCCCTGGCCCTCAAGCTGTAGCCGCCGTCACTCCAGCAGCTCCATCTCGCGCAGCACATCGTCGAGGGCGCGCATGTCCACCGCCAGATGGGAGCTGGCGAAATCGCCCGTCTCC
Source organism: Rhodobacteraceae bacterium WD3A24 (assembly GCA_002967695.1). Lineage (GTDB taxonomy): Bacteria > Pseudomonadota > Alphaproteobacteria > Rhodobacterales > Rhodobacteraceae > Alkalilacustris. The sequence continues at coordinate 8,452 of PUHN01000002.1, read as the reverse complement.
GGCTGGGCCCGGAAAAACTGGCTGTCGACCGCGACGAGTTCCCAGCCCGCATCGGTGCGCCGCATCAGGGGCGAGCCGCTGTCGCCCTGCGTGGTGTCGCAGGTGTGCAGCACCGAGCCGTCAGGATAGGCTGCCACGATCCGGCAGCCGATATGGCCCGACGGGTTCGCGCCCGTATCCCAGCTGTAACCCGCCTGCGAGACCTCGAGCCCGCCGCCGGCGATCTCGGCCAGATCGTCGTCGTCGAGGACATGCAGGCCCACATGGCCGACCTCGCGGCCCAGATCGCGGTCGAGCGTGACGATCGCCCAGTCGTTGCCATTGCCCTTGCCCGGCGGCGCGGCGGCGTCGGTATAGTCGGGCGCCACGCGCAACGCCCCGGCCCCGGCGCGGCCGAGTTCCGTCTCGCCGCGCGCACCGGCCCGGAAAAAGAGCGGCTTGAGCAATTCGCCCGCCTCGTCGCGCAGGCAATGCGCGGCCGTGATGACGGTGCGCGGCCCCACCAGCGTCGCCGTGCAGGCGCCATCGGTGAACAGCAGGAGCCCCACGGCCCGCCAAGGCATCCGCGAGACATCCACCAGACTGCGATCGTCGTGTCCGAAATAGTGATCGCGCATTGTCGCCGGGCGCGCCCGGCCCAGGCAATCGGCGGTGTCGGAATTCGGCCGGCAGGCGCCGGTGCCCATGCCCTGCTCCTCGCAGATGCCGTTGAACGCCGTGTCGCAGGTGTTGTCGCGGTGCCGCAGCGGCCAGGCCGCGCGGCAATCGGTGGCGTCGGTCGCCTCGCCGCACAGGCCGGTGCCGATGCCGGGCTCGTCGCACTCGCCGTCGGCGGCCCACTGGCAACTGTCATTGCCGCCCGCGGCGATCAGCCGGCAGTCGCTGGCGTCGGTGCCCGGCGCGCAGGCCCCCGTGCCGTAGAAGCGCGGATCGTCGCACTCGCCGTCATTGGCCCAGCGGCAACTGTCGGTGCCCAGCTGGCCGGTCCCCGCCCCGGCCATGCCCTGGACCCGTTGCAGGCGGGCGCGCAGGCTTTCGGCCGAAGGCCCTTCCGCCCCGCAGGCCGCCCCGGCGGCGGCCGTATCGCACAGCCCGCCGGCGCTCTGCGCCCCGCCCGGCGCGCCGGCGAGGCCGGCCAGCGCGGCGAGCAGGATCGACAGGGCGTAGGCGGAAAATCTGGCGGGCATCGGCCTTGCTCCGGCGGCGACTGGCCCCGAGAGGCTAGCCTCGCGCCCGGTGCCGCGCAAACATATTCGCCGTCCCGGCCCGCCCCGCCGCGCAAACGCGAAAGGGCCGCCCCGCGGGCGGCCCTCTTGGCGCTGTCGTCCCGGCGATGCCGGCGATCAGATGTCGTTTTCCAGCGTCCAGTTGGGCTCGTCGAGCGTCACGCCCAGCTGGCCCTGCCCGCCAGTGCCACCATAGGTGCCCACGAAGACGGCGTAGTCGCCCGGCTCGGGGGCCATCAGCTCCAGCGCGGGGTCAAGCCCCTGATAGTCGTCATTGCAAAGGATGCGCCCCGAGGGGGTGCGTACCAGCATGACACCGTCGGCCTCGGAGACGCTGTAGATCGTCACCTGCTCCAGACCCGGCTCGACCGTCACCGTCACGCTGGGCTGCGAGGGGTCGATATAGCCCCAGCAATCGCCATGGAACAGCCCGGCATCCTCGCCGTCGCTGGTCATCGTCACGGCGGTGCGCAGCGATCGCGCGGTGTTGGGCCCGACGCTGAGATAGCCGCTGGCGGGAGCGGCGGAGTGCTCCAGCTCGGCGTCGCTCCACACCGGGGCGCCGAGCGTGGTGAAGAGATCGTATTGACCGCCGTCTCCCTGCCAATAGGCACCGACCCAGATATGATACTCGCCCGCCGGGGCGTTGTTGAGCGTCACACCGGGATTGAGCTGGAAACTGTCATCATTGCAGTGCCAACGCCCGTCGGGGCCGTGAACGGCCATGGTCAGATCGGTCTCGCTGAGCGCATAGAGGCTCAGCGCCGGCCGGCTCTCGTTGACGTCAAGGACGAAATCGGCCGCATCGGCCCCGATGAAGCCCGCGCATCTTGCCGGAATCACCTGATTCGCCTCGGTCTGCGCGACGATCGGGGCAGTGGCCAGGAGCTGGCGCTCCTGCGCCGCGGCAGGGTCGATCGTCGCGCGGCCCGCGCGCGGCTCGCCCAGCCGGGAGATGTTGATGCCGGCGGGCTGGCCCGACTGCACGGGCGGGGGCGGCGGCGTCGCCGCGCCACTGTCGGCGAGCAGACGGCTCTCGATGCGCGTCCCCGCCTCGCGCCCGGCAGGCAGGATCACGTACCGGCCGTCCTCCGGGCGGGCAAAGGCCAGCTCGATTGCCCCGCCAGCGCGCGGCAGCGCGCAGTGATAGGTTCCATTGGGCGCGCGCACCACCATGGCGACGGTCTGGTCGCCCTCAATGGTCAGGCCGATTTCGTCGGCCCCCTCCACCAGCCGCACGGGCACGCCGTCACTCTCGGCGGGCAGATAGCCCTGACAGCCGCGGACATAGCTGCTCGCCGCCTCCAGGGTCTGACTGGTTATGTTGAGCGCGGCGGAGCCGCTCTCGCCGCCGATTTCGACCTCGATTTCGGTCTGCGCCCCGGCGTTCGAGGCGGCAAGCATGGCCCCCATGACGGCCCCCGCGACGCCGAACCTTTTAAGTACCATCATTCCTGCAACCTCCTGAGAAGAAAACGCGCGCCCGTCCGGTGGCACGGGCGCCCGCGCGATCGGAAGGGATGATCGCCGCTAACCGCCGCCGCGTCAACGACAGACCGGCCCGTTGGGCCGAGCTGCTGGCGCGCGCGCGCCGGCTGCGTTAAAGGGGCCGGGCGCAGGACGAAAGGCACCCCATGGCACGGATTCTGATCACATCGGCGATCCCCTACATCAACGGTATCAAGCATCTGGGCAATCTCGTCGGCTCGCAGCTGCCGGCCGATCTCTTTGCCCGCTACATGCGCGCGCGGGGCCACGAGGTGATGTTCATCTGCGCCACCGATGAGCACGGCACCCCGGCCGAACTGGCCGCGGCCAAGGCCGGCAAGCCCGTGGCCGAGTACTGCGCCGAGATGCATGCGGTGCAAAAGGGGCTGTCGGACGGGTTCGGCCTGTCCTTCGACCATTTTGGCCGCTCATCGAGCGAGCGCAACCACGAGCTTACCCAGCATTTCGCCGGCAAGCTGTGGGAAAACGGCTATATCGAGGAAGTCACCGAACGGCAGGTCTATTCGCAGGCCGACGGGCGTTTCCTGCCCGACCGCTACATCGAGGGCACCTGCCCCAACTGCGGCTACGAAAAGGCCCGCGGCGACCAGTGTGAGAACTGCACCAAGCAGCTCGACCCGACGGACCTGATCAACCCGCGCAGCGCGATTTCGGGCTCGACCGATCTGGAAGTGCGCGAGACCAAGCATCTCTATCTGCGCCAGTCGCTGCTCAAGGACCGCCTTGAGGCCTGGATCGATTCCAAGACCGACTGGCCGGTGCTGACCACCTCGATCGCCAGGAAATGGCTGCATGACGGCGACGGCCTGCGCGACCGCGGAATCACGCGCGACCTCGACTGGGGCGTGCCGGTCAGGCGCGGCGGAGAGCCCTGGCCCGGCATGGAAGGCAAGGTGTTCTATGTGTGGTTCGACGCCCCCATCGAATACATCGCCGCCACGGCCGAATGGGCCGACGCGCACGGGCTGGGCGAGCCTGCCTGGCGGCGCTGGTGGCGCACCGACGAGGGCGCCGACGACGTGCGCTATGTCCAGTTCATGGGAAAGGACAACGTGCCGTTCCACACGCTGTCCTTTCCGGCCACGATCATGGGCTCGGGCGAGCCATGGAAGCTTGTCGACTACATCAAGTCGTTCAACTACCTCAATTATGACGGGGGTCAGTTCTCCACCAGCCAGGGCCGCGGCGTGTTCATGGACGACGCGCTCGACCTTCTGCCGGCCGATTACTGGCGCTGGTGGCTGCTGCGCAACGTGCCCGAAAACGCCGATGCCGAATTCACCTGGGAGCACTTCCAGGCCACCGTGAACAAGGATCTCGCTGATGTTCTGGGCAACCTCGCCAGTCGGGTGACGAAATTCTGCCGCTCGCGCTTTGGCGAGGCGGTGCCCGAGGGCGGGACGACCGGCGCGTTCGAGGCCGCCCTGATTGCGCGGCTCGACAAACGCGTGCGCGCCTATGAAGACCACATGGAGGCCATGGAGATCCGCAAGGCCGCGGCCGAGCTGCGCGCGCTGTGGGCGGAGGGCAACGAGTTCCTGCAGGAGGCCGCGCCTTGGGCCGCGTTCAAGGAAGATCCCGCGCGCGCGGCGGCCACGATCCGGCTGGCGTTCAACCTGATCCGGTTCTATGCCGTGATCTCGCGCCCCTTCATCCCCGATGCAAGCGCCCGGCTCATGGCGGCGCTGCGCTGCGAGGACTGGACCTGGCCCGACGACGTGAACCGGGCGCTGACCGTTCTGCCGGCGGGGCATGCCTTCGAGGTGCCCGAGGTGCTGTTTCGCAAGATTACCGACGACGAGCGCGAGGCGTGGCGCGCGCGCTTCGCCGGCGGGCGCGGCTGAGCCCGCCGCATCCACGAGATTATTGGCGACACGCGCATGACGTGCTAGCCTTCCTCTGCGTCAGACACGGGGGTGAGCGGGCATGGCCGCACCGATCGGCTCGGTGACAATCGTCGGAGGCGGGACGGCCGGCTGGCTCACCGCACTGTTGCTGTCGACCTACCTCGCCCCGAAATCGGCCCGCGAGGCGCCGGCAATCCGGCTGATCGAATCCCCCACCGTCGCGACCGTCGGGGTGGGCGAGGCGACGGTCCCGGCGATGCCGCGCACCCTGCGGCTGGCCGGCATCGCGGAATCGAAGTTCTTCCGCGATTGTAACGCATCCTTCAAGCTCGGCGTGCGCTTCGACAACTGGAATGTCGACCAGCGTGGCGATCCGATCGACTATGTAAACCCGTTCTCGCGGGGCGTGACGATCGACGGTGTCAGCGTAGCGGAATACTTTGTCCGCTATGGCGCGCGCGGGCTGAGCTATTCCGAGGTGATCTCCTATTGCGACGATCTCGCCCGCGCGCACAAGGGGCCGCGGCCTCTCGGCGCCAAACCCTATGACCAGTCCGTTGGCTTCGCCTATCACCTCGATGCCGGACGTTTCGCGGCCATGCTGCAGGAGGTCTGCACGAAGCGCGGCGTGCGCCATATTCTCGATGACGTGGTCGATGTCGAGCGCGACGAGCACGGATATATCGCCGCGCTCGACCTCAAGGAGGGCGGGCGTCACCCTGTCGAGCTGGTAATCGACTGCACCGGATTCCGCGGCATGATCATCAACGAGGTGCTCGAAGAGCCCTTCCTGAGCTATGCGCGCTATCTCGCCAATGACCGGGCGCTGGCGGTACAGCTCCCCCACCCCGACCCGAACAAGCTCGAGTCCCTGACCCGGTCCACCGCGCTGGGAGCGGGCTGGGTCTGGCGCGTGCCCCTCTACAACCGCGTGGGCACGGGCTATGTCTTCTCCAGCGCCCATCGCACCGACGAGGAGGCGCGCGCGGAGTTCCTCGCCCATCTCGGCCCCGCCGGCGAAGGCGCCGAGCCGCGCGTGATCCCGATGCGGATCGGGCGCACCCGCAACCCCTGGGTCAAGAACTGCGTCGCGGTGGGGCTTTCGGCCGGGTTCATCGAGCCTCTCGAATCCACCGCCATCCACATGACGGAGATGGCGGTGCGCAACCTGCTGACCTATTTCCCCGACAGCGATTACGCCGAGCCGCTGCGCGAGCGGTACAACGCCGTCGCCAACCGGCTATATGACGAGGTACGCGACTTCATCTGCCTGCATTACGCGCTGAGCAACCGCACCGACAGCCAGTACTGGATCGACGCGCGCGAGGCGCTCGAGCTCCCCGACGGGCTGGCCGAGAATATCGAACTGTGGCGCCACAAGCTGCCGACCCACGACGACATCGGGTACTATTCGCTGTTCTCGCGCGACACCTATATCGCCGTGCTGTTGGGCAAGCGGGTGTACCAGATGGAAGGCTTCGCCCGCAGCGACACCCGGGCCGGCGTGCACACCGACCCGGACAAGTGGCGCAACTACTTGCGCAAGGCCCGCGCCCATGTCGGCGAGGTCGTGGCCAAGTCGGCCGATCACCGCGCCCTGCTCGACGAGTTGCGCGGCGCCTCTCGCGCACGCGGGGCTGCGGCGACGCGAAAGACCCCGGCCGGCGCCAAGCCGACCGTTCCCCTGCCCGGGCAGAGCGCCCCGCTCACCGCGCCGATCCGGCCCGCTGCCGCTCCGCGCCCCACCCGAGCGGATTCGAAGACGGATGACGGGCACAATCTGCTGTGATCCTGCGCGCCGCCGCGGTATGCCATGTGCGGCGCCGCGCGGATCGCGGTCTGACGGCCGGCGGCGCGACACGCTATGAGTGCGCCATGATGGCCCGCGACGCCCCTTCATCCGCGCGCATTGCGCCGCGCCTCGGCGAGGCGCGGCCTTTATTCGCGGCACCGGCATCCCTATCTGCATGGGATGTTTACCATCGAGCACGAATTCGACGCGACTGTCATCACCCTGGTCGACGAGCCGGGCACGCATCTGCAGGAGGATGTGATCGTGCATGCCTTCGAGGACTGCGTGACCGTCGAGCAGTTCGACCCGCGCCGCGAGGACACCGTCAGGGTCACGCTTTCGAACGCGCAGCTTCGCGACCTTGGCGCGGCGCTCAACCTGCCCGAGGGGGTCTATCGGCTCCGCCCGACCGGCGCCAAAGGCTGAACCGGGCGGCGCGGGGCTCATGGCCCGGTGTCGATCCGGAATACCTTGTCGCGTGCCTTGGCGCCGCGTTTGAGGACCAGCCGCGACCGGGCCACGCCCAGCGCCCGCGCCAGGAGCCGCGCGGCCTCGCGGTTGGCCCGGCCGGCCTCGGGCGCGCAGGTGACGAGCACGCGCAGGCCATCGTCGCCGTCGATGACGGCATTGCGGCGGGCGCGCGGCGTCACGCGCACCGTGATTTCGGCGCCGGGTCGGGCGAGATGGCGCAGATCGGCGTCTGTGATGGACGGTCTTTGCTTGCGTGGGGTCATGATCCTCGTCAACTTCCCCGATAAACAGGGAATCATTCAATGACAAACAACGGCTCCGACATGGCCGATACCGGAGGCGCCGCGGCCCGCCCGCCGCAGGACGATCCGGTGCTGACCTTTCTGCTTTCGCGGCGCTCGCGCCCGGCGCGGACGCTGACGGGGCCGCCGCCCGACCGCGAGAGTCTGCGCCTGCTACTCAGGGCCGCCGCCCGCGTGCCCGACCACGGCAAGCTGGAGCCCTGGCGTTTCATCGTGCTCGAACGCCCCGCCCTGCAACGGCTCGCCGGCCTCGCCGAGACGCGCGGCGCGGCCCTGGAACTCGAGCCCGAGACCATTGCGAAGGGCGTTGCGCAATACGCCGATGCCAAGCTGGTGGTCGCCGTCATCTGCGCGCCGAAGGCCTCCGAGTCGATCCCGCCGATCGAACAGGTGCTGTCGGCAGGCGCCGCGTGTCTGAGCCTGCTCAACGCCGCCCAGGCCGCCGGCTGGGGCGCGAACTGGCTGACCGGCTGGGCCGCACAGGACCGCCCCTTTGCCGAGGACGGGCTGGGGCTGGCGCCCGAGGAATTCGTCGCCGGCATGATCCATATCGGAACCCCGACCCGCACGCCGCCGGAGCGTCCGCGCCCCGACATCGACACGATCACGACCTGGGTCGAGGCGTGATCCTGCTGCGCATTATCGGCGATTTCCTGCGCGCTCTGGGCCAGCTGGGCGACGCCCGGTTCCGGCGGGTGCTCTGGCTGGGGCTGGGGCTGACGCTCGCGCTCCTTGTGGCGATTTACGCGGTGGTTCTGGGGCTGATCAGCATGGTTTCGCCCGACACCCTCACCCTGCCCTTCCTGGGCGAGGTCGAGGGGCTCGGCGCGCTGATCTCGCTGGGCTCCATCCTGTTCATGACCGCGCTTTCGGTCTTTCTGATGATCCCGGTCGCCTCGGCCTTCACGGGGCTGTTTCTCGAGGACGTCGCGGCGGCGGTGGAGGCGCGCCATTATTCCCATCTGCCCGAGCCGCCGCGCCTTTCGCCCTGGCAGGCGATGATCGACAGCGTGAACTTCTTTTTCCTGCTGGTCGGCGTCAACATCCTGGCGCTGTTGATCTATCCCCTTGCCGGCCCGCTGGTGCCGGTGGTGTTCTGGGCGGTCAACGGCTATCTGCTGGGGCGGGAGTATTTCCAGATCGCGGCGATGCGCCGGCTCGGGCGCACGGGCGCGCGGGCGCTCTATGCCCGCCACTGGGGGCAGGTGTGGCTGGCCGGAACGCTGATGGCCGCGCCGCTGACGCTGCCGGTGGTCAACCTGCTTGTGCCCGTGCTGGGGGCGGCGAGCTTCACCCATCTCTATC
>PUHN01000019.1 GCA_002967695.1 Rhodobacteraceae bacterium WD3A24 | reverse complement strand
GGGGGCGGACAGCCCCCCGTCACGCCCGCGCCGCCCCGCGATGGCGGCCCGGCGCCGGCGGCCCGCCGGGCCTCAGTTCCTGGACTTGTCGACCATGCGGCCGGCGGAAATCCACGGCATCATCGCGCGCAGCCTTTCGCCGACCTGCTCGATCTCATGTTCGTCGTTGAGCCGGCGCGTGGCCTTGAACATCGGCTGGCCGACCGCGTTTTCCTGCATGAAATCGCGCACGAAGCGGCCGGTCTGGATGTCGTTCAGAACGTCCTTCATCCGCTTCTTGGTCTCCTCGTAGGGCAGGATGCGCGGCCCCGAGACGTATTCGCCGTATTCGGCGGTGTTCGAGATCGAGTAGTTCATGTTGGCGATGCCGCCCTCATAGATCAGATCGACGATCAGCTTGACCTCGTGGAGGCACTCGAAATAGGCCATCTCGGGCTCGTAGCCGGCCTCGACCAGCGTCTCGAAGCCCATGCGGATCAGCTCGACCAGCCCGCCGCAAAGCACCGCCTGCTCGCCGAAGAGGTCGGTCTCGCATTCCTGCCGGAAGTTCGTCTCGATTATGCCCGACCGCCCGCCGCCGATGGCCGAGCAATATGACAGCCCGATCTCCAGCGCCTTTCCCGAGGCGTCGTTGTCGACGGCCACCAGGCAGGGCACGCCACCGCCCTTGACGTATTCGCCGCGCACCGTGTGGCCCGGCCCCTTGGGCGCCATCATGATGACATCGACGCCCGGTTTCGGCTCGATCAGGCCGAAATGAATGTTGAGCCCGTGGGCAAAGGCGACCGCGGCGCCCTCGCGCAGATGCTCGTGGACGTATTTGCGATAGGTCTCGGCCTGCAGCTCGTCGGGCATGGTGAACATCAGCAGATCGCACCATGCCGCGGCCTCGGAAATGCCCATCACCTTGAGCCCCTCGGCCTCGGCCTTGGCGCGGCTCGCCGAGCCCTCGCGCAGCGCCACGACGACGTTCTTCGCCCCCGAGTCGCGCAGGTTGAGCGCATGGGCATGGCCCTGGCTGCCATAGCCGAGAATGGCGACCTTCTTGTCCTTGATCAGATTGATGTCGCAGTCGCGATCATAATAGACGCGCATGGCGGCCTCCTTTTTGCCGGGATCGTTGGGGTTGCGGGCAGCATAGGCTGGATGGTCGCAGGCGGATTGCAAAAATCGCGATGTTTCACCCATATCCGGCTTTTTCCATTCGCGAAATCGGGCTATCGTGACGCAATCATGCAGATCGACGATACCGACCGCCGCCTGATCCGCCAGCTTCTGGCCGACCCTGCCCAGACCACCGCCGCGCTTTCCGCGCGCGCCGGCGTGACCGAGGCGACCGCCGCGCGGCGGCTGGCGCGGCTGCGCGCGCGCGGCGTGCTCAAGGGGCAGGAGGCGGTGATCGACTGGCCCGCACTGGGCTGGGCGGTCGAGGTGAGCCTGCGGGTGACGCTCGACAAGACCGCGCCGCGCGCCTTCGACGAATTCATCGACGCCGCGCGCGAGGTGCCCGAGGTGCTGGAGATCCAGACATTTTTGGGCCGGGTCGATGTGCGGCTCAACGTCATCGCCCGCGACATGGCGCATTATCAGCAGGTTTATCGGGGGCGGATTCTGACGCTGCCGCATATCGCCGATATCGAGGCGCTGATGCATGTGGCCGAGATCAAGACGGGCGAGAGGCTGCCGGTATGATCGCGCTCGACGCGACCGACCGCGCGCTGCTGCGCGCGCTGGCGCGCGACGCCACGCAGGGCGCGGGCGCGCTGGGCCGCGCGCTGGGCCTCAGCCAGCCAGCTGCCTGGCGGCGCATCCGCAGGCTGCACGAGGCCGGCGCCATAAAGGGCCGGCGCGTGGTGCTGGATCTTCCCGCGCTGGGCCTCGGCGTGACGGTCTTTCTGGGCATTTCGCTGGCCACCAAGGGCCGCGTGAGCCTGGATGATTTCGAGCGCGCGGTCTCCGCCATCCCCGAGGTTCAGACCGTCCAGCATGTGCTGGGCCTCTATGATTACCGGCTGCGCGTGGTCGCGCGCGATCTGCCCGATTTCGAGCGGGTTCTGCGCCGGCGCATCATGACCCTGCCGGGGGTGGGGCAGGTGGACGCCAACGTGCTGCTCTCCGAAGAGCGCCGGCCCGGCCCGCTGGGCTGACGCCGCGCCCTTGCCCGCGGCGGGGCGCTGGCCTACACCCCGAGACACCAGCCCATAGTGGAAAGGACAGCCGATGCCCGCCCTTCGTAACGATGTCGACCCCGACGGCCTGCAGGAGTTTTCGGTCGTCTTCACCGACCGCTCGCTCAATCACATGTCGGCGGTGTTCCAGCAGGTGATGCGCGACATCTCCGCCACGCTGAAGGAGGTGTATGGCGCCAGCTCCGTGGCGGTGGTCCCCGGCGGCGGCACCTATGCGATGGAATCGGTCGCGCGCCAGTTCGGCCGCGACGCGCGCGCGCTGATCGTGCGCAACGGCTGGTTCTCCTACCGCTGGAGCCAGATTTTCGACATGAGCGGCATCGCCGCCGAGGCGCCCGCCCTCAAGGCCCGCCAGACCGGCAACGCCACCCGCACGCCTTTCGCGCCCGCGCCCATCGACGAGGTGACCGCCGAAATCCGCGACCATCGTCCCGATGTCGTCTTCGCCCCGCATGTTGAGACGGCCGCCGGGATCATCCTGCCTGACGACTATATCAAGGCGCTCGGCGCGGCCGCGCACGAGGTTGGCGCGCTTTTCGTGCTCGACTGCATCGCCTCGGGCTGCGTCTGGGTGGACATGGAGGCGATGGGCGTCGACGTGCTGCTCTCGGCACCGCAAAAGGGATGGTCGGCCTCTCCCGCCGCCGGGCTTGTGATGATGAGCAAGGCCGCCCGCGCCCGGCTCGACGAGACGACCTCCGACAGTTTCGCGATGGACCTCGCCAAATGGACCGCGATCATGGAGGCCTATGAGGGCGGCGGTCACGCCTATCACGCGACCATGCCCACCGATGCGCTGCGGGGCTTTCGCGACACCATGGACGAGATGCGCGCGATCGGCTTCGATACGCTGCAGCAGGCACAGTGGGAGCTCGGCCGGGGCGTGCGTGCGCTGCTGGCGGAAAAGGGCGTCCAGTCGGTCGCCGCGCCCGGATTCGAGGCGCCCGGGGTCGTGGTGTGCTTTACCGATGATCCCGAGGTCCAGTCGGGCCGGAAATTCGCCGCGCAGGGGCTGCAGATCGCCGCCGGCGTGCCGCTGCAATGCAACGAGCCGGGAGACTACAGGAGCTTCCGTATCGGGCTGTTCGGGCTCGACAAGCTCACCGATGTCCCCGGTACGCTCGAGCGGCTCAAGCCGGCCATCGACGCGGTTTTCTGACCGGGGCTCAGCCGGCGGCCTTTCGGCCGGCCCCCATGCCCAGCCGCATCAGCGTCCGGCGCACGGGGCCGGCGGAGTAGAGCGCGTGCAGCGCCGCCGCGCGCGCATCGCGCAGGGGCCGGGCCTCCATCATCGAGGCCCGGTTGAGCATGTCGATCCCGGCCACGCGCAGCCGCGCCTCGGGCCAGCGCCGGTGGTGATAGCGCTCCAGCATCTCCGTCGTGCCCAGCGCCCCGGGCGCGGCCTCGGCAAGGTCGAGCAGCAGCCCCAGATCGGCGAGACTCATGTTGAGCCCCTGCGCCCCGATGGGCGGGACGACATGCGCCGCCTCGGCCATCAGCGCCGTGCGCTCGCCGGCAAAGCGATCGGCGATCTGGCTGATGATCGGCCAGACCGACAGCGGCGAGGCCAGCGCGAGCGGCCCGAACAGCCAGGCGGAGCGCGCGCTCATTTCGGCCTCGAAGTCGTCGGCGGGCAGGCCGGTGAGCCGGCGGATTTCGGGGCCCGTTTCCATCCACACCACCGCCGAGCGCGGCCGGCCACCGTCATCGGGCAGGGGCACCAGCGTGAACGGCCCGCCCGAGCGGTGAATCTCGGTCGAGACATTGCCATGCGGGACCGGATGGCTGACGGCAAAGGCCAGCGCCTTCTGCCCGTAGCGCATGGTCCGCGCGCCGATGCCCAGCGCCTCGCGCACCGGCGAGTCGCGCCCGTCGGCGGCGACGAGCAGCCGCGCCTCGACCCGCGTGCCGTCGCTCAGCCCGATCAGGGCCGCGGTCTCGCGGGCGACCACGGATTTCGTGCCGACACCGGGGCGGAAGGACACCGACGGCAGGCTGTCGAGAAAGCCCAGGATTTCGCGCCGCAGCAGCCAGTTGGGCAGGTTCCAGCCAAAGGGGCGGTCCGATATGTCGGCGGCGTCGAAATCATGCGTCGTGCGCGGCTCGGCCGTGGGGCCGCCGGCATCGACGATACGCATCACCTCCAGCGGCGCGGCGTGGGCCGCCAGACCGGGCCAGAGCCCGATGCGCTCAAGCAGCGCCACCGAGGGCTGCAACAGCGCCGTGGTGCGCAGATCGGCGCCGCGAGCGGCGGCGTCGGTCACGGGCGAGGCGGGATCGGCGCAGATCACCCGCCAGCCCGCCGCCCCGAAGGCGGCCGCGGCGGTCAGCCCCGCCACGCCCCCGCCCGAGATGAAGATATCGCATCGCTCGCGCGTCATGGCGCCGCCCCCTGCCGCATGTCCCGGCTCACAATAGGGCGCCCGCGTGCCGGGGCCAATGGCGTGTCAGCCCCGCGTGAGCGCAACGAGCGCGACAAGGATCAGCGGCGACAGCGCCACGGCGGGCAGATAGAGCGCGGGCAACCCCCATGTGCCCACGGCGATGATCCACAGGCTGATGATGGCCGTGAGCAGATACCAGATGTTGTCGGGGTCGCCCTCGGCCAGGTCGCGGGCGATCCAGCCGATCACCGGAATCCGGTAAAAGGCGCGCCGGGTGGGTTTGAGGCTGTGCATGGCGGGTCTCCTGCAAAATAGGTTTGGCAGGGATGTATGTTTCGCGGCGCGCCCGCGGGATCGGGCATTTCGCCGCGCCCCCGCCGCTCAGCCGAGGCGGGCGAGGAAGCCGGCGAGATCGTCGGTATGGTGGTGGATATGCGGCGCGGGCGCGGGCTGCGGGGCGACATGGATCGTGCGCATCCCCATCGCGTGCGGCGCGGCCAGGTTGCGCGGGTCGTCCTCGAACATCGCCGCGCTTGCGGTGTCGAGCCCGTCGCGGGCAAAGACGGCCTCGAAGGCGCGGCGCTCGGGCTTGGGGCGATAGCCGGCGTGCTCCACCCCGTAGACGGCGGCGAAAAGCCGCGACAGGCCGAGGGCGTCGAGCACCCGCTCGGCATAGCCCGCGCTGCCATTGGTGTAGACGATGCGCCGGCCGGGCAATGCACTGATGCGCGCGCGAAGCTCCGGCGCGGGGGAGAGCACGGAGAAGTCGATGTCATGGACCTCGCAGAGATAGCTGTCGGGCTCGACCCCGTGCCGGTCCATCAGCCCGGCCAGCGTGGTGCCGTGCTCGGCCCAGTATTTCTTGCGCAGCCGGTCGGCCTCGGCATGGGTCACGTCCAGCCGGTCCATCACGAAACGGGTCATGCGCCGCTCGATCTGATCGAACAGGCGCGCCTCGGGCGGGTAGAGGGTGTTGTCGAGATCGAACACCCAGCCCCGCGTGGCCGTGAATGCGTCTGTCACCATACGGCTTCAGATAGCTCACGCCGGCCGCGGCGAAAAGGGTGCAACGCGCGCGACGATTGCCTATGGTGGCCGGCAGAATTGCGGAGACCGACATGAGCGATGCCAGGGCCGGCCAGACCGACGCCTATGCGATGATCCTGCAGGCGATCGACACGGGCCTTTACAAGCCCGGCGACCGGCTGGTCGAATCCGAGCTGGCCGAGCGCTTCGGCGTCTCGCGCACGCCCATACGCGAGGCGCTCCAGCGGCTGGAGACCCAGTCGCTGCTGATCCGCGACGGCCGCAGCCTGATCGTGGCCTCGCTCGATCACAACCAGCTCGCCGAGCTTTATGTCGTCCGCGCCGAGCTCGAGGGCCTTGCCGCCCGCCTCGCCGCGCGTCACGCTACCGAGGAAGAGGTGCGTGTCCTGCGTGCGATGGTCGCCGAGGATCGTGCCCTGCTCGCCGACCCGGCGGCGCTGAGCCGGGCCAACCGGCGCTTTCACAAGCAGGTGCATCTGGCCTCGCACAATCGCTATCTCGTCCAGCAGCTTGACCTCGTCCATCGCTCGATGGCGCTTCTGGCCAGCACCTCGCTGGCCGCCGAGGGCCGTGGTGCCCGCGCCCTGGCCGAACATCAGGCCATCGTCGACGCGATCGCCGCGGGCGAGGGCGAGGCGGCCTATGCAGCGCTGAAGAAACACATCTCGCAGGCTTTCGAGACGCGCCTCAAGCTCGACGCCGAGAGCAACGACAGGCTCTAGCCGGCCGGCCGGCGGCGGGCGGTTCGCCGGGCGCGGGCGGTCTGGTCGAACAGGCCGTGGGCGGTCTTGTCCCAGTAGAAGGGCCGCGCGACGAGTTCCCACAGCCCCTTGTAGGCCGCCAGCGCCGCGAGCGGAAAATAGAAGTGCAGCGTCGGCACCCAGGGCATCAGAAAACGGTGCCGGTGCCCCGATACGGCGGCCATGTTGACTGCGATGTTGAGCATCTCGGACAGGAAGAACAACGCCCCCAGCGCGATGAATCCGCCCGTCGGCAGAACCGCCGCGAGCGGATGCCACAGCCCGACGAGCACCAGCCAGAACGACCACAGCACCGGCGCGAGCACGAATTGCGACAACGTGCCCAGAAACAGGATCTGGACGCCGGCAAAGCGGCGCCATCCCAGCTGGCGCCACAGGAGCCGCGGCGCGCGCATATGTACCGCATAGGTCATCGCGTAGCCCTTGAGCCAGCGCGAGCGCTGCTTGATCCACGGGATCACGCGGCAATTCGCCTCTTCGCGGGTGACCGTGCGCAGAAGCTCGGTGCGGTAGCCGTGCCGTGCCAGGCGCAGCCCCAGATCGGCGTCTTCGGTGACGTTGTGGGCATCCCACCCGCCGAGCGTCTCGACCGCCGCGCGGCGGAAGAAGAGCGTCGTGCCCCCCAGCGGCACGACCAGCCCCAGCCGCGCGAGCCCCGGCAGAAGGATTCGAAACCAGGCCGCGTATTCGATGGTAAAGCACCGCGCGAGCCAGTTCGTGTCGGGGTTGTAGTAGTCGAGCACGCCCTGCACGCAGGCCAGTTCGGCCCCGCGCGCATAGAACCGCCGCACGACGCGGTGAATCTGGTCGGGGTCGGGGGCGTCCTCGGCGTCATAAATCCCGATGATGGAGCCCCGCGCGAAGGTCATCGCGAAGTTGAGCGCGCGCGGCTTGGTGCGCAGCGGATTGTGCGGCACCTGCACGACGCGCATCCATCGCGGCAACTCGGCGGCCTCAAGGGCGGCGCGGGTGGTGTCGTCGTCCTCCTCGATCACCAGCATCACGTCGAGGAGCTCGCGCGGATAGCTCAGCGCGCCGAGCCGGCGGATCAGGCGGGGCGCGATGTCGCGCTCGCGCAACAAGGGCACCATGATCGAAACGACCGGCAGCCGCGCGATCGCCGGCGCGTCCGGCGCGGCGGGCGGGTCGGCGTTATCCGCCCCGTGGCGCAGCATCGCCAGCGCCGCCGCGAGCTTGAGCAGGGTGCCAGTTGTCAGCGCGACCAGCGCCCAGACCAGAAACACGATGAAAAGCGCGCGCGGGGCGAGCAGACCCAGCCCCAGAGCGGCGAGCGCCCCGGCCAGCGCGGCGCGCCCGGCGCCGCTGCCGCGCCAGCCGCGGCAGCTTTCCGGCGCGGCCACGAGATGGCGTGCGCGGCGTTCCAACGCCCGCTTGCGCGTCACCATGACCGCCTCATGAAGCGCGGTGCGCGTGATCAGCATCATCGTGACGGGGCCAAAGATCGCCTCGAGCCAGGCGCGCTCGGCCTCGAAGGCCTCGGGGCGCGCGGTGGCGACGAGCGTCGCCGCGCCCAGCCGCCGCCAGGGCAGGCAGGCCGAGCGGAGGCAGCGCGCCGGGCCGGCTGCGTCGATCAGGCGCGGGTCGGGCGGGTCGGTGACCGGATCGGCAGCGCGCGTGTCATACTGCGCGCAGAGCGCGTCCATCAGCTGCGTCTCGCCGACCATCCCGTGGGCGAGGAGGATGTCGCCCAGCCGCGTGTCCTCGCGCGCCTGCAGTGCGAGCGCGCGGACCAGATCGCCGGGGTCGAGCGCGCCGCGCGCCAACAGGATTTCTCCGAGCGGACGCCGCTGCGGGGTGCGGGGCCGCCGCGGGGTCGGCCGCGCCCGCATCCCCGCCGCCGCGGCGGCGGGGGTCTCGGTGGGAGAAGGCGCTGCGAGCGGGGTTGGGGGCATGTCCGGCACGGCTGGCGAAGGGGTGTCTGCCCCAGCCTGCGCCGGAAAGTGTTAACAGGAGTCTAATATCCGGTTAATCGGGCCGGGTCAGGCCTTGCGGTCGGCCATGGCGCGGGCGAAGCGTTCGAACAGGTAGTAGCTGTCCTGCGGTCCCGGGCTCGCCTCGGGGTGATACTGGACTGAGAAGACCGGCGCATCGCGCATGCGTATGCCGCAATTGGAGCCGTCGAACAGGCTCACATGCGTCTCGACCAGCCCCTCGGGCAGAGTCTGGCTGTCCACGGTAAAGCCGTGATTCATGCTGGTGATCTCGACCTTGCCGGTCTCGATATCCTTGACGGGATGGTTGGCACCGTGATGGCCGTGATTCATCTTCACGGTTTTTGCACCGAGCGCGAGTGCCAGAATCTGATGGCCGAGGCAGATACCGAAGATCGGCAGGCCCCGGTCGAGCACGCCGCGGATGGCGGGCACGGCGTAGTCGGCCGTGGCCGCCGGATCGCCCGGACCGTTGGAGAGAAAGACCCCGTCGGGGTCATGTGCCAGGATATCCTCGGCCGTGGCTGTGGCCGGCAGGACCGTCACGTCACAATCGGCCGATGCGAGGCAGCGCAGGATATTGCGCTTGGCGCCGTAATCGATCGCCACGACCCGGTGACTGGCGGTCTCGCGCCGGCGGTAGCCCTCGGGCCAGGCCCAGCGCATCTGATCCCAGCGATAGGACTGCGCGCAGGTCACGTCACGGGCCAGATCCCGCCCGACAAGGCCCTCGAAGCCGCGCGCCCGCGCGACCAGCGCCTCGATGTCGAAATTGCCGTCGGGGTCGTGCGCCAGGGCGACATGCGGCGCCCCCTGGTTGCGGATCGCTCGGGTGAGCCGGCGAGTGTCCACCCCGGCGATGCCGATCCGGCCGGCGCGGCGCAGCCATTCCGCCAGCGGCTCGACGGCGCGCCAGTTCGCCGGCTCGGTCGGATCCCATTTGACGACCATGCCGGCGGCAAAGGGCGCGGCGGTCTCGTCATCCTCCGGGTTGGTCCCGACATTTCCGACATGGGGGAAGGTGAAGGTGACGACCTGCCCGGCATAGGAGGGGTCGGTCATGATCTCCTGATAGCCGGTCATCGCGGTGTTGAAGACGAGCTCGGCCGAGGTTTCGCCCGTCGCGCCGAAGCCGAGGCCGTGGAACACCGTGCCATCGGCCAGCGCGAGGCAGGCGGTGGGGCGCGGCCGGGCCGTGGCGGCGGGGCGGGGCTGGGCGGCGATCTCTGCGGGCACGGGCGACTCCTGAGCGGGACTGGCGCGCAAACTATGCGGGGCCGGGGGTGGGGTCAAGCGCATGTGATGATATAAAAAATACGCAAAAACAGCTACTTGCCCGCGCAGGCGGCGGTTGCGCGTAGGCCGGCCCCGGAGTATCCTGCCGCCCTTGGCTGCCGGATGGGGATGTGATGCCTTTGCGCGAACGGATATCGGCGGCGTTGAAGGACGCGCTGCGCAGGAAGGAGCCGCACAGATTGTCGACCCTGCGGCTGATCAATGCCGCCATCAAGGATCGCGACATAGCCCGGCGCGGCTCGGGCGAAGACGGCGGGGTGAGCGAGGCCGAGATGCTTACCATCCTCGGGCGTATGATCCGCCAGCGCCAGGAGAGCGCGCGCGCCTATGAGGAGGGCGGGCGGCTCGAACTCGCCGAGCAGGAACGCGACGAAATCGCGGTTATCGAGGAATTCCTCCCGCGCCAGCTTTCCGAGGAGGAAACGCGCCGCGCCGTCGACGCCGCGATCGCCGATGCCGGTGCGGCGTCGATCCGCGACATGGGCCGGGTGATGGCGCTGCTCAAGGAGCGCCATGCGGGGCGGATGGATTTCGCTGCGGTCGGGCCGATGGTCAAGGAACGGCTGAGCTGAGCGCGGGGCGCGCACGTGTCGCTTTGCGCGCCCCGTCCCGTCAGTGGATGCCGTCCTGGTCGATGTGTCGTGCCACGAATGATCCGTCGGCCATGCTGATGACCACATCGACGGCGCGTCCTGCCGCGTCGTTCCCACGCACATGATAGGGGTCGGCATCGACCATGAGCAGGTTCGTGTATCCCTGCTCCGTCAGGGAGGCCAGCGTCATTTCGAGCACGGCATCGCTTTCCATGCCCGCGCCGAGGTTGGCCTGGCTGTCGATATCGCAGTCCGACGCGAGGCCGGAAGGGCTCGGGCAGGGCGTGGCCAGCGAGGCGTCGTGCGCTTGACCGGGCGCAGGGGCGGCGAGAAGCCGGTGGCTCGGGGCGAAATTGTCCACACCGGCCGCGGCGGATTGAGCCGCGGCGTAGTCATGCGGATTGAACACGGGCGCGAGCGCCCCTGTCGGTTCGGCCAGCGCCCCTGCGCCGGTCAGGGCGAGAATCGCGAAAGCCGTGGTCATCGAGTCGAATGCGTGCATCTGTCAGTCCTCCTGTCGATGCGACGTACAGGCAGACCTCGGCCTCTGTGGGTGGTGTCGAAGTATCAGGAAACACGATCCTCAGGCAGGCTGGAGGACTCCGTACGAATCACCATGCGCCTTGCCCCCGCGTAAGGCAAGCGTCTTGTTCGGCTACGGCGTCGCTGCGCGCCTGCCGCGGGCCGCGCGGGGCGGCGCGATCAGCGCAGGCGGCGCAGCGCGCGGTCGAGGTCGGCCTCGAGGCCCTTGCGCTCCTCGGGGGTGAGGAAGGCGCCGAATTCCACCTCGCGCCCGCCGCCCTTGAGGGTGAGATAGTTGTCCACCGGGCCGCCCTCGGGGTGCAGCCGCACGCGCACCCAATAGGGATTGGCCTCCCAGTGCTTGTCGGGGCCGTTCGGGTCGATCCGGTCGAGGCGGATGTGGTCGGACCACAAGCGCAGCTCCTCGACCAGCGCACCGTCGCGCGCGTTGCGCCGCAGCGCGGCCCAGATCGCCCACAGGGCCAGCGCGGTGAAGGGCAGCACGCCCCACAGCGCCATCGTGCCCAGAAGCGCCAGCAGCGGCACGAGGATCAGCGCGCCGGTGATCGCGATGAAGATGACGAACCCCTCCGGCCGCAGCGACCGGTGCGGACGCAGCCGCAGATGCAGTGCGGGGGCGGCGCCTTCGGCATGTGACAAGGCCCCGGGCGGTTCCGGGGCCTTGTCCAGGCGTTTGAGCCATTCGACGGGCACGGGCGCGCGCCGTCGCTAGTGGGCGGGGCTCTTGTCCCAGTCCTCGCGGCGGGGCAGCGTCTCGAAGGTGTGCTCCGGCGGCGGCGAGGTCAGCGTCCACTCCAGCGTGTCGGCGTGCTCGTTCCAGTAGTTGTTCTCGGTCACGCGCTTGCCGTGGCGCAGCGTGTAATAGACGATCCCGATGAAGAACAGGAACGAGGCGAAGGCGATGAACGCGCCGATCGAGCTGATGTAATTCCAGTAGCCATAGGCCTCCGGATAGTCGATGTAGCGGCGCGGCATGCCCTGACGGCCGAGGAAGTGCTGCGGGAAGAAGGTGATGTTCGAGCCGATGAACATCGCCCAGAAATGCAGCTTGCCGGCCCATTCGGGGTATTGCCGCCCCGACATCTTGCCGATCCAGTAGTAGAAGCCCGCAAACAGCGCGAACACCGCGCCCAGGCTCATCACGTAGTGGAAGTGCGCGACCACGTAGTAGGTGTCGTGATACAGCCGGTCCACCGCCGCCTGGCTGAGCACGATGCCGGTCACGCCGCCCACGGTGAACAGGAACAGGAACCCGAAGGCCCACAGCATCGGCGTGCGGAATTCCACCGAGCCGCCCCACATCGTCGCGATCCAGCTGAAGATCTTGATGCCCGTGGGCACCGCGATCACCATCGTCGCCAGCATGAAATAGGACTGCTGCGTCAGGCTCATCCCCACCGTGTACATGTGGTGCGCCCAGACGACGAAGCCCAGCACCCCGATGGCGACCATCGCGTAGACCATCGGCAGGTAACCGAAGATCGGCTTGCGCGCGAAGGTGGCGATGACGTGGCTGATGATGCCGAAGCCGGGGATGATGATGATGTAGACCTCGGGATGGCCGAAGAACCACAGGATGTGCTGATAGAGGACCGGGTCGCCGCCGGCGGCCGGGTCGAAGAAGGCCGTGCCGAAGTTGCGGTCGGTGATCAGCATGGTGATCGCACCGGCCAGAACCGGCAGCGCCAGCAGGATCATCCAGGCGGTGATGAAGATCGACCATGCGAACAGCGGCACCTTGTGCAGGGTCATGCCCGGCGCGCGCATGTTCAGGAAGGTGGTGATCATGTTGATCGCGCCCAGGATCGACGAGGCCCCCGACAGGTGCACCGCGAACAGCGCGAGGTCGGTGGAAAAGCCCGCCTCGGTCGTCGAGAGCGGCGGATAGAGCACCCAGCCGATGCCCGAGCCAAGCTGGCCGTTGCCGCCCGGGCTGAGCACCGAGGCCACCGCCATCGCCGAGCCGGCGACGAACAGCCAGTAGGACAGGTTGTTGAGCCGCGGGAATGCCATGTCGGGCGCCCCGATATGCAGCGGCATGAAGTAGTTGCCGAAACCGCCGAACAGCGCCGGGATGACGACGAAGAACATCATCAGGATGCCGTGCGCGGTGACGAGAACGTTCCAGATATGGCCGTTGGGGCTGCACTCGCCCGCCGCCGCGGCGGTAAAGCGCATCCCTTCCGAGCACATGTACTGAACGCCCGGCTCCATCAGCTCCATGCGCATGTAGACCGTGAAGGCCACCGCGACGAAGCCGACGAGGCCGGCGGTGAAGAGATAGAGGATACCGATGTCCTTGTGGTTGGTCGACATGAACCACCGGGTGAAGAACCCGGGGCGGTCATGTCCCTCGTGACCATGAGTGGCTGCGTCGGCCATGCTCTGCTCCCGTTAGACGATTCTCAAGCAGGCGCAGGGGCGTGCCGCCCGCTGAAACTGCGCTCGTGCTTGTTCTAAGCCCGCGCGGGGGAAGGGGCAATGTTCGGATTGCCGCAGGGCTGTAAAAAAATGACGCAGCCCGTCGCGGAGCGGCCGTTCAGCCCGCCGCGCGTCCGAAACCGCTGTCCGCGGGCGGCTCCTGGCCGAAGACGCCCGCGAAATTGCGCGCCAGCGCGATGTCGAGATCGGCCATCGTGACCGGCAGCCCCAGATCGACGAGGCTGGTCACCCCGTGGCCGCTGATCCCGCAGGGCACGATTCCGTCGAAATGGCTCAGATCGGGTTCGACATTGATCGAGATGCCGTGAAAGCTCACCCAGCGGCGCAGCTTGATCCCGATGGCGGCGATCTTGTCCTCGCGCGGGGCGCCGTCGGGCAGGGGCGGCTTGTCTGGGCGGGCCACCCAGACGCCCACGCGCCCCTCGCGCCGCTCGCCGGTGACGTTGAAATCGGCGAGGGTGGCGATGACCCAGTCCTCCAGCATCGCGACGAAGCGGCGGATGTTCCGGCCCCGGATGTTGAGATCGAGCATGACATAGGCCACGCGCTGGCCGGGGCCGTGATAGGTGTATTGCCCGCCCCGCCCGGCGTAATGCACCTCGAACCGCTGCGGGTCGGTCAGGTCGGCGGGGCGCGCGCTGGTCCCTGCAGTGTAGAGGGGGGGATGCTCCAGCAGCCACACGGCCTCGCCCGCCCGCCCCGCGGCGATGTCGGCCACGCGCGCCTCCATCGCGGCCTGCGTCGCCCTGTAGGGGGCGGGGGCGTCGAAAATCCGCCATTCAACCATCGGCCGCCTCGCGCTGCATCATCCTCCCGGCTGCCGCGACATACCCGATCGCGCGGCCGCGCCGCAATGGCCTGCTGCCATCCTTGGCGGGGCGGCAAAAGTGTGGAACCCTCGCGCCAGGGGCGCATGCCCGGCCGCGCCCGACAACAAGCAACAGGAATCGACGCCATGCCATTCATCGAACGCAGCCCGCTCGAGGCCGGTTTCGCCAGGGTCTTCGACGAAAAGCTCGCGCCTGAGCTGGACCGGCTGGAGGCCAGACGCCTGGCCCTGCTCGCCGCGGCGCGCCGGCAGGCGGGCATCGCGCTCGCCGTCGGGGTGGCCGTGGGCGTGCTGGCGGCGATGAGCGCGGGGTCGGAGGGCTGGGCCGGACTCTTGCTGGGGCTGGGGGTGCCCACGGCCATCGGGGCGGGCGTGGCGCTCATCCTGTGGAAGCGGCAGGCAGGCAAATGGGAAGGCGAGGTGGCCCGGACCGTGATGCCGGTGGTTTGCGGCTTCATCGGCGATCTGGATTACGACCGCGAGGCCATGGGCGGCTTCCCGCTGCAGCGGGCGCAGAAGCTGGGCGTGATCGGCAGCTTCACCGACGCCAGGCTCACCGACCGGCTGGAGGGCCGATACCGCGACACACCCTTCGAGCTGGTCGAGGCGAAGCTGACCAGCAAGAGCCGCAGCCGGGGCAAGGACGAGTCGAGCAAGACGACGACCGTCTTCGACGGGCTCCTGTTCCGCATCGGCGTGCCCGAGCCGGTGGCGGCGCCGATCCTGATCGCGCGGGATTATACCAGCGTGGGCAACAAGCTGGCCGAGATGCTCTCTTTCGGATCGGGGCGCGGGAGTATGCCCAAGGTCGAGCTGCCCCATGAGCGCTTCGAGTCGCATTTCGAGGTCTACTCCAGGGATCCCGACGCGGCGCGCGCGCTTCTCGCCCCCGGCTTTCTCGACAATCTCATGGAGGTCGGCGACTCCGAGGGCGGGCAGAAGGGGCTCAAGGGCCTTCAGGCGGGGTTTTTGGACGATTCGTTCTTTCTGGCGCTCTCGCGCGAGGGCGACTTCCTCGCCATGGGCAGCCTGAGCCGGCCGGCGACGGGAATAGAGGCCGATCTGCATGCCGTCTTCGACGATATCGCCCTCGTGCGCCGTATCATCGACCGCCTCCACGGCGATGCGCCACGTGATTCCGCCACCGCATGAGCCCCGGCCCCCGCAGTGGCGAGATTTTGCTCCGGCGCGCGGTTTTTCCCCTTCACAACCTCCGCGCGCTTCGGTAAACGCCCGTCACTGTCACAATGCGGTCGTGGCGGAATTGGTAGACGCGCAGCGTTGAGGTCGCTGTGGGGTAACTCCCGTGGAGGTTCGAGTCCTCTCGACCGCACCATCAGATACTGGCGCCCGCTCGACGCGGCCTCGAATTTATCCATAAATCAGAGTGTTGGGTTGCAGCGCGCCCGCTTTGGTGCCGAATGAGGCGCCTGTGCGCGCCGGCTGCGGATACGACGGCGCCCGGCATCGATTCGCGAAGCGGGCGCGGACGGCAAGATGACGCGCTGGAACGGCGCGCGCCTATCGCAGGCTGCACTGCCACCAACCCGACGGGTTGTAACGCCCTGCATGACGCCGCGCATTCCTGGCCGGGAATGCGAAGCCCCCCACTGACGCCAGGCAGGCCACCGTCAGATGGCAGGCCGCCCATTGCGCGGCTCGCAAGCTCTTGCGTGGGCGATGCGTTTGACGACGGGACTGGAGCGGGTGAAGGGAATCGAACCCTCGTCGTCAGCTTGGGAAGCTGCTGCTCTACCATTGAGCTACACCCGCAGCCTGACTTCCGCGTAGCCAAAGGTTGAGGCGCCGTCAAGCGCCTTGCGCCGCGCTCAGACCTTCAGGCGGGCGGGCGCCGCCGTCGCCGGCCGCCAGGGGCGCCCTCGGCGGCGGCGGTGTTGAAATGCGGCTCGGGCAGGGGAACGGCCGCGCGCAGCCGCGCGAAGGGCGCGGCGGCATGCGGCAGGGCGGCGGCGGCGACGAAATGTTCCTGAAAGCGCGGCTCGATCGCCGTCTCGACCTTGTGGATGCGGCGTACCATCGCCTCGACCGCGGCGCGGGCATCGAGGCTGCACAGCGCGATGCGCGCGCCGGTGCCGGCCGCGTTGCCCGCGCTGGTGACGCGCTCGAGGGGCGTGTCGGGGATCATGCCCAGCACCATCGCGTGCTTGGGCGAGATATGCGCGCCGAACGCCCCGGCGAGCACGACGCGGTCCACCTCGTCCACGCCGAATTCGTCCATCAGCAGCCGCGCGCCGGCATATAGCGCGGATTTGGCCAGCTGGATCGCGCGGATGTCGCCCTGGGTGACGGCGATGCGCGGCCCGCCCGCGTCGCGCGCGTCGTGGATGAGATAGGCATGGGTGCGCCCGTCGGGCTCGCAGCGCGGCGTTCCGGTCTGCTCGGGGCCGCCGATCAGGCCCGAGGCGTCGACGAGGCCCGCCATGCGCATCTCGGCGACGGCCTCGATGATGCCCGATCCGCAGATGCCGGTGACGCCGCCGGGGCCGACGGCCTCGTCAAAGCCGGGATCGTCCGACCACAGATCGCAACCGATGACGGTAAAGCGCGGCTCCTTGGTGGCGGGGTCGATGCGGATGCGCTCGATCGCGCCGGGAGCGGCGCGCTGGCCGGCGCTGATCTGCGCGCCCTCGAAGGCCGGCCCCGTTGGCGAGGAGCACGCCAGAACCCGCGTGCGGTTGCCCAGCAACAACTCGGCATTGGTGCCCACATCGACGACGAGCACGAGGTCGTCGGAGGCGTCGGGCGCCTCCGACAGCGCGACGGCGGCGGCGTCGGCGCCCACATGGCCGGCGATGCAGGGCAGGATATAGGCGCGCGCCTCGGCGTTGAGCGCCGTCAGCCCGAGCGCGGCCGCGGGAAGCTCCAGCGCCGCGGAGGTCGCCAGGGCAAAGGGCGCCTGGCCGAGCTCGACCGGGTCGATCCCCAGAAACAGGTGATGCATGACCGGGTTGCAGACCACCGCCGCCTCGACCATGTCGCGCGGGTCCACACCGGCCTGCCCGGCGATCTCGCCCGCAAGCGCATCAATGGCCGCGCGCACCGCCTCGGTCATCGCCGCGGCGCCGCCCGCGTTCATCATCGCATAGCTCACCCGGCTCATCAGATCCTCGCCAAAGCGGATCTGCGGGTTCATCGCCCCTGCCGACGCCGTCACGGCCCCGGTGCGCAGATCGCACAGATGCGCGGCGATGGTGGTCGATCCGATGTCGATCGCCAGCCCGTAAAGCGGGCTCTCATGGAACCCCGGCCAGATGTCGATCAGCCGGTGCGCGCTGTCGCGGTGGCCCTTGTGCAGGGCCACAGTCACGGCCCAGTCGCCGCCGCGAAGCGCTGGCTGAAGCTTGCGCAGAACCTCAACACAGGCGTGCAGTGACTTGATATCCCACTCTCTTTCAAGGGCGGCGGCCAAGCGTTCCAGATCGCCCGAGGGCTCGTGCATATCGGGCTCGGCCACCTCGACGTAGAACAGCCGCGTGGCCGGGTCGATGACGACCTCGCGCGCGTCGGCGTCCTTGCGCACGACCTGGCGGTGGACCTGGCTCTCGGCGGGCACGTCCACGACCACATCGCCCTGAATCCGCGCCTGGCAGCCCAGGCGCCGGCCCGGCTTCAGCCCGCGCCGGGCGTCATAGCGCGCCTCGAGCGCGGTCCACTCCGACAGCGCGTCGGGTACGGCCGTCACGCCGTGCTTGGAGAAGGTTCCGACCTGCGGCGCCACCTGGCACCGTGCGCAGATGCCCCGCCCGCCGCAGACCGAATCGAGATCGACCCCGAGGCTGCGCGCGGCGTCGAGCACGGTCGTCCCCTGCGCGACGCGCCCGCGACGGCCGGACGGGGTAAAGATGATGCGCGCCTCTGACATCGGCCCTGCCTTGCGGTTGCATTCCTGCCGGTTGATTACGGCATCGGCGCGCCCGCGCGTGTCCGGCGCGCGGCAGATTGCAGCCCGGTTGCGGCATCGCGCGCGGATGTGATGGCGCGGCGCGGCGGCCAAAGTGCGCGCGCTCAGCGGTGGCGCGCCATCGTCTCGGCCAGCTGCAGCGCGGCGACAAGGCTGGTCGGGTCGGCGACGCCCTTGCCGGCGATGTCGAAGGCCGTTCCGTGATCGGGCGAGGTGCGCACGAAGGGCAGCCCGAGCGTGGCGTTCACCCCGCCGGCGAAATCCAGCGTCTTGACCGGGATCAGCGCCTGATCGTGATACATCGCCACGGCGGCGTCATAGCGCGCCCGCGCCGCCTCGTGGAACATCGTGTCGGCGGGATGGGGGCCGGTCAATGCCATGCCCTCGGCGCGCAACGCCTCGATCACCGGCGCGATCACCTCGATCTCCTCGCGGCCCATCAGCCCGCCTTCGCCGGCATGCGGGTTGAGGCCCGCCACCGCGATGCGCGGCGCGGCCAGTGCGAAGTCGCGGCGAAGCGCCTCGTGAGTGATCTGCAGCGTCCGGCGCAGCAGCGTCCGGGTCAGCGCGGCGGGAATCTCGGCCACGGGGATGTGGATCGTCGCGGGCACCACCTTCAGCGCCGGGCAGGCCAGCATCATCACGACCCGCTCGCCCCCGGCGAGGGAGGCGAGATACTCGGTATGGCCGGGAAAGGCGAATTCCGCACCCTCCTTGAGCGCCTGCTTGGAGATCGGCGCGGTGACGACCGCGCCCGCCGCGCCGGACTGCACCAGATCGACGGCGCGCGCGATGACCTCGATCACGGCGGCCGCATTGGCGGGGTCGGGCCGGCCGGGCGCGGCCGGCGCGGGGAAACGGTGCGCCAGCACCGGCAGCCGGTCGCCGGACACCTGCGCGGCCTGCGCCGGAGCGCCGATTTCAGCGACCCGCGTGCCGGCGGGCAGATGCGCCGGGTCGCCGATGAAAAAGAACGGCAGCGCCGATCCCAGCCGGGCGCGGGCCTTCGCCGCGATTTCCGGGCCGATTCCGGCGGGCTCGCCGCAGGTCAGGGCGAGTGGCGCCGCGCCGGCGCTCACGGCCGGCGGATATAGGCCGCCGCGCGCAGCTCCGCGAGAAAGCCGTCGGCCAGAGAGCCGAGCCGCTGGTTGAGAAGCTGCTCGCGCACCCGCTCGCGCTGCGGCGGCTGCTCGGTGACCATCTCGCGGCTGCACAGCATGAGCATCATCAGATCATCGCCGCGGGTGAGGGTGGCGGACGTCTCGTAAGGGTCGAGCTTGGCGAGTTCGACGCCGATATCGGTCGGCACCTCGGCCATCGTCGCGCTTTCGATGCGCAGCCGGTCCTCGGAGGGCTGTCCGGTCAGGGCGAAGAGGTCGGTGCAGATATCGGCCGGACGCGCCAGCCGCGCCGCCTCCTCGCGCGCCGCCGCACCGCGCCCGCCGGGGATCATCAGCCGGGCGTATTCCACCCGCACCTCGGAGGGCGAGACGTCGTCGGCGCTCTCGAGCGCGCGCAGCTGGAAGAAGCCGATCGCGCCGGGCACCTCGATCGGGCCGGCCACCTGTCCGGGCGAGAGGTCGAGCAACCGGCTGCGCAACTGCGGCGGCAGATTCGACAGCGGCAGCCAGTCGAGCCGGCCGCCCTGCTCCCGCGAGGGCGCTGCCGAAAAGCGCCGCGCGGCGTCGGCGAATGCCTCGAAACTGGTGATCTGGGCGATCTGCGGGGCGATTTCGGCCACGGCTTCGGCATACTGCGCGTCGCTGGGCAGGAACAGCTCCGACATCAGCACCCGCATCGCGCCGCGCTGCGCGGAGAGATCCATCGCGTTGTCGATGTCGGCGTCGGTGACATTCACGCGCCCCTGGAACCGCGCGCGGACGAGCTGGCGCCACATCAGCCCGACTTCGATGAAGTCGCGGAAATGCTCCTGCGAGACCCCGCTCTGCGCGAGCCCGTTCAGAAAGGCCTCGGGCGAGCGGTCGAACCGCGCGGCGAACTCCGCGACCCCTTCGGCGATCGCCTCGTCGCCGAGCGGGACACCGCGCCGCTCCGCCTCGGCGCGCTGGACCCGTTCATCGATCAGCCGGTCGAGCGCCTCGGCCTGAAGATCGCCGCGCACATCGAGCACGTTGAGCAGACGCGCGCGCTGCGTGACGTCGTAATTGGTGATGACGCGGTCATTGACGATCGCGGCCGGCGCGAACCGGCCCTGCTGAGCCTGCGCTGCGGGCATGGCGAGCAGCAGCGGCAGGAGCGCAAGCGCGGCTGTGCGCAGAAGCCGGGTCGTCAGGGCGGTGATCGGGCGCATGGCGGGCTCCGTGTTCCTGTTCATCGCGGATACCGGCCCCGGCACAGGGCTCAGCCGTTACAGCCGCGCGCGGGCCCCGCGGCCGCGCCGCCCAGACCGAGAAGCTCGACCGTCAGGCCGATATCCGTTGTCGCGTCTACACTAGTCGACGTCGGAAAGCGACGCGAGAGGGAAAGATCGACCAGCAGGCATTCGTTGCGATAGGCCAGCCCGAGCCCGGCCTCGGTGGCCTCGGCCGCGTCGAGGTCGTAACGCCAGTCCGCGCGCGCCGTCCAGTGGCGGCTGACCCCATAGCTCGCGTCGACGGTCCATTCGCTGATGTCATCGTCGCGGCCTTCGGCCGGGTCCGCGTCGAAATGCGCCAGCGACGTGGCGATGTCGGTGCGCGCGCCGGTCCAGCCCAGCCGCATTTCGCTACGGCTGGCGTCGAGGTCGTCATCGAACAGGGTGCGGTTGGCCAGGCTTAGCCCGCCGGGGGTCTCCAGCCTGAAGGCCGCCAGCCAGTCCGACCGGCGCCCCGACAGCGGCCCGTCGGCCGAGAAGGACGCATCGGGCGCTTCGCGCAGCACGCGGCCCAGCGTCAGCCCCGCATCCCAACCGGAGGGGGCGCGGCGCGACCAGCGCAGACCCAGATTGAGCCGGGCGCCGGACTCGCGCGCATCCCGGCCGGGAAAGCGGTTGAACGACAGCAGGTTGCCCTCGTCGAGCTCGACCATGCGACTGTCGTCATTGGGCGGTGTGGGGCCGTCATGCGGACGGCTCCACAGAAGCTGGGCGACCGGCTCGATCATCTGCACGGCGCCGGCCTCGTCCCGGCGCAGCAAGGGCCAGCGAAGCTCGATGCCCGCGGCGGGGGTGACGCGCGCGATCGTGGCGGGGGCGCCGGAGTCGTCGTCGATGCCGAAATGGTCCGCCGTCAGTCTGCCCATCGCGGCCAATCGCACCCCGCCGGCCAGCGTCCAGTCGCGCCGCCAGTCGAGCCCGACCGAGGCGCGCGCCATGTCGCGCCCCGCCCCGCCCAGCGGGTCGTCCGAGGCGCGCTGATGGGCGAGCCCGTCGAAGCTCAGCCGCGCCGTGCCGCCGAGGCCGGGCACCGCCATCCGCGTCTGCCAGTCGAGTTGAACGGCCCCCGCGGGCAGGGTGTCGTTGTCGTCGCCCTGGCGCAGCGAGTGAAAACCCAGCGCCCGCGCGCGTGCCATCGTGTCGCGGCGCACCCGCTCGATGGTGACATGGCTGGTGAGCCGGTCGCGGTTGTCGATGTCGTAGCTGTCGAGATAGGCATCGTCACTCGCGCCGACGGCGTCGAAACGCAACCGGGTCTCGCCCGGAAGGTCAAAATCGCCCTCGGCCTGCATGTAGCCGCGGGTCTCGCCGGGGCGCAGCGTGTCGCGCGTGACGGCGCCCTGCAGCTCCAGCCGGCCCGCGCGGAACGCCTGACGGTAGCGCAGCGTTGCCGTGGCCGAGCCGTCGGTGCTCAGATAGGGCGTGACCGTCAGATCGCGGCTGCGCCCCAGCGTGATGAAATAGGGCAGCTCGATCCCCGCGCCGATATCGCCGCGAAAGCGCAGCGAGGGCGTGAGCAGCCCGGTCGCGCGCTGCTGCTCCGGGCCGGTGGGGATGCGCATCCGCGGCAGGCGCAGCAACGGCACGCCGGCAAAGCGGAATTCGGCGCCGTCGAAATAGATCTGCTGCTCAACGCGATCATGGATCACCCGGTCGGCGCGGATTTCCCACAGCGGCGTGGGCGAATTCGCGCAGACGCGGCAGGACGAGGCCACCCCCCGCGTCATCTGCGTATAGCGCCCGCCGACGCGGGCGACCTCGTCCGCGGCGATCTGAAGCTCGCGGTTGAGAACCAGCCGCGCGCTTTGCAGGATGCCCTCGCGCAGGTCGTCCGACAGGCTGGCGGCGTCGGCGATCAGCACCGCCTCGCCATCGGCCTCGGTCAGGCGGATCGGCCCGGCGATGTCGAGCGTGCCGGATGCCGCGTCATAGGTGATGCGGTTGGCCCGCAGGCGGATGTCGCCCTGCAGGACCTCGATATTGCCTTCGGCCACCAGAACGTTGTCGCCGCGCAGATGCACGCTGTCGGCCACCAGCGTGGCCGGCGCGCCGTCATCCGCGATCTGGGCGCGGGGCGGCGCCCCCGGCACCGCCGCCAGAGCGAGGCCGAGAGCCAGCAGCACGGCGCGCAGCGCCCTCGCGGGCCGGTGGGCGGGGGCGTGCGTGCTCATCCGTCCTCCATGTGCAGCATCAGCCCCAGGGCGAAAAGGATACCCGCCACCGGCGGAATCCACGCCGCCAGCATCGCGGGTATCTGGCCGTTCTCGCCGAGAACCTGCGCGAAATTGCGCAGAAAGGCCAGCGCCAGCCCCGCAAGAAGCGCGGAAAGCACCATCACCGCGGTCCGCCCCGCGCGCGGCTGGCGCATGGCGAAGCCCGCCCCGACCATGACCATCGAGGTCAGAAGCAGCGGCATCGTCAGCTCCATGTGCAGCCAGACGAGATGCGCCCGCGCCGAAAAGCCCGCCCGCTCCAGCGAATCGATGAAGCCCGGGAGATTCCAGATGGCGATCGAGGCCGGGCTGCCGAAACTGTCGCGAATCTGTGCGGGCGTCAGATCGGTGGGCAGGGAAAGCTGCGCGTGCTCGACCGCGCTGCGCTCGGGATTGGGCGCTGACAGCTGCCATTCCTTTGCATTGGAAAGATGCCAGGCGCCGTCGCGCAGCGCCGCCGATCGCGCCGCGATGCGACGCACCGGCCCGGTCTCGGCGCTGAAGGTCAGGAAGGTGACGTCGTAAAGCTCCGTGCCCTCGGGCCCGGCGCGGGCGGCGTTGATGACGACCTGCCCCTGTTCGCCGCCCTGGCGCAGCCACAGCCCCTCGCGGCTGACCGAGACGACGCTGGCCTCGCCGTGGCGGTAGCGGTCGGAGAGATATTCGAACTGCTTGCTCGTGGCGGCGACGAGCGGATTGAACACCGCCAGCAGCACCGCGCCCAGTGCCAGTGTCGCCAGCGCCGGCGCCATCAGGATACGCAGCCCCGAGCGCCCCGCCGCCCGGATCACCACGAGCTCCGAACTGCGCGCAAGGCCCAGAAACAGCGTGACCGAGGCGATGATGATGATAAGCGGCAGCATCTGGTAGATCGTCTCCGGGGTGTGGAGCGCGGCCAGATGCACCGCCTCGGCGAAGCCCGCCTCCCGGCCGGCAAGCCTGCGGACCTGCTCGACCAGGTCGATGAGAAAGACAAGGCCCACAAACACCGCGCCGACCATCGCCAGGCTGAAAAGAAAGCGCCGGACCAGATAGAGCGACAGCGTCATGCCGGCACCTCTCCGGCCGCTCGGGCAGGGGCGCCGCGCCAGCCCAGACCGCGCTTCGGGCGGCTCGCCCACCATAGCATCCCTGCGGCGGTCA
The DNA here is from genome assembly GCA_002967695.1 of Rhodobacteraceae bacterium WD3A24. Taxonomy (GTDB): domain Bacteria; phylum Pseudomonadota; class Alphaproteobacteria; order Rhodobacterales; family Rhodobacteraceae; genus Alkalilacustris. The sequence goes on along the minus strand of PUHN01000019.1, from coordinate 30,239 downwards.
GCGCGCCCAGAGCCACGGGCAGGAAGGCGAGCGGCGCGTATGCGGCGTCGCGCAGCGCCAGCCCCGCCCCGAAGTTGTTGAGCATCTGGATGATCGCCATCACCGCGATCGCGCCGAGGATCTGGCGCCAGTGCCCCGTGCGGCTGAAGCCCCCCAGAAGCAGGGCCGCCCCCCCGATCACGGCCGTGACGACCGCCAGCAGCGGGTGGGCGAGGCGGTCGTAGCCCTCCTGCAGCGCCTCCGCGCGGCTTGCGCCGATCTCCGCCAGCGTCCCGGGCGCCGCGCGCAGCAGTGTCGGGGTCGAAAGCTCGCGCAGTCGCCGGTCGCGGCCGCCGCCGCCAATCAACGGGGCGAGGTCATAGGTGATCTCGTCGAAGCCGGTCACCGAGAGCCGCCGGCCGTCCCCGCCCATCCCCTGGGCCAGACCGTCGAGCATCACCAGCTTGGGTCCGTCGGCGGCGGGCAGGAGCAGCGCGGTGCGGGCGGTATAATCCGTCCGCCCGCGCCCCTCCCGGTTGTCGGAGAGGAAGACATCGCGCAACTCGCCCTCGGCGGTGATCTCGCGGATGAACAGCGTGATGCCGTCACCGGGGTGGAGAAAGGAACCCTCGGTCAGAAGCCGCGCGCCGATGTTCTGGGCGATCTGCGCGTTGCGCTCGGCCAGCTGCGCCCGGCTGGCCGGTTCGAGGACATGCACCACCACGGCCAGAAACGCCGCAACCACCAGAGAGAACCCCAGCACCGGGCGCACCAGTCGCCACGGCGAGCCGCCCGCGGCCTGCATCACAACCAGCTCGCTTTCCCGCGCCAGCCGCGACAGGACAAAGACGGTGGCCACGAAGGCCGAAATCGGCAGAACATTGGCGATGATCGTCGGCAGGCTCAGCGCGGTGAATTCGAGAAAGATCGCGGCGCTCTGCCCGTCGCTGATCAACCGGTCGAACAGCCGCACCGCGCTGTTGACCCAGTAGACCGCGACCAGAACGAGCGAAAAGAAACCGAACACGACCAGAAGCTGTGACAGCATGTATCGGTCGAGCCGTGCCACCCGCCATCTCCGCCTTGTGCCTGTCCCGCCGTTTCCCCGGCGGCGCCGTTGGGAGGTGAGCCTAGACGAAATCGGGCGGCGGGAAAACTGCTATCTGGTCAAGCCCGCGGCGGGCCGATAGGGTGCCCGCGTGCCGGCCATGGAGCCCTTCATGACACGCCCCGTCCCCCTCGACGTGACCGCCGTCGCGCGCGACGCCGTCCGCGCGCATGACGGCCGGATCGCCGTGTTCGCCACACCCGAGGCCGGGCTGGACCCCGGCGCCCGCCGGGTGGACCGGATGACGCGGGGCGCGCTCTCCCGGCTGGTCGAAAGCCCGGCCTTCGCCCGGCTCAAGCCCGGCGAGTCGGCCGAGCTGGGCTATCCGCCGGGGCTTGCCGCCGAAGCGGTGCAGGTCGTCCACCTGCCGCGCCGAAGCGATGCAGTGACCGCGCGCCGCGCCGGCGCGGTGATCGGGGCACGGCTGGGCGAGGCGGGCGCGCTGGTGCTCGCCGGGGCCCATCCGCGGGCCGCCGGGATCGGCGCGGGTCTTGCGCTGCGCGCCTACGACTTTCGCGACCACAAGAGCGATCCGGCCCCGCCGCCGGGGCGGGTCACGCTGATGGTCACCCGTCCCGATGCCGTGCGTAGCGCGCTGAGCGGGCCCATGGCGGCGGTCGAGGGCGTCTTTCTCGCCCGCGATCTGGTCAACACGCCGGCCAATGTGCTCACCACGACGGCCTTCGCCGCGCGGCTCGTCGAGATGCGCGCGCTGGGGATCGGCGTGGAGGTGCTCGACGAGCCGGCCCTCGAATCACTCGGTCTCGGCGCGCTGCTCGCGGTGGGCCACGGCTCGGAGAGCCCGTCGAAGCTCGTGGTCATGCAGTGGCGCGGCGGCGGGGAGGCCGCCCCGCTCGCGCTGGTGGGCAAGGGGGTGGTTTTCGATACCGGCGGGGTGTCGATCAAGTCGGCCGCCGGCATGGAAGAGATGACGATGGACATGGGCGGCGCGGGCGTCGCCGCCGGCGTGATGCACAGCCTCGCGCGCCGCGGGGCGCGGGCCAATGTCGTCGCCGTGCTGGGGCTGGTGGAGAACATGGTCTCGGGGCGCGCGCTGCGGCCGGGGGACGTGGTGCGCAGCCTGAAGGGTGATACGATCGAGGTCATCAACACCGACGCCGAGGGCCGGCTCGTTCTGGCCGATGCCATGTGGTACGCCCAGAGCCGCTTTGCCCCGGCGGCGATGATAGACATGGCGACGCTGACCGGCGCGATGATCGTCGCGCTGGGCCACGAACACGCCGGGCTTTTCGCCAATGACGAGCCGCTCGCCGATGGGCTGCTCGCGGCCGCGGGGGGCGAGGGCGAGGGGCTCTGGCGGATGCCGCTCGATGCCGCCTATGATCGTCAGCTCAAGTCGCGCATCGCCGATGTGAAGAATACCGGCGGCCGCCCCGCCGGGGCGATCACCGCGGCGCGGTTTCTCGCCCGGTTCGTGCCCGAGGGCACGCCGTGGGCGCATCTCGATATCGCCGGCGTGACCCTGCGCAAGGAGGCCGGCGACCTGGCCCCGCGGGGGGCCAGCGGCTGGGGCGTGCTGACCCTCGACCGTCTCGTGCGTGAGCGGTTCGAGACTCCGGGCTGAGCGGCGGGGGCGGCAATGGGCGTGGCGATGTTCTATCACCTCACACGCGGGCCGATGGAGGCCACGCTGCCGATGCTTGTCGAGAAGTCGCTCGCCGCAGGGTGGCGCGTGGCGGTGCGCGGCGCCGATCCGGCGCGGCTGGACTGGCTCGATGAAAAGCTCTGGCTGCTCTCCGACGAGGGCTTTCTGCCCCATGGCCGCGCGGGGGGGCCGCATGACGCACGCCAGCCCGTCCTGCTGACCAGCGCGTCGGGGGCCGCGCCGAACGCCGCTGCCTGTCTGATCTGCATCGACGGGGCGCGGGCCGGCCCGGAGGAGGCCGCGGCGCTCGAACGCACCTGCATCCTGTTCGACGGCCACGATCCGCAGGCGGTCGAGGCCGCGCGCGAGCAGTGGCGCGCGCTGACCGCTGCCGGTATCGCCGCCCAGTACTGGAGCGAGGAGTCGGGGCGCTGGCAGAAAATGGCGGAGCGCTGAGAAAGGGTCACGTTTCGACCCAAAGCGCGTCAGGCGGGCGCCTGATTTCCATGTTGGTGTCAGCACGCGGAAGGGGGGCAGTTCCGCGTGATGCAGACAACAGGAGTCTTCGCATGAAAACCCCGCAAGACCGTCCCGCCAGACGCCCCGGCACCAAACCCCGCCTGCGGATCAAGCCCGCCGCGCGGCCGCCCTCGCCCCCGCCCGAGCGGCCCGCGCCGCCCTTCGGGGACTGGGCGATGATCTGAGCGGCCCGGCCTTGCCGGCCGCGATGATCCTTTGAAGGGCGCCCTGTCCCCGCGATCTAGGGCGCCCACCTGCAGGGCTTCGCCCCCGCCGCGCCGGCGGGGGCGGGCAGGGGCTTCAGCCGACGATTTCGAGGCCCGAGAAGAAGAAGGCGATTTCCTCCGCGGCGGTCTCGGCGGCGTCCGAGCCATGGACCGAATTCTCTCCGATCGAGGTGGCGTATTCGGCGCGGATCGTGCCCGGCGCGGCCTCGGCGGGGTTGGTCGCGCCCATCACCTCGCGGTTGCGGGCGATGGCGCCCTCGCCCTCGAGTACCTGAACCACCACCGGACCCGAGGCCATGAAGCTGCACAGCTCGTCGTAGAAGGGCCGCTCCTTGTGGACGGCATAGAACTGCCCGGCCTGCTCCTTGGTCATGCGGATGCGCTTTTGCGCGACGATGCGCAGGCCCGCCTCCTCGAACTTGGCGTTGATCGCGCCGGTGACGTTGCGCGCGGTGGCGTCGGGCTTGATGATGGAAAGGGTGCGTTCGGTCGCCATGCTTGCTGCCTTTTCGATGATGCGGCCGGCCCGCTGCCCGCCGCGCAATACCGGCGGGCCTCTAGCATGCGCACCGCACGGTGAAAAGTGCCCCCGCACCCGTTGGCCGCGCGGGGCGGCGATTGCCGCGCGGGGCAAATTGACACGCTCGTTGCGATGGGGCAGGGGAGCGGCGTGCTGACAATCTCCGACATAAGCTATTCGATCGAGGGCGTGCCGCTGTTCGAGCATGCCTCGGCCCGTATTCCGGCCGGCCACAAGGTCGGGCTGGTGGGGCGCAACGGCACCGGCAAGACGACGCTGTTCCGGCTCATTCGCGGCGAGCTGGCCCTCGAGGGCGGCGAGATCACGCTGCCCGCGCGCGCGCGCATCGGCGGGGTGGCGCAGGAGACGCCCGCCTCGGCGATCTCGCTGCTCGACACGGTGCTCGCCGCCGATACCGAGCGCGCCGCGCTGATGGCCGAGGCCGAGACCGCCACCGATCCCGCCCGCATCGCCGAGGTCCAGACCCGGCTGGCCGATATCGACGCCTGGTCGGCGGAAGGCCGGGCGGCGGCGATCCTCAAGGGGCTGGGCTTCGACGAGGCCGCGCAGGCGCGGCCCTGTTCGGATTTCTCGGGCGGCTGGCGGATGCGCGTGGCGCTGGCCGGCGTGCTGTTCGCCCGGCCCGAGCTGCTGCTGCTCGACGAGCCGACGAACTATCTCGATCTCGAGGGCGCGCTGTGGCTGGAAAGCTATCTGCAGCGCTATCCGCACACCGTCATCATCATCAGTCACGACCGCGGGCTCCTCAACCGCGCGGTCGGCGGTATCCTGCATCTGGAGCACCGCAAGCTGACCTATTATCAGGGCCCATACGACCAGTTCGCCCGCCAGCGCGCCGAGGCGCGCGCCCAGCAGGCCGCCGAGGCCAAGAAACAGGAGGCGCGCCGCGCGCATCTGCAGAAATTCGTCGACCGCTTTCGCGCACAGGCCAACAAGGCCAGCCAGGCGCAGTCGCGCATCAAGATGCTGGAGCGGATGCAGCCCATCACCGCGCCGGAGGACGCCGCGCGGGTGGTCTTCACCTTTCCCACGCCCGAGGCGCTGTCCCCGCCCATCATCGCGACCGAGGATGTCGCGGTGGGCTATGGTGGCCCGCCGGTGCTCTCGCGGCTCGATCTGCGCATCGACCAGGACGACCGCATCGCGCTTCTGGGCCGCAACGGCGAGGGGAAATCGACGCTTTCGAAGCTGCTTGCGGGAAAGCTCGACGCGGCGGGGGGCCGGATCGTTCGCGCCGCGAAGCTGCGCGTGGGCTATTTCGCCCAGCACCAGATCGACGAACTCAGGGCCGGCGAGACCCCACTGGCGCATCTGCAGCGCCTTCGCCCCAATGAGGCGCCGACGAAGCTGCGCGCGCGGCTGGCGGGCTTCGGCCTGGGCGCGGGGCAGGCGGGCACGGTGGTCGAGAAACTCTCGGGCGGGCAGAAGTCGCGGCTGTCGCTGCTGATCGCGACGATCGACGCGCCGCATCTGCTCATCCTCGACGAGCCGACCAACCATCTCGACATCGAAAGCCGCGAGGCGCTGGTCGAGGCGCTGACGGCCTATTCCGGCGCGGTGATTCTGGTGAGTCACGACATGCACCTGCTCAGCCTCGTGGCCGACCGGCTCTGGCTGGTCAAGGGCGGGCGGGTCCGGCCCTATGAGGGCGATCTGGAGGATTACCGCCGCGAGCTTCTGGCCGGCGAGCCGCCCGACAAGCCGCGCAAGAGTGACAGGCCAAAGGCCGCGCAGCCATCCGCGCGCCCGCCGCGCGAGCGAATGCAAAAGCTGCGCGCCGAGCTGCGCAAATGCGAGGCGCGGGTGGCCAAGCTCGAGGAGATGCGCGACACGCTGGCCACCAAGCTGGCCGATCCGGCGCTCTATGAGCCCGGCATGCAGCATCAGGCGGAAACCTGGCAGAAGAAATACGCCGAGGTGATGGAGGGGCTCGACCGCGCCGAGGAACTCTGGCTGCGCGCGCAGGAAGAGCTCGAACGGGCGGAGGGCTGAGCGGTGGAGGGCGCGTTCGTGGTCTCGGCCTTCGTCACGCTCTTCGTCGTCATGGATCCGATCGGGCTGACGCCCATCTTCGCGGTGCTCACGCAGGGGGTCGGCCCCGCGCAGCGGCGGATGATCGCGCTGCGCGCCTGTGTCGTCGCGGCGGTTCTGCTGACCGTGTTCGGCACGGTCGGCGAACAGATTCTGGGCTTTGTCGGGATCACCATGCCCGCCTTCCGCATCGCCGGTGGTCTCCTGCTGTTTCTGACCGCGCTCGACATGCTGTTCGAGCGGCGCACCCGCCGGCGCGAGAGCCGCGAACGCGAGACCGACCCGGCCGAGGATCCCTCGGTGTTTCCGCTGGCGATGCCGCTGATCGCGGGGCCGGGGGCGATGGCCTCGATGATCCTGCTGACGGGGCAGGCGGGCCCGAACCTGGCCGGCGTCGCGGCGGTCCATCTCGTCATGCTGGCGGTGCTGGGCATGGTGTTCGCGCTGTTTCTCGCGGCGGGGCTGCTCGAACGCGCGCTGGGGCGCACGGGCATCATGGTGATCACCCGCCTGCTGGGGATGCTGCTGGCGGCGCTGTCGGTTCAGTTCATTCTCGACGGGCTGCGGGGCGCGGGGCTCGTCGCCGCCGCCGGAGGGTGAAATCGCCGCTCCGGCGCCCTACATCACCGATATCGGCTGCGGGGGGCGCGCATGGACGGCGAGATTTTCGGGCGCATGATGTATCTGCTGCTGCTCGGCGCGGCGGTGCTGAGCTGGGTGGTGCTGCATAATCTGCGCCGGCCCTTCCGGGCTGTGCAGCAGATGCTGGCCTGGACGCTGATCTTTATCGGGATGATGGCGGCCTATGGCCTTTGGGAGGACATCCGCGACGACCTGGTGCCACGGCAGGCGGTGATCGTCGGCGACGGCCGCGTCGAGGTGCCGCGCAGCCATGACGGCCATTACTATCTGCATGCCGAGGTCAATGGTGCATCAGTGCGCTTCGTGTTCGACACCGGCGCGACGGATATGGTCCTGACCCGCGCCGATGCCCGCGCCGCGGGGATCGAGCCCGGCGCACTTGTCTATCGGGGCCGGGCGCGCACGGCCAACGGCACCGTGAGCACCGCGCGGGTGATGCTCGACACCGTGGTGCTGGGCGATATCACCGACCGTGACGTGCGCGCTTGGGTGAATTCGGGCGAGATGGACACCTCGCTGATGGGCATGGGCTATCTCGACCGCTTCGCGCGGGTCGAGATCGCGGACGACCGCCTGATTCTGGTACGCTGACCGGCCGAAGTGTTCAGGCGCCGCAGGGCTGTGCCGGCAGGGGCTCGAGCGTGAGAATGGTGCCCAGGGCGCAATTGTCGGTCACGAGATCGTCCAGTGTAACCGGGTCGAGCGTGGCGTAGAACGCCTCGAGCGCCCGCTCCAGTGCGGCGCGCAGCCGGCAGCTGCCTGTCAACGGGCAGGTGTTGCCCGCCGCGGCGAAGCATTCGGCGAAGGGCACGCCCGCCTCGAGCTCGCGGAAGACCTCCCCGACGGTGATCTCCGACGGCTCGCGACGCAGGCGAAAACCGCCATGGCGGCCGCGCACCGTCTCGATCACGCCGATGCGGGCGAGATGATTGATGATCTGTGCCAGATGGTTCTCGGAGGCATTGCAGACCTCGGCGGCTTCCTGCTTACGCACGATGCGTCCCGGATTGACGGCGCAGAACATCAAAGTGCGCATGGCCAGATTGGTTCGGGTCGTCAGACGCATGCGATTTCCTCCCGGCGAGAGCCGTAGCGACAAGCATCAATCCTGGCCTTGATTCAGATCAAGCGCGGCATGTGCGACGCTACGTCGCATGCGATCACCGCGGTCTTGATATGCGTCAAGGCGCGGGAGGGCTGCCCATGCAAGAATTCACAAAGTTGAAAGCAGAGGGTGGCATGGCACGCATCAATGATTTCCGGGCCTCGCGGCGGGCCTTCATGGGGCTTGCGGCCGGCGGCGCCGCGCTCGGCGCGGTGTCCCTGCCGGGGGTGCAGGCGCAGACTGTGCGCACCTCGGCCCATATCGTGATTCTCGGCGCCGGCGCGGGCGGGACCGGCATCGCCAACCGTCTGGCCGCACGTCTCGACGGCGCGCGCATCACGATCGTCGACGGGCGGATGCAGCACTGGTATCAGCCCGGCTTCACGCTGATCGCCGCCGGTCTCAAGCCCGCCGGCTATTCGGTGACCACCACCGGCGAATGGCTGCCCGACGGTGTCGACTGGGTGCAGGACTACGCCGCCGAGATCGACCCCGAGGCGGGGCGCGTGACCACGCGAGGGGGCGAGACGCTTGATTACGACTATCTGATCGTGGCCACGGGGCTGTCGCTCGACTGGGAGGCGATCGAGGGGTTTTCGCTCGACATGGTGGGCGAAAACGGAATCGGCGCGCATTACGCCGGCCCCGACCACGCAGCCGCCACCTGGCGGATGATGGACCGCTTTACCGACGAGGGCGGCGTGGCGCTTTTCGGCCGCCCGGCGACCGAGATGAAATGCGCCGGCGCGCCCCTGAAATACACCTTCCTGACCGACGACCGCGCGCGCCGGAAGGGCACGCGGGGCGATGTGGAGCTGATCTACGCCGCGCATTCGGGCGGGCTGTTCGGCGTGCCCATCGTCAACGAGAAGGTCAAGATGCTGTTCGACGACCGGGGTGTGGATGTGCGCTACAACCATGTTCTGCGCGCCATCGACCCCGGTGCCAGGAACGCCACTTATGATACGCCCGAGGGATCGCGGGACATCGGCTATGACTTCATCAACGTCATCCCGCCGCAGCGTGCGCCGCAGGTCGTGCGCGAGTCGGGCCTGAGCTGGGCCGACCGCTGGACCGATCAGGGCTGGATCGAGGTCGATCCCTACACCCTGCGCCACGCCCGTTACGCCAATGTCTTCGGCGTGGGCGACATCAACGGCGTGCGGTACGGCAAGACGGCGGCCAGCGCCAAGTGGCATCTGCCGGTGGTCGAGGATCACCTGGTCTCAGAGATCGCCGGGGGCGAGGGGACGGCGCGCTTTTCGGGCTACACGTCCTGTCCGCTGATCACCCGTATCGGCCGGGCGATGCTGATCGAGTTCGACTACGAAAATCAGCTCGCGCCCTCGTTTCCCGGCGTCATCGCGCCGCTGGAGGAGCTGTGGATCACATGGCTGATCAAGGAGATCGGCCTCAAGCCCACCTATTACGCCATGCTGCGCGGCCGCGCCTGAGCGCCGGGAGGAACCGAGATGGAAGACCTTACCTTCGACACCCTCATCGCCGTTTTCGAGGAGATGTTCGGTTTCTGGTTGTTCTGGGGGCTGGTGGTGCTGGCGGTGCTGGTGGCTGTGGCGTTCGTGTATGTCGTGATCCGCGATCGCGGCTTCGACAGCCGCCGGCTCGTGCGCTCCGAACTCGCCTTTCCGGTGGGCGCGATCGCCGCGATCCTGTTCGTGCAGTGGATCACCAGCTCGGGATTTTCCGATGTGGGCGGGCCGATCGACTGGATCGTCCTGATCGTGATCGGGCTGGCCGGCGGGATCGGGCTTACGATTCTCGCCTATGTCTCCATGGCCCTGGCCGGCCGGCGGCGGGCACGGCCGGCGAGCTGAGCGGGAGCGCCCCTTGGTTGCAGGGCGCGGCCTTGCGGATTCTCTGCGGTTGCACGCAGCCGCCGGTGCCCCGTTCATGCCACAATTGCACGACAACCGCGCAGCCTTGCCCCAATGACGCCATGAAATCTGGCGCGATTCCGACACAAAGCCCCGCTTTCGTCACAATCGCGCCCGAAACCTCAACGAAAAGATAATCCAGACGCTGGCGAGAACGCTGCGTCGCGGAAATGAAATGGTCGGGGGCAGGTGGTCATGGCATATGAAGATGGCGCGGGTTATGGTGGCGAGACGGGCGTGCCCTGCGGCCTCGCCGACCCGGATGGCGGTGATCAGACGCTGGCCGCCCCGGCCGAAAGCGGGCAGGAGCAGCTTGAGCGCGTCGCCTCGCTGGTCACCTCGATGCTGGACGTGCCGCTGGTCATCGTCACCCTCGAACCCGGCTTCAACCCCGAGGGCGCGGCCACCGGCCAGCGCCGCGAGCTGTATCACGCCCTGGTCGCCGGCACGCCCGGTCTTCTGGTTCATCCCGACCAGATCGCGTTGTGCCTCGACAATCTGCCGGCCACGCCGGGGGCGCGGCAGGTGCGCAGCCGGCTCAGCGTCACGCTCGTCACTGCCACGGGCGCGCGGATCGGCGCGCTTCACGTCTATGACACGCGCGAACGCCGCTTCACCACCTCCGAGCGCACCGCGCTGCGCGATTTCGCGCATCTGATGGTTTCGGGGATCGAGCTGTGGCGCCACGCCAGCCATGACGGGCTGACCGGCGCGATGTCGCGCGGCTGTTTCATCGAGGGGCTGGAACGCGAGACCGCCCGCTATCACCGCAAGGGCACGCCCTGCGGGCTGGTGATGCTCGATCTCGATCACTTCAAGGAGATCAACGACAGGCTCGGCCATGCCGCGGGCGACATGGTCCTGCGCGCGGTGGCCGACACCGTGCGTGCCGAGATGCGCGCCGAAGACGCCTTCGGCCGGCTGGGGGGGGAGGAATTCGCCCTGCTGATCTCGGGCGGTGCATTGCCGGTGGCCCAGGAGGTCGGCGAGCGGGTGCGCACGGCGGTGGAACGCACCGAGATTCCCGGCCATCCCGGCCTGAAGGTGACCGCCAGCCTTGGTATCGCCGAGATCACCCCCGAGGAAAACACCGCCGAGGCCCTTCTGGCCAGCGCCGACGCCCGCCTCTACGAGGCCAAGACGGCCGGGCGCAACCGTGTCGGCGGCGGGGATCTCGGGCCGCGACTGGTCGCCTGACCTCCCCACGCGCCCCCTTGATGGCGGGGCGCGATGCGCCGACGATCGGCGGGCCGCAGCCACCCGAGGCCCATCATGCGCCCGCCGCGACCGCGCAAGCCGACACGCCCGCATCTGACGCGCTCGATGACGACGGCGCAGGCTTTCGAGGTGGTGGTTCTGGCCTGTCTCGACGATTTCGCCCACAATCTGCGCTGCGTGATGACGCGCGACGATCCCGACGGCCCGCGTTGCGCCCGTGCGGCCCTGCGGCGGTTGTGCAGCGCGCTCGACGGGTTCGGCCCCGTCCTGCGGCCTGCGGCCGCGGATTCGGTGCGTGAGGAGGCATGCGGCCTTTGCCACGCGCTGGTCCGGCAGCGCGCGGCCGCCCGGCTCCGCGCCGATCTGGTCGCGCGCGACGCCGACGGTTTCACCGCCCGCGCGCGCCGGCGGCTTTCGGGCACCGGCTGGCAGCGTCGCGACGCCCCTGCGCGCGCCCTTCTGTCGGCGTCGGTGGCCGGGGTTGCCGCCTGCGCGCTCGACACGGCGCGTGCGCGGGCCCTTGCCCATGGCGGGCGGGTCGCAAGGATGCCCGAGGGCAGGCGGGCCGCGCTGCGAGACGATCTGCGCGTCCTGCGCCATCTTTGCGAATTCTTTGCGCCGCTCTGGCCCGCGGCCGCGTCCGAGCCGGCCCTCGAGCGGCTGGAGCGGCTGGAGCGTGCGCTACGCACGCATGACGATCCGGCCGCGCAGGAGGGGGCCGGCGCGGCGGCGCTGGAGACGGCCGAGACACTGTGGACCGCCATGCGCGACGGGCCGCCCTGGTGGCGCGACTTGCGGCCTCAAGGCTGACTCCGGCCGGCCCGGCACGCGGCCGCTGAGGCCCGCCGGGATCTAGACCATCAGTTCCTTGGTCGCGGTCAGCGTCACCTCGGGCCAGTCGCGCTCGACGCGGTCGATGTCCCATTGCAGGCGGGTGAGATAGACCATGTCGCCATCGCTGTCGGTGGCCATGTGGCCCTTGTTGGCGTTGGCGAATTTCTCCACCGCCGCCCTGTCGCCCGACACCCAGCGCGCCGATGTGAACTGCGAGCCCTCGAACCGCACCGGCAGGCCGTATTCCATCTCGATCCGGCTGGCCAGCACGTCGAACTGAAGCGCGCCCACGACGCCGACGATGTAGCCCGACCCGATCATCGGCTTGAACACCTTGGCCGCGCCTTCCTCGGCGAACTGCATCAGCGCCTTGTCGAGATGCTTGGCCTTCATCGGATCGCCCGCCCGCGCGTTGCGCAGCAGTTCCGGCGCGAAGGAGGGGATGCCCTTGAAATGCAGCGCCTCGCCCTCGGTTAGCGCATCGCCGATGCGAAGCTGGCCGTGGTTGGGGATGCCGATGATGTCGCCCGCCCAGGCCTCTTCGGCCAGCTCGCGGTCGGAGGCCAGAAACAGCACCGGGTTGGACACCGCCATCTGCTTTTTCGTGCGCACGTGCAACAGTTTCATCCCGCGCGTGAAGTGCCCCGAGGCCATGCGCACGAAGGCCACGCGGTCGCGGTGTTTCGGGTCCATGTTGGCCTGCACCTTGAAGACGAAGCCGGTCGCCTTGTCCTCTTCGGGCAGGATCTCGCGCTCGGCCTTCTGCGGCTGGGGGGGCGGGCCGTAATGGGCGATCCCGTCCATCAGCTCCTGCACGCCGAAGGAGTTGATGGCGCTGCCGAACCAGATGGGCGTCAGGTGCCCCTCGCGCACCGCCTGCGGGTCGAATCCGGGCAGCAGGCCGCGCGCCATCTCGACCTCCTCGCGCAGCTGGTCGAGCTGGGCGGCGGGGATGTGATCGGCCATCGCCGGATCGTCGAGCCCTTCGAGGCGGATGGACTCGGCCACGCGGTTGCGATCGGCGCGATCCATCAGTTCGAGTCGGTCGTTGATCAGGTCGTAGCAGCCCAGGAAATCGCGCCCCATCCCGATCGGCCATGAGGCGGGCGTGACGTCGATGGCGAGGTTCTCCTGGATCTCGTCGATGATCTCGAAGGTGTCGCGCGCCTCGCGGTCCATCTTGTTGCAGAAGGTCAGGATGGGCAGGTCGCGCAGCCGGCAGACCTCGAAGAGCTTGCGTGTCTGGCTCTCCACACCCTTCGCGCCGTCGATGACCATGATCGCCGCGTCCACCGCTGTCAGGGTGCGATAGGTGTCTTCGGAAAAGTCGGAGTGGCCGGGCGTGTCGACCAGGTTGAAGCGATTCTCGCGGTATTCGAACGACATCGCCGAGGCGCTCACGCTGATGCCGCGGTCCTTTTCCATCTGCATGAAGTCCGAGCGGGTGCGCCGTGCCTCGCCCTTGGCGCGCACCTGGCCGGCCATCTGGATCGCGCCGCCGTAAAGGAGGAACTTTTCGGTCAGTGTCGTCTTGCCCGCATCCGGGTGCGAGATGATCGCAAAGGTGCGGCGGCGCGCGATCTCGGGCGGCAGGTCGGGGCGGTTGGGCGTGGCATCCAGCATGGGCCGGCGTATAGGCGAGCGTGCGGCAGGGGGCAAGCGCGGTGCGGTGCGGCCCCGCGGCCGCGCCCTGCGCATCGCGGCACGGTTGCGCGCGGCCCCGCGGCCGCATAGATGATAGTCAGAGGACGTCCGCGGCGCGCGGGCGGCACCGAATTGTGAACGAGGGCAACAGATGCATATCGAGGTCAGCACCGATAACACCATTCAGGGGGCCGAAGACGTCCGGCGCACCGTGACCGAGGTGCTCGAATCCAAGCTTGCACCGCTTGCGTCGCGGATCACGCGGATCGAGGCGCATATCAGTGACGAGAACGCCGACAAGGGCGGTGCGGCCGACAAGCGCTGCGTGCTCGAGGCGCGCGTGCGCGGGCGTGAGCCGGTGGTGGTGCGTCACAATGACGAAACGGTCCGCTCGGCGATCATCGAGGCGGGCAACAAGCTGCGCGCCGCTCTCGATCGCGAGATCGGCAAGCTCGACGACCGGAACTGAGCCGCACCGGGCCCGCGCCCGCATTCGCGCGGCGCCCCGGCGGATCGACGTCTGCGGGGAGGATGCATTGGAGATCACGCTTTACGGCATCGCGGCCTGCGACACCTGTCGCAAGGCCCGCCGGGCGCTGGAGGCGGCGGGCCACGCGGTCGCCTTTCGCGATCTGCGTGCCGATCCCCTTTCGCAGGCCGAGTCCGAGGCGCTGGTCGCGCGGTTCGGCGACAGGCTCGTCAATCGGGCCTCGGCGACATGGCGCGGCCTCGACGCGGTCGAACGCGCGCGCGTGCCGGCCTCGCTGATCGCCGCGCATCCCACGGTGATGAAGCGCCCCGTCATCGCCACGCCCGGCGCGTGGCATCTGGGCTGGTCGAAGGCGGTGCGCGAGCAACTGCTGGAGTGACCTGCATCGACCGCGCAACGAAAATGGGCGGCCCGGCCGGGCCGCCCGCAGGCACCGGGGAACGCCGTCTCTACAGCAGCTTGAGATCGCCCGCCGAAGAGCGCCCGTCGCGCCCCGACTGGAGCTCATAGGCGACCTTCTGGTTGTCTTCCAGGCCGGTCAGACCGGCCCGCTCGACCGCCGAGATATGGACGAAAACATCCTTGCCGCCGTCATCGGGCGCGATGAAGCCGTATCCCTTGGTGGCGTTGAACCATTTGACGGTGCCGCTGGGCATGTCCGCTCTCCTTGCTCATGTTTCCCGCGGCGGTATTGCCGGCGGGCCGTGCAGCCAGGTTCTTGGTCTTCCGGCTGCCTGGAACAGGAGGCGGTCGCAAGAAAGTCTGTTGTCACGCGCAAAAGGATGCCACAGCGGGATGAAAAATCAAGATGCTTTCCCCGCCCGGCCGGTTGCGCTATGGCCCGTGGCAGGAGCGGAAGGAGCGATATCGATGCGCAACGCGGCGCTCATCCTGGGAATAATCGGCGGTTTGTGGGGGATGCTGGTCGGCTTTGTCAGCTTCGGCTGGACGGAGCTTCTCGACAGCTATCGCCAGCTCGAGGACTTCACCGGCGGGGTGGAGAACCCCGCGCTGATCCGCGCCACCAGCCTTGCCGCGCCGATCCTGGCGATCGCGGGTGGCGGGATGGCGCGGGCGCGCAATGTCCTCGGCGGCGCGCTGATGCTGATTTCGGCGGCGGGGATGCTCTATGCCTTCGGCTTCGGCGTCTTCACGATGTTTCCCATCGCGATGTGCGCCGTGGGCGGGGTGCTCGCGATAGCGGCGCGCGCCCCCGATCCGCACTGACGCCCCCCGCCTCTCCGCCGAGGGCGGAGAGGCGTTATGCCAGATCGGGCGGGGTGGCCTCCGCGGCGAGTTCGGCGGCGATCTCGTCGAGCGCGACACTGCGCGAGCCCTGCGCGCCGAGCCGGCGCATCGCAACCGTGCGCTCGGCGACCTCGCGCGCGCCCACCGCAAGGATCACGGGCACCTTGCCGACCGAGTGCTCGCGCACCTTGTAGTTGATCTTCTCGTTGCGCAGATCGGCCTCGGCGCGCACCCCGCGTGCGCGCAGGGCGTGGACGACCTCGGTGGCGAAGGCATCGGCCTCGGAGACGATCGTGGCGACGACGACCTGCCGGGGGGCCAGCCACAGGGGCAGCCGGCCGGCGTAGTGCTCGATCAGCAGGCCGATGAAACGCTCGAAAGTGCCGAACACCGCGCGGTGGAGCATGACGGGGCGGTGGCGCGCGCCATCTTCGCCGACATAGGTGGCGTCGAGCCGCTCGGGCAGGACGTAGTCGAGCTGGAAGGTGCCCGCCTGCCATGTGCGCCCGATGGCGTCGGTGAGATGGAACTCCAGCTTGGGGCCGTAGAAGGCGCCTTCGCCTTCGGCGATCTCGAAATCGATGCCCACCGCGCGCAGCGCCTCGGCCAGCGCGGCCTCGGCGCGGTCCCAGGTGGCATCGTCGCCGGCGCGTTGCTCGGGCCGTGTGGCGAGCTTGTAGGCGATGTCGGTCAGCCCCATGTCGCGATAGACCCGGCCGAAAAGGTCGAGGAAACGCTCGGTCTCCAGGGTGATCTGGTCCTCGCGGCAGAAGATGTGCGCGTCGTCCTGCGTCATCTGTCGCACGCGCATGAGCCCGTGCAGCGCGCCGTGGGCCTCGTTGCGGTGGCAGCATCCGAACTCCGCCATGCGGATCGGCAGATCGCGGTAGGACTTGGTGCCCTGCTTGAAGATCTGGACATGGGCGGGGCAGTTCATCGGCTTGAGCGCCATCAGGTCGGCCTCGCCCGACAGCACGGGGTCGGTGTCCTCGTCCTCGGCCGAGGGCACTTCGTCGGGGACGACGAACATGTTCTCGCGGAACTTGCCCCAGTGGCCGGACTCGCGCCACAGCCGCGCGTCGAGAAGCTGCGGCGTCTTGACCTCGGCATAGCCGTCGGCATCGAGCTGGCGGCGGATATAGGCCTCCAGAGCCCGCCAGATGGTGAAGCCGTTGGGATGCCAGAACACCGACCCCTGTGCCTCGGGCTGGAAGTGGAAGAGGTCCATCTCGCGGCCGAGACGTCGGTGGTCGCGCTTCTCGGCCTCCTCGAGCATCGTCAGGTAGGCCTTGAGCTCGGCGCGGGTCTTGAAGGCGACGCCGTAGATGCGCTGGAGCATCTTGCGCGAGCTGTCCCCGCGCCAGTAGGCCCCCGCGACCGACATCAGCCGGAAGGCGTCGGCCGGCACCTGCCCGGTGTGCTGCAGGTGCGGCCCGCGGCACAGATCCTGCCAGTCTCCGTGCCAGTACATGCGCACCGCCTCGCCCTCGGGGATCGCCTCGACAAGCTCGACCTTGAAGGGCTCGTCATTGTCCCGGTAATGGCGGATGGCGCGGTCGCGGTCCCAGACCTCGGTGCGGACCGGGTCGCGCCTGTTGATGATCTCCTTCATCCGCTTCTCGATCGCGCCGAGATCGTCGGGGGTGAAGGGCTCGTCACGGTCGAAGTCGTAATACCAGCCACGCTCGATCACCGGGCCGATGGTGACCTTCGTCTCGGGCCACAGCTCTTGCACGGCGCGGGCCATGATATGCGCAAGGTCGTGGCGGATGAGCTCCAGCGCGGGCGCCTCGTCGGCCATGGTGTTGATCTTGATGTCGCTGTCACGGTCGATGGGCCACTGCAGATCCCAGTGCGCGCCATCGACATGCGCCGAGACGGCCTTCTTGGCCAAAGAGTTGGAAATGGACGCGGCGATTTCGGCCGGGGTGGTGCCGGCGGCAAAGGCGCGGGTGTTGCCATCGGGAAATGTCAGGGAAATCTGGGCCATCGGCCTTCAAGCTCCTCGTCGGTTCGGCGCCCACGGAACGCCCGGCTGCGGGTTGTCGCGCCTCTATCGTGGCAGCCCGCGCCGGTGTCAAGACGCCCGCCGCGCCCGCGCGGGGTACGCGGGGGTGGCCTCGCGGGCGACGCGACGACGCCGCCCGGCTTGCCAAGGCCGCCGCCGACATGCTTGTGCTGGCCACGGGCGCCCGTTGCGGCGGCGCCGGCCAAGCAGGGAGACGAGTCATGCGCGAACCCGATTATCTGGACACCCCGCAAGGGCGGCGCATCGCCTATCATCACGTTGTCGGCCGGCGGCCGGGCGTGGTGTTTCTGGGCGGTTTCAGATCGGACATGGAGGGCACCAAGGCGCTCCATCTCGAAGCATGGGCGCGCAGGCAGGGGCGCGCCTTCCTGCGGATGGACTATTCGGGCCACGGCCAGTCCTCCGGCGCCTTCGAGGAGGGCTGCATCGGCGACTGGCGCGACGATGCCGCCGCCGTGCTCGATACCCTTACCGAGGGGCCGCAGGTGCTGGCGGGGTCGAGCATGGGTGGCTGGATCGCGCTGCTGCTGGCGCGTGCGCAGCCCGATCGGGTCGCCGGCCTCGTCGGCATCGCCGCCGCGCCGGACTTCACCGAGGACGGCATGTGGGCCGGCCTGTCGGAGGAAGAGCGCGAGACGCTGATGCGCAAGGGCCGGCTCGAGCGGCCCTCGGAGTATTCCGACGCGCCCGAGGTCATCACGCGCCGCCTGATCGAGGATGGCCACGAGAACCTCGTGCTGCGCGAGGCGCTGCCGCTGCCCTTTCCGGTGCGGCTGCTGCAGGGCACCGCCGACGCGGATGTGCCCGTGGATTGGGCGATGCGGCTGATGGAGCATGCCGACGGCCCAGACATTCGCCTGACGCTGATCAAGGACGCAGATCACCGTTTCTCGACACCGGTCTGCCTGCGGCTGATCGAGACGGCGATCGACGATGCGCTGGAGGCCGCCGGTCCGGCCTGACACCGCCGCATCCCTCGCGCACCCGGCGGTCAGCGCCGCCGTTCGGTCAGGGAAGGGGGCGCGTCACTCCCGCACGCTGGCCAGCCGCAGGTCGCCGCGGGCGGGGCGGGTGTCGGCTGCGTTGGCGCGGTCGATGAACTCCAGCACCATCGGGCGGATGTTGTCGCGCCAGGAGCGGCCGGCGAAGATGCCGTAATGTCCCGCGCCCGGCTCGACATGGCTGGCCTTGCGGGAATCGTCGAGGCCGGTGAGCAGATCCAGCGCGGCGATGCACTGGCCCGGCGCGCTGATGTCGTCATCGGCGCCCTCGACCGTCTTGACCGAGACGTCGGCTATTTTGGAGAAATCCACGTCGCGCCCGTCGATGGTGAAGACGTTGCGCGCGATCTCGCGGTCTTTGAAGATGCGCTCGACGGTGGACATGTAGAATTCCGAGGTCATGTCCATAACGGAGAGATACTCGTCATAGAAGCGATTGTGCTTGTCATGCTCGCCGCCGGTGCCCTTGGCGTTGTTGGCGATCTTGTCGGTGAAGGCCTGGGCGTGGCGTTCGGCGTTCATCGAGATGAACGAGGCCAGTTGCAGAAGCCCCGGATACACCATCCGCCCCACGCCCGCATATTTCGCCCCCACCCGCTGGATAGCGAGGTATTCGAGCTGGCCCATCGTCATCCGGCGGCCGAAATCGGTGACTTCGGTGGGGTTGGCGTCGGGGTCGACGGGGCCGCCGATCAGAGTGAGCGAGCGCGGCTGCGCGGCCGGGTCGGCCTCGGCCAGCCAGGCCGTGGCCGCCAGCGCCAGGGGCACCGGCTGGCACACCGCGATCACATGGGTGTCGGGGCCCATGTGGCGGATGAAGTCGGCCAGATAGCAGGTGTAGTCCTCGATATCGAACTTGCCGCAGCTCACGGGGATGTCGCGGGCATTGTGCCAGTCGGTGACGTAAACCTCGCAGTCGGGAAGCAGGCTGGTCACCGTCGAGCGCAGCAGCGTGGCGTAGTGCCCCGACATCGGCGCGACGAGCAGAACCTTGCGCGGCCGGGCGGGGCGGCCATGGACCTCGAAGCGGATCAGATCGCCGAAGGGGCGCTGCATTTCGCATTCGGTGGTCACGACGTGGTCGCGCCCGTCCTCGCCGACGACGGTGCGAATGCCCCAGTCGGGCTTGGTGGCCATCCGCGCAAAGCTGCGCTCGGCCACCTCGCCCCAGGCGGCCAGAAGGTTGAAAAAGGGATGCGGCACCATGCCGAAGACGGGATAGGAGCCCATCGCACGGGCCGTCGCCCCCAGCCACTCATTGGTGTTGCGCGCGGTCTCCATCAGATCGTAGGTCGCCATCTGTCGCATGCGTTCTCCTTAACCTGAGCCTTCCGGCGCCGGAAATCGCCGCTTTTCCCGAACCGGCCGCGGCGTTATGCTGCAGAGCGGAAATCTAGGGGGAAAGCTTGGCAATGGCAACTGATGACGCGGAGACGGGGGGCGATCTCGACCGGCTGAACGCGAATCTCGCCAGGATCGAGGAGCTTTCGCAGCGCCTCATCACGGCGCTGTCGCGTCAGGAGCCGGTGCGCCCAAGCCTGCAGGGCCCCGATCAGGACGTCTTCATGAAGGCCGCGGCCGCCTACATGGCCGAGATGATGGAGAACCCCTCCAAGATACTGGAGCATCAGATCAGCTACTGGGGGCAGTCGCTGCGCCATTATGTCGAGGCGCAGGAGGCCTTGCGCGAAGGCGGTATGGTGCCGCGCGAGGACCACACCCCCGAGGACAAGCGCTTCTCCAACCCGCTGTGGCAGACCAACCCCTATTTCAACTTCATCAAGCAGCAATACCTGATGTCGGCGCAGGCGATGGAGGAGGCGGTGAGCAACCTCGACCATCTCAGCGAGCGCGACAAGCACCGCGTCGAGTATTTCAGCCGCCAGATCATCAACATGTTCGCGCCGACCAATTTCCTCGGCACCAATCCCGAGGCGCTGTCGAAAGCCGTCGAGACCGACGGCGAGAGCCTGGTGCGCGGGCTGGAAAACCTTGTGCGCGACATCGAGGAGAATGACGGCCGGCTTCTGATCACGCTGGCCGATCGCGACGCCTTCGAGGTGGGCGAGAACCTCGCCACCACGCCGGGCGCGGTGGTCTATCGCAACCGCATGTTCGAACTGATCCAGTACACCCCGACGACGGAACAGGTCTATCGCACCCCCCTGATCATCTTTCCGCCCTGGATCAACAGGTTCTACATCCTCGACCTCAAGGAGAAGAACAGCCTGATCAAGTGGATCGTCGATCAGGGTTATACCTTGTTCGTCGTCAGCTGGGTCAATCCCGACGCCAGCTATGCGGATGCGGGCATGGATACCTATGTTGAGGAGGGGTATCTCGAGGCCATCGATCAGGTAAAGGCCATCACCGGCGAGGATCGGGTCAACGCCATCGGATACTGCATCGCGGGCACGACGCTGGCGCTGACACTGGCGCTGATGCAAAAGCGCAAGGATCGCTCGATCCGCTCGGCGACCTTCTTCACCACGCTGACCGACTTCACGGATCAGGGCGAATTCACGCCCTTCCTCGGCGATGATTTCGTCGACGGGATCGAGCGCGAGGCCCAGGAGAAGGGGTATCTGGACTCCTTCTTCATGTCGCGCACCTTCTCGTTTTTGCGCTCCAATGATCTGGTCTACGGCCCGGCGATTCGCAGCTACATGATGGGCGAGTCCCCGCCGGCCTTCGATCTGCTCTACTGGAACGGGGATTCGACCAATCTGCCTGGGCGGATGGCCGTCGAATACCTGCGCTGGCTGTGCCAGGAAAACCGTTTTTCGGAGGGCACGTTCGAGCTTCTCGGCGAGACGGTGTCGATCAAGGACGTCAAGCTGCCCTTGTGCGCCGTGGCCTGCGAGAGCGACCACATCGCCGCCTGGAAGCCGAGCTTCACGGGATTCACCAAGATGGGCAGCCGCGAGCGGACCTTCATCCTGTCCGAGTCGGGCCATATCGCCGGCATCGTGAACCCGCCCTCGCGCGTGAAATACGGCCATTCCGTCAGCGATCAGCCTCTGGCGGGCGATCCCGAGACCTGGCGGGCGCAGGCCACGCGCCATGACGGCTCGTGGTGGCCCCTCTGGGAGGCGTGGCTGCGCCGCCGCTCGGGCCGGAAGGTGGCCGCCCGCGCGCCGGGCGGGCCTGATCACCCGGTGCTCGCTCCGGCGCCGGGCACCTATGTCCGCGCCGACCCGGACACCTAGTCGCCTTTCGCGGAAATTTTCTGCCGCAGCGCAGAAATCCCTTGAAATGCTGCAGTGCAGCATGTACCTAGGGTGCAGACGCAGAAAAGGGCACACGCCCGAGTCGCAACCAGGAGACCAGTGACATGAACAAGACCGATTACACCAAGACGATGCAGGACATGATGAGCGCCTTCCCGATGGATCCGAAGATCATGCAGGATGCGTTCCGTACCCAGGCCCAGCTCGGCGAGAAGATGAGCAAGGTCGCCCTCGAGGCCGCCGAGAAGTCTGCCGAGATCCAGAACAAGTGGACCAGGGACACGCTGTCCAAGATGGGCGACATGTCCAAGCTCAAGGAAGAGCCGACCGACTATACCAAGGCTATCACCGAGTTCGCCTCGACCCAGGCCGAGTCGGCCGCCGAGCACATGGCCGCCTTCGCCGAAGTCGGCAAGAAGGTGCAGATGGAAACCGTTGAGCTGATGCTCGCCGCCGGCAAGGATGCCTCCGAAGAGGCCACCTCGGCGATGAAAAAGGCCACCAGCGACGTGACCACCGCCGCCAAGAAGGCAAGCACGCAGGCCACGCAGGCCGCCGCTTCCAAGTACGCGGCCGCGCCGCACAGATCGCGATCGCCGGCCGGGAACGTTCCGCGGCCGGCGCCCCTCGGGGCGGGCCGTCGGCCCGCCCTTTTCATTTGCAGGGTGCTGGCCTAAGCTCCGCTGCGATGCCGAGAATGGGAGGAACCCGTGGCCGAGTCCGACAAGCCGCTCCTGATCAAGCGCTACGCAAGCCGGCGCCTCTACAACACCGAGACAAGCGACTACGTCACACTGGATGACATCGCCCGCTTCATCCGTGACGGGCGCGAGGTGCAGATCATCGACCTCAAGACCGGCGACGACCTCACCCGGCAGTATCTGCTCCAGATCATCGCGGAACACGAAAGCCGCGGCGAAAACGTGCTGCCGCTCGATGTGCTCACCGATCTCGTGCGCAGCTATACCACCCAGGCGCAGAGCGTCGTGCCGCAATTTCTCGCCATGTCGTTCGAGATGCTGCGCGACGGGCAGAGCAAGATGGTCGACAACATGAGCACGATGAATCCGATGGCCGCAATGCCCGGATTCGAGGCGATGCAGCGCCAGCAGCAGCAGTTCCTCAAATCCATCATGGGCGGCTGGCCCGACGCCACGCAGGGCGGGGGCCGGGAGGAAGGCGCCGACAAGCCGGCGCAGCAGGACGATCTCGACGAGATCAAGCGTCAGCTCGCTGAATTGCAGGCGCGGTTGTCCGAGATCAATGAGCCCGGCAAGAAGTAGCGCGCACGAGCGGGCCGACCGCGGCGGCGCTGGCCGGTGGCGCGGCCGTGGCTGGCGGCGTCCGTCGGGCCGCGTGGGGAGGGCAGGCGCGCCATGACCGGCTGGCTGCGCGACCATCCCGAGGTCAGGACGATCCGTGTCGCCGCGGCCGATCTCAACGGCCAGGCGCGGGGCAAGCGGATCGCGGCCCGCTTCGCCGAAAAGGCGGTGCTGGAAGGCACCCGGTTTCCCTATTCCGCGCTCAACCTCGACATCTGGGGCGAGGACATCGCCGACAGCCCGCTCGTCTTTGCCAGCGGGGACGCCGACGGGGTGCTGCACCCGACCGAACGCGGCTTCGTGCCGATGCCGTGGCTGCAGGCACCCACGGCGCTGCTGCCCATCTGGATGTTTCACGACGACGGCACGCCGTTCGACGGCGATCCGCGTCACGCGCTGGCGCGGGTCGTGGCGCGCTACCGCGCGCGGGGGCTCACCCCGGTGGTGGCGACCGAGCTGGAGTTCTACCTCATCGACGATTCCGGGTCCGAGCTGCGCGCGCCGCCCTCGCCGCGCTCGGGCAAGCGACGGCCGGGTGCCGACACGCTGGCGCTCAGGGCGCTGGACGCTTTCGACGTCTTTTTCTCCGATCTCTATGACGCCTGCGAGGCGATGGACATCCCCGCCGACACAGCGATCTCCGAGGCCGGCAACGGACAGTTCGAGATCAACCTGTTGCATGCCGACGACCCGCTGAAGGCCGCCGACGACGCGTGGCTGTTCAAGCTTCTGGTCAAGGGGCTCGCGCGCAAATACGGCTTTGCCGCGAGCTTCATGGCCAAGCCCTATCCCGACCAGCCGGGCAACGGGATGCATATGCATTTCTCGGTGCTCGATGCGGGCGGGACGAACATCTTCGACAATGGCGGACCCGAGGGCACGGCGGCGCTGCACCACGCGGTGGCGGGCTGTCTGGGCGCGATGCACGATTCCATGCTGCTCTTCGCGCCGCACGCCACCAGCTATGACCGGCTCGTGCCCTCGGCGCACGCGCCCACCGGCATCGCCTGGGCCTATGAGAACCGTACCGCGGCGATCCGCATCCCCTCGGGCGGCCACAAGGCCCGGCGGATCGAGCACCGCGTGGCCGGCGGCGACATCAACCCCTATCTGCTCATCGCCGGCATTCTGGGGGCCGCCCTCAACGGGATCGAGGACCGCGCCACCCCGCCGCCGCCCATCACCGGCAACGCCTATGCCCAGGATCTCGCGCAACTGCCGGTCACTTGGGCCGGGGCGATCGCGGCGTTCGAGGCCAGCGCGGCGATGGCGCGCATCTTTCCGGCCGAACTGATCCGAAACCTGATCCTGACCAAGCGGCAGGAGCTGCGCCATATCGACGAGCTGGGCGCGGAGGAACGCGTCGCGCTCTATCTCGACACCGTCTGAGCGGGGCCTCTTGCGGGCTCTCGATGCCGGGTCTAGGCTCCGTCCCGAACAAGCAAGAGCATTCCATGCTAATCGGCATATTGCAGACCGGCCACGCGCCCGACGGCCTGCGCGCGCGGCACGGCGACTACGATGACATGTTCGCGCGTCTTCTTGCCGGGCGGGGCCTGAGTTTTCGTACCTGGCGGGTGGTCGACGGCGAGCTGCCCGAGGGCGTCCACGCCGCCGAGGGCTGGCTGATCACCGGCTCGCGCCACGGCGCCTACGAGGATCATCCCTGGATTGCCCCGCTGGAGGCGTTCATCCGCTCCGCCGGCACGGCGGGGGTGCCGATGGTCGGCATCTGCTTTGGCCACCAGATCATGGCGCAGGCGCTGGGCGGGACGGTCGAGAAGTATTCGGGCGGCTGGGCCGTGGGCCCGCAGAGCTATGCGATCGAGGGCGAGATGCTGTCGCTCAACGCGTGGCATCAGGATCAGGTCACCGCGCCGCCGCCGGAGGGCAGGGTGATCGCCACCAACGACTTCTGCCGCTATGCCGGTTTCGCCTTTGGCGCGTGGGGCCTTTCGCTGCAGGCGCATCCCGAGTTCGACGACGCCTTCATCGAGGGGCTCATCGAGACCCGCGGCCGCGGGCTGGTGCCCGACGTGCAGCTCGACGCCGCTGCCGCCCGGCTCGGCGGTGACATCGCCACGGGGCGTGCCGCCGACCGGATCGCGGCATTCCTTCAAGATCACCGGGGCCGATCATGACAGACTGGACCGACGAACTGCCGCCGGCCGCGCAGGCCTATATCGCCGCGCATGGTCGCCTCGACGAGGTCGAATGCATCGTCGCCGACCTCGCGGGGATCGCGCGCGGCAAGGCGATGCCGGCCTCGAAATTCGCCCGGCAGGCGCGTTTCTATCTGCCCAATTCGATCTTCATGCAGACGATCACCGGCGACTGGGCCGCCGATGTGGTGGAGACCTTCACCGAACCCGACATGATCCTCACGCCCGATTTCTCCACCGCCACGGCCGCGCCCTGGACCGCCGACGTGACACTGCAGGTGATCCATCACATCACCGATACCGATGGCCGGCCCGTGCCGCTGTCGCCGCGCAACGTGCTTGATCGCGTCGTCAGGCTCTATGAGCGCGAGGGCTGGACGCCGCTGGTCGCGCCGGAGATGGAATTCTACCTTGTCGCGCGCAATCTCGACCCGGCCCAGCCGATCGTACCGCCGATGGGCCGCTCGGGCCGGCGGGTGACGGGCAATCAGGCCTATTCGATGAGCGCTGTCGACGAATACGGCCCCGTGATCGACGATATCTATGATTTCGCCGAGGCGCAGGGCTTCGAGATCGACGGCATCACCCAGGAAGGCGGCGCGGGCCAGGTCGAGATCAACCTCCAGCACGGCGCGCCGGTCAAGCTGGCCGACGAGATATTCTATTTCAAGCGGCTGATCCGCGAGGCGGCGCTGCGCCACGACTGCTACGCCACCTTCATGGCCAAGCCGATCGAGGGCGAGCCGGGCAGCGCGATGCATATTCACCACTCGGTGCTCGACGCCGGGTCGGGCGAGAACATCTTTTCGGGCCCCGAGGGCGGCGCCACCGCCGCCTTTCGCCATTTCATCGGGGGGCTACAGTACTATCTGCCGGCGGTCACCGCCATCCTGGCGCCCTATGTCAACAGCTATCGCCGCTATGTGCGCGACTTCGCCGCGCCGATCAATCTGGAATGGGGCCGCGACAACCGCACCACGGGGCTGCGCGTGCCGATCTCGGAGGCGCCCTCGCGGCGGATCGAGAACCGTCTGGCGGGGATGGACTGCAACCCGTATCTGGGACTCGCGGCGAGCCTGGCCTGCGGCTATCTCGGTCTGAAGGAACAGCGCGAGCCCCGCGCCGAGTGTCGCGGCGATGCCTACAAGGGCGCGGACTCGCTGCCCGAAAGCCTGGGCGAGGCCGTCGATCTGCTCGCCGACTGCGCCGCGATCCGCGAGGTTCTGGGCACCGAGTTCTGCAAGGTCTTCGAGGCGGTCAAGCGGATGGAACACAACGAGTTCCTGCAGGTCATCAGCCCGTGGGAGCGCGAGCATCTCCTGCTCAACGTATGAACCTGCTCTTCGCCAATGACCGCCGCGGCGCCCTGCCGCAAAGCTGGTATGCCGCCACCGCCAATGAGGCGCCGCGATTCCGTGCGCTCGATGGCGATACCCGCGCGGATGTCTGCGTGGTCGGCGGCGGCTATACGGGGCTCTCGGCGGCGCGGCACATGGCACGCGCGGGGCTCGACGTGGTGGTGCTCGAGGCGCACCGGATGGGCTTCGGCGCGTCGGGGCGCAATGGCGGGCAGGTCGGCTCGGGCCAGCGCATCGACCAGACGGCGCTGGAGGAAATGCTTGGCCGCGACGATGCGCATGCCCTGTGGCAGATGGGCGAGGACGCCAAGGCCCTGGTCAGGGATCTGATCGAGACCGAGGGGATGGCGCGCTGTGCCTTTCGCCCCGGTCTGGTTCACGCCGACAGATCGCGCCGCGACGTGGCCCGCAGCCACGCGGCGGCCGAAAAGCTGGCGCGCGATTACGGCTATGACTCGATCGAGCCGCTCGACCGTGAGGGCTTGCGCGCGATCGTCGGCTCGGACGCCTACAAGGGCGGCGTGATCGACCGCGGTGCGGGCCATATCCACCCACTCAACTTCGCGCTGGGGCTCGCCGGGGCGGCCGATGCCGCCGGGGCGCGGCTTTTCGAGGGGACGCAGGCCACCGCGATCGACCATGGCCCCGGCAGCGTCGTCGTCACGCCGCGCGGTCGGGTGGAGGCCGACCACATCGTGCTGGCCTGCAACGGCTATCTGGGCGATCTCGACGGACAGGTCGCGCAGCGGGTGATGCCGATCAACAATTTCATCATTGCGACCGAGCCGCTGGGTGCGGCGGCGGCGGACATCCTGGCCGAGCCCGTCGCGGTGGCCGACAGCCGGTTCGTCGTCAACTATTTTCGGCTGAGCGAGGACAACCGCCTGCTGTTCGGGGGCGGAGAAAGCTATGGCTACCGCTTTCCCGCCGACATCGCGGCAAAGGTGCGCCGGCCGATGCTGGAGATATTCCCGCAGCTGCGCGCGGCGCGCATCGACTACGCCTGGGGCGGGACGCTGGCGATCACGCGCACGCGGCTGCCGTGCTTTCATCGCTCGCGGCGCAATGTGCTTTCGGCCTCGGGGTATTCGGGCCACGGGGTCGCGCTGGCCACGCTGGCGGGCCGGATTGTGGCGGAGGCCGTCGCCGGGCAGGCAGGGCGGTTCGATCTGATGGCGCGCCTGCCCATGCCGCGCTTTCCGGGCGGGCCGCGCCTGCGCACGCCGTTGCTGGCGCTGGCGATGAGCTGGTTCGCCCTGCGCGACCGGCTGGGGATCTGATACCGGCGCGCCATGGCGCGCGGCGATCAGTCGGCGCGGCCGGCGACACGCTGGCGCGCCAGCGCGCTGTCGCGGTCGGACAGGCCGAGAAGGCTGGCCACCAGCCGCATCAGCGCATCCTCCTCGTGGTCGCGGGTGCCGTCGGCCAGCGCCACCGACCACAGCGCCTCCATCACCCAGGCGCGTTCCTCATAGGCGACCGCATCCTTGAGCGCGCGGGTGAAGCGCACCGTGTCGGGCGCCTCGGCCTCGAGCGTCTCGGCCTCGGACAGGAGCTCGCCCGCGGCCTGATCGGACAGCTCGTAGTGGGTGGCCAGAAGCCCCTTGATGCGCGCTTCCTCCGACTCGTCGAAATCGAGATCGGCACGCGCGACGCGGACCATCAGCGCGGCGAGCGCGCGCCGCGCATCCGGGTCGGGCAGGGGGGCGGGATGGTCGGCGCCGGTGAGGGCCTTGAGAAGGGATTCGAACATGGGCCGGATATAAACCGCGAAGACGGGCTTGCCAATCGCGGCCGTCAATCGGCATAGCCCTGCACGATGACCAGATCGCCCTGCGCGGCGGGCTCGCGCAATGCCTTGGCGGCCTGGTATTCGGGGCTCTCGTAGCAGGCCACGGCCGTTTCGTAATCGGGGAACTCGATGACGACCGTCCGCGGCCGGACGCTGCCCTCGCGGACCTCCTGCGCCCCGCCGCGCACGACGAAGCGCGCGCCATATTTCGCAAAGGCGGCTGCGTTGGCGGCCCGGTAGCGGGCATAGGCGTCCGGATCCTCGACACTGACATGGGCGACCCAATAGGCCTTGGGCATGATGTTGCCTCCTCTCGCTGCGTTGCATCCGCGCAAGTCAGCCACCGGCCCCCGCGCATGGCAAGCCCCGCCCGCTCAGTCGGCGCAGTCGAGGGCCTCGCGAAAGCTCGCAGGCCCATCGGCGGGCCCGAGATCACGGCGGACCAGTTCGTCACCGGCCAGGCGCACCGCGACGACGCGCCGCCAGTCGGCCGAGGCGACGATCATTTCGGGGCCCGCGCCGCAGTCGCGCAGGCCGCCGGAGATGTGTTCGTCGCCGATGCGGTGGTTGGTCACCCCGCCCATGCGCGCGACCTCGACCAGCTCGCGCCCCGCGCGCCGCCAGACCCGCAGGGTTCGCGCCAGGTGCGGCCGGTCGATCCAGGCGAATTCGGTCGCGCCGTCCCCGTCGAGATCGGCCACCGCGACGGGGGCGAGCCAGCGGTGCGGGCGGCCGATGAAGGGGCCTGCGGCGACGAGCCCGCGCGCGTCATAGACCGACAACCGCGCCCCGCGCGCCACGTCGGTCTCGACGACCACGATTTCGGGCGCGTCGTCGCCCGTGACATCCACCAGCCGCGGCGCGATATCCTCGAAGACGCGGGTCTCGGGCAGGACGACGCGGCGCGCATGGCCGCTTGACAGTGTAACCACCATCTCGCCCCAGGCCGGGATGTCCCCGAGGATGCCGTGGTCGTAGCGCGCAGTGGGCGTGGTGAAATCGGCGGCGACGATGCGCGCCTCCTGCGCGGGGGCCGCGAGTGTCGAGGCCAGCAGCAGCGCGGCCGATGCCAGAACCGCGCGCATCAGATCTGCTTCTCGGGCATCTGCACGACGAGGCCCTCGAGCGCGTCGGTGACCTTGAGCTGGCAGGTCAGCCGCGAGCGCTGCGGGTCGGGCTCATAGGCGAAGTCGAGCATGTCCTCTTCCATCGGGTCCTTCTCGGGCAGCTTGTCCACCCAGGCGGGGTCGACATAGACATGGCAGGTCGAGCAGGCGCAGGCGCCGCCGCAATCGGCCTCGATGCCGGGAATGCCGTTGTCGCGCGCGCCTTCCATCACGGTCAGCCCGTTGGGCACGTCGACCACGTGTTCGGTCCCGCCCCACTCGATATAGGTGATCTTGGCCATGTCTCTCCTCTTCGCTCACGCTTGCGCGGACTGCTCCTGCCACATAGGCCAGACGCGATGCGTTGGCCAGAGGTGGCGCGGCCGCGGGCTTCCCCCCGCCGCTCGGGCGCGCTATCGTGATGCGGCTGACGGGCAGGGCAGGAGAGGCATGATCCGCATCCCCCTCATCACGGGCCTCGCGGCGGCCGCTCTGGCGGGGTGCGCGGCGCCGACGGTCGAGATGCCCCAACCCGAGCGCCCGCTCGACGCCGAGACGGTGCGCCGCCACGAGGACGGCCCGCCAGGGGCGGCGCCCGGCACCTGCTGGGGCCGCGATGTCACGCCCGCGCGCGTCGAGACGGTGACCGAACAGCGCCGCATCACCCCGACCGGGCGCGCGCCCGACGGCACCGTGACGCGGCCGGCCGTCTACACCACCGAGACCCGCCAGCGTATCACGCGCCCCCGCCGCGAGGTCTGGTTCCGCGCGCCGTGCCCGGAGGTGATGAATGCCGGCTTTGTCGAATCGCTGCAGCGCGCGCTGCGCGCGCGTGGCGCGTATGACGGACCGGTGACCGGCCGGATGACGCCAGCCACCCGCCAGGCCGTGCGGGCTTTCCAGCGCTCGCGCGGGCTCGACAGCTCGGTGCTTTCGCTCGACGCGGCGCGCCAGCTCGGCCTCGTGGCCTATGACCGCGACGATCTGTGAGCGACGGGGCGCCGCGATGGGGGCGGGGGCCGCCGCGAGGTGACAACGGCCCCATCAACAGTTGGGCACGTTGACGGCCAGCCCGCCCAGGGCGGTTTCCTTGTATTTCTCGCTCATGTCGGCGCCGGTCTGGCGCATCGCCTCGATGCAGTTGTCGAGCGG
>PUHN01000018.1 GCA_002967695.1 Rhodobacteraceae bacterium WD3A24 | reverse complement strand
CTGCCCGCCGGCATCTTGCCCGCAGAAGCCGCGGCGGGCGCGCGGGTGGAGCGTGGCGCCGCGCCGTCGGCCCGGCTTTCGCGCGCGGGCGCCCCGGCGGGGGTGGTGCGCGCGCTTGTCCCCGCCCGGCCGGTGCGGAACTTGCCGACATGGTCGAGCAGCCGGCGCGCCTCGGCTTCCATCGATGTGCTCGCGGCGCTTGTCTCCTCGACCTGCGCGGCATCCTGCTGCGTGGCCTTGTCGAACTGGTTGATGCCGTCATTGATCTCGCCGAGGCTGGCGGCCTGTTCGCCGGCCGACCGGGCGACGTCGCTGACCAGATCCGAGACGCGTTTGACCCGGTCGACGATCGCCTCGAGGGCGGTGCCCGTCCGCCCGACGAGATCGACGCCCTGATCGACCTTGTCGGAACTCGCCGAGATCAGTTGCTTGATTTCACGCGCGGATTCGGATGCACGCTGCGCCAGCGTGCGGACCTCCGAGGCGACGACGGCAAACCCCTTGCCGGCCTCGCCCGCGCGGGCGGCCTCTACGCCGGCATTGAGCGCGAGCAGGTTGGTCTGGAAGGCGATGTCATCGATCACGCCGATGATGCGGGTGATCTGCTCCGACGATGTTGCGATCTCGTTCATCGCGCTGACCGCCTCGCGCACCACCTCGCCGGCACGTTCGGCCTGTTCGCGGTTTTCGCTGACCGTCTTTTCGGCCTCGGCAACATGGTCGGCGGAGGATTTCACGCTCGTGGTGAGTTCGTCGAGCGCGGCGGCGAACTCCTCCAGCGTGGACGCCTGGCTTTCGGTGCGCCCCGAGAGCGTCTCGGCCGAGTGGCGGATCTCGTCGGCGCCGTTCTGGACCGCGCGCGCGCTGTCGCGCAGATCGGAGATGACCTCGTCGACGCGGGCGACGGCCTGGTTGAAATCGCCGCGAATCGCGCCGTACTCCTCGGGCACCGTGCCCGCGTCGAGCGCCGGCAGACGTACTGTCAGATCCCCCTCGGCCAGTTTGTGGAGCACACCGCGCAGCGTGCGCGTCATCGTCGCGTCGCGCTGGTGCCGGGCCTCTTCCTGCTCCCTGGCCGCCTCGTCGGCGATGCGACGCTCCCGCGCCTCGCGGTCGGCCCTGGCGAGGCCTTCGCGGAAACTGCTCAGCTCGCGGGCGATCTGGCCGACCTCGTCGCGCCGCTCCGTGTCGGGAATGGTGAAGCGGGCGTCCCGCCCGGCCACCCTGGCGACCGATTCGCGCAGCCGCACGACAGGGTGGCTGAGCGCGCCGGCCATCCAGAGCGCGAAGCCCAGACCGGCGAGCACGCCGACCAATGTTGCCACAAGGATCGCGATCTGGATGCGCTCCATCTCCTGCAGGCTCGCGGTGCCCTGTCCGGCGAGCCTGTCGAGCGCCGTGCCATGCAGCGCGACGAGCCCTTCGGCGGCGTCCTCGCCGAGCGGCGTGAGCTCGTCGCGGATGATCCCTTCGCGGCGGGGCGGATCGGCGCGGACGGCGCGCTCGAAGGTGTCGGCGTAGGCGCGCGCGCGTGTCTGTGCGGCCATGACGCCGTCGCGCGTTGCCGCGTCGCGCAGGCGCGGATCGTCGCCCGAGATCGCGAGAATGTCCTCGAGAGTGGCGCGAATCCCGTCTGCGCGCGCCGGGCCCGGCGCGTCGAGATAGCGCCGTTCGGCCACGCGCAATTCGAGGAAATCCTCGGCCAGACCGGCGATGAGCATCTCCTGCTCGGCCTGCGCCCGGTAGTCGGAAAACAGCCCGGCGGCGTGGCGCAGCGTGAGCACGCCCGTCGCGCCGCCCACCGCCAGCAGGAGCACAAGCCCCCCGCCGAGAACATGCACCTTGGTCGAAATTCCGAGATTCTTCAGCATCCGTCGGCTCCCTTGCGGCACGGTTGCGAGCAGATTGCGCATGGTGGGTTAAGACTCTCTCTACGCCCGAGGGGCGGCCGGGCCGGTCACCATTAGGCATTCCTTTACAGCGAATCACCTACGCCGAGGGGGTCGGACCGCGCATCGGTCCGGCGGCGGGCGCCGTTCGGGCGTCCGTGCCAGATCACCCACGCAACACGAGGCCCGAGTCCGATGGAAGCGAAGAAACTCGACACCAACCCGTTGCCGGAGCGTCTGGCCTTCATGGGGCTCGACGAGCATGCGCGCACGACCCTGCGTGCGATTGCGCCGGATGTGCGCGCCCATCTCGGCGAGGCGCTCGACGCCTTCTATCGCCAGGTCCGGGCCACGCCGGCCACCCGCGGCTTTTTCACCGACGATCAGCACATGAGCGCAGCGAAGGCGCGCCAGGAAAACCACTGGGTCAGGATCACCGACGCCGAGTTCGGCGCCGACTACGCCGAGGCGGTGCGTACCATCGGCGGGGTTCACGCCCGGATCGGGCTGGAGCCGCGCTGGTATATCGGCGGCTACGCGATGGTGCTCGAGCGGCTCATTGCGGGCATCATCGAAAGCCGGATGGCCGGCGCGGACCGGTTTCGCCGCCGCGGGCAGGGGCAGGCCAATCTGGCCGACGAGGTCGGCGCGCTGATCAAGGCCGCGTTGCTCGACATGGATCTCTCGATTTCGATCTATCTCGAAAAGCTCGACGAGGCGCGCGAGGCCGCCGAGGCCGAGCAGGCCCATGCCCTCAAGGTGATCGCCGACGCGCTGGAGGAGGTCGCCGCGGGCAATCTCGAGGTCAGCGTCGACTCGACCATTTCGGCGAAATCGGGCCGCCTCGTGGACAGCTTCAACCGCGCCACAGACAGCCTGCGCGAGATCATCCTTTCGGTGCGCCAGGCATCGTCGAACATTCAGACCGGCGCCAACGAGATCGCCGAGGCCGCCGACGATCTGTCCAAGCGCACCGAACAACAGGCCGCGAGCCTGGAACAGACCGCCGCCTCGGTCGACGAGCTCACCCGCAACGTTCAGGACACTGCCGAGCGGATGAACAAGACCAACCAGACGGTCTCGGCGGCCCGCTCCGATGCCGAGCAGGGCGGGATGGTCGTCGATCAGACCAAGCAGGCGATGGAGCAGATCGCCGCCTCTTCCGAGGAAATGAGCCAGATCATCGGCGTGATCGACGAGATCGCCTTCCAGACCAACCTGCTCGCGCTCAATGCCGGTGTGGAGGCCGCGCGTGCGGGCGAGGCCGGCAAGGGATTCGCCGTCGTCGCCTCGGAGGTCCGCACGCTGGCGCAGCGCTCCGCCGAGGCGGCCAAGAACATCAAGACCCTGATCGGCAGCAGTTCGGACCACGTCCGCAACGGGGTCAGTCTGGTCGATGATACCGCGGAGGCGCTGATGCGCATCGTCGAGGCCTTCGGCGAGGTCTCCGGCATGGTCGACGAGATGACCGGCGCCGCGCAGACCCAGGCGACGAGCATCTCCGAGGTCAACACGGCCGTGGGTCATCTCGACGAGATGACCCAGCAGAACGCCGCGATGGTCGAGGAATCGACCGCGGCGAGCGCGTCTCTCGCACGCGAGGCCAACGCGATGTCGGACCTCGTCGAGAAGTTCAATGTCGGAAGCTGAGGCGCGCCGCGCGGCTGCCGGGGCATTCCATGCGAAGGGAGGCAAGCGATGACATCCACGCTCGAACTGGCGCCGCGCCTTGATTACGAGGCCACGGGCGCGCTCTACCAGCGCCTGCGCGACTGCCGCGGCGGGCCGCTCACCCTCGACGCCGGGGCGGTGTCATATCTCGGGGCGCTCGCGCTGCAGCTTCTGATCGCCGCCCGCGCGCAGTGGCAGCGCGACGGGGAGGCATTCGCCATCCTGCCGCGTTCGGACGCCTTTTGCGAGGCGGTGGTCGCGCTCGGCCTGCCCGCGGAGTTTTTCGGTGCGGAGGCGGAGCGATGACGGTGACAGTTCTGGCGGTCGACGACTCGCGCACCATGCGCAACCTGCTCGACGCCGCGCTCAGCGAGGCGGGCTTCGACGTCCGCTTTGCCGAGGACGGCGCCGAGGGCCTGAAATGCCTGTCGGAGGCCGCGCCGGATGTGGTGATCACCGACATCAACATGCCTCGGCTCGACGGGTTCGGCTTCATCGAGACGGTGCGGCGCGACCACGGCAATCGCGCGCTGCCCATTCTCGTGCTGACCACCGAAAGCGGCACCGAGCTCAAGGCGCGCGCGCGGGACGCCGGGGCGACGGGCTGGATCGTCAAGCCCTTCGACGAGGAAAAACTGATCGCCGCCATCGAGCGGGTGACCGCAGCGTGAGGTTCCCATGACCCAGTCCAGCAACGACATCCGCGAGTCCTTTTTCCAGGAATGCGAGGATCTGCTCGAAACCCTCGGCGAGGGCCTGCGCCGTCTCGACCATGAGGGCGAGGACATCGATACGGTCCACGCAGTGTTTCGCGCCGTCCATTCGATCAAGGGGGGCGCGGGGGCCTTCGGACTCGACGCGCTGGTCGCCTTCGCGCATCGCTTCGAGACGGCGCTCGACGAGGTCCGCGCGGGCAGGTTGGCCCGCGACGTCGCGGCGATGCGGCTCTTTCACCGCGCGGGCGATCATCTCGGTGACATGGTCGCCGCCGCGCGCGCCGGCTCCGGCCCGGATGACGGGGAGACAGCGCGGCTGCAGGCCGAACTCGAGGCGCTGATCGGAGAGCCGGCGGAGGACGAGGACGAGGCCGAGGCCGGCGCCGGGGCGGCGTTCGAGCCCATGACGCTCGACCTGCCGGCCCTGGCGGCACCCGAGGCCGGTGCGACCCGCTATACGATAACCTTCGCGCCCGAGGCCGCCCTCTACAGCTCCGGCAATGATCCGGTGCTTGTGTTTCGCGCGCTTGCCCGGCTCGGCGCCCTGAGCGCGCAGGCCGATATCGACGCGGTGCCCCCGCTCGAGGACCTCGACTGGCGCGAGGCCCGGCTGCGCTGGACACTCACGCTCGTGACGGAGGAGCCCGAAGAGGTCATTCGCGAGGTCTTCGAATTTGTCGAAGGCAACTGTGCGCTCGACATCTCCCGAGAGGCCGATGAGGGCGCGCCCCCCGAGGCGCCGGCCGGGCTCGAGGTCACCCCCGAACTCGACGATTTCCTCGGGGCTCACGAGGCCGACGGAGAGCGCGCGTCCGATCCCGCGCCGGAGGTCGCGCCGGTGCCCGCCGATGACAGTGCCCCGCCCGCCCGGCCGACAGGGCAGGTGCCGGGGCAGGGCGGCGCTGAGGCCGGCACCCGAACCTCGGCGACGATCCGGGTCAATCTCGACCGTGTCGACCGGCTGATCAACCTCGTCGGCGAACTCGTCATAAAGGAGGCGATGCTTTCGCAATCGATCTCCCAGGCCGGCCTGCCCGCCGAAAGCGACGTCTCCTCCGGTCTCGACGGGCTCAAGCAACTCGCCGGCGAGATTCAGGAAGGGGTGATGGCGATCCGCGCACAACCCGTCAAGTCGATGTTCCAGCGCATGTTCCGCATCGTGCGCGAAACCGCCGAAATCAGCGGCAAGCGCGTCCGCCTCGTCACCCAGGGCGAGCATGCCGAGGTCGACAAGACGGTGATCGAGCGGCTCGTCGATCCGCTGACCCACATGATCCGCAACGCCATCGATCACGGCCTGGAAGCGCCGCAGGCACGCGCGGCGGCCGGCAAGCCCGAGGAAGGCACGCTGATCCTCTCGGCGTCGCACCGCTCGGGCCGGGTGATGATCGATGTCTCCGACGACGGTGCCGGAATCGACCGCGCGCGCGTGCAGGCGGCGGCCGAGCGCAAGGGGCTCGTCGCGCCGGGGGCCGATCTTGCCCCTGCCGAAATCGACAACCTGCTCTTCGCGCCGGGTTTCTCCTCAAAGGAGGAAGTCTCGAACCTCTCGGGCCGCGGCGTCGGGCTCGACGTGGTCAAGAGCGAGATACAGTCGCTGGGGGGGCGCGTCTCGATCACATCGGAGCGGGGGGAGGGGACGACCTTCTCGATCAGCCTGCCGCTGACGCTGGCGGTGCTCGAGGGCATGGTCGCCGAGGTCGCCGGACAGACCATCGTCGTCCCCATCACCGCCGTTCAGGAGACGCTCCAGCCCGCCAAGGCCGGGCTGCATGCCGTCGGCCGGACCGGCCGCGTCGTGGAAAGCCGCGGCGAACTGGTTCCCATCATCGATCTGGGGCTGGCCTTCGGCTATCGCGGCCCGCTCGAGCGGCTCGACGGCCATGTCCTGCTGCTGGTCGAGACCGACGCCAACCGGCGCTGCGCGCTCGTCGTCGACCATATCCACGACCAGCGCCAGGTCGTCATCAAGAGCCTGGAAGACAATTACGGCCGTGTCGCCGGGGTGGCCGCCGCCACCATTCTGGGCGACGGCCGCATCGCCCTGATCATCGACCCCGACGAGATCGCCTCGACGTCCGCCGGCGCCGAGCCGGCGCCCGAGGACATCCCCCTTGCAGCAGCGGAGTGAAACCATGAGTGACAGGCCGTCCCCACCCCCCGGCACCGACCAGGAGGTCGTCGCCTTCCGCGTGGCCGAGCAGGATTTCTGCGTCGATATAATGGCGGTGCGCGAAATCCGCGGCTGGACGCAGGCAACGATCCTTCCCCACGCCCCGACCTATGTCAAAGGCGTGATCAACCTGCGCGGCGCGGTCGTCCCGGTGCTCGACCTCTCCGCCCGGCTGGGGCTGGGCGCGCTCGACCCCGGACCGCGGCACGTCATCATCATCGCCATGATCGACGGCCAGACGGTCGGGCTGCTCGCCGATGTCGTCTCCGACATCCTCAGCGTTTCCTCCGATCGTCTCCAGCCGGTCCCCGACATCGCCTCGGAGGCGGCCAAGACCTACATCACCGGCGTCATCGCGACCGAGGAGCGCATGATCCGCAAGATCGACCTCGAGCGCGTGCTGCCACCATTGCAGCGGGTGGCGGCGTGAGCCCGCCCGGCGGCGGCGTCGACGCCGGTCAGGGGCAGCCGGCGCTCTCGGATGCCGACTTCGCGGCGCTCGCCCGGCTGGTGCGCGAGGAATCGGGCATCCACCTGCCCCCCTCCAAGCGGGGCCTCGTCCTGTCGAGGCTGAGCAAGCGGCTGCGCGCCCTGGGGCTGGAGGATTTCGGAGCCTATTGCCGCCATCTCAAGGCTCCCTCCGGGGCGGAGGAGCGCGGCCGGCTCATTTCGGCGCTGACCACCAACGTCACCCGGTTCTTTCGCGAGGATCACCATTTCGCCGTCCTTCGCGAGAAGGTTCTGCCGCCTTTGCTGGATAACGCCACGCGCGGACGGCGGGTGCGGCTGTGGTCGGCAGGCTGTTCGTCGGGGGAGGAGCCCTACAGCATCGCCATCACGATTCTCGACCTCATGCCCGACGCCGCGCGCCACGACATCCGCGTCCTGGCCACCGACATCGACCCGCAGGTGGTGGCCACCGCCCGGGCGGGCGTCTATCCCGCCGCGGCGCTGGAGCCGCTGACCCCCGAGCAACGGCGGCGATACTTCGTGCCCGAGGGCACCGGCGGCGGCCCCGGCAGCATGGCCGTGGCCGCCGCCCCGCGCGGCCTGATCACCTTCGGCGTGCTCAATCTGATCGGGGAGTGGCCCTTCCGCGGCCCGTTCGACGTGATCTTCTGCCGCAATGTGGTCATATATTTCGACGCCGCCACGCAGGAGCGCCTGTGGCGCCGCTACGCCGATTTGCTCTGCGCCGAGGGACACCTCTTCATCGGGCATTCCGAGCGGTTGTCCCGCTCGGCCGAGCCCCTTTTCGCCAGCCAGGGCGTCACCCATTACCGCAAGCGGCCCGCCGGCCCGGGGGCGGGGGCGGCCCCGCCCCGGCGGGACGGCGCGACGCATAACACGGAGACCGGGACATGAGCCTCAAGGACCAGCTTCACGTCATGGTGGTCGACGACATGTCGACCAGCCGCGGCCTGATCGTGCAGGCGCTCGAATGGATGGGCATCCGCAACATCGCCATCGAGGAGGACGGCCGGGCGGCGTTTCGCACGCTCTCGGCCAGACCCGTCCATCTGGTGATCTCCGACTACAACATGCCCGGCGCCGACGGTCTTGCCCTGCTCGAAGGGCTGCGCCGCAACAAGGCGACGCAGAAGATCGGCTTCATCCTCGTGACGGGCAAGGCGGATCGCGCCGTCCTCCAGCGTGGCCAGAGCCTGGGGATGAACAACTACATCACCAAACCCTTCGAACCGCAGGCGATGAAGGGCTGTATCGAGAGTGTGGTGGGCCCGCTGTGAGGGGGGGCGATGCCGACCGGCCGGCCGCGGAGACCGCCGCGCCCCCGCAGGGCGGGCCGGCCGAGGCGCCGGCGCTGCGCCTGCTGCTCGAGCGCCTCGCGGGCGAGGTCGATGGCCTTGCCGAAACCGCGGCCGCGATCGATCGGAGCGTGGGCGAGAGCCGCGCGCTGCCGGCCCCGATACCGCCCGAGACGGCGCGCGCGCTCCAGCAGATCGATCTGCTTCGACAGGCGCTCGAGAACGTCTCGGGTTTCATTCACGGGCTGGCCGGCGATGTCGATCCCGCCCTGCGCGTCAGCCCGCAGGCCGGGCTGCCGGCGCTGACGCTGGGAGATCTCGCCACCGCCCTGCTCGAAGGCCGCGTCCAGGCCGCGGAAAAAAATCCGCCGACCGCCGTGCCGGGCGATGTGCAGATGTTTTGACGCCGCGTCGTGTTGTCCACCGCGCGCCCGAATGGCCACGCGTCGGCCGCCGGCCTCTTGATGCGGCCGCGCCGGGCTCAGCGGGCCAGATCGGCGGCGCGGTTCGCCGCCGCGTCGATGCCGGCCCAGGGGTCATCCGTCTGGCCGAGCCTGCGGAAGATGTTGGCGATTGTATAGGCGCGCGGGGTCAGATCGGCCGCGCCCGCCTCGCGCCAGCGCAGCGGGGTGGCGACCGGCGCGCCGGGCCTGGCGCGCACGGCATAGGGGGCGACCGAGGTCTGCCCGTAGCCGTTGCGCAGGTAGTCTATGAACACCCGGTCGCCGCGCGCGGCCTTGCGCTGCGCCGTGGTGGCGAGCGCGGGCGCGGCGCGGGCCACCTCTTCGGCGAGCCGGCGGGCAAAGCCGCGCGTGGCGTCGAACCCCGCGCTGGCGTCGAGGGGCAGCACGATATGCAGCCCGCGCGAGCCGCTCGTCTGCACGAAGCTCGCCAGGCCGCGGTCGTCGAGCGCGTCCCGGAGCCGCGCGGCCACATCCTGGACCTTGTCGAAGCGGTCATCGGACGGGTCGAGATCGAAGATCAGCCGGTCGGGCCGCTCGGGCGTGGCCACCCGCGCCAGCGCCAGATGCGGCGTGATGCAGCCCTGATCGGCCAGATAGACCATCGTGGCGGCGTCGTTGGCCACGACATGGGTGATCGTGCCGCCTTCCTTGGCCAGGCGCGCGCGGTCGATCCAGTCGGGGAAGTGGTCAGGGATCTGCTTTTGAAAGAACCCCTCGGCCTCGATACCGTCGGGAAACCGCTCCATGCTCAGCGCCCTCTCGCGCCAGTGGGGCAGGGCCGCGGGCGCGATGCGGCGGTAATAGTCGGCCAGATCGCGCTTGGTGATCCCGTCATCGGGAAACAGCACCTTGTCGGGGTGCGACAGGGCGATCTCGCGGCCGTCGAGTTCGATGACGACGTCACTCATCCGCGCGCCTCCTCGCGCACGACCTCTCGCGCGGGCTTGTCGCGGCGCAGGCCGACAAAGCGCGGATGGCGCAGGCGGCCGTGCCGGGTCCATTCGGTGAAGGCGACTTCGCCGACATGGCGCGGCGCCACGAAGGTGACTTCGCGCTCATCGACCTTGTCGGCAAAGGGCGAGTCCGGCTGCGCGATCGCGTCGAGCTCGGCGCGGAAGGCGGCGAGGAAATCGTCGTCATACCCCGTGCCCACCTTGCCGGCATAGCGCAGCCGGTCGCCCTCGTAATAGCCCACCAGAAGCG
This sequence comes from Rhodobacteraceae bacterium WD3A24, assembly GCA_002967695.1. Classification (GTDB taxonomy): domain Bacteria; phylum Pseudomonadota; class Alphaproteobacteria; order Rhodobacterales; family Rhodobacteraceae; genus Alkalilacustris. Next base: position 47,607 of record PUHN01000018.1, on the reverse strand, counting down.
CGCCGAAGCCCACCCGCTCGCCATGCGGGGCGGTGAAGCCGCCGATCACCAGCTCCTGCCGGTGGGAGCATTTGAACTTCAGCCAGTCGCGGGAGCGTGCGTGAACATACCGCCCCTCGGCGCGCTTGGCGATCACGCCCTCCCAGCCGCTGGCGCAGGCCCGCTCGAAAAGCGCCTCGCCGGCCGCGTTGCGGTGGGGCGTGAAGCGCAGCGGATCGGCGAAGTCGAGCGCCGCCTTGAGCAGCGCCTTTCGCCGGCGCAGGGGCAGGGCCGAAAGGTCATAGCCGTCGAGATGGAGCAGGTCGAACAGATAGTAATACACCGCCACCTCGCTCCGCTCGGCCTCATCGGGGGCGGTGAGCTGCATGCGTCGTTGCAGCCTTGCGAAGCTCGTCACCGCCCCGTCGAAGGCGACGATCTCGCCATCGGCAATGAAGGCGCCACAGGGCTGCGCGGCGAGCGCGCGGACGAGTTCGGGATAGGTCGCGCCGATTTTCTTGCGGTTGCGGGTCAGCAGGCGCAGCCGGTCGCCGTCGCGCACGGCCAGCGCGCGCTCGCCGTCGAGCTTGCGCTCGAAGATCCAGTCCGGGTCGGAAAAGGGCGTGTCGGTCAAGGTGGCCAGCATCGGCGCGCTCCACTCGGGGCGGGCCTGCCGGACAAGACGCGCGCGCGCCGCCGCGCCGAGCGTATCGAGCGGGCCGCTCACGCCTCGTCCTCGTCCTGCGCAATGTCGTCGAGGCTGCGCCCGCTGATCACCGAGTCGGGCGCAACCGAGACCGGATTGCGGCGCGCATCCGCCCATTCGTCATCCATCTTGACCAGCAGCCAGCGGGCGTCGTCGCCTTCCTCGATCCGGTGCAGGGCGTAGCCGCCCGAAATCTTTTCGCCGTGCAGGTGGATGAGCAGATGCCCGGCCGCGAGCGCGTCGCCGACGGGGATGCGCGCGCCCTCCTTTTCGGTGATGTTCTCGTAGGTTCCCCGGTCCCAGACCAGCACCGTGCCCGCCCCGTATTCGCCCTGCGGAATCACGCCCTCGAAATCGGCATAGGCCATCGGGTGATCCTCGGTGGGCAGCATCAGGCGCTTGTCGCGCGGATCGGTCGAGGGGCCCTTGGGCACCGCCCAGCTCCTGAGCGCGCCGTCCACCTCGATGCGGAAATCGTAGTGCAGGCTGGAGGCGTCATGTTTCTGGATGACGAATATGGGCGCGTCACCGGCCCCGGCGGCGTCGCCGCGGGGCTCGGGCGTGCGGCGGAAGTCGCGCCGGTCGTGATAGGCGTCAAGGGTCATTTCCGCGTCTCCCCGGCCAGATCGGCCCGGATCAGCGCGGCCAGCAGCGCGGGAAACCGCGCGCGGGGCACGCAGCCGGCCAGGCCCGCGGCGGTGTCGGGCAGGCCCAGCCGGCCCGCCGCCTTGAGCGACTTGCGATCGGCGAAGGGATAGTTCTCCGTCCACAGCGTCTGGACCTCGCGCAGGAAGATATCGGCGCCGACATCGCCGATGCCTTTGAGCGCCTTGAGCCGGCGGCGCTCGGCGGCCGGCGCGTTTTCCGCCGCCGCGCGCAGCGCGGCCAGATCGCCCCCATACTCGGAGATGAGCATCTCGGACGTCTCGCCCAGCATCCGCGCGGTGCTTTCGTCGAAGCGGGCGTAGCCGGCCGCGCTGAGCGCCTCCACACGCGCCTGCCAGCCGGCTTCGGCCATCTTCTCGGGCGTGGTCCAGCCCGCCTCGATCAGGGCGCGGGCGGCGGCCATGGCCAGATCGGTGGAAATGCGCGCGCTCATCAGCAGCGCGGCGCAGAGCCACTGAAACAGCGCCGCGGGCGTGGCGCTGTCGAGGTCGATGCCCAGCTCGGCTGCGAAGGTCCGCCCGTGCCGGTCGAGCAGGTCGGCGACGATGTCATCGGGCTTTGCGCTCATGGCGTGGCGCGCCTCGTGCTGCGGGTGTCAATCATGGGGGGCGTCCTCGCTCTCATTGTGGTCGCGCATGGCCTCGAAGCCCGCGACGATGTCGAGCAGTTCGGTGGTGATCGTCTCCTGCCGCTTCTGGCGGTAGGCGGCGGAAAGTTCCTGCTCGCGCGTCTCGATGTTGCGCTCGGCCGCCTGCATCGCCGCCAGCCTTGCGGCGTGTTCGCTGGCCAGCGATTCGGCCAGCGCGCGGAACAGGTCGAGATAGATGCGCTCGCGCACCAGATGGGCATGGAGCGGCTCGCGCGCCATCCGATGCATCGGCAGTCCGCGCGCGGGCCACTCGGCGCTGGCCAGTCGCAGGAGTTCGGCCGGGTCGAGCGGCAGCAGCCGCGTGCTGCGCTGGGCCACGCGCGACGCACCGGCGCGGTGGTTGTGGCACAGATGCACTTCGCCCACGCCGTGATCGGTGCGCCAGGCATCGGCCTGCACGATCATCGCCTGCGCGCTGCGCACCAGCCCGTTGACCGAGCCGGGCAGCGCGACCTCTCGGTCGGGCGGGTGGCCCAGCGCGGTGAGCCGCGCGGCCAGGCGCACGCCCGCGACCATCAGCAGGGGCCGCTGCCGCCCGTCCGACTCAGGGGCGAGAAGCCGCGCGCGCGCATGCTCGGCGATGGCCTCGTTGAAGCGGCCGCACAACCCGCGGTCGGACCCGATGGCGACAACGGCCGACCGGCCGGCGGGCGCGGCCACGCCCGCTTCGGCGGCCCGCTCGCGCAGGATCGCCTGAAGGCCCAGCTCGACCCCGCGCCGGTAGGCCGAGAGCGCCGCGACCGCCTGTTCGTACTGGTGGATGCTGACGGCCGAGAGCGCCTTCATCGTGCGCACGATCCCGCGGATGTCGCCGGTCGTCTCGAGCCGTTCGGAGAGGGACTCAAGCGTCTCCATCGCCCTCCCCCTCGGCGTGCTCGTCGCCGGTTTCCTCGGTTTCCCCGGGCTCCTCGGCCGCCTCGGTCAAGAGCGACATCAGGGCGGCGCGGTCGTCGCCGGTCAGCGGGGCGCCCTCCTCGATACGCGCGCGCAGCGCCGGCTCGCGGTCGAGCGCCGCGAGAATGCGCGCCTGCGCCGCGGCGATCCGGTCGACCGGGACGGGGTCGAGCAGCCCCTCGGTGGCCGCGAGCAGGATGGCGATCTGTTCGGCCACCGACAAATGGTCGTGCTCGGCCTGCTTGAGCACCTCGCGCACGCGGCGGCCGCGTTCGAGGCGCTCGCGGGTCTGGCGGTCGAGCTGGGTGCCGAAGCGGGCGAAGCTCTCGAGCTCCTCGAACTGCGTGTAGAACAGCCGCAGATCGCCGGCCACGGCCCGGTAGGCGGGACGCTGGACCTTGCCACCCACCCGGCTGACCGACTGGCCGATGTCGATCGCCGGGAGCTGCCCGCGGCGGAACAGCGTGGGCGAGAGGTAGATCTGGCCGTCGGTGATCGAGATCAGGTTGGTCGGGATATAGGCCGAGATGTTCTGGGCCTGCGTCTCGACCACCGGCAGCGCGGTCATCGACCCGCCGCCGAGATCGTCGCGCAGATGCGTCGCGCGCTCCAGCAGCCGCGAATGGATATAGAAGATGTCGCCCGGATAGGCCTCGCGCCCCGGCGGGCGGCGCAGCAGCAGCGACAGCTCGCGATAGGCGCGGGCGTGGCGCGTCAGGTCGTCATAGACGACCAGCACGTCGCGGCCGCGGGCCATGAAGTACTCCGCCATCGTGGTCGCGGCATAGGGGGCGATGAATTGCAGCCCCGGCGCGTCCTCGCCGCTGGCGGCGAGGACGATGGAGCGATCCATCGCGCCGGCTTCGCGCAGGGTGGCGATCACCCGCGCCACCGCCGAGGCGCGCTGACCGATCGCGCAATAGATCGAGATCACGCCGGTGTCGGCCTGATTGAGGATGGCGTCCACGGCGATCGCGGTCTTGCCGGTCTGGCGGTCGCCAAGGATCAGTTCACGCTGTCCCCGCCCGATGGGGATGGCCGCGTCGATGGCCTTGATCCCGGTCTGCAGCGGCACGTCCACGGCGGCGCGGTCCATGATGGGCGGGGCGGGGCGCTCGATCGGCAGGCGGGAGTCGGCGTCAATGGGGCCGGCCTCGTCGAGGGGGGCGCCGGTGGCGTCGACCACCCGGCCCAGAAGCGCCGCGCCCACCGGAACGTCGACCACGCGCCCCGTGCGCCGCACCGGATCGCCCACGCGTACCGCGCCGCTGTCGCCCAGAACGACGATGCCGCTGCCGCGCATGCCGGGGCTGGCGGCGATGCCGGTCAGGCCGCCGGAAAACACGACCAGCTCGTCGGCGCCCAGATCGGTGAAGCCCCGGATGCGGGCCACGCCGTTGCCCAGGCTGACGATATGCGCGATCTCGGCGCGGTGGAGTTCGGGCGCGCGCGCGGCGAGCGCCTGTTCGATCTCGGCGCGCACCGCCTCGGCAGCGGTCTCGAGGGGGCCGCGCGCGCTCATGCCGCCGTCCTGCCGCGCCGGTCGTCGAGCGCCGCCTCGACCGCCGCCTGCAGGCCCTCAAGATAGAGATCGGCCGACCATTCGACCGTGTGCGTGCCCAGCCGCAGCCGCGCGCCCAGCAGGAGATCCTCGCTGACGCGGTATTCGGTGTCGATCCCGTCGGAGATCAGGCGGTGGACCGCACGGGTGAGGCGGGCCTTGGACTCCGCCGGCAGCTCCAGCCCGCTTTCGATCACCGCGACCTCGTCGGCGCCGGCCAGATCATTGCGCGCGTCCTCGTCGAGGTCCTCCAGGCTGTCGGCCAGCCGCTCGGCCACCTGTCCGGCGAGGTCGGCATCGGCCAGCGCGCGCAGGGTCTTGCGCGTCGTCTCCAAGACCTGCCGTGTCATCTGCCGCCGCAGCCTGTCCTCGAACTCGGCCTGTTCGGCGTCGAGGCGCTCGCGCCAGGCCGCGCGTTTTTCGGCCACGGCCTCGCGGGCCTCATCTTCGAGGCGCGCGCGCAGCGCGGCGGCCTCCTCGCGGGCCTTGTCCAGCGTCTCGTCGCGGCTGCGTTCGAGCGCCTCGCGCGCCTCGCGCAGCTCGGCGGCCTCCGACTCGGCCTCGGCGCGGGAGTCGCGCGCCTCGCGCAGCCGTGTCTCGATGCGGGTCTCGCGCCGGGCCATCGCGCGGGTGATGGGGCCGTAGAGAAACCGCTGGAGCAGCCAGACCAGAACGAGGAAATTGACGATCTGCGCCGCGACGGTGATCCAGTCGATCTGCACGCCTCTAGCCTCCGGCCGCCTGGGCGATATCGGTGAAGGGATTGGCGAAGATCAGGATCATCGAGACGACAAAGCAGTAGATCGCCGTCGATTCGATCATCGCGAGGCTGACGAAAAGCGTGCGCGTGATGGTATTGGCCTCGTCGGGCTGCTGGGCGATGGCGGCGAGCGCCTGCGCGGCCGCGCGCCCCTCGCCCAGCGCCGGCCCGATCGAGCCGATGGCGATGGTCAGCCCGGCGGTCACGATCGAGGCCACCGCGATCCATGTCGAAGCGTCCATGCTCAGTCTCCCTTGTCGTTGTCGTGGGGGGCGTCGTCGTCTTGCGCCTCGCCGAGGGGGCGGGCGCGCTCGGCCGAGGCGATGTAGACCATCGCCAGAACCGCGAAGATGTAGGCCTGGATGAAGCCGGTCAGCAGCCCCAGAAGCTGCATGAGCACCGGAAAGAAGAACGGCGCCACGCTGATCAGGATGCCGGCGATGACCGTCCCGCTCATGACGTTGCCGTAGAGGCGCACCGCCAGCGCGATGGTGCGCGACAGCTCGGCGATGATGTTGAAGGGCAGCATCACCGCGTTGGGGCGCAGATAGCCGCGCAGATACCCGCCCACGCCGCGTTCGGAGACGGCGAAGACGGGCACCGCCACCAGCACGCAAAGCGCCAGCGCGACGGTGGTCGACAGCGAGGCCGTCGGCGCGGTGTAGCCGGGCACGATCATCAGCAGGTTCGATACGGCGATGAACAGAAACAGCGTGCCGATGAAGGGCAGGTAGCGGCCCGGCCGCCCCGCGCCGATCTCGGCGATCTGGTCGCGGATGCTGGTGACGATCACCTCCAGCATCACCTGCCAGCGCGAGACCTTCTCGCCCTCCGACAGCCGCGCGGTGATCGCCCAGGAGACCGCAACCAAAATCGCCATCACCGCCCAGGTGAACAGCACCGTCGCGTTCAGCGATATGCCCTGCCACTGGGCGATGATCCATTCGTCGGGGCTGATGCGCATGGCTCACTGCCTCCCTTCGGGCCTGCGGGCCAGCCGGGCGGCGGCCACCCGCGCGGCCAGAAACCCGACCCCGGCCGCCAGCAGCGCCATCGGCCCCGCCCCCAGCCAGAGCACCAGCCCGACCGCCGCGAGCACCGCGCCCAGCCGCAGTGCCCCCGCGAGCGCGAAGCGGCCATAGCCCCCTTCCGCGCCCAGCCGGCGGACGGCGTGCCACAGCGCGGCGAAATAGAGCGCGCCCGCCCCCGCGCCCAGCGCGCAGGCCGCGAGGATGACGGGAAGGGGCTCAGTCATCGCGGCTCTCCCGCTGCACCCAGTACCACGCATTCAGACAGCCCACCGCCACGCCCGCAAGCAGCATCGCCAGTGTCCAGGACATCGCCGAGTCGCTGCGCGAGTCGATCCAAAGCCCCAGCGCGATCCCCAGCAGCGTGGGCAGCGCCACAGCCCAGCCGACCAGCCCGAACAGGCCCAGCCCGTGCAGCGCACTGCGGCGGCGCTCGCGGCGGGCGCGCTGCTTGCGCGCGGCGCTGCGGCGGATCGCGCGGCCGGCCTCGGCCTCCTCGCGCTGCGGGTCGTCGGCGGTCATTCGCCAAACCTTTCGAGCTCGCGCATCCGGCGGATCATTCCCGCCTCCAGCCGCGCCAGCGCGCTGCGCGCGGCGCGCTCCTCCTCGTCGATCTCGCGAAAGGTCGTGCGCACCCGCTCGCGCAGCTCGTCGAGATCGGTGCCGGTGATCGCGTTGCGCGTGGCCACGAGCACCTCGCCGGCGCATTTGACCAGCGTGCCGCCATTGACGCCGACAAAGCGCTCGGCACCGTCCTCGGGCTGATAGGTCAGCACGCCGGCGGTCAGCGCGGTCACGAAATCGGCGTGGCGCGGCAGCATGCCGAAGGCGCCGTCGGGCGCCTCGGCCACGATCCTTGCCACCGGCGTGTCGATGACACGGGCGATGGGAGTGACCACCTCAAGCCGCATCGCCGGCCTCCTGCGCTTTCAGGTCGTCGAGGCTGCCGATCATGTAGAAATCGCCCTCGGCGCGATCGGGCAGGGCGTCGTCGAGGATGCGCGCGCAGGAGTCGATCGTCTCATTCAGGGCGACGAAGCGCCCCGGCTTGCCGGTGAACTGCTCGGTGGTGAAAAAGGGCTGGGTCAGGAAACGCTCGATCCGGCGGGCGCGGCGCACCGTGGCGCGGTCGGCCTCGGACAGCTCTTCGAGCCCGAGCATCGCGATGATGTCCTTGAGTTCGTCGTATTCGGCCAGCGTCGCGCGCACCGCGCGCGCCACATCGTAGTGGCGCTGGCTCACCGTCCCGGGGGTGAGCATCTTGGAGGCCGATTTCAGCGGGTCGATCGCGGGGTAGAGCCCCTCGGCCGCCTTCTTGCGCGACAGCACGATCGACGCCGAGAGATGCGAGAATGTGTGCGTCGCCGCGGGGTCGGTGAAATCGTCGGCGGGAACATAGACCGCCTGGATCGAGGTCATCGCGCCGCTGTCGGTCGAGCAGATGCGCTCTTCCAGCTCGGCCAGCTCGGTGCCCAGGGTAGGCTGGTAGCCCACGCGCGAGGGGATGCGGCCCAGCAGGCCCGACACCTCCGCGCCCGCCTGCACGAAGCGGAAGATGTTGTCGATCAGCACCAGCACGTCGCGGCTCATCTCGTCGCGGAAATACTCGGCCATCGTCAGAGCGGCATGGCCGACGCGAAAGCGCACGCCGGGGCTTTCGTTCATCTGGCCGAAGACCATCACGGTGCGCTCGCGCACGCCGGCCTCGCCCATCTCGCGCCAGAGTTCCTCGGCCTCGCGCGAGCGTTCGCCAATGCCGCAGAACAGGCTCACGCCCGCGTATTCGGCGACCATGTTGTGGATCATCTCGGTGATCAGCACCGTCTTGCCCACACCCGCGCCGCCGAACAGCCCCGCCTTGCCGCCGCGTTCCAGCGGGCTGAGCAGGTCGATCGCCTTCACCCCGGTCTCGAAGATCTCGCCCTCCACATGGCGGCGCGACAGCGGCACGCGCGCGCCCCGGACGGGGCGGCGGGCCGCGCCCTCCAGCGCGGGGCCGTCGTCGATGGTCTCGCCGAAGAGATTGAGCATCCGCCCCAGCACGGGCGCGCCGACGGGGATGTCCATCGGCGCGCCGGTGTCGCGCACCTCCATGCCCAGCCTGAGCCCGGCGGACGGGGTCATGACCAGGCCGCGCACGCTGTCGGCGCCGGGCAGCGCGGCGACCTCGATGACGATCTCGTCCTCGGCGCCGGCCACCAGCTGCGTGCCGATCGCCGGCAGCCGCCCGTCGAAGCGGATGTCGGCAATGCTGCCGTCGATCTGGACGATGCGGCCCGGCCCGGCGTCGCGCGGCATGTACTGGCCTCTCCCTCGTAACCCTGCGGGAACCCTAACACGGCGGCGGGCCGCGTCATTGATTCAGATTAAGCCCCATCGACCCCGCCGCGGCGAGCCGCTAGCCTGCCCGCAGCGCCCCGAGGGCGGGGCGTGCGCTTGGAAAAGACGGGGGAGAGCAGCATGAGCTTCAGGGCGCTCGTCGTCGAGAAAGACGATCAGGGCAACACCAGCGCGGGCGTGCAGACGCTCGATGACAGCCGCTTGCCCGAGGGCGACGTAACCGTGGCGGTGGAGTATTCCACCCTCAACTACAAGGACGGGCTGTGCATCGGCCCCGGCGGCGGGCTGGTGAAAAGCTGGCCCCACGTCCCCGGCATCGACTTCGCCGGGACGGTCGAGGCATCCGACGACGCCCGCTACGCCCCCGGCGACAAGGTGGTTCTGACCGGCTGGCGCGTGGGCGAGATTCACTGGGGCGGCTTCGCCCAGAAGGCCCGCGTGAAGGGCGACTGGCTGGTGCCGCTGCCCGAGGGGCTGACCACCCGGCAGGCGATGGCCGTGGGCACCGCCGGGTTCACCGCGATGCTCGCGGTGATGGCGCTGGAGGATCACGGGCTCGCGGCCGGGCAGGGCGAGGTGCTGGTCACCGGCGCGGCCGGCGGCGTGGGGTCGGTCGCCACGGCGCTGCTCGCGGCGCTGGGCCACGACGTCGCCGCCGTGACCGGCCGGCCCGAGCAGGAGAGCTATCTGCGCGAGCTTGGCGCGGGCAGAATCGTGCCGCGCGCGGAGCTCGCGGAGGTGAGCTCCAGGCCGCTGGAGAAGGAATTCTGGGCGGGCTGCGTCGATGCGGTGGCCGGCGCGGTGCTGGGCCGGGTGCTCAAGCAGATGCGCTATGGCAGCCCGGTCGCGGCGGTCGGGCTCGCCGGCGGCGCGGCGATCGAGGGCGCGATGATCACGCCCTTCATCCTGCGCGGGGTCAATCTGCTGGGCATCGACAGCGTGATGCGCCCGCGCGAGGACCGCCTGCGCGCCTGGGACCGGATCGCCCGCGACCTGCCGATGAACAGGCTCGAGGCGATGGAGCAGACCGCCACGCTATCGGACCTGCCCGAGCTGGGCGCGGATATCCTCAAGGGGCGGGTGCGCGGCCGCGTAGTCGTCGATCCCAACGCCTGAGCCGGGGGAGGCGGGTCATGGCGCTGCCGCCGGTTTCCGATCTCGCCACCCATGCGGTCGAGAATCAGCCCCGTCCGCGCGGCGATCTCGATCTCTGGGCGGACGATCCGGCGCTGGGCGATGCCTTCGCAGGGACGGCGGACGCCGCGGCGCTGGCCGCGCTCGGCGCCGTGCTGGGCAGGGCCGGGACGCGCGCGCTGGGCCGCGCCGCCAACCGCCACCCGCCCGAGCTCGACGTCTTCGACCGGGCCGGGCGGCGGCGCGACGAGGTGGCGTTTCACCCCGCCTATCACCGGCTGATGGCGCTGGGGCTGGAGGCGGGCTATGCCGCCCGGCCGTGGGAGGCGGCGCCGGACGGCCACCGCGCCCATGCCGCGATGGTCTATCTGTTCAGCCAGGTCGAGCCGGGCGTGTGCTGCCCGATGACGATGACCTACGCCGCCATCCCGGCGCTCGCGGCCGATCCGGCGCTTGCCGCGCGCTGGGTTCCGAAGCTGACGGCCCGCGCGCATGACCCGTCCGTCGCGCCGCTCTCGGCCAAGGCGGGGGCGACGATGGGCATGGCGATGACCGAAAAGCAGGGCGGCTCGGACGTGCGCGCCAACTCGACCCGCGCCGAGCCCAATGGCGACGGCTGGCGGTTGACCGGGCACAAGTGGTTCTGCTCGGCGCCAATGTCGGACGGCTTTCTCACGCTGGCGCAGGCGCCCGAGGGGCTGACCTGTTTTCTGGTGCCGCGCTGGCTGGAGGATGGCACGCGCAACCCGCTGCGCCTGATGCGGCTGAAGGACAAGCTGGGCAACCGCGCCAACGCCTCGGCCGAGATCGAGTATGACGCCACCTTCGCCCACAGGCTGGGCGAGGCGGGCGCGGGGGTGCGCACCATCATCGAGATGGTCACCCATACCCGGCTAGACACCGCGATCGCGCCCGCCGGGCTGATGCGCGCCGCGCTGGGCGAGGCGCATGCATGGGCGTCGGGCCGCACGGCCTTCCAGCGCCGGCTGATCGACCAGCCGCTGATGCGCGCGGTGCTGGCCGATCTGGCGCTCGACTGGGAGGGCGCGCTGGCGCTGGGGCTGCGCGTCGCGGCGGCCTTTGACGCGGCGGCGGGCGAGCATGACCGCGCGCTGGCCCGCCCCGCAGTGGCGCTGGCCAAGTTCCTCGCCAACAAGCGCGCGCCGGGCGTGATCGCCGAGGCGATGGAGGCGCTGGGCGGCATGGGCTATGTCGAGGACACGCCGCTGCCCCTGCTGTATCGCGAGGCCCCGCTCAACGGCATCTGGGAGGGGGCGGGCAACGTGATCTGCCTCGATCTGCTGCGCACGCTGGCGCGGGCGCCGGGCGCCGAGGCCGCGTTGCAGGCCGAGCTCGACGCCGCGCGCGGGGCCGACGGGCGTTATGACGCGGCGCTGGCGGACCACCGCGCGCGCTGGCCGCATCTGCCCGAGGAGGGCGAGGCGCGCTGGTTCGCCGAACGGCTGGCGGTGCTCTTGACCGCCTCGGTCCTGCTGCGCGCGGCGCCCGCGGCGGTTTCCGACGGCTATGTCGCCACCCGCGTGGCGGGGACGCGCGGCGCGGTCGCCGGCGCCGTGTCGGGGCTGGACACGCGCGGGATTCTCGCCCGGCTCGATCCCGGCGCGGGTTGAAATTATTCAAGAATGATTATGTATGAAGAACGGTTTTCATCGAACGAGGGAAGGCAATTCAATGGCCGACAAGTCAACGAGTATCGAGACTCTGCAGACCGCGCTGGGAATGGAGTTGACGGCTGTCAACCAGTATCTGCTGCACGCCCACACGCTTGACGACTGGGGGCTCGACAAGCTCGCCGCGCGCATGCGCAACGAGATGCAGGAAGAGCTCGGCCATGCCGGCGCCTTCATCGACCGCATCATCTTTCTCGGCGGCACGCCCAGGGTGGCGGCGGCCAAGACGCCCGCGATGGCAGGCTCGCTCCAGGAGCTTTTCGACGCCGACAAGACCGAGGAGGCCGGCGCGATCGAATTCTATACCAAGGCCGCGCGGCAGGCGTTCGACAGCGACGATATCGGCACCCGCGCGCTGTTCGAGCGCATCGTCCAAGACGAGGAGGGCCACTGGGAGTGGCTCGATCTGCAACTCGATCTGCTGCGCAAGATGGGCGAGCCCGCCTACATGACCAATTACATGAGCGGCGACGCGGCCCCGCAGCCGCAGGCCTGATCGCCCCGCAATGGCCCGCGGCCGCGCTCAGGCGCGGCCGCGATAGATGTCCATCAGTTCCGAGAGCATCCGCAGCGCTTCGTCGCGGGGGCGCTGGAAAGTGTTGCGCCCGATGATGGAGCCATTGCCGCCGCCGTCGCGGATCGCGCGGGCGTCGTCATGGACGCTGCTCGCCCCCTTCTTGGCCCCGCCCGAGAAGACCACGATGCGCCGCCCGTTGAACGCCGCCTGCATGCAGTGACGCACCCGTGCCGCCTGGCTGGCGATGTCGATTTCCTGACTTTCATAGACCGCGCGCGCCTCGGCCAGCTCCAGGTGATCGGTCGAGAGCTTGATCTTGATGACATGCGCGCCCAGCAGCGCGGCCATCTGCGCGGCATAGGCGGCGATGTCGATCGCCGTCTCGCCATCCTTGGAGATCGCCTCGCCGCGCGGGTAGGACCAGATCACCGTGGCCAGCCCCTTGGCGGCGGCTTCCTGGCGCATCTCGCTGATTTCCTCGAACATCTCCAGCGCGCAGTCGCTGCCGGGATAGATCGTGAAACCGATGGCCGAGCAGCCCAGCCGCAGCGCGTCATCGACCGAGGCGGTGATCGCCTGATCCTTGCCGGCGGTGGACGACATCAGCGAGTTGGCGCTGTTGGCCTTGAGGATGGTGGGAATCTGGCCGGCGAAGGTGTCGGCGCCGGCCTCGATCATGCCCAGCGGCGCGGCGTAGGCGTTCAGCCCCGCGTCGATGGCAAGGCGGTAATGGTAGTGGGGGTCGTAGGCGTCGGGGTTGGCCGCAAAGCTGCGGGCCGGGCCGTGCTCGAAGCCCTGATCGACGGGCAGGATGATCATCCTGCCGGTGCCGCCCAGCTTGCCATGCATGAGCATCCGGCACAGATTGGCCTTAACTCCGGGTGTCTCGCCCTCGTAATTGGCGAGGATTCTCTGCACTGTCCGCGTGGCCTTCATCGCCCTGCTCCCTCTGGATGCCGTGTTCTTGCCGACACGGCTTAAAAACCCGCGCCCCGCGCCGCAATGCCGTTCGCGCTAACACCGCCCGGCGGCGCGGCGATTTTGCGCGCGGCGCGGCGCGGCGGCCTCACTCGCCGCGCAGCACCGCGACGCCGGGCAGGGTCTTGCCCTCCATCCATTCGAGAAAGGCGCCGCCCGCGGTCGAGACATAGCTGAACTGATCGGCCACGCCCGCGCGGCCCAGCGCCGCGACGGTATCGCCCCCGCCCGCGACCGAGACGAGCTGCCCGGCCCGGGTCAGGCGGGCGGCGGCCTGCGCGGCGGCGTTGGTGGCCGCGTCGAAGGGCGCGATCTCGAACGCGCCCAGCGGCCCGTTCCAGATCAGGGTGCGGCAGGTCTCGAACACCCCCTCGACGGCCTGGACCGTCTCGGGGCCGCCATCGAGGATCATCGCGTCCTCGGGGCAGGAGTCGGCCGGGACCGTCTCGCTTTCGGCGCCGGCCGCGAATTCGCGCGCAATGACAACGTCAACGGGCAGGTGGATGGTGCAGCCCGCGCCCTCGGCCTCGTCCATGATGCGCCGGGCGGTGTCGGCCATGTCGTGCTCGGCGAGCGAGGTGCCCACGCCGAGCCCCTTGGCGGCGAGAAAGGTGTTGGCCATCCCGCCGCCGATGATCAGATGATCGACCCGCGTCATCAGGTTGCCCAGCAGGTCGAGCTTGGTCGAGACCTTGGCGCCGCCGACCACCGCGGCCACCGGGCGCTCGGGCGCGCCCAGCGCCGATTCCAGCGCGCGCAGCTCGGCCTCCATCAGCCGCCCGGCGCAGGCCGGCAGCAGATGCGCGATGCCCTCGGTCGAGGCATGGGCGCGATGCGCGGCCGAGAAGGCGTCATTGACATAAACATCGCCCAGCGCGGCCAGACCGGCGGCGAGCTCGGCGTCGTTCTTTTCCTCGCCCGCGTGAAAGCGGGTGTTTTCCAGCAGCACCACCTCGCCGGGCTCCATCGCCGCCACGGCGCGCTTGGCGGGGGCGCCGATGCAGTCCTCGGCAAAGCCCACGCTTTGGCCCAGCGCCTGTTCCAGAGCCGGGCGGACCTGCGCGAGCGTCATCTCCTCGACGTGCCGGCCCTTGGGCCGGCCGAAATGCGCCAGCAGCACCACCATGCCCCCCGCGCCGGTGATATGGCGGATGGTGGGCAGGATGCGCTCGATCCGCGTGGCGTCGCTGACCCGGCCGTCCTCGACGGGCACGTTGAGATCGACGCGCACCAGCGCGACCTTGCCGGCGAAATCCATGTCGTCGAGCGTCTTCCAGGCCATGCCCGCCTCCCGTGATTGCTGCTGTCCCAGACACCGCATCGGGCGGGCGGCGTCAACCGCGCGCGGGTGCGGGCCTTTCCCTTGCCGCGCGGGGCCGCTAGATGTGTGGGCGACCGGCAACAAGGAGTCCCCCAGCATGCCCGAAATCAGCGACCCGGAGAACACAATCCTGATGGAGCTCGAAGGCGGCACCGTCACCATCGAGCTGATGCCCGGCATCGCGCCCGGCCATGTCGAGCGGATCAAGACGCTGGCGCGCGCGGGGGCCTATGACAACGTGGTCTTCCACCGGGTGATCGAGGGCTTCATGGCCCAGACCGGCGACGTCGCACACGGCAATGCCGAAAAGGGCTTCGACCCGCGCCGGGCGGGGACGGGGGCCTCCGATCTGCCCAATCTGCCCGCCGAGTTCTCGCGCATCCCGCATGACCGGGGCACGCTGGGCGCGGCGCGCGCGGCCAATCCCGACAGCGCCAATTCGCAGTTCTTCATCAATTTTGCCGACAACCACTTCCTCAACGGCCAGTATACCGTGTTCGGGCGCGTTCTGTCGGGCATGGCGCATGTCGATGCCCTCGCCCGCGGCGAGCCGCCCGCCACTCCCGACCGGATGCTCAGCGTGACGGTGGCCGCCGATGCGTGACGGCGTGATCGCAGGCGGGCTGTTCGCGCTGGGTCTGGCCGTTCTCGGCGGCGGCTGGCTGGCCATGGGCGGGGGCTTTGCCGCCAGTGGCGCCGCGGCCGCCGATACCGGCGGCCCCTATCTGGACATCGATGTCGCCGGGCAGGCCGAGGGGAGGATCCGTGTCGATCTGCGCCCCGATCTGGCACCGCAACACGTCGAGCGGGTCATCACCCTGGCCGAACGCGGCGCCTATGACGGCGTGGTGTTCCACCGCGTCATCGACGGCTTCATGGCGCAGACCGGCGATGTTGAACACGGCCGCGCCGATGGCGGGCTTTCGCGTGCGGGCACGGGCGGCTCGGACCTGCCCGATCTGCCCGCCGAGTTTTCCGATGCGCCGTTCCTTCGCGGCACGATGGGGATGGCCCGCGGCCGGGCGCCCGACAGTGCCAACAGCCAGTTCTTCCTGACATTCGACGCCGCGTCGCATCTCGACGGCAGCTACACGGTGGTCGGGCAGGTGGTCGAGGGGCTCGATGTGCTCGACGCCATCCGGCGGGGGCAGGGCCCCAACGGCGCGGTCGAGCGCGCGCCCGACGTGATGGAAGAGGTCGAGGTGATCCGCTAAAGGCGCGCCGCCCCCCGATCACCGGCATTTGTGCGCGAGTGATCGCGCCGGGGGGTGACGGGCGTGGCACTGCCGGGCAGAGTCCTTTCGAAAGCAACGGGAGTCTGCCGATGAAACCGCTTCGCCTGGCCGCCGCGGCACTCGCCGCGCTGTCGATTTCGCTGCCTGCTCTTGCGCAGGTGCCCGCGCGCTGGGAGCGCGCCTGGCCGGAGACCGATTTCAGCCAGTCCGCCGTCGATTTCGACGAGATCATCTCGGGCGGGCCGGGCAAGGATGGCATCCCCGCGCTCACCGGGCCGGAATTCATTCCCGTCGCCGAGGAGGATCGCATCGCCCCGCGCGAGCCGGTCATGGTGGTCGACCTCGACGGGGCCGCGCCGCGCGCCTATCCGATCCGCTATCTGATGTGGCACGAGATCGTCAACGACACCGTCGCCGGCACGCCGGTCGCGGTGACCTTCTGCCCGCTGTGCAATACCGGCATCGTCTTCGACCGGCGGGTGGGCGACGAGGTGCTGGAGTTCGGCGTCTCGGGGCTGCTGCGCCATTCCGACATGATCATGTATGATCGCCTGACGGAAAGCTGGTGGCAGCAGGCCACCGGCGAGGGGATCGTGGGCGACTACACCGGCACGCGGCTGACCGTGCTCGCCTCGGTGATGGAAGGCTGGAGCACCTTCCGCGACGCCAATCCCGACGGGCTGGTGATGGATGAGCCCGACTGGCCGCGCGGCTATGGCAGCAACCCCTATGGCGGCTATGACAGCGCTCAGAGGCCCTTTCTGTTTCGCGGCGAGATGCCCCCGCACGGGATCAACCCGATGGCCCGCGTGGTGCGGGTGGGCGAGCGCGCATGGCCGCTGACCCGGTTGCGCGAGGCCGGCCGGATCGAGGAGGCGGGGCTGACCCTGACATGGGAGGAGGGGCAGGCCTCGGCGCTGGATTCGCGCGCGATCGGGCAGGGCCGCGAGGTTGGCACCGTGCGCGTGCGCGAGGACAGCGGCGAACGGGTGGTGTTCGACCTGCCCTTTGCCTTTGCCTTCCACGCCTTCCACCCCGACGGTGAGTGGATGCTGTCGGAGTGAGGCGGGCGTGACCTTGCGGTGCGGGCGCTGGTCGCGCCCGCAAGACATGCGCGGGGAGGGGCTCAGGGCCCACCAAAGCGGTTGCCGCTTCGCACCCGCCTTCGCCTGCTGATCCCTGGCACGCCGTCATCGCCCGGCCAAGCGAAATGACGGTTTCCGGCCCCTGGCGGGGCCGGACCCTCCGCAATTTCGCTTGGCCGGGCGCCGCCGCCGCGCCGGTTCGGGATCAGGCGAAGGCGGCTCCGAAGCGGATCGCTCAGCCCTCCAGCGTGACCAGCGCGTGACGCTTCTTGCCGGCGGTCAGCTTGACCGGCGCGGCGAGGTCGTCGGGCCCGAAGAAGCGGCCGGGATCCTCGGCGATCTCGTCGTTGACCCGCGCCCCGCCCTCGGCGATCAGGCGCTTTGCGTCCTTGCCCGATTTCACGAGTCCCGCCCGCACGAAGAGCTGCGCAAGCGAAAGGCCCTCGCCGATGTCGCTGGCGTTGAGGGAGAGCCTGGGCAGATCGGCGCCGGTGCCGCCTTTCTCGAAGACCTCGCGCGCGGTGGCCTCGGCCGCCTGCGCGGCCTCGCGGCCGTGGCACAGCGCGGTGACCTCGTTGGCCAGAACGATCTTGGCCTCGTTGATCTCCGCGCCGCCCAGCGCGGCGAGGCGGGCGCACTCCTCGAGGGGAAGCTCGGTGTAGAGGCGCAGGAACCGGCCGACATCGGCGTCGGTCGTGTTGCGCCAGAACTGCCAGAACTCGTAAGGGGAGAGCATGTCGGCATTGAGCCAGACCGCCCCGCCGGCGGTCTTGCCCATCTTGCGCCCGTCGGATGTCGTCATCAGCGGCGAGGTCAGCCCGAAGACCTCGACATCGAGAACCCGGCGGGTGAGGTCGATGCCGCCCACGATGTTGCCCCACTGGTCGGAGCCGCCCATCTGCAGCCGGCAGCCATAGCGGCGGTGCAGTTCGAGAAAGTCGTAGGCCTGCAGGATCATGTAGTTGAATTCGAGAAAGCTCAGCGACTGCTCGCGGTCGATGCGCGACTTGACGGATTCGAACGACAGCATCCGGTTGACGCTGAAATGCCGCCCGATGTCGCGCAGGAATTCGAGATAGTTGAGCTCGTCGAGCCATTCGGCGTTGTTGACCATGAGCGCGTCGGCAGGGCCGTCGCCATAGGTCAGATACTTGGCGAAGACGCCGCGCATCCCCTCGATATTGGCCTCGATCGCCGCGTTGTCGAGCAGCGGGCGCTCCTCGGAGCGGAAGGAGGGATCGCCCACCTTGGTGGTGCCGCCGCCCATCAGGGTGATCGGCTTGTGGCCGGTATTCTGCAGCCAGCGCAGCATCATCACGTTGAGCAGATGGCCCACATGCAGCGAGCGCGCCGTGGCGTCATAGCCGATATAGGCGGGCACGACGCCCGCGCGCAGCGCCTCGTCGAGCCCCTGAAGATCGGTGCAGTCGGCGAGGTAGCCGCGCTCGATCATCACCTGCAGGAAATCGGATTTCGGGTGGTAGGTCATCGCGGCGTCATCCAGTATGCTCGGTGCCGGTGTCTATATCGGCGCGGGCGGCAGAGGGAAAGGCCATGTTGGCAGATGGCGCCGTCTGGGCGCTGGGGGCGATGTCGGGCACGTCGCTCGACGGGGTCGATGCCGCGATGATCCGCACCGACGGGGTTTCGGTGGCGGCGTTCGGCCCCTCGGCCTACCGCCCCTATTCGCATGCCGAGCGCGCGGTGCTGCGCGCCGCGCTGGGCCGCTGGCCCGAAAGCCCCGAGGCCCTTGCGGCCGCCGAGGTCGTCGAGACCGCGCATGCCGAACTGCTCGCGCGGTTCTCGGGCGCGCAGATCGCGGGGTTTCACGGCCAGACCCTGGCGCATGACCCCGGCGGCCGGGGTACGCATCAGGCGGGCGACGGCGCGGTGCTGGCCGCGGCGCTGGAGCTTCCCGTGGTGTGGGATTTCCGCTCCAGCGACGTGGCGCTGGGCGGGCAGGGTGCGCCGCTCGCGCCGTTCTATCATCACGCGCTGGCGCGCCGGATCGGGGCCGAGGCGCCGCTGGTCTTTCTCAATCTCGGGGGCGTGGGCAATGTCACATGGGTCGATCCCGCCCATCCGGCGCCCGAGGCGGCCGGCGCGCTCATCGCCTTCGACACCGGCCCGGCCAATGCGCCCATCGACGATCTGATGACCGCGCGGCGCGGCCGGGCCCGCGACGCCGGCGGCGCGCTGGCCGCGCGGGGGCGCGTGGATGAGGGCGTCATCGCCGACTTCCTGCGCGGCCCCTATTTCCGGCGCATGCCGCCCAAGTCGCTCGACCGCGCCGCGCCGGGACTGGCGGATGCGGTTGCGGGCCTGACGGACGCGGATGCGGCGGCCACGCTGACGGCCCTCGCGGCGGCCTGCGTGGCGGCTGCGTTCGAGCATTTCCCCGCCCCGCCGGGGCGCGTGCTCGTCACCGGGGGCGGGCGGCACAACGCCACACTGATGGCCGCGCTGGCCGCGCGGCTGCCCTGCGCCGTGGCGCCGGTGGAGGCGGCCGGGCTCGACGGCGACATGCTGGAGGCGCAGGCCTTCGCCTTTCTCGCCGTGCGGGTGGCGCGGGGGCTGCCAACGAGCTGCCCGGCCACGACCGGCGTGGCCGCGGCGGTGGGCGGCGGCCGGATCAGCCCCGCCGGCGGTCCAGATACGCCTTCGTGAAGGCGGCGTAGCCGTCCGCGGTCACCCGCAGCCGGTCGCGCATCAGCGCGTGCATCTCGGGCAGGCGGTGGAAGGGGACGGCGGGATAGACGTGGTGCTCGGTGTGATACGGCATGTTCCACGCGAGAAACCGCACCGCCGCGTTGGTGAAGGTCGTGCGGGTGTTGGCCAGGATGTTCGCCACCCGCGGGCAGTCGCCGTGCTCGGCCAGAAGGTAGAGCCGCAGCGCCGGCTGGCCGAGCAGGGCGGGCACGATCCACAGCCACAGAACATGCGGCGTGAACGCGAGCGAGCCGAGCGCCAGCACATAGAGGGCCAGCATCGCGCGCGCCTCGGCCTCGGCGCGCGGGCGGGCGCGCGCGGGCAGGAAGGCGGGGCGTTCGCGCCCCGTGGCCAGCCGCAGCACAAGCCGCGCCTGCGCGCCCCAATAGGGCAGGCCCGAGACATGCCAGAGCCACCGGCCCGGCGTCTCGGGCCGGGGCGTGTCGAGCTCGGGATCCTTGCCCGCGATATTGGTGTGCCGGTGATGGGCGAGGTGGAAATGGCGAAACCATGTGAAGGGCAGCACAAGCAGCCCGCCCGCGAGACGGCCCGCCGCCTCGTTGAGCCACTCGCTGGCGAAGGGGGTCTTGTGCGTGCATTCGTGTTCGAGGGTGAACAGAAAGGTCAGCACCACCCCGTGGACGGGCAGCAGCAGCGGCCAGCCCGGCACCCGCGCCACGATCAGCCCGCCCAGCAGCGCCGCCAGCCCCAGATGCGCGGCGAGATGGCCCAGCCCGGCGGCGGTGCTGCGCGCGGTCAGCCGCTGCCGCGTCGCGGCGGGCAGATCGGAGACGACATCGCGGTGATCCATAGGAGCGATGTGGCCCGCGCCTGTGGGCCGGTCAACCCGCGGGGATGTCGAAACCCGCCGGCGCGAGCTCGAACCCCTCGAACCGGAATCCGGGGCTGACGGTGCAGCTCACCAGCGTCCATGCCCCGGTGGTGGCGGCGGCCTGCCAGTGATGGGCGGGCACGATGATCTGCGGCATCTCGCCGGCCGCGATGTCGGCGCCGAGGGCATGGGCGCGCGCCGGGCCGGTATCGGCCTCGGCGATCCGCAGCGTGAGCGGCGCGCCCGCGTGGTAGTGCCAGATCTCGGTGGCGTCCACGCGGTGCCAGTGGCTGTCCTCCCCCGCGCGCAGCAGAAACAGGATCGCCGTGCCCGAGGGCCGCCCCGGCCCCTCGGCGCGCCATGTCTCGCGGAACCAGCCGCCCTCGGGATGGGCGGTCAGGTCCAGCGTCTCGATGATCGCGTCGGCGTCCATCATGGCGCCCCTCAGTCCTTGAGCACGCTTCGTCCGGCGTATTCGGCGGTCAGGCCCAGCCCCTCCTCGATTCGGATGAGCTGGTTGTATTTCGCCAGCCGGTCGGAGCGTGCGAGGCTGCCGGTCTTGATCAGGCCGCAGTTGGTGGCCACGGCGAGGTCGGCAATGGTGGCGTCCTCGGTCTCGCCCGAGCGGTGCGACATCACGCAGGTAAAGCCCGCCCGATGGGCCATCTCCACCGCGGTGAGGGTTTCGGTCAGCGTGCCGATCTGGTTGACCTTCACCAGCAGGCTGTTGCCGCAGCCCTTGGCGATCCCGTCGGCGAGGCGGTCGGGGTTGGTGACGAACAGGTCATCGCCGACGAGCTGCACGCGCCCGCCCAACCTGTCGGTCAGCAATTTCCAGCCGTCCCAGTCGTCTTCCGCGCAGCCATCCTCGATCGAGATGATCGGGAAGTCCTCCACCAGGCTTTCCAGCCACGCGACGTTGTCCTGCGCGCTCAGTGTTTTGCCTTCTCCCTCAAGAACATACTTGCCGTCCTTAAAGTATTCCGTGGCAGCGCAATCGAGCGCGAGATAGATGTCGCCGCCCGGTTTGTAGCCCGCCTTTTCAATGGATTTCACAATGAAATCAAGAGCATTTCTGGTAGAGTTTAGGTTCGGCGCGAAGCCGCCCTCGTCGCCCACCCCGGTCGCCAGCCCGGCGGCCGACAATTCCTTCTTGAGGGTGTGGAACACCTCCGCACCCATCCGCACCGCCTCGCGCACGCTCGTGGCGGCGACGGGCATGATCATGAATTCCTGGATGTCGATCGGGTTTTCGGCGTGTTCGCCGCCATTGATGATGTTCATCATCGGCACCGGCAACACCCGCGCCGAGGTGCCGCCGATATAGCGGTGCAGCGGCTGGCCGGTGTAATCGGCGGCCGCGCGGGCGGTGGCCAGCGACACGCCGAGAATGGCGTTGGCGCCCAGCCGCCCCTTGTTGGGGGTGCCGTCGATCTCGCACATGGCGCGGTCGATGGCGACCTGTTCGGTCGCGTCGAAGCCCACCAGCGCCTCGGCCAGCTCGCCATTGACCGACGCCACCGCTTCCAGAACGCCCTTGCCGCCATAGCGCGTCTTGTCGCCGTCGCGGCGCTCGACGGCCTCGTGCTGGCCGGTCGAGGCGCCCGACGGCACGGCGGCGCGCCCCATCGAGCCATCCTCGAGTATCACGTCCACCTCGACGGTGGGGTTGCCCCGGCTGTCGAGGATTTCGCGGCCGATGATGTCGATGATCGTGCTCATTTGCTGTCCTTCCTGTTCAGCGGCACCCCGTATAGCTCCAGCCGGTGGCCGGTGAGGCGATAGCCCAGACGGGCGGCGATCTTCTCCTGCAATGTCTCGATCTCCTCGTCAACGAACTCGATCACGTCGCCGGTGGTCAGGTCGATGAGGTGATCGTGATGCTCGCGGGTGGAATCCTCGTAGCGCGCGCGCCCGTCGCCGAATTCGCGCCGCTCCAGAATACCCTCTTCCTCGAACAGCTTGACGGTGCGATAGACCGTCGCCAGCGATATGCGCGGGTCGCGCGCGCTGGCGCGGGCGTGAAGCTCCTCGACGTCGGGGTGGCCGTGGGCCTCCTGGAGCACATCCGCGATGACCCGGCGCTGACCGGTGATCCGCAGCCCGCGCGCCTCGCAGCGCTCGATGATCGAATTGGTCATGTTGGCCATGGGCCGTGCCCTCTCTGCCGCGTCGTGGCGGATTTACGGGATTCGGGGCGCGCTATCCACCGCTTTCCGCCGCCGGGCGGCGCGCTTGACAATCGCGCGCGCGGTGCCGACGAACGAGCGGGCAGCGGTGGCACGAGGCGCGGATGGAACGCAAGGCGGGACTCGACGGGTTCGGAACGGCCGCCCTTCTGGGGGTGTCGCTGCTTCTGGGATTCAACAACGTCGTCATCAAGGCGGTCAATGACGGGCTCCAGCCCGTGTTCTTCGCCGGCCTGCGCTCGGCGGGGGCGATCCTGTGCATCGGGCTGTGGATGTGGCTGCGCGGCCGGCCGCCGCGCTTCACGCCCGGCACGATCCCGGCGGGGCTGGTGATCGGGCTGTTCTTTTCGGCGGAGTTCCTGTTTCTGTTCATCGCGCTCGATCTGACGACGGTGGTGCGGGCCTCGATCATCTTCTATTCGATGCCGATCTGGCTGGCGCTTGGGGCGCATGTGATGATCCCCGGCGAGCGGCTGACGGGCCGGCGCGCGCTGGGGCTGGTGATTGCGCTGGCCGGCGTTGGCTGGGCGATCTCGGCGCGCGCGGGGGCCGGGGCGGGCGCCGGCAGCCTGATCGGCGATTTCTGCGCGCTGGCGGCGGCGATGTCCTGGGCGGCGCTGGTGCTGACCAGCCGCACGACCCGGCTGCAGACCGAAAGCCCCGAGATGCAGATATTCTGGCAGGTTCTCGTCTCGGCGCCGGTTCTGCTGGCGGCCGCGCCGTTTTACGGCGGCCCCTTCCTGCGCGATCCGGGCGCGCTGCACTGGGCGGGCTTTGCCTTCCAGACCGTGGGCGTCGTCTCGGCGGGGTTCATCTTCTGGTTCTGGCTGCTGGCGCGCTATCCGTCTTGGGTGGTGGCGAGCTTCAGCTTTCTCACGCCGGTCGTCGCGGTGATGCTGGGCTGGCTGCTGCTGTCCGAGCCGGTGGGGCTTTCGGTCTTCGGGGGGCTGGCGCTGGTGATGGCGGGCATCACCCTGATCAACCGGCCCGGCCGCGCGCGGCGGGCGGCGCGGGCGGGCTGAGCCCGCCGCTCAGGTGCCGCAGAAGGTCCGGTGGACGGCCTCGTCGCGCCGCGGCGCGTCGCGCAGATCGCGGGCCTCGGGCTGGTCGTCATAGGGCCGTGCGAGAACCTCGCAGAGCCGGTTGAAGGGTGCCTCGTCACCCGCCGCGGCCGCCTCGATCGCCGCCTCGACGCGGTGGTTGCGCGGAATGAAGGCGGGATTGGCCGTCCTGAGCGCCGCGTCGAGTTCGGCCCCCTCGCGGCCCTCGCGTGCGAGCCGGGCGCGCCAGTCCCCCGCCCAGGCGTCGAAGGCTTCGGGCTCGGCGAATTCGGCGCGCGCGGTGCCGTCTGCCAGGCCGCGGAAGGTGCGCGTGAAATCGGCGCGCTGCTGCGCCATCCGGCCCAGCAGGGTCTCGATCAGCGTCGCGTCGCCGTCTTCGGCGCGCTCGAGCCCGAGCTTGGCGCGGAACTGGTCGAGCCACGCCTGCTGGTAGAGGGGCGCGAATTCGTGGACCATCTCGGTGGCTTCGCCCACGGCCGCCTCCTGGTCCCCGCCCATCAGCGGCAGCAGGCAGGTGGCGAACTGCGCGAGGTTCCACACCGCCATCTGCGGCTGGTTGGCATAGCCGTAACGGCCCTGCGCGTCGATCGACGAGAAGACCGTCTCGGGGTGGTAGCCGTCCATGAAGGCGCAGGGGCCGTAGTCGATCGTCAGCCCGCCGACATGGGCGTTGTCGGTGTTCATCACCCCGTGGATGAAGCCCAGCGCCATCCACTGCGCCACCAGCCGCGCCTGCGCGGCTACCGCCGCGCGCAACAGCCCGCGCGGCCCCTCGGCCGCGGGAAAGTGGCGCGCGATGGCATGCTCGGTCAGGGTCCGGATCGCCTCGGTATCGTCGCGCACGGCGAAATACTGGAAGGTGCCCACGCGGATATGGCTGTCGGCCACGCGGGTTAGCACCGCCCCCGGACGCGGCCCCTCGCGGTGGACGGTCTCGCCGGTGGCCACGGCGGCGAGCGCGCGCGTCGTGGGCACGCCCAGCGCGTGCATGGCCTCGCTGAGGATGTATTCGCGCAGGACCGGCCCGATCCAGGCGCGCCCGTCGCCCATGCGCGAGAACGGCGTGCGCCCCGAGCCCTTGAGCTGGATGTCGCGGCGCCGGCCATCGGGGCCGACCACCTCGCCCAAGAGATGCGCGCGCCCGTCGCCCAGCTGCGGGACGAAGCCGCCGAACTGGTGGCCGGCATAGGCCTGCGCCAGCGGCTCCGCCCCGTCGGGGACGGCGTTGCCCGACAGCATCGCGAGCCCCTCGGCCCCGGCGAGCGCCTGCACATCGAGGCCCATCTCGCGCGCGAGCGCGGCGTTGAGCCGGATCAGCCGCGGCGCGGCCACGGGCGTTGGGTCGAGCCGGACATGAAACTTCTCCGGCAGGCGGGCGTAGCTGTTGTCGAAGGCGATGTTGAGGACCATGCAGGTCAGATAGGCACCCCGGCGCCCGCCGGAAAGGGGCGGTGAGGCTCAGGCGCCGAGTGTGGCGAGCCGCGCCGTCATCATCGTGAACAGCGCATCGGCGTCCACGTCGCCGAGAAACAGCGCGTTGGCGGGCCGGTCGGTGACCCGCCACCAGTCGGCCACGGTCATGCCGGTGGTGAAACGGCCCTCGGTCTCGATCTCGACATTGATCTCGCGGCCCGAGAAGAGTTCGGGCGCGAGCAGCCATGCTATCGTGCAGGGGTCGTGCAGCGGCGCCCCCGGCGCGCCGTATTTCGCCTTGTCGAAACGCTCGAAGAATCCGGTCCAGGCCGCGATCGCCGCGCCCACCGGCGTGCCCATGGCGCGGAAGGATTCCAGCCGGGGCGGCGTGACCAGCGCCTTGTGGGTGACGTCGAGCGGCACGACGGTGATCGGCGCGCCGCAGGCGAAGACGGCCGCCGCCGCCTCGGGGTCTACATGGATGTTGAACTCGGCCGCGGGCGTGACATTGCCCACCTGGAAATAGGCCCCGCCCATCAGCACGATGCGCCCGATCCGCGTGGCGATGTCGGGCGCGCGCGCCAGCGCGGCGGCGATGTTGGTCAGCGGCCCGATGGGCACCAGCGTGACGCTGCCGGCGGGTTCGGCGCGCAGGGTCTTGATAAGGAAATCGACGGCATGGGCGGGCTGCAGCGGCATGGCGGGCGCGGGCAGGTCGGTTCCGTCCAGTCCGGTCCGGCCATGGACGTGCTCGGCGGTGACGAGATCGCGCGCCAGCGGCCGGTCGCAGCCGGCGAAGACGGGGATGTCGCGCCGGCCGGCCAGTTCGCAGACCTTGCGCGCATTGGCGCTGGTGAGCGCCAGCGGCACGTTGCCGGCCACCGTGGTGATGCCCAGCACCTCGATCTCGGGGCTCGCCAGCGCCAGCAGGATCGCCACGGCGTCGTCCTGGCCCGGATCGGTGTCGATGACGATGCGGTGGGCGGGGCGCTCGGCGGTCTCTTCCATGGTCATCGCTCCGCACGCTCCGCGGCCTTGGCGGCGTCCCACAGCCGGTCCATCTCGGCGAGGTCGCTGTCCTCGGGGCGGCGGCCCTCGCCGGCCAGGGCGGCCTCCACGGCGCGGAAGCGGCGGGTGAACTTGGCGTTGGCCCCGCGCAGCGCGGCCTCCGGGTCCACCCCCAGATGCCGGGCGAGATTGGCCATCACGAACATCAGGTCGCCGAATTCCTCCTCGGTTTCGCGCGGCCCCAGCGAATCGCGCGCCTCCACCAGCTCGGCCGTCTCCTCGGCGATCTTGTCGAGCACCGCGCCGGCATCGGGCCAGTCGAACCCCACGCGCGCGGCGCGCTTTTGCAGTTTCACCGCCCGCATCAGCGCCGGCAGCCCCAGCGCGACGTCGTCGAGCGCGCCGGCCTGCGCGCGCTCCGCGCGCTCGGCGGCCTTGATGGCCTCCCAGTCGCGGCTCTGCTGGGCGGCGGTCTTGTCGCGGCTCTCGGCGCCGAAGACATGCGGATGGCGCGCGACCATCTTGTCGCAGATCGCGCCGATCACCGCGTCGAGGTCGAAATGCCCCGCCTCCTCGGCCATCTGCGCGTGATAGACCACCTGCAACAGCAGATCGCCCAGCTCGCCCTCCAGCGCGGCCCAGTCGCCGCGCGCGATCGCGTCGGCGACCTCGTGCGCCTCCTCGACGGTATAGGGGGCGATGGAGGCGAAATCCTGCGCGATGTCCCACGGGCAGCCCGTCTCGGGGTCGCGCAGGCGGCGCATGATCTCGCGCAGTCGCTCCAGCCCGCCCCGCGGGTCGTGGATGAGAGTGTCGCTGTCAGTGGCGGACATGGGGCGCTGAGACTCCGGGTTGCCTCTTGCGCGCAGATTGCACATCTCCGCCTGCGGAATCCAAGCCCCAAGGGGCGCATCGGCTCTGGCCTTCCGGGGCGCGTGCGTTAGTCTCGCCCCCCGATACGCGGGCGATGACGGCGATGACGAGGGAGACGCTGCGACAATGGGGCTCGACGACGCGAAACACCAGGTCGATACCGCCTTCACGCGGCGCTCGCGCCGGGGGCTTGCCCATGAAAACACCTTTGGCGGCGCGCCCAGTTTCCTGCGGCGCAGCTACACCAAGGATCTCGCCGGCGTCGATCTGGCGGTCACCGGCATCCCCTTCGACCAGGCGGTCACCAACCGCCCCGGCGCGCGGTTGGGTCCGCGCGCGATCCGCGAGGCGAGCCTGTTGCAGGTCTTCGATCCGCCCTACGGGTGGGGCTTCGATCCGCTGAGCGACTTCACCATCGTCGATTACGGCGATCTGGCCTTCGATTACGCGCGGGTGGCCGATTTTCCCGCCGCGCTGGCGGCACATATCAGCACCATCCTTGGGGCCGGTGCGGGCAGCATCGCGCTGGGCGGTGATCACTACATCACCTATCCGATCCTGCGCGCCCATGCCGAGGCCTTCGGCCCGCTGGCGCTGATCCAGATCGACGCCCACACCGACACATGGGCCGATGACGATCCCGCCCGGATCGACCACGGCACGATGATCTACAAGGCCGTGAAAGAGGGGCTGGTCGACCCTGCCCGCTCGGTCCAGGTCGGGATTCGCACGGAAAACCCCGACACGATGGGATTCAACATCATCGACGCGCGCAGTGTTCACGAGCAGGGCGGGGCCCGGGTCGCGCGGCGGGTGCGCGCCATCGTCGGCGAGGCGAGGGCCTACCTGACCTTCGACATCGACGCGCTCGACCCCGCCTATGCGCCGGGCACCGGAACGCCCGTCTGGGGCGGGCTGACCAGCGCGCAGGCGGCGATCCTGCTGCGCGACATCGCCGGGATCAACCTCGTGGGCGGCGATGTCGTCGAGGTCAGCCCGCCCCATGACACCACCGGGGCGACGGCGGTGGCCGGCGCCCATGTAGCGATGGAGCTGATCTGCCTGTGGTGCTGGACGCGGCGGGGGCGCGCGGCATGATCCGCACCGGCGTCATCGCCGCGCTGCTCGCGCTGGGGCTGGGGCTGCTCTATGTGCGCTTCGCGCCGGTCGACGCGGCGGCGCGCCATGTCGATCCGCTGCTGGTCGAGCGGCCGGGCCGGCCCAATCACCACCTGATCCGCCCCGCCGGCGGCGACGCGGCCGCCCCGGTCTACACGCGCCCGCCCGACGCGCTGGCCCGGCGGATCGACGAGATCGCCCGCGCCGACGGGGCCGAGCTGATCGCCGGCTCGGTCGCGGCGGGGCACATGACCTATCTTACGCGCACCAGATGGCTGGGTTTTCCCGATTTCACCACCATCAAGGTGCTGCCCGCCGGCCGCGGGGCGACCTTCGCCGCCT
The DNA here is from genome assembly GCA_002967695.1 of Rhodobacteraceae bacterium WD3A24. GTDB lineage: Bacteria > Pseudomonadota > Alphaproteobacteria > Rhodobacterales > Rhodobacteraceae > Alkalilacustris. Next base: position 19,517 of record PUHN01000018.1, on the reverse strand, counting down.
TTGCCCGCGCGCGTTTCGGCCAGTCCGACATGGGCGTCAACCGCGCCCGGCTGGAGCGCTGGATGGCCGAGCTGGGCGACTGGGGCGCGGCGGGGGGCTGAGTCCGGTCGGCCCCGGCCCTTGACGCCACCCTCGCCATCGGCAACACCCCTGCGGATGCTGCCCGAGGACCGCCTGGACCGGATCATCCAACGCTTCCAGTATCTGGAGGCCAAGCTCGCCGAGGGCGCCGCGCCCGGCGAGATCGCCGAGCTGGGCCGGGAATATGCCGAGCTCAAACCCGTCGTCGCCCGGATCGAGGACTGGCGCGCCCTTCAGGCCGCCATCGCCGAGGCCGAGGCGATGCGCGACGACCCCGAGATGCGCGAGCTTGCCGAAGAGGAGCTGGCGCGGCTGAACGCCCGCCGGCCCGAGCTGGAAAAGGCGCTCAAGCTGGCGCTGCTGCCGCGCGATGCCGCCGACGCCCGTCCCGCGATCATCGAGATCCGCCCCGGCACGGGGGGCGAGGAGGCCGCACTCTTCGCCGCGGACCTGCTGCGGATGTATCAGCGCCATGCCGAGGCCAAGGGCTGGTCGTTCGAGCTGATCGCGCTGAGCGAGACCGAGCTGGGCGGGGTGAAAGAGGCCGTCGCCCGCGTGAAGGGCGAGGGCGTCTTTGCCCGGCTGAAGTTCGAATCCGGCGTCCACCGTGTCCAGCGCGTGCCCTCCACCGAATCCGGCGGGCGCATCCACACCTCGGCGGCGACCGTCGCGGTGCTGCCCGAGGCGGCGGAGGTCGATGTGCAGATCGACCCCAATGACCTCCGCGTCGAGACCATGCGCGCCAGCGGGGCGGGCGGCCAGCATGTCAACACCACCGATTCGGCGGTGCGCATCACCCATCTGCCCACGGGCATCGTCGTTTCCAGCTCCGAGAAGTCACAGCACCAGAACCGCGCCATCGCCATGGACGTTCTGCGCGCCAAGCTGTTCGAGGCCGAGCGCGCCCGCGCCGCCGCCGACCGCGCCGCCGCGCGCAAGGGGCAGGTGGGCTCGGGCGACCGCTCGGAGCGCATCCGCACCTACAACTTCCCGCAGGGCCGGATGACCGATCACCGCATCAACCTGACGCTCTACAGGCTCGATCAGATCATGGCCGGCGATCTCGACGAGGTCATCGACGCGCTGATCGCCGACGATCAGGCGCGCCAGCTCGCGGAGATGGAAGCGTGAGCCCGACCGTGCAGGCGGCGCTGACCGATGCGGCCGCCCGGCTGCGCGCGGCCGGCATCGCCAGCCCGCGCACCGATGCGCGCCATCTCATGGCGCATGCGCTGGGCATCGCGCCGGGCCGCGTGACGCTGCATCTGCATGACCCGCTCGCCGCGGACCCCGTCGCCCGGTTCGAGGCCGCGCTGGCCGATCGCGCCGCGCATCGCCCCGTCGCCCAGATCACCGGGCGGCGGAGCTTCTGGGGCCGCGACTTCCGCGTCAGCGGCGACGTGCTCGACCCGCGTCCCGAGACCGAGACGCTGGTCGCGCAGGCGCTGGGGGTGTCCTTCGCGCGGGTGCTCGATCTGGGTACCGGGTCGGGCTGCATCCTGCTGACGCTGCTGGCCGAGCGCGGCGCGGCGACGGGGCTGGGCACCGATGTCAGCGAGGCCGCGCTGGCGGTGGCGCGCGACAACGCCGCGCGGCTGGGGCTGGCCGGGCGCGCCGGTTTCGCCGCCGGCGACTGGTATGCGCCGGTTGAGGGGCGCTTCGACCTTGTCGTTTCCAACCCCCCCTATATCGCCGCGGCCGAGATGGCCGGCCTTTCGCCGGAGGTCGCGCGGTGGGAGCCGCACGGCGCGCTCAGCCCCGGCCCCGACGGGCTGGCCGCCTATCGGTCGATCGCCGGGGGGGCGCGGGCGCATCTTTCGCCGGGGGGCTGGCTGATGGTCGAGATCGGCGCGGGCCAGGGCGCGGCGGTGGCCGCGATCCTGCGTGAGGCGGGGCTTGAAGGCGCCGCGTGCCATCCCGATATGGATGGGCGTAACCGCATCGCCGTCGCACGCGCGCCGTGCTGAGGGCGGGCGATACGGCGTTCGCCGGGGTGCGTGAGTGCGCCCTTATGGCCACGGCCGGGCGCGGAGTTGACCCGGTTCGAGAGAAAATTCCGAGTTTGCGCTTGTCTTTGAACGTTTGGCGTGCTTAGAAGGCGCCGTGACGGGTGAACGGCTTCTCCCAGTTCCCCGCACCGGAAAGCCAGAAATTGCCGAACACGCCGCGACATCCAAGCTCCTGAACGAGCGCGCGCGGACCGGTTCGGGGCAAGCCAGATCAAGGCTGGAAACAGAACAATATGAGATCATCAAAGCAACGTTCGCGGTCGAAGTCGAACCGCCCCCGGTCTATGGGCAATGTCGTCAACCGGGTGTTCGACAGTTCGGGCCCGGAGGGCAAGGTGCGCGGCACGCCGCAGCAGATCATCGACAAGTATCTGGTGCTGGCGCGCGATGCGCAGCTTGGCAATGACCGGGTCGCTGCCGAGAATTTCCTTCAACACGCCGAGCACTACACACGTCTTCTCGCCGAGGCTCAGCGTGAAACCGCCCGCGAGGCCGAGGCCCGGCGCGAGCAGCAGGACCAGCAGGACCAGAAGGCCCGCAACCGCGGCCGCGACGACGGCCAGCAGGGCCAGGGGCAGGGCCAGCCCGAGGGCGGCCGCGGCAATGGCGATCAGGGCCAGAGCCAGGAGCAGGGCGAGGGCGGCGACAAACCGCGCGGTGACGACAATCGCCGCGACGAGTCCGCCGTGATCGACGTCGATGGCGGCCAGCCCGAAAGCGGCCTTGTCGAGACGCCCGAGTCCGGCGGTGAGCCCGAAGGTGCCGAGCAGCCCGCCAAGCCGGCCCGCAAGAGCCCGCGCCGGGGCCGCGCCAAGGCTGGCGAGGGCGATGCGGCCGACAAGCCCGCCGGGACTGCCGGCGGCGAGGGACCGGCCCAGGCGCAGGGCGAGGACGGCGCGCCGCCCAAGCCCGCGCGCCGGCGCAGCCCGCGCAAGCCCAAGGCCGACGGGGCCGGCGGCGAAGGCGGCGGGGAGCCCGAGCAGAAAAGCTCCGCCGCCGAGTAACGCCTTTCCGCGCGCCGCGCGCCTATCGCGGCGGGGTGAGCGCGCGGGCCAGCGCGCAGAAGCGCTCCAGCGATATCTCCTCGGCCCGTGCGGTGGGCGCGATGCCGACCGACTCGAGGCGTGCCTCGATATCGGGGGCCAGCCCGCGCAGGCTCGCCCGCAGCATCTTGCGGCGCTGGTTGAAGGCCGCGGCCACGACACGCGAGAGCACCGCCGGATCGGCGGGATAGCGCGGCGCGGGCAGCGCCGTGAGGGCCACCACCGCCGAACTGACCTTGGGCGGGGGCGTGAAGGCGCCCGGCGGCAGGCGCATCACGATGTGCGCCTCGGCGCGCCACTGCGCCAGGATCGCCAGCCGGCCATAGGCCTTGCTGCCGGGCCGCGCGACGATGCGCTCGGCCACCTCCCGCTGAAACATCAGCGTCAGACTTTCCCAGAAAGGCGGCCACCGGGGCGGGGTGAGCCAGCGCACCAGCAGTTCGGTGCCCACATTATAGGGCAGATTGGCCACCACCTTGACCGGCGGGGTCAGATGCGCCAGCGGGTCGATCTCCAGCGCGTCGCCCTGCATGATCGTAAGCCGGCCGGGATAGGCCGCAGCGATCTCTTCCAGCGCCGGCAGGCAGCGCGCGTCCTTCTCGACCGCGAGAACATGCCGCGCCCCTTCCGCCAGAAGCGCCCGCGTCAGCCCGCCGGGCCCCGGCCCGATCTCGAGGATATCCGCGCCGGTCAGATCGCCGGCCGTCCGCGCGATCCGGGCGGTCAGGTTGAGATCGAGCAGAAAGTTCTGCCCCAGCGCCCGGCGCGCCGCCAGCCCGTGGCGGGCGATCACCTCGCGCAGGGGCGGCAGATCGTCGATGGCGCTCATTGGCGGCTCCCCGCGGCCTTGCCGCGCTCTTGCGCCAATCCGCGCGCCGATTCAAGCACTGCCGGCAGCGCGGGCGCGGCGGCGGCGCGGGCTCAATCGGCGGCCACATCCTTGTGGATGATCACTTCCGCCGCGGGATGGGTGTCGATGATGGCACGGCGCAGCGCCGCGCTGATGGCATGGGCCTCGGTCAGCGACTGGTCGCCGTCGAGTTCGATGTGAACGCTGACGAAGACCCGGCTGCCGGCGGTGCGCGTCCTGAGGTCGTGATAGCCCCGCACGCCGGGCCAGCCGGCCACGATCCGCTCGATCCCGTTGACCAGCGCCGGGTCGGCGCGCCTGTCCATCAGCGCATCCCAGGCGCCCTTGCCGATGCGGCCCGCGCCGCGCAGCAGGACGGCGGCGGCGACAAGCGCCACCGCGCTGTCGACCCAGCCCACGCCCCAGGCGCGCGAGGCCCACAAAGCCGCGATCGCGCCCAGACCGGGCAGCAGATCGGCCAGATAGTGCAGCCGGTCGGCGGCGACCACGCGGTTGCCCGTGCGCCGCGCCACGCGCGTCTGCCAAAGCACCAGCGCCAGCGTGAGCGCCAACGACACCGCCATCACCGCGATCCCCGCGCCCTCGGCGGCGAGCCGCGACGGCCCCGGCGCGAGCAGCCGCGTCACCGCGCCCCAGGCGATCAGCCCCGCCGCCACGGTGATGATCGCGGCCTGTCCCAGCGCGGCGAGATCCTCGGCCGAGCTGTGGCCGAAGGCGTGATCCTCGTCGGGCGGGCGGGCGGCATAGACGATCGCGGCCAGCGCGCCGAGAGACATGATCAGATCCATCGCGCTGTCGGCCAGCGTGGCCCCGATCGACAGCGCCCCGGTCGCCTGAAACGCCCAGACCTTGAGCACCACGAGCACCAGCGCGACACCGGCCGAGGCCAGCCCGGCCGAGACGTTCAGCCGCGTGGTATCGGTGGACGCGTGGCGGACGGGTTGCATGGGGGCTCCTGTCGTTGGGCAAGGCGCGGGGTCAGTCGAGCCGCTCATCGGGCATAAGCCCCCAGAGGGTGGCCCGCTCGGCCCAGCCGCCTTCGCCGCGCGCCTCCAGCCGGCACCAGTCGGGGCCGCACTCATCGACCCGCGCGACGACCCCCGCTTCCAGATAGGCATTGATCGGCGCGCGGGCGTCGGCCTGCAGGCGCAGCGGTGTCATGTCCTGCTCGACGATGACCGTGCGCGCTCCCGAGAGCAGCGCGTAATGCACCCAGCCGGTGGCGCCCTCGCGGTCCTGCACGCGGCGCCAGTGGCCGTATTCGGCGGTCACCATCAACGGCATGCCGCGCCGGGTGAAGACCCAGTCGACCCGGTGTTCGAGCCCCGGCCCCCGCCGGGCGTTGCCTTCGGTCGCCTTGAGCGAGACATAGCGCGGCAGCGGCAGGTTGGTGACCGGCCCGCGCTCCTGCGCGCCGGCCGCGGCGGCCATGAGCAGCGCCAACAGCGCGGCGAGCGCGATCGTCCTCGATGATGTCATGTCCGACTGCCCGATTCCGCCGGAGCTTGTGGGGCTGCTCCGATCACGACGAGTCTGCCATCGTCGCCATCGGTTTCATAGCGCCGGCGCGCCCCCGGGCTGCGTCGGATGCGCGAGTGTTGTCAAGACGCGACGGTCGCGCCGCCCGGCGCACCCGCTGACAGCCATGTGCCGGGCCGGGCGGCGCCCTCCCGACGCGCCGGCCGGGGCTATCGCGCCAGGCCCGGCAGCCAGGTTGCCAGTTGGGGCGCGATCACGATCAGCGCGAGCACCACGAGCTGCAGCCCCACGAACGGCACGGCCGCGCGATAGATCTGGCCCAGCCGGATCGACGGCGGCGCGACGCCTTTCATGACGAACAGAAGCAGCCCGAAAGGCGGCGTCATGAAGCTGATCTCCATGCAGATCAGCATCATCACGCCCAGCCACAGCAGATCGATCCCGAGCGACTGCGACAGCGGCACGAAGAAGGGCAGGGTGACCATGATCATGCTGACCTGGTCCATGAAGGCGCCCAGCACCAGAAGGATGATCAGCATGATCAGCAGAACGGCCATCAGCCCCAGATCGAGCCGGTCGACCAGCCCGAGGATGCCGCGCGTGGCCCCCGAAAACGACAGCAGCTGCGAGAAGGTCGAGGAGGCGACGATGATGAACAGGATCATCACCGCGATCTTGGCGGTCTCCATCAGCGCGGTGCGCATCGCGCTCAGGGTGAACCGCCCATAAAGCGCCGCCGCCAGCGCCGCGGCGGCGCATCCGATTGCCGCCGATTCCGTCGGCGTGGCCCAGCCCAGCAGCATCGCGCCGACCACGACCACGAAGATGCCGAAAAGCGGCACGACATAGAGCAGGAAGGGCGCGATGCGCGCCCACGGCCCCAGCCGCGCGGCCGTCTCGTCGGGCGGGGCGAGGCCGGGGTTGAGCGTGCAGCGCAGCAGGATGTAGCCGAGAAACAGCACGCTCATCATCAGCCCCGGAATGACGCCGGCCACCAGAAGCTGCGAAATCGATATCCCCGCGAGCGAGCCCAGCAGGACCGCGAGCGCCGAGGGCGGAATCAGCATCGCGATGCCGCCCGTCGCCATGATCGGCCCCATCGCCATCGAGGGGTGATAGCCCCGCCGCAGCATGTCGGGCAGGATGGTCGAGCCCAGCATGGCGGTGTTGGCCACCGACGAGCCCGACAGCGTGGAAAACAGCGTGCCGCCGGCCACCGAAACGACCGAGAGCCGCCCCGGCACCCGCGCGATCAGCGCGCTGGTGGCGTCGATGGCCTTGAAGGCCAGTCCGGTGTGAAACAGGATCTCGCCCATCAGAACGAAAAGCGGGATCGGCACCAGCGAAAAACTCGTCAGCGAAGAGACCGCATTGCGGGCAAGCTGGGCAAGGCCCGCCTCGCCGCCCAGAAACACGATGGCGCCGAGGATGTTGACGCCGAGAAAGGCGAAGGCCACCGGCAGCCCGGTTCCCATCAGCACGATCAGCACGCCCAGCAGCAGCGCGAGGGCAAGATACCACTCCATGTTCCTAGCCCCCCTCGCCGTGAAACCCCGGCTCCTGACCGGCCAGCACGCGCCCCGCATCGCGCAGGAATCCCACCGCCATGATCGCCATCGCCACTGGCAGGGGCGCGAGCAGCCACCATTCGGGGAAGACCAGCGTCTTGAGCATGAGGCTGCCCCGCGCCATCGAGGCCAGCGTGACGGCCGCGCCATACCATGTGAGTACCAGCGTCACCCCCAGCCCCAGCAGCGCGACGAAAAGGTTGAGCCAGCGCCGCGAGGCGGGGCGGAGGTGATTGGCGACGATGTCCATCTTGACATGCCCGCCCCGGCTCAGAACCCAGGGCGCGCCCAGGATCGTCATCAGATAGAGGCCGTATTCGCTGACCTCGCCCGCCCAGGGCAGGTTGCCCCAGCCGATGTTGCGCAGCGCCACGTCGAGGCAGATCATCACCACCAGCCCGGCGGCGATGGCGGCGGAAACCGCCGCCATCGCCAGAACCAGCCGGTCATAGGCGCGGCTCACCCCCGCGAGCATCGGCTCAACGGTCGCCGATCAGATCGCGCAGCTGGCGCGCATTCTCGGGGCTGATCTCCTCGGCCTCGGCCCAGCCGGCCTCGTAGGCGGTGGTCAGCCACGCCTCGGCGGCCTCGCCTTCGAGGGTGATCGCCTCGATCCCGGCCTCGGCCTGCGCCTCATAGGCGGCGGCGTTGCGCGCCTCGTTCTCGGCATTGGTGGATTCGATCCACACGGCCATCTCGTTGAGGAAGTCGCGCTGCTCCTGCGTCATGTCGTTCCAGGTGTCGAGGTTGATCAGGAACGACACGTCGACGTTGTAGAAGCCCGGATCGACCCGGTAGGCGGTGTGTTCCTGCCAGCCGAGATCGAGCACGCCCTGCGCGGGCCAGCCATAGCCGTCGACCACGCCACGCTCCAGCGCGGTGAACACCTCGCCCGGCGAGGTCTGCACCGGCGTGCCGCCCAGCGCGTTGATGAAGGCGCGGTAGGTCGAGGTGGTGCGGATGCGCATGTCTTCGAGGCTGGTGCCGTCGATTTCCTCGGTGGTGTAGATGTGGAACGGGATGCCCATGCCGGTGCGGGCGAGGTACTGGACGTTCATCTGCTCGTTGTGCAGCTCGTTGATGAACGCCCAGGCGCCGTTCTCGCGCATCTCGGCGGCGCTGTGCTCGGCCAGCTTGAGCGCGTCGCCCAGCGGCATGATGTTGGTGTAGAAGGCGCCGCTGGCATTGGCCAGATCGACGATGCCGTTGGACACCGCGTTGCCGATCTCGAAGGGCGGGATCGATTCGGGGCCGCCGACGAATTCGATCTGCACGAGGCCCTCGCCCTCTTCGTTGACGCGCTCGACGAAGCGCTCGAACTCGCGCGTGAAGGTGGTGCCGCTGGCGAATGCGCTGGCCGCGCGCAGCGTGATCTCCTGCGCCTGCGCGGCGGAAAGGCCGGGCAGCGCGACGGCGAGCGCGGCGGCCGAGGCCGCGAGCGTGGTGGCGAATTTCGTCATCTCATCCCCCTGTGGATTTAGTTGCGTTTGCATTCACTGCGGCCGACCGCTTCATATGTCAAGCGCTCGATCGCTTCCCGATGCACCCATCGGCGGTGTCGCGGGCGGCCCGCGGGCCGCCATGGGGCTTGCACCATGGCGCCGAAGGCCCATCTGTTTGCCCGCCGCCGCCGCGCGGCCATTTCCAACGCGCCTCGAATCCTGTATCCGCGCGTCAAGTTACCACAACCGCCGCCCGACGGCGCGAAAGAGACGCCCATGACCGCCGACGCCCCCATCACGCAGGACATGCTGACCATCCCGCGCAAGCTGCCCGAAGAGGGCCGGCGCAACCTGATCGGCATGACGCGCGACGAGCTGCGCGCGGCGCTGATCGCCGCCGGCACGCCCGAGAAGCAGGCGAAGATGCGCACCGGCCAGATCTGGCAATGGGTCTATTTCTGGGGCGTGCGCGATTTCGGCGCGATGACCAACCTGTCCAAGGCCTACCGCGCGTTTCTGGAAGAGAACTTCACCATCGCCGTGCCCGAGATCGTCTCGCGCTCCGTCTCGGCGGACGGCACGCGCAAATACCTTCTGCGCATCGCCGGCGGCCACGAGGTCGAGGCGGTCTACATCCCCGAGGAGGGGCGCGGCACGCTGTGCGTCTCCTCCCAGGTGGGCTGCACGCTGACCTGTTCGTTCTGCCATACCGGCACCCAGCGGCTGGTGCGCAACCTCACGCCCGGCGAGATCGTCGGCCAGCTCATGGTCGCGCGCGACGATCTGGGCGAATGGCCCGAGCGGGGCAGGCCGCGCCCGGAGACGCGGCTGGTCTCCAACCTGGTGCTGATGGGGATGGGCGAGCCGCTCTACAATTTCGACAATGTCCGCGACGCGATGAAGATCGTGATGGACGGCGAGGGGCTGAGCCTGTCGCGCAAGCGCATCACCCTGTCGACCAGCGGCGTCGTCCCCGAGATTGCCAAGACGGCCGAGGAGATCGGCTGCCTGCTGGCGGTGTCGTTCCACGCCACCACCGACGCGGTGCGCGACAAGCTGGTGCCGATCAACCGAAAGTGGAATATCGAGACGCTTCTGGAGGCCCTGCGCGCCTATCCGCGGCTGTCGAACTCCGAACGCATCACCTTCGAGTATGTCATGCTCAATGGAGTCAACGACTCCGACGAGGACGCGCGGCGGCTGGTGCGGCTGATCGCGGGGATTCCGGCCAAGATCAACCTGATACCGTTCAACGAATGGCCCGGCGCGCCGTATGAGCGGTCGGACTGGGAGCGCATCGAGTCCTTCGCCGACATCGTCCACAAGGCCGGCTATGCCAGCCCCATCCGCACCCCGCGCGGCGAGGACATCATGGCCGCCTGCGGCCAGCTCAAATCGGCGAGCGAGCGCGCGCGAAAAGCCCGCCGCGGGGTCGAAAGCGGGGCCTGAGCCATGCCGCACGACCACCCCCATCACCATCACGTCGCCCCGGAGGCGGGCGACCGGCGGGTGGCACTGGCGGTGCTGGTCAATGTCGCGCTGACGGCCGCGCAGGTCGTCGGCGGCATCCTGGCGGGATCGCTGTCGCTGATCGCCGATGCGCTGCACAATTTCTCCGACGCGCTGTCGCTGGTCATCGCCTTTGTCGCGCGGCGCATCGCGCGCCGGCCCGCCGATGCGGTGATGACCTTCGGCTATGCCCGGGCCGAGACGGTCGCAGCGCTGATCAACTACACCACGCTGATCGTCATCGGCCTCTATCTGCTCTACGAGGCGGCGCTGCGTTTTGCCGATCCGGCGCCGATCGATGGCTGGATCGTGGTTGTCATCGCGGCCGTAGCGCTGGTGGTCGATCTGGTCACGGCGGGGCTGACATACGCGCTGTCGAAGCACTCGATGAACATCCGCGCGGCCTTTCTGCACAATCTGGCCGATGCGCTGGGTTCGGTGGGGGTGATGATCGCCGGGGGCGGCGCGATCCTTTACGATCTGCACATCCTCGACCCGGTCATCACCGTGGGCATCGCGGCCTATATCCTGTGGCACGCCGGCACCGAGATCGGCGGGGTGATCCGCGTTCTGATGCTGGGCGCGCCGCCGGACATCCAGACCCGACGCATCCTCGAGACGATGGAGGACGCGCCCGGCGTGGCCGGGGTTCACCACCTGCATCTGTGGCAGATGGAGGAGGACACCGCCGCCCTCGAGGCCCATGTCACCGTCGAGGAGGGCCGCTGGCACGAGGCCGACGCGATCAAGCAGGCCCTGCGCAAGCGGCTGAAGGCCTGCGGCGTGGGCCACGCCACGCTCGAGCTCGAATGCCACCGCCACGCCTGCGACGGCGCCGCCGCCATCGGCCACGACTGAAGCCGCCGCCCGCGGCGATGCGGGGCGCGGCCCCTTGACGATCCGCGCTGCGAGGCTCTTATACGGTCACAGAGGTTTTCAACGAACGAGAGGACGCGACATGGCTTTCGAACTTCCCGATCTGCCCTATGCCCATGATGCACTGGCCGATCTCGGCATGAGCCGCGAGACACTGGAATACCATCACGACATCCACCACAAGGCGTATGTCGACAACGGCAACAAGGCCGTCGCCGGCACCGAGTGGGAGGGCAAGCCCGTCGAGGAGATCATCAAGGGCACCTATGACCCGAAGGCCATCGCGCAGTCGGGCATCTTCAACAACGCCTCCCAGCACTGGAACCACACCCAGTTCTGGGAGATGATGGCGCCGGGCGGAAACAAGAAGATTCCGGGCGAGCTGGAAAAGGCGCTGACCGAGGCCTTCGGCAGTTTGGATGAGTTCAAGACGCAGTTCGCCGCCAAGGGCGCGGGCCAGTTCGGCTCGGGCTGGGCGTGGCTGGTCAAGGACACCGACGGCAGCCTCAAGGTCACCTCGACGGAGAACGGCGTCAATCCGCTCTGCTTCGGCCAGACCGCGCTGCTGGGCTGCGATGTGTGGGAGCACTCCTACTACATCGACTTCCGCAACAAGCGCCCCGTCTATCTGCAGAACTTCCTCGACAATCTCGTCAACTGGGAAGACGTGGCCGCCCGCCTCGCCGGGTAAGCGGCGCGCGCCGCGCCCCGCCCGCCGGGCGCCGGGTCAGGCCCCCGGCGGCGCCGGCGGGGCGGTGGCGAGCAGGGCGAAGGCGTCCACGTCCACCAGCCCCCGGTCGGTGATCTTGAGATGCGGGATCACCGGCAGGGCGAGGAAGGCGAGCTGCAGGAAGGGCTCGTCGAGCGTCACGCCCAGATCGCGGGCCGCCGCGCGCAGCTCGCGCAGCCGGGCCTCGACTGTCTCGAAGGGCTCCAGACTCATCAGCCCGGCCACGGGCAGGGCGAGTTCGCTGGTCACATGACCGCCCGCCGCGACGGCGAAGCCGCCTTCGATCTCGCCCAGCCGGTTGGCGGCGGCGGCCATGTCGGCCGCGTCGGCGCCGACCACCACGATGTTGTGGTGGTCATGGGCGACGGTGGAGGCGATCGCGCCGCGCGCCATCCCGAATCCGCGCACATACCCCCCCGCAATGTTTCCGTTGCGGCCGTGGCGCTCGATCACCGCGATGCGGGCGAGATCGCGCGCGGGGTCGGGGCCGGTTACAGGGGTGGTCTCGGCCAGCCAGTGGGTGATAATCTTGCCCGGCTCGATGCCGATAACGGGCATGGGGGTGCCGCCCGGCCCGCCGGACGGGGTGGCGGCGATGATGTCTTCGGCCCCGACCCGCGGCGCGCGCACCGAATCGCGCGCCACCGGCGCGATGCCCGGCCGCGCCGCGAAGGCGGCCGCGTCGGCCACGCGGCCGGCCGCGAGCACCATGCGTGCGCGGCAGTCCTCCAGATCGTCGAGCACCACGATATCGGCCCGCCGCCCCGGCGCGATCAGCCCGCGGTCGCGCAGCCCGAACGCCTCGGCCGCCGACAGGCTCGCCGCGCGGTAGGCCGCCAGCACCGGCACGCCCAGCGCGATGAGCGTGCGGATCATGTAGTCGAGATGGCCGTGCTCGGCGATGTCGAGCGGATTGCGGTCGTCGGTGCACAGGGCGATATAGGGCGATGTCCGCTCCGTCAGGATCGGGGCGAGGGCGTGGAGATCCTTCGACACCGAGCCTTCGCGGATCAGAACCCGCATGCCCTTGCGCAGCTTCTCCAGCGCCTCTTCGGCGGTGGTCGCCTCGTGCTCGGTGCGGATGCCGGCGGCGATGTAGGCATTCAGTCCCGTCCCGCTCAGCAGCGGCGCATGCCCGTCGATGTGACGCCCCGCAAAGGCGCGCAGCTTGTCCATCGCGGCCGGGTCGCGGTGGATCACGCCGGGATAGTTCATGAACTCGGCCAGCCCGATGACCCGGTCGTGATCCTTCAGCGGCGCGAGATCGGCCGCGTCGAGCCGCGCGCCGGAGGTCTCCATCTCGGTGGACGGCACGCAGGAGGAAAGCTGCACGCGGATATCCATGACCGTCTGCGCGCTGGCTTCCAGGAAATACCGGATGCCGTCGAGCCCGGCGACATTGGCGATCTCGTGCGGGTCGCAGATCGCGGTGGTCACGCCGCGCGGGGTGACGCAGCGGTCGAACTCGTGCGGCGTGACCATGCTGGATTCGATGTGCAGATGCGTGTCGATGAACCCCGGCACCAGCACCGCGCCGGCCACGTCGATGACCTCGGCGCCCTGATAAGGCGCGCCGACACCGGCGATCACGCCGTCGGCGATAGCCACGTCGCCGCCGGTCATCTCGCCGGTGATCAGATCGAACACGCGCCCCCCGCGCAGGACCGTGTCGGCGGGGCTCTCCCCTGCCGCGACCGCGATGCGCCGCTCCAGCTCGTCCATGATCGCCTCCTGCAATTCCGGCGGCAGTGTAGGGCGCGCGCCGCCGCGTCGCCAGTGGCTCCGGCGCCCTGGCCGATCCTGGCGAAAATGGCGCGTCAATTTCTTGCATGAGGCGCCGTCACGCCGCACTATGCCGTCAGTCAGGATCGGCGTCCGCGGGCGTCGGAACAATAAGCAAGGGACAGGGAGGAGATATCATGAGTTTTGCCAAACGTGCCGCCGCAAGCATCGCCGCGCTGACGCTCGCCGCCGCACCGGCTGTCGCGCAGGAGGCCCGCGTGGGCATGATCACCACGCTGTCGGGGGGCGGCGCCGGCCTCGGCGTCGATGTGCGCGACGGCTTCGAGCTCGCGCTCGCGCAGTCGGGCTCCGACGCGGTCGAACTGATCGTCGAGGATGACGCCCGCCGGCCCGAGCTCGCGGTGCAGATCGCCCGGCGGATGATCCAGTCCGAGCGGGTCGACATCCTCACCGGCATCATCTGGTCGAATCTCGCGATGGCGGTGGTGCCCTCGACCGTGGCGCAGGGCGTCTTCTACATCTCGCCGAATGCGGGGCCGTCGGCGCTGGCCGGCGAGAACTGCAGCGAGAACTACTTCAACGCCGCCTGGCAGAACGATTCGCTGCACGAGGCCGCCGGGGCGACCGCCAACGAGCTGGGCTATGAGAACACCTTCATCATGGCGCCCAACTATCCCGCCGGCACTGACGCGCTGACCGGCTTCAAGCGCCACTATGACGGCGAACTGGCCGGTGAGCTGTTCACCCAGCTGGGCCAGACGGATTATGCCGCCGAGATCGCCCAGATCCGCGATTCGGGCGCCGACAGCATCTTCTTCTTCCTGCCGGGCGGGATGGGCATCTCCTTCATGCGCCAGTACGAGCAGTCGGGTCTCGATCTGCCGATCGTCTCGGCGGCCTTCAGCTTCGGCCAGGACATGCTGCCGGCGATGGGCGAGAACGCGCTGGGCGTGATCAACACCAGCCAGTGGTCGCCCGATCTCGACAACGCCGCCAACGAAGCTTTCATCGAGGCCTTCCGCGCCGAATACGGCCGCACGCCTTCGCTTTACGCCAGCCAAGGCTATGACACGGCCAACCTGATCCTGTCGGCGCTGGAGCAGGCCGATGTGGACGACGCGGACGCCTTCCGCGAGGCGCTGCGCGCGGCCGACTTCGACTCGGTGCGCGGCGACTTCGCCTTTGCCGCCAACCATCACCCGATCCAGGACATCTATATCCGCGAGGTGGTGCAGGGCGACGGCGAGCTGACCAACCGCATCATCGGCACCGCCTTCGAGGACCATGTCGACGTCTATGTCGATGAGTGCCGGATGTAAGACGCCGTCGCGCGCGGCCCCGCGGGGGCCGCGCGCCCGCGCGAAAGCCCGTTTCCCATGAGTCTTTCCCTTCTCGTCGAGCAGCTGCTCAACGGCGTGCAGTTCGGTCTGATGCTGTTCCTGATGGCCGCGGGCCTCACGCTGGTCTTCGGCGTGATGGGCCTGATCAACCTCGCGCATGGCTCGCTGTACATGATCGGGGCCTTCGTCTGCGCGGTGGTGGCGGGCTGGCTGGGCAGTTTCTGGCTGGGCCTCGTCGCGGGGCTCGCCGCCGCCGCCGCGGCGGGGGCGATCATCGAGGTCGTCGTGATCCGGCGATTGTATGCGCGTGACCATCTCGACCAGGTGCTCGCGACCTTCGCTCTGATCCTGATCCTCTCGGAGGGCGTGCGCATCATCTTCGGCCCGTTTCCGCTCTATCTCAGCGTGCCCGATCTTCTCAACGGCACCGTCAGCCTCGGCATCGTCGACTACTCGCTCTACCGGCTGGCGCTGATCGGCGTCGGCCTGCTCACCGCGCTGGGGCTGTGGCTGCTGATCGCGCGCACCCGGCTGGGCATCCGCATCCGCGCCGGCGAGAGCGACCGCGAGATGATCGCCGCGCTGGGCGTGAACATCCGCGCCCTCTACACCGTGGTCTTCGCGCTGGGCGCGGCGCTGGCGGGCATGGCCGGCGCGCTGGTCGGCGCGATCCAGTCGGTGCAGGTGGGGATGGGCGAGCCGGTGCTGATCCTGGCCTTCGTGGTGATCGTGATCGGCGGCATCGGCTCGATCAAGGGCGCGATGGTCGGCGCGCTGCTGGTCGGCGTGATCGACACGATGGGCCGCTTTCTCCTGCCGCGCGCGTTCGGCCTGTTTCTCGACCCCAGCCAGGCGATGGATGTGGGCGCGGCGCTGGCCTCGATGCTGATCTACATATTGATGGCGCTGGTGCTGATCCTGCGCCCCAGGGGGCTGTTTCCCGCCAATGGATGAACGCCGACGCGAACTGACCATCAACGCCGTGCTCGCGCTGGGGCTGCTGGCCGCGCCGCTCGTCGCGCTGGCGGTCGATGAGCCGTTCTATGTCACGCTGGCCACGCGCGTGACGCTGCTGGCGCTGGCGGGGGTGGGGCTCAACCTCGCGCTGGGGCTCGGCGGCATGGTGTCGTTCGGCCACGCCGCCTATTTCGGGCTGGGCGGATACGTCGCCGGAATTCTGGCCCATCACGCCTTCAACGGCACGCCCGTGCTGCTTGGCCTGCCCGGCACCGACCAGATGATCGTGATCTGGGTGGTGGCGATGGTGCTGGCCGGCCTGCTGGCGGCGGTGATCGGGGCGCTGTCGCTGCGCACCAGCGGCATCTTCTTCATCATGATCACGCTGGCCTTCGCGCAGATGCTCTACTACTTCATGCTGTCCTGGCCCGCCTATGGGGGCGAGGACGGCCTGCCCATATTCCTGCGCAACGGCATTCCCGGCCTCGACACCATGCGGCCATGGGACATGTTCGTGATCTCCTACGGCGTGCTGCTGGCCGCGCTGGCGTTGTTCGCCATGTTACGCGGGGCGCGGTTCGGCGCGGCGCTCATGGCGATCCGGCAAAATCCCGACCGCGCCGCGGCGGTGGGCATCGCGCCCTTCGGGGTCAAGCTGGCGGCCTTCGCGGCCTCGGGGATGATCACCGGGCTGGCCGGCGCCCTGATGGCCGATCTCAACGGCTTCGTCAGCCCCGCCATGATGGCCTGGCAGACCTCGGGCGAGCTGATCGTGATCTGCATTCTCGGCGGCGTGGGGCGGCTTTTCGGCCCCGTCGCCGGTGCCGCGATCCTCGTGGGTTTCGAGACGGTGTTCGGCGGGCTGACCCAGCACTGGCAACTGTTCCTGGGGCTGGTGCTGCTGCTGGTGGTGCTGTTCGCGCGCGGCGGGCTGATCGGGCTGATCGCGGGGAGGCAGCGCCATGGCTGAGCCGGTGCTGGAGTTGTCGGGAGTCTCCAAGAGCTTCGGCGCGCTGGCAGCGGCCGACAATGTCGCGCTGACGCTGATGCCGGGCGAGATCCATGCGCTGATCGGCCCCAACGGGGCAGGCAAGTCCACGCTGATGGCGCTGATCAGCGGCCGTCACACGCCCGATGCGGGCACCATCCGCTTTGCCGGGCGCGACATCACCGGCCTGTCGGTCGCCCGCCGCGCGCGGCTGGGGCTGGGGCGGACGTTTCAGGTCTCGTCGCTGATCCCCGAATACACCGCCCTGCGCAACGTGATGCTGGCGCTGCAGGCGCGGCAGGGCCATCCCTATCGCTTCGTCCGGCCGGTTCGCCGCGACCGCTCGCTGACCGGCCCGGCGCACGACCTCCTCGCCCGCGTGGGCCTTGCCGGGCGGGCGGGCGTGCCGTCCGAGACGCTGTCGCATGGCGAGCGGCGGCTTCTCGAACTCGCGGTCGCGCTGGCGCTGGCGCCGAAGGCGTTTCTTCTCGACGAGCCGATGGCCGGGCTGGGCGCCGACGGGGCGCGCACGCTGACTGCTTTCCTCGACGGGCTGCGCGCCGAGGCGCCGATTCTTCTGGTCGAACACGACATGGACGCGGTCTTCGCGCTGGCTGACCGGGTCTCGGTGCTCGCGAGCGGGCAGGTCATCGCGACCGGGACGGTCGACGAGATTCGCGCCGATCCGCAGGTGCGCCGCGCCTATCTGGGCGACGGGGAGGAAGCATGAGCGCGCTGCTGGAGGTCGAGGGACTCGAGGTCTTCTACGGCGCCTCGCAGGCGCTGTTCGGCGTCGATCTGCAGGTGCGCGAAGGCACCGCCGTCGCGCTGATGGGGCGCAACGGCATGGGCAAGACGACGACGATCCATGCGGTGTGCCGGATGCTGCCGATCCGGCGCGGCGCGGTGCGCTTTCGCGCGCGCGACATCACCGCGCTGCCGTCGTTTCGCGCGGCGCGGCTGGGAATCGGGCTGGTGCCCGAGGGGCGGCGCTGCTTTCCCAATCTGACGGTGACGGAAAATCTCATCGCCGCCGCGCGGCCGGGATTGTGGACGCTGGCGCGTGTCCATGATCTCTTCCCCCGGCTGCAGGAGCGCGCCGGCCAGCACGCCGCCACGCTGTCGGGGGGCGAGCAGCAGATGCTGGCGATCGGCCGCGCCCTGATGACCAATCCGCGGCTGCTGATCCTCGACGAGGCGACCGAGGGCCTCGCCCCCGTCATCCGCCGCGAGATCTGGGCGGCGGTCGGGCGGCTCAAGGCCGAGGGGCTGTCGATCCTGCTGGTGGACAAGACCCTCTCGGAAATCCTGCCGCTGGCCGACGACTGCGTCGTGCTCGAACGCGGGCGCACCGTCTGGACGGGGCCGGCGGCGGGGCTGACCGACGAGGTCGCGGGGCGGTATCTCGGCCTCTGACGCGCCCGCCCCGCGGCGTGGGTGGGTCAGCCCAGCGCGGCTTCGGTGAAGATCTTGACCGCCAGCGCGGCGAGCAGCGCAAGGATGATCCGGTCGAACACCACCGTCGAGATGCGCCGGCCCAGCCAGGTGCCCAGCGGCATGCCGGCAAAGATCAGCCCCAGCGCCACGAGCCCCATCGCCACCCGCGGCACATCCATCAGCCCCAGCGAAACCAGCGAGACGATCTGCGCGGTCGTCATGGTGATGAAGAAGACGGAGATGGTGCCGATGAACTGCGGCCGCGCGAGGCGCTGCGCGTTGAGAAAGGTGATCGAGATCGGCGCCGACAGGCCCGTCGCGCCCTGCAGCGCCCCGCCCGTCAGCCCCGCCAAGGCGGCCATCCGCTGCGCCAGCCAGGGCGGAATCCAAAGCCCCGGCCGCGTAACCCGCAGGGCCACATAGCCGGCGACCACCGACGCGACGATCAGCGAGAGGACATCGCCCGGCAGCGCCGAGAGCATCACGCTGCCCACGATCACCCCGGCCACGCCCGCGCCGGCGAAATGCGCCATGAACCGCGCGGGCAGAATGTCGCGGCGATAGGCCCAGGCCTGCCACACATTGCTCAGCAGGTTGGGGACGACCATGATCGTCACCGCCATCTTGACGTCGAACAGCATCGTCAATGCCGGGATCGCGATCACCGGCGCCCCGGCGCCGGTGACGCCCTTGACCGCGCCGCCGGCGAGCACCGCCAGCGCCGCGAGGATATACATGTATTCCATCGCTGTATCAGCGCCCCACGGGCCCTTTCATTTCAGTATTTGTCGGACAACTCGACGGCCACGTCGAGCAGGGCGGCGCGGCGCTCCTCGCGGATGGCCTTGAGCGCGCGCTCAAGGGCGGCGGGCAGCTCGGCGCCGTCGGTGACCCGCTCGGCATGGGCGCGGCTGGCGCGGGCGATCATGGTGTAGTCGGGCGCGGGCTGAAGCGAGGTCAGCGGCATCTCGTTGGCGCGGCTGGCCGCGCCATCGGGATAGCTGTTGTTGACGGCCCGTCGCACGGCGTTCCAGGTCGCGTTGTTCTTGACCACGATCAGAACCGGCAGCTCCAGCGCCTCGGCGATCTGGTGGCAGGCCACCGGGTTGGCGAACATGTAGGAGCCGTCGCCGATGCAGGCGATCGTCAGCCGGTCGCGGTCGGCCAGCTGCGCGCCCAGCGCGGCGGGCAGCCCCCAGCCCAGCCCGCCCGAATGCGGGTTGGAGAACACGCGGTTGGGCCCCCTGGGGCGCATCGCGCCGGCGACGATGCCCAGCTCGCTGAACAGCACCGCGTCATCGTCCATGATTTCCGACAGGCAGTGGCTCAGCCACTCGGCGCTCATCGGGGCGCGCGCCCCTTCGGCCGCGCGCGCCTGCGTCGCCGCGCGGCGCTCGGCCGACTTTCTGGCCAGGGCCTGCCCGCGCCGCGCGGCCGCGTCGTC
>PUHN01000017.1 GCA_002967695.1 Rhodobacteraceae bacterium WD3A24 | reverse complement strand
CGCCGGACCCCGAGGCGCTGCACGCCGCGCTCGACCTCGCCACGCGCGCGGCCGCGATGACGGTGGCCCGCGCGGGGGCGAACCCGCCGCACCGGGCGGAGCTGTCCTGATGCGCGCGCTGGTCCAGAGGGTCACCCACGCGGCCGTGCGCGTCGAGGGCGAGACCGTCGGCGAAATCGGTGCGGGCCTGTTGATCCTCGTCTGCGCGATGGCCGACGACCCAAAGACGCAGGCCACGACGCTCGCCAACAAGATCGCCAAGCTGCGCATCTTCCGCGACGAGACCGGCCGCATGAACCGCGCGCTGAAGGACACCGGCGGCGCGGCACTGGTGGTCAGCCAGTTCACCCTGGCCGCCGACACGTCGCGCGGCAACCGCCCCGGCTTTTCGGCCGCCGCCCCGCCCGAGGAGGGCGCGCGGCTGTATGAGCACTTCGCACGGCAGATGCGCGATCTGGGCATCGCCGTAGAGACAGGCCGTTTCGGGGCGGAGATGGAGGTCGCGCTGACCAATGACGGCCCCGTGACAATCTGGCTGGAGGTCTGAGAGGTGCTGCGACTGGATTCGCGCGATCTGGAAATTCTCAGGATTCTCTCGCGCGAGGGCCGCATTGCCAAGGCCGATCTCGCCAAGCGGATCAACCTGTCCACCTCGCCGGCCTGGGAACGGCTCAAGCGGCTCGAAACCGCCGGGATCATCGCCGGATACCACGCCGAGATCGCCCTGCGCGCGGTGGCGCCGCATCTGACGATCTTCGTGACACTCGAACTGGAGCGCCACGGCACCGAATCCTTCCGTGCCTTCGAGACGCTCATCGAGAACCGCGAAGAGGTGCTGGGCTGCTGGGCGCTGGGGGGCGGCTTCGACTATCTCATGCAGATCGTCACTCGCGACATCGACAGCTACCAGGCCTTCATGGAGGAGCTGCTGCGCGACAGCGGCGGTATTGCGCGCTACTACACCTATGTCGTCACCAAGCCGGTCAAAACCGGCGCGCCGCCGCCGCTGGAACTCCTGATGAAGCCCACCGAGCCGGGCGGCTGATTGCGGCTCGGACGCGTCAGGCAAGCACCGCGGCCAGCGTGTAGAGCGCCATCACGATCACCGCGAGGGAACCGACGGTGTAGAAGGCCGCGCGGGTCTCGTGGCTTCGCGCGGTCGCATAGGCGAGCGTATGCGCCAGTCGCGCGACGACGAACCCATACATCAGCACCTTGGCCAGCCACAACGGCGGGCCGGCGGCCACGAAGATCAGCCCGCAGGCAAGAAAGGCCGGGATGTTCTCCAGGTCGTTGCGGTGCATCCGGCGCGAGCGCTCCACCGCCTCGTCGGGTTCGAGCTGCCCCGGTCGCGGGTCGGGGTTGATCGGGCCGGGGCGCAGATCCTCGGGGCTCGCGAAGCCCGCGCGCGCCCGCGTCATGCGCCAGACGGTCATCCAGCCCTGCCCCATGATCTTGAGCACCATGATCGCGGCCGCGACCGCGTAGGTGGCGAAGACCGGGTTGTCGAACCCCAGCGCGCCCATGCGCCGCCTCCCCGACATGCCGCGCTGCACCACGGCCGCCCCAGTATAGCACAGAATCGCGGCAAATCCGCACCGCGAAATGAATCGGGGGCGGCTCGTGCCGCCCCCTGTGACCCCTCCGGTCATGCGACCGGCTACTCGATATGCGGAACCACTGGTTTCGCCGGCGTCCCTTCCGCCCCGGTTTCCGGGGCAGCGGGCTCAGCCATGGCCGGCCAGCACCGCGACGCGGATCGCCTCGGCCTCGGCGGCGATCTCGGCGGCCGTGGCCGCGTCCATATCCAGCTCCCAGATGGTCGACAGCGCCGTCACGGTATCCGGCGTGATCGGCACCGTTTTGTCGGAGGCGACCCCGAGGAACGCCGCGAGCAGCGTGTCGGTGTCGTTCGTCACGCCCATGTCGGTCAGAACCGAGGTGCCGTCGAGCGCGTCCTTATAGAGCGCAAGGTTCTGCAGCGGCGAATCGATGATCGTCAGGTTGTCCCAGTTGAGCGAGAGTTCCTCGATCATCTCGTCGTGGTCGAGGCTGTAGAAGGCGATCATTTCGGGCGAGAGATGCGCCAGCGCCTCGTCAAAGGCCCGGTCGAGCACCTGGTCCGGCGAACGGGCGACGCTGAGGCGCCCGAGTTCGAGAGCCTCCGGGATGCCTTCCTGCGCCCAGGGCGGCCGGCCGCCGCCGTCGCCTTGACCGCGACCGCCTTCGCCACCCTGACCACGGCCGCCTTCGCCACCGTCGCCGTCGTCGTGGTCATGGTCGTCATCGTCGCCGCCCATGTCGCCATCGTCGTGGCCGCCTTGACCACCCTGACCCTGGCCACCCTGGCCTTGGCCGCCCTGGCCCTGGCCGCCCTGACCGCCTTGGCCCTGGCCGCCCTGGCCACCCTCGCCGTCTTCGTGGTCATGGGCGTGGGCGGTACCGATCAGCGGCGGCATGTCGGTATAGGCACCCGCCGCAGCGACCATCGCACAGATGGCGAGCGCCGAGACGCCACGACGCCCTGAACGGATGGTCTCGATAACTGATGCACTCATCGTACTCTCCTTGAAGATTGTCCAGCACACAGAACGGCTAGGATCGTGTCACTTCAGCGTCGTTGATCCAAATCAAAATCCGCGTCGGTCCGTCGCAGCCCGCGCGCCGCCGCCGGCCTGCGGCAGCGATTTCTCCTGCACCGGCGAGGGTTTTCAGGAACATCATCTGCGTGGCCCACGTTATGTTGCGGCAAACGGGGCCGGCCGGCCCCGCCTTTTTTCATGACCTTTCGACAGGAGATCGTCATGCTGACGAACGACAAGCTCGACCAGTGGGATCGCGAGGCGTTCCTCCATCCCTCGACCCATTTCGGTCAGCATGCCCGCGGCGAGTCGCCCAGCCGCATCGTTACCGGGGGCTCGGGCGTTCATATCGAGGACCGCGACGGCAAGCGCCTGCTCGACGCCTTCGCCGGGCTCTACTGCGTCAATGCGGGCTACGGCCGCAGCGAGATCGCCGATGCGATCGCACGGCAGGCGCACGAGCTGGCCTATTACCACGCCTATGTGGGCCACGGCACCGAGGCCGCGATCACGCTTGCGCATATGATCCTGGAGCGCGCGCCGGACAACATGAGCAAGGTCTTCTTCGGCCTTGGCGGCTCGGACGCGAACGAGACCAACGTCAAGCTCGTCTGGTACTACAACAACATCCGCGGCCGGCCCGAGAAGAAGAAGATCATCTCGCGCTGGCGCGGCTATCACGGCTCGGGGCTGATGACCGGCTCGCTCACCGGGCTCGAGCTGTTCCACAAGACCTTCGATCTGCCGCTGGCACAGGTGGTTCACACCGAGGCGCCCTACTACTATCGCCGCAGCAACCCGGACATGACCGAGGCGCAGTTCTCGGCAAAGTGCGCGGCCGAGCTCGAGGCGCTGATCGAGCGCGAGGGCCCCGAGACCATCGGCGCCTTCATCGGCGAGCCGATCCTGGGAACGGGCGGCATCGTGCCCCCGCCGGCCGGCTACTGGGAGGCCATCCAGCCGATCCTGCGCAAGCACGACATCCTGCTGATCGCCGACGAGGTGGTCACCGGATTCGGGCGGCTGGGCACGATGATGGGCTCGGACCATTACGGCATTGAGCCCGACATCATCACCATCGCCAAGGGGCTGACCTCGGCCTATGCGCCGCTGTCGGGGTCCATCGTCTCGGACCGGGTCTGGAAGGTGCTGGAACAGGGCACCGACGAATTCGGCCCCTTCGGCCATGGCTGGACCTACTCCGCCCACCCCATCGGCGCGGCGGCGGGCGTGGCCAATCTGGAGCTGATCGACCGGCTGGGTCTGGTCGACAACGCCCGCGACACCGGCGCCTATCTCAACAAGGCACTTGCCGAGGCGCTGGCGGGCGCGCCCTTCATCGGCGACATCCGCGGCGAGGGGATGCTGGCGGCGGTCGAGCTTGTCCGCGACCCGGCCACGTGCGAGCTGTTCGACCCCTCCGAAAAGGTTGCCGCGCGTATCGTCGCGCGCATGGCCGAGATGGGCGTGATCTCGCGCGCCATGCCGCAGGGCGACATTCTGGGTTTCGCGCCGCCGCTGTGCATCACCCGCGAAGAGGTGAACACGGTCGTGGGCGTCACGGTTGACGCCATACGCGAAATCAGCGCAACGCTGTAAGCAAGAGCCGTGCGGGCCGCCGCACGGCCCTGTGACACCCAGGGCCCACGGGCCGGACGGCGGGCGCCCCGCGCCGGAACCGGCCCGCACAACTGAAACGGGAGCGCGCCGTGACAACATCTTCGCCCAATTTCACCGACGCCGAATACTGGGCGCGCATCGCGCGCACCCGCGCCGAGATGGAGCTGCGCGGCATTGATCTGCTGATCATCTCCGACCCGTCTAACATGTCGTGGATCAGCGGCTATGACGGCTGGTCGTTCTATGTCCATCAGGCGGTGCTGCTGCCGCTGGAGGGCGAGCCGGTCTGGTGGGGCCGCGAGATGGATGCCGCCGGCGCGTTGCGCACCGTCTTCATGAAAGAGGACAGCTCGATCGTCGGCTACGACGACACCTATGTGCAGAACCCGCAGAAACACCCGATGGAGGTGCTGGCCTATCACATCATCGACCGCGGCTGGCACGATGGCTGGATCGGGGTGGAGATGGACAACTACTACTACTCGGCCGCCGCACACGCGACCCTGACCAACCACCTGCACGAGGCGCGGCTTGTCGATGCCACCGGGCTGGTGAACTGGCAGCGCGCGGTCAAGAGCGACTCGGAGATCGAATACATCCGCCGCGCCGCGCGCATCGTCGAGCACATGCACGAGACGATCTTCGAGCGCGCCGAGCCGGGGATGAAGAAGAACGAACTGGTCGCCGAGATATTCCACGCCGCCATCACCGGCGCCGACGGCCACTGGGGCGACTACCCCGCGATCGTGCCGGTCACGCCCTCGGGGCTCGACGCCACGGCCCCCCATCTGACCTGGGATGACAGCCGGCTGCGGCGCGGCGAATCCAACTTCTTCGAGATCGCCGGGGCGCATCGGCGCTATCACTGCCCGCAGTCGCGCACGCTGTTCTTCGGCCCGCCGCCGCGGCTGTATCAGGAGGCCGAAAAGGCGGTGCTCGAGGCCACCGAGGTCGCGCTCGAACACACCTTTCCCGGCGCTCGCTGCGAGGACGTCGCCAACGCCTTCAACGCCACGCTCAACAAGTTGGGCTTCGAGAAGGACAGCCGCTGCGGCTACTCGGTCGGGCTGAGCTATCCCCCCGACTGGGGCGAGCGCACCATGTCGTTCCGCCGGGGCGCGATGACCGAACTCAAGCCGGGGATGGTGTTTCATTTCATGCCCGCCCTCTGGCTTGAGGATGGCGGGCTGGAGATCACCGATACCATCCTGATCACCGATCAGGGGGCCGAATGCCTGTGCGACACTCCCCGCAAGATCTTCGTGAAGGACTGAACGCCCATGGCCCGCAGCCCCGTCACACCGACCATCCCGCTCGACGCGAAGGGCATCCATCACGGCCATCTTCGGCTGCCCCATTCCCGCGACGACAGCGCATGGGGCTCGGTGATGATCCCGATCACCGTCATCCGGGGGGCGCCCGGCCCCACCGCGCTGATGACCGCCGGCAATCACGGTGACGAATACGAGGGCCAGCTCGCGCTGCGTCAGCTCGCGCTCGAGCTCGACGCCGACGCGATCGCGGGCTGCGTCATCATGCTGCCGGCGATGAACCTGCCCGCAGTCCGGGCGGCCACGCGCACCTCGCCCATCGACCGCGGTAATCTCAACCGCCTCTTTCCCGGCCGCCCCGACGGCAGCGTAACCGAGAAGATCGCCCATTACGTGGCGACCGAGCTGGTGCCGCGGGCCGATCTCGTGCTCGATTACCATTCGGGCGGCAGGACGCTGGATTTCCTGCCCTTCGCGGCGGCGCATGTGCTCGAAGACAAGGCGCAGGAAGCCGC
Source organism: Rhodobacteraceae bacterium WD3A24 (assembly GCA_002967695.1). Classification (GTDB taxonomy): domain Bacteria; phylum Pseudomonadota; class Alphaproteobacteria; order Rhodobacterales; family Rhodobacteraceae; genus Alkalilacustris. The sequence continues at coordinate 52,123 of PUHN01000017.1, read as the reverse complement.
CTGCATCGCGGCGATGGAGGCGTTCAACGCGCCGTGGTCGATGATCATGCTCGAAATCGACAGCGCCGGGATGTTCGACACCGAGGTCGAGGGACAGGGAAAGGTCTTCGTAACGACCGAACTCGGCGGCGGCGGCACCGCCACCGCGCGCAGCGTCGCCATCGCCCGCAAGGGCGCGCGCAACATTCTCGAGCACATGGGAATCCTCGACGGCGCCCCCGAGATCGGCCCGACCGCGCAGCTCGACATGCCCGATGCGCGCTGCTTCCACTTCGCCGAGGCGGGCGGGTTGTTCGAGCCGCTCGTCGATCTGGGCGACGACATCGCCGAGGGCGCGCGGCTGGCGCGCATCTGGCCGGTGGAGCGTTGCGATGCCGAGCCCTCGGTGCTCCGCGCGCGGCGCGGCGGGATTCTGGTCAGCCGGCATTTTCCGGGGCTTGTCCAGCCGGGCGATTGCGTCGGCGTAGTCGCCGAGCGGGTGGACAAGTCGTAATCGCCCCCCCACGCCCCGCGCCCTGACGCCTGCGCGGGCGGCAATCCGGCACGACCGGCGCGCCCCACCGCCAGGCCGGTGACGGGCGCGCACGGCCTCATCGGTCAGCGACCTGATACCTGTGATAGGCGCGCACTCTCGCGGAGTCCGCGGGATACGAAATCTTATCCCTGCCCGACGCATCATCGCGCCGCCGCCAACGCGGCGAGAGACAACCGAGGAAAACCGCCGATGCCCGACATCACTCTGACGGTCAATGGCGCGCCCCGGCGCGCCGAGGCCGAGGACCGCACGCTGCTGGTCGAGTTCCTGCGCCGCCAACTGGGGCTCAGGGGCACTCATGCCGGTTGCGACACCGCGCAATGCGGCGCGTGCACGGTGCTCCTCGACGGGCGCGCGGTCAAATCCTGCATCGTCCTCGCAGCGGCAGCGGAGGGGGCCGAGGTGGAGACGGTCGAGGGCCTGAGCCGCGACAGGGCGGCGCCGCATCCCGTTCTGCAGGCGTTCGAGGCGTTCCACAGGCGGCCATGCGGCTTCTGCGCGCCGGGGATGATCATGGCGGCGGTGGACATGATCCGCCGCCACGGCGAGGCGCTCGACACGGCGACGGTGCGCCACGAACTCGAGGGCAATCTGTGCCGCTGCGCAGGGTATCACGACATCATCAGGGCCATCCTCGCGGCCGCGCCGACGCGCCGTCCCGAGGGGCGGCGCCCACGTGAAAGGAACGCAACCGATGCAGCTGACAAGCTACGCCCGCGCCCGGACCATGGCCGAGGCCCTGGCGCTGTTCGAGACGGCTGACGAGCCGGCCTATCTCGCCGGGGGTCACACCCTGATCCCTGTGATGAAGAACCACCTCGCCGCGCCCGACCGGCTGATCGACCTGCGCGCGATCCCCGAGCTTGGAGGCATCGCGCGCCGCGCGGACAGCCTGCGCATCGGCGCGGCGGTCTCCCATGCCAAGATCGCCGCGTCCCCGCCGGTGCGGGCCGCGATCCCGGCGCTGGCGGCGCTGGCCGGCTCGATCGGCGACGTTCAGGTGCGCAACATGGGCACGATCGGTGGCTCACTGGCCCATAACGACCCGGCCGCGGACTACCCGGCCGCCGTATTGGCGCTCGGCGCGCGGGTGGCCACCGACCGGCGCACACTGGCGGCCGAGGATTTCTTCGAAGGGCTCTTTGGCACCGCGCTGGAAGATGGCGAGATCATCCGCCATGTCGAGCTGCCGGTGCCGGCGGCGGCGGGCTATGCCAAGTTCCGCAACCCCGCCTCGCGCTACGCGCTGGTCGCGGCGTTCGTGGCGCGCGCGCCCGACGGTGCGGCGCGGGTGGCGATCACCGGCGCGGGCAGTGACGGCGTCTTCCGATGGGCGGAGGCGGAGGCCGCGCTCGGCGCCGCATTCGCGGCGCCCGCGCTCGACGGGCTCACGCCGTCGGATGCGCAGATGCTCGACGACATCCATGCCGCCGCCGATGAGCGCGCGGCCCTGTGCGCCTCCATGACCGCCCGCGCGGTCATGCGGCCGGGCCGCGCCTCGATCTTCTGACGGCGCGCGACGCGCTCAGACGGGCGCGGGGGTGACGAGGCGCTCGCGCGCCGCGCCGGGCTCCGCGATGCCGATCTGGGTCATGCAGGAGATCAGATCCTCGCGCAGGATGTGCATGAGGTGATCGGGGCCCTTCGCGCCCAAGGCGCCGAGCGCATAGTGCCAGGCCCGGCCGAGCATGACGAAATCGGCGCCCAGCGCCATGGCGCGCAGGATATCGAGGCCGCCCTCGACCCCGCTGTCGAAAATCAGCGGCGTCTCGGGGCCAAGCGCCGCGCGTATCCCGGGCAGCGCCTCGATCGCGGCAGGGGCGCCGTCGAACTGACGCCCCGAATGGTTGGAAACCCATACGGCGTCGACGCCGGCGTCGCGGGCGCGGGTGGCAGTGTCGGACTCCATCACGCCCTTGACGACCAGCGGCCCGTCCCACTCGGCGCGAAGCGCATCGAGATAGGCCCAGTCCGGCGCCGTGCGCAGCATGTAACCGGCATGGGCGGTCGAGGGCGCGTTGCTGTCGAGCTTGAGATACTCTTCCATCAGCCGCAGGCGCGGCGGGCCGGCCAGCGCGGTCCCGATGCTCCAGCGCGGGTGGCGCGCCATCTGCATCATCATCTTCGGCGTGAGCTTGGGCGGAATGGCGAGTTGGGCGCGGCGCTGGCGCTCGCGCCGCGACGGGCCGGGAACATCCACCGTCAGAACCAGCACGCGAAACCCCGCCTCGCGCGCCCGACGCAGGATATCGCGGCGAATCTCGCAATCCCTCGGCGGATAGAGCTGGAACCAGCCCATCTCGCCCGAGAGCGGCCCGACCTCCTCGGGCAGGCGGGTGGCGACCGTCGAGAGGCCGTAAGGGATGCGCGCGCGCGCCGCGAAACCGGCGAGGATCGTCTCGGCCCGCGGCCAGATCAGCCCCGACATGCCGAGCGGCGCGATGCCGAAGGGCGCCGCGTGGTCCACACCGAGAAGCGCGGTGTCCAGCCGGGGCTCGATCTCGCCGCGCAGCGCCGCGGGGCGGAAGGTCACCGCATCGAGGCCCGCGCGATTGCGCCGCTTGCCCGCCTCAGTGCCGGTAGCGCTGTCGAGATACTCCCAGACGAAATGCGGCAGCCGCCGGCGGCAGGTCGCGCGCAGGTCGGACAGGGCGGGGTGCGTCAGATCAAGGTCCATGGGGAGGGCTTATAGGCCGCCCGCGCAACGGGGAAAAGTGGCGACGGCACGCTGCACTGGATGCGGGAGGCGGCCGGAACAATCTGCGAACGCGCCTTTAACTCCGGCGGCGGGCGGGCTAGACTGCGATCCATGAGCGATTTCGACGACTCCGACGCATTCGAGGCCGCCGCCGCGCGCGCCCCGCTTTCGGCGCGCGCGATGACGGCCGCGCGGCCCGCGCCCTATCTCGACACTCTCAACCCTGCGCAGCGCGCCGCGGTCGAGACGCTCGACGGCCCCGTGCTGATGCTCGCCGGGGCGGGCACGGGCAAGACCAAGGCGCTGACGGCGCGCATTGCCCATCTGCTCAACACCGGCCGCGCGCGGCCGGGCGAGATTCTCGCCGTGACCTTCACCAACAGGGCCGCCCGCGAGATGAAGGGCCGGGTGGCCGAGCTTCTGGGGCACACGGTCGAGGGATTGCCCTGGCTCGGCACATTCCATGCGATCGGGGCCAAGCTGCTACGCCGGCACGCCGAGCTCGCCGGGCTGAAATCGGACTTCACGATTCTCGACAGCGACGACCAGCTGCGCCTGCTCAAGCAGCTCGTCGCGGCGTCCGACCTCGACGAAAAGCGCTGGCCCGCGCGCCAGCTCGCCTCGATCATCGACAACTGGAAGAACCGCGCCTGGACGCCCGACAAGGTGCCCGCCGCCGAGGCGGGCGCTTTCAACGACCGTGGCGTGGAACTCTACGCGGCTTATCAGGAGCGCCTGCGCACGCTCAACGCGGTGGATTTCGGCGACCTGCTGCTGCTGGTCGTCACCATCTTCCAGGCCCACCCGGACGTTCTGGAAAGCTGGCAGCGCCGCTTTCGCTACATTCTGGTGGACGAGTATCAGGACACCAACGTCGCGCAGTATCTGTGGTTGCGGCTGCTGGCGCAGGGGCATCGCAATATCTGCTGCGTGGGCGACGACGACCAGTCGATCTATGGCTGGCGCGGCGCCGAGGTCGGCAACATCCTGCGTTTCGAAACCGATTTTCCCGGCGCCACGGTCGTGCGGCTTGAGCAGAACTACCGCTCCACCCCGCATATCCTTGGCGCGGCCGGCGGAGTGATCGCGGGCAATGAAAGCCGGCTGGGCAAGGAGCTCTGGACCGACGCCGAGCCGGGCGAGAAGGTGCGGCTGATCGGCCATTGGGACGGCGAGGAAGAGGCGCGCTGGATCGGCGAGGAGATCGAGGCGCTGCAACGGGGCACGCGCGGGATCGACCCGGTCGGCCTGGACGGCATGGCGATCCTGGTGCGCGCCTCCCACCAGATGCGCGCCTTCGAGGACCGTTTCCTGACCATCGGCCTGCCCTACCGGGTGATCGGCGGCCCGCGCTTTTACGAGCGCATGGAGATCCGCGACGCGATGGCCTATTTCCGCCTCGCCGTCAGCCCCGGCGACGACCTCGCCTTCGAGCGCGTCATGAACACGCCCAAACGGGGCCTCGGCGACAAGGCGCAGCAGAAGATCCAGCGCGCCGCGCGCGAGGGTGGCGTGCCGCTGGTGGAGGGCGCGCGCCGGCTTCTGGCCGAGGGCGGACTTTCCGGCAAGGGGGCCAGGGCGCTGGCCGAGTTGCTCGACTCCATCGCCGGCTGGCGCGATCTGGCCCGGCGGCAGGGGCCGGCGCCCGCGCCGGCCGCCCCCCCCGACGAGGTGATCGAGCGCGAGACACCGGCCGACGGCGCGCCGATGACCCATATCGAGCTGGCCGAGCGTATCCTCGACGAGTCCGGCTACACCGTGATGTGGCAAAACGACAAGACACCCGAGGCGCCGGGGCGGCTGGAAAACCTCAAGGAGCTGGTCAAGGCGCTCGAAGGCTTCGAGAACCTGCAGGGGTTTCTGGAGCATGTCGCGCTGATCATGGACAATGAGCAGGAAAGCGAGACCGAAAAGGTCTCCATCATGACGCTCCACGGCGCAAAGGGGCTGGAGTTTCCCGTCGTTTTCCTGCCGGGCTGGGAGGACGGGCTTTTCCCCTCGCAGCGCAGTATGGACGAAAGCGGCCTGAAGGGCCTCGAGGAGGAGCGCCGGCTGGCCTATGTCGGCATCACCCGCGCCGAGCGGCTGTGCACCATCTCCTTTGCCGCCAACCGGCGGGTCTACGGCCAGTGGCAGGCGCAGCTGCCCTCGCGCTTCATCGACGAATTGCCCGAGGCGCATGTCGAGGTGCTTACCCCGCCGGGGCTCTATGGCGGCGGCTACGGCGCGGCGGGCATGGCCGGCGGGCATGACGCGGCCGCGGGGATGGAGACGCGCGCCGCCTCGGCCAATGTCTACAACTCGCCCGGCTGGCGGCGCCTTCAGGCAAACGCCGCCACGCGCGCCGCGAACGGATCACGCGCGGCGGCGTCAACGGTGATCGACGCGCAGGCCGTCCCCGAGCCGGGGATCGGCGCGCGGGTGTTCCACCAGAAATTCGGTTACGGCAGGGTCGAGGGGGTGGACGGCGACAAGCTCGACATCGCCTTTGAAAAGGCGGGTCGCAAGAAGGTCGTCGCCCGTTTTGTCACCATGGCCGACGCGGGCGCGACGCCGGAATCGCCCGCCGGCGGCTCATAGGCGGCAGGCCGGGGCCGGCGCGCTGACGGGCCCGATCGCGGCCGGGGGCGCGGCGGGGCCGGTCAGGCCCCTTCCATCACCTCGGGGCGAAGCGCCGCCTCGGGCGCGTCGGCGGGGGCGAGCGTGGTGACGCGCCCGCGCCCGGAGCGTTTCGAGGCATAGAGCGCCCGGTCGGCGTCGCCCAGCAGCCGTTCGGGGGTCGGCCACGCATAAAGGCATGACAAAGTCGCGCCGATGCTCGCCGAGACGCGGCACGCGCGGCCCTCGAAGGGAATCGGGGCCTCCAGACGCGCAAGGATACGCCGCGCGATCGAGATCAACGGCGCATAGCCGTCCACGCCGGGAAAAAGGATCACGAACTCGTCGCCTCCCACCCGGCCGATCACGTCCCCGCTGCGGGTCTCGTCGGCAAGGATGCGGGCGACCTCGCGCAGCACGTGATCGCCGGCCGCGTGGCCCATCGTGTCATTGACCTGCTTGAAATGGTCGAGATCGAGATGAACCAGCCCGAAGGCGCGCCCCTCGGCCACGGCGGCGCGCAGCGCGTGATCGACCGCGCGCCGGTTGCGCAGCCCGGTGAGCGTGTCGGTGCGCGCCTGTTCCTCGGCGACGGCCTTGGCGCCGAGCAGACGCCCGTTCATGTCGCGCAGCTCGTCGAGCACCGCCGACTTGGCCTCGACGAGATAGAGCATCTCGACCGTCAAGTCGGTGGGCGCGAAATCGGCCTCGGTCAGGCCGTGATCGCGCACCGCCTCGACCACCGAAATCCCGAAGGAGAGGTTCAAAAGCAGCCCGCCGGTGCCACCATTGTCGTCGTCCTGCGCGTCCCCTTCGGCGGCATCGAGCGGCACGGCGAGCCCGCGCAGCACCGTGCCGGGAAGATGGCGTATCCCGATCCGCAGGCGCGCGCTGCCCGCGAGTTCATCGAGGCGGGCCACTCGGCGCGGGCTGCGCAGCTCGAAAAGCTCGGCAAAGGGCCTGCCGATCATGGGTCGGCCGGCGCAGAGCTTGGCCAGCGTCGGCCCGGCGCCGCAAATGCGCCCCGCCGCATCGAGGCGCAGATGAAGCGGCATCAGCCGCGCGAGCGCCGCGGCGGAGAGCACGGCCGGCGCCGTGCCCGCCGGCGCCGTGCCGTTGCCGGTGGGGGCCTCCGCGCTCACAGCCCGGCCGCCATTCCGGCGGCGAGCTCGAACTGCTTGCCCCGCGTGTAGCTCTGGTCGAGCAGGTCGATGCTGATCCGGTCCGCCCCGTCGGCGCGCCCGGCGGTGTCGATCACCACCAGCGCCCCGTAATCATCGGCCATCGCCCGCAGCATCCCGACCAGGACATGCTGAAAACCCGGATGCGCCGCCCGGCAGGCGAGCATGAAACGCCCCGGCTCCGGCTCGTTGAGGCATAGCTGGGGCAGGTCGAGATCGGGTAGCGCGAGCCGGGCGCGTTCGGGCAGGTCTTCGAGCGAGTGAAGAAAATCAACGTACCCGGCCCCGCCCAACCGCAACAGCCGCCGCAGCCTTTCGCGTCGGGGATCGGAGACGAGGTAGGTGCCCAGATCCTCGAGCATCGGCGGCGCATGCCGGTCGAGCAGGCCGGCAGCGATGTTGATCACCCGGTCGGTCAGCGCGTCGTCATAGCGCTGCATCGTCTCGAATCCGTCTTCCGGCAGCCCTGCGGCCTCGGCCACCCGCGCCCAGAACGCCGCGCCATAGGTGTCGCGCAGAAATGACTGGATCGACCTGTTGACGAGACCGTGCATGGCCGTTCTCCGATGAGTCAGGCGGCAGGCTAGGCGGCGTGTGTTAACAAACTCCGAATGCCGGCCAGGCGCTCCGGGCGCTGCGCGCGTCCCGTGAGCAAGGGCGATCAGGCCGCGCCCGAGGAGATGCGGTCGAGATAGGCGGGCAGATGGCCGATATCGGGCAGCACCGCCTCGGACAGCGGGGCGAGCGTTTCGCGCCGCGCCGGGCCGGTCAGAACGCCCACCGCCCGCATCCCGGCCGCGCGGGCGCACAGAAGATCATGCGAACTGTCGCCGACCATGAGAAAATCTCCCGGCGCCCCCGCGCAGGCCGCGGCGAAGGCCCGCGCCATGCCGTGGTCGGGCTTGGCGCCGTGGCCGGAGTCGGAGCCTGCAATGAAATCGAAAAGTCCGCCCACCCCCGACGCCGCGAGATGCGCGCGGGCGGGCGCCTCGGCGTCGTTGGTGGCGAGCCCGATCCTGAGCCCGCGCGCGCGAAGCCCCTCCAGAAGCGGCAGGAGCGCGACGGCCTCAACCATCGGCACCTCGCCCGCCAGCGCGTTAAGCCGCGCCACCAGCGCCTCGGCGTCGAGCGACGGCAGAAACGGGCGCAGACATGCGGCGGCCTCCTCGGGCGTGCCGGCGATCACCGGGCTGGCGGGATCAAACCGCGCCGCGTCGCGATCATAGCCGATCGCCGCCCACAGCCGCCGGGCCTCGTCGGGCGCGCTCACGCCCAGACGACCGGGCAGCTGCACCGCCCAGGCGCCCCAGCTCGCCTCGAAGTCGAACAGCGTGCCGTCCTTGTCGAACAGTATCCCCGCAACGCGGCCCATCTTGCCCCTTCTTCACGCGCCCCTGCGCACTCGCGGCGCGCCGGTCGGCGCACTAGATGGCCATGAGGGGCGGGCATTGCAAGCGGGCCGCGGCACCGGACGGGGCCAAGCGATTGACTTGCGGCGCGGTTTCGCAGAGCGTTCGCACATGACCGCGCGACCGCCCTACCGCCTTCAGGACTCGATCCTCTATCAGATGACGCTGACCTCACGCCTGCAGGAGCGCAGGCTGGAGGAGGGCCTGCGCGGGCTCGGGCTGACGCGCATCACATGGTGTGTGCTACTCGCCGTTCACAACGAGGGCTGCGCCCGCCCCTCCGAGATCGCCCAGTTCATCGGAATCGACCGTGCCGCCACCTCGCGCGCGTTGCGGCAGATGGAGGCCGAGGGCTGGCTGCGCCGCGAGGGCGGTGCGCCTGATCGCCGTACCACCACGGTCGCGCTCACCCCCCAGGGGGTCGGGCTGCTGGAGCGTGCGACGCCTCTGGCCGAGGAGAACAACCGCCACTTCCTCGACAAGCTCGCCCCCGGCGAGGCCGAGGAGCTCGCCCGGCTCATGGCGCGGATACGTGCGGGCGAGGCGCGCGACCTCGTGCGCTTCTGAGCCGCCGCGCTCAGGTCCAGTTGACCTCCGCACCCCCCGGCAGCGCCTGCCGCGCCCGGCGCGGGGCCTCAAGGTCCAGCCCGGCGGCCTCGCAAAATGCCGTCAGCCAGGCCTCATCCATCATCACGAAGTCGAGGACCGCGCCCAGGACGGCGCCATCGCGCGCCGCCGCGCCCGCGCGCAGATCGTCGAGCGAGGCCCCGCTGGCCCCCAGGAAAACCGGCAGCAGATCGTCGTTGCCCGCCAGCCAGGCCACCGCCTGCAGCGCGACCGTCTCGGCCCCTTCCCGCTGGCTCATCGCCGCCTCCACAGGGTTAAAGGAAATCTTAACCAATACGATTAAAGAGTGATGAACACTCGATGACAAGAGAGCAGGACGAGGCTTGAATGGCCACCAGTATCCTCATTGTGGACGATGTCGCGACGAACCGCATCGTTCTCAAGGCCAAGCTCGCCGCTGCCTGCTATGATGTCGCCCAGGCCGGCGACGGCGCCACGGCGCTGGCGCTTGCGCGCAAGCTGCGGCCCGATCTCATCCTGCTCGATCTCGCCCTGCCCGATCTCGACGGGGTCGCCGTCTGCCGGCGGCTCAAGGCCGACCCGGCCACGCGCGACATCCCCGTCATCATGATGACCGCCCTGCTTGAACACGGCGCGCGACTGGCGGCGCTGCGCGCGGGGGCGGAGGATTTCCTCTCCAAGCCGGTCGACGATACGCTGCTGCTGGCCCGGCTGCGCAGCCTCCTGCGCGCGCGCGAGGATACCGAGCCGCTCGACCCCGAAGCGGCCGCAAATGGCGGCGTCGACGGCTTGGCCGAAGCGGCGGCCGGCTTCGCCCCCGCCGCCGCCTGCACTGTCGAGGCGCCGGCCGGGCGGATCGCGCTGGTCGCGGCGCAGCGCGCGACCGCGCTGCGCTGGCGTCACGCGCTGGTGGACCACCTGCGTGACGACATCGTCGTGATGTCGCGCGAGGAGGCGCTCGGCGACCGCGGCGCGGCGCCGGCGCCCGACGTCTTTGTCATCGCCGCCGATCTCGCCGGGCCGGGCGACGGTCTTCGGCTGATGTCCGAGTTGCGCTCGGCCCCCGGCACGCGCCACGCCGCCGTTTGCATCGTTCTGCCGGCCGATGCCCGCGAACGCGCCGCGACCGCGCTCGATCTCGGCGCCAGCGATCTGATCCAAGAGGATTTCGAGCCCGCGGAGGTCGCGCTGCGCCTGCAGGGGCAGATCGCGCGCAAGCGCCGCGCCGACCATCTGCGCGCCTCGGTGCGCGACGGCCTGCGGCTGGCGATGATCGATCCGCTCACGGGGCTGCACAACCGCCGGCACGCCCTGCCCCGGCTCGCCCGCCTCGCCGACGCGGCGGCGCAGTCGGGCAAGTCCTATGCCGTCATGGCGCTCGATCTGGACCGTTTCAAGCTGGTCAATGACACGTGGGGGCACGCCGCCGGCGACGCGGTGCTCGTCGAGATCGCGCGCCGGTTGCGGCAGAATCTGCGCCCCGGCGACGTGCTCGCCCGCATGGGCGGCGAGGAATTCATGGCCGCGCTGCCCGAAACTGGCCTGGCCCGCGCGCGCGCGACCGCCGAACGGCTGTGCCGGGCGGTCGAGAACGCCCGCATCCACCTGCCCGGCGGGCTGGGCCCGCTGACGGTGACGATGTCGATCGGCCTCGCCCTCGGGGGCGCCCCCGGCGAGGGGGGCGAGGCCGGCGCAGCGGCGGTGATGGCGCGCGCCGACCGTGCCCTGCTCGCCGCCAAGGCGGAGGGGCGCAATCAGGTCAACGCCGCGGGCTGCTCGGCGGCCTGAGGGCGGCGGCATCCCGTTCGCCTCGGGCTGCGATGGCCAAGCCCGGCGACGACGGGAAAGGGAGCGGGCCGCAGGCGCAGGCGCCGCGTCAGCGCGAGGGCGGCAAGGGCGGTGTATCTGGCGGCGGGCTTCTCCCGCGTTCTGTCGGTTCCGGTCCAAGGCGCGCCGGTCCGCCCCGTCGGCCGGCGCGCGACCGACCGCCGCGCCCCCTTACATTCGCCGCAGGCAATGTTATCTGGGGCTGCGAAGCCGAAAAGGACACGACGACATGACCGCCGCCACGCTCAGCCAACCCGCCGCCCCCGAGTCGGAAGACGATCGCCCCCTGCGCCCGGCCATGCTGCGCGGCCTGCGCCGCCGTTGCCCGAGCTGCGGAGAGGGGGCCATGCTGCGCGGGTTTCTCAAGGTGCGCGACAGCTGCCCTGCCTGCGGCGAGAGCCTGCACCACCACCGCGCCGATGACGGGCCGGCCTATCTGACCATCCTGATCGTGGGCCATCTGATGGCGCCGGCGATCCTGTGGGCCTTTGTCGAGTTCCGGCCCGATCCGCTCACGCTCGCCACGATATTCTCGGCGGGCACTGTCGGGCTGTCGCTCTATCTGCTGCCACGGCTCAAGGGGCTTATCGTGGCAGTGCAATGGTCGCGCCGGATGCACGGCTTTGGAACGGCCGAGGGTGAGTGACGGCCCCGGCGCGCGCGCGGCCATGCCCGGCGCGCCCGCCCGCGCCCCGATCCGCGACGCGGCCACGGTGATCCTTCTGCGTGACGCCGCCACGGCACCACGGGTGCTGATGGGGCAGCGCGGCGCGCGGGCGGCCTTTCTGCCCAACAAGGTGGTCTTCCCCGGCGGCGCGGTGGATTCGGCCGACCGGGCGGTGCCGCTGGGCGCACCGCTCGGGCAGGTCTGCTCGGGACGGCTGGGCCATGGGGCCGGGGCTGCGCTGGCCGCCGCCGCGATCCGCGAACTGGCCGAGGAGACGGGCCTTCGGCTGGCATGCCCCGGCCGCTGGCCCGCGGGGCCGGTGCCCGAGGCATGGACCTCCTGGGCGCGGGCGGGTCATCTGCCCGACGCGCGCGGGCTTTCCTTCGTGTTTCGCGCCGTGACGCCGCCGGGGCGGCCACGCCGTTTCGATGCGCGGTTCTTTCTGGCCGATGCGCGGCACCTTCTGGGCGATCCCGACGATTTCTCGGACGCCTGCGACGAGTTGAGCAACCTGCAATGGGTGCCGCTGGGGGAGGCGCGCGGGCGCGATCTTCCCTTCATCACCGAGGTCGTGCTCGCCGAGGTTGCCGCGCGCCTGCCAAGGCTGGGACCGCCGCCCAGCGTGCCCTTTTTCGACAATTCCGGCACGCGCTCGGAGTTCCGGCGCATGCCGTAAAGCGCTCACTGCGCTGTCGTGAAGAACCCGTTCTGGAAGCTCCGGTCTGCATCCTGGAAGACATGACCGCGATCATAGAAATAGACTTCGACCTCATAATCGGTTCCGCGCCGCAGTTCCCCGGCGGGTATCCGATGGTCGACGACCGGGCTGTAGCTGGTGATAACGTCACAGCAGCGATCATCCACGGAGTAGACCGCATTTCCGGTCTCGACGTCGCGGATGTAGATCGAGATCTGATCCACTTGGCAGTTGCTCGGCGACATGTCCACGCCGATCATGAGTTGCGGCGCTGTCTGAACGGTTCCGGCGGGCGCCTGGATTTCCGGGTTGCAGGCGCCGGCGTTGTGGGCGGCGGCGGTCTGCGCGGCGAAAGCCGCCGGCGCCATGGCGATGGCAAAAAGGCTTGCGCGGGTCGAGACTTGCATGCTGCCCTCCCTTCTCCTGCGTCGGCCGGACTCTACCAGCCACGCCCCGGTTGAAGCAAAGGCAGCATGCGCCCCGGCTGCCGCCGGGGCCTGTGTCAGACGGCAGCCGCGCGCATGCCACTCTCGGAAGCCTGGCTGGGCACGAGCGCGCGAACGAGGGTCTGCATGTCGAGGACGCCGACCTGCTCGCCGTCCTGCAACACGCGATATTTTTTCGTGGTGTCGCCTTCGGATTTGGCGATGACCGATTCCAGGTTGTCATCGGCGTCCACGTCGCCGGCGACGCCTTCGGCGGGCTCGGTCGTCTCGATCATCACCGACCGCGTGCGCAGGACGCGGGCGCGGTTGATGTCGGAGATGAAGTCGACGATGTAGTCGTCATTGGGGCGAAGCAGGATTTCCTGCGGCTCGCCCTGCTGGACGATATAGCCGTCCTTGAGGATCACAAGGTGATCGGCGAGCTTGAGCGCCTCGTCGAGATCATGGCTGATGAAGACCACCGTCTTTGAAAGCTCTTCCTGCAGGTCCAGAAGCAGATCCTGCATGTCGGTGCGGATCAGCGGGTCGAGCGCGGAGAAAGCCTCGTCCATCAGCATGATGTCCGAGTTCGCCGCCAGCGCCCGGGCAAGGCCCACGCGCTGTTGCATCCCGCCCGAGAGCTGGTGCGGGTGCTGGCCGCCATAGCCCTGCAGCCCGACCCTCTCGAGCCACTTGTTGGCGTCGGCTTCGAAGTCGGCGCGCCTGTAGCCACGCACGGCCTGCGCCATCCCGACATTCTCGAGCACTGTGCGGTGGGGCAGGAGCGCGAATTTCTGGAAGACCATCGACATCCGCTCGCGCCGCAGCTTGCGAAGCTCCTCCTCGCCATAGGCGAGCACGTCATCGCCATCGACGATGATCTCGCCGGCCGTGGGGTCGATCAGCCGGTTGAAGTGGCGGATCAGGGTGGACTTGCCCGAGCCCGACAAGCCCATGATCACGGTGATCTCGCCCTCCTGCATGTCCACGTTGATGTCCTGCAGGGCGAGCACGTGACCGTGCTCCTCCAGCATCTCGGTCTTTCCCATGCCCTGCTGGGCATACTCCAGCACCGATTGCGGATCGTCGCCGAAGATCTTGTAGAGTTCGCGGACCGAAATCTTGACCTTCTGCTCGCCTTTTTTCGCCGTCTTGGTCATGCTCGCCTCCGCTAGTTCTGAGCCTTGTTGATGCGCTGCAGCGCGGCTTTCGTCACCCGGTCGAGGATGACGGCCAGCAGCACGATGCCCAGCCCGGAAATCAGGCCGACGCCGAGTTCGAGGTTACGAATGCCGCGCAGCACCAGCACCCCGAGACCGGGCGCCGAGACGAGCGAGGCGATCACCACCATGGCAAGGCTCATCATGATGGTCTGGTTGACCCCGGCCATGATGTTGGGCAGCGCCAGCGGTATCTGGACGCCGTAGAGCTTCTGCCGCGGGGTCATGCCGAAGGCGTCGGCGGCCTCAATCACCTCCTTGTCCACCAGCCGGATGCCCAGATCGGTCAGCCGGATCACGGGGACAATGGCGTAGAGAATGATGGCGATGCCGTAGAGCTTGGGCTCGGTCACCGAGAACAGGAAGATCAGCGGGATGAGATAGACGAAGGGCGGCAAAGTCTGGAGCATGTCCAGAATCGGGATGATCGCCTTCTGGACGCTGTTGCGTCGCGACATGGCGATGCCGATGGGCACGCCCAGGATCACGCATATCACCGCGCAGGTGAAGATGATCGCCAGCGTCTGCATCGCATAGTTGTAATGGTCGATGAAGGCCAGCAACGCGATGGTGAAGAACACGAATCCCACCAGCTTGACCGACCGCGAGACCACCAGCACAAGCAAGGCGAGCACCGGCATCATGATCCACCACGGCGTTTCGGTGAACAGCCACAGCGCGTTGCGCAGCGCCACGCTGAGCGGCTGCGTCAGCGGGTCGAGCACGATCGACATCTCGTCCTCGATGGCAAGAAAACCCTGCTCCAGCCCCAGCGTCAGGTCGCGCGACTGCGGGATCGCGTCGCAGGAATCATGCAGCGCGTCGAGCGACGGGAACGGCGTGTCCCACCACGAGACCTCCTGCCCGCTTTCCCCGCGCGACTGCGAAACGAGATCGGCCATCGACATCGGCGCGCCGCCCTCGCCGGCTCCGCGCGCGCACCAGTCGCTCAGACCCAGCGCGCTGAATAGTCCATCATAGGTCGCCATGACACCCTTCACCCTGTTGTCCGGCGCCGATCGGTGCGGCGCGTTCTGTCACTTCCTGTGAGAATGCAAAAAAAATGGCGGGGCCGTAACCCCGCCATTCACCGCCGAGGCGGTTTTATTGATCGAGCAGTTGCGAGAGATTCTCGCGCGCCCGGTCGTTGATCCAGCCGCTCCACTCGTCCTGATTGTTCTGGAGGTAGTGGACCGCCGCCTCATCGGCACTGGCGTTGTTCTCGTCCATCCATGCCAGAAGCGAACTCATGGTGCTGGTCTGGAAGGTGACGTTGCTCATCAGCTCCGCAATTTCCGGCTCGCGCTCGCGGAAATCCGTCGTGATCGCCGTCAGGATCGGCGCCGGCGGGAAGTCGGAGACGCCCGGATTATCGGTGTCCGGATTCTGGTTGCGCTGATGAACTTCCTCGCGCACGGGCCCAAGATCGACCTTGGTCATGTCGTACTTGCCCAGCGGCACGGTCGGCCCCCAGTAATAGCCGAACCAGGGCTCCTCGCTTTCCACCGCCGAAGCCATCGAGGTCGCCAGGGTCTCGCCCGAGCCGTGGTTGAACACCTCGATGCCCGCCGATTCGAGGTCCAGCGCCTCGATCAGGTTGTCGCTGACCACGCGGCAGCCCCAGCCCTGCGGGCAGTTGTTGAAGCGCCCGCCGACCAGCTCGGGATTGTTCATCACCCCCTCGATGGTGGTCAGCTCGGGGTGCTCCTCGGCCAGATAGGTCGGAATCCACCAGCCCTCGACGCCGCCGGGCTCCAGCACGTTCGCGACGCGCTCGATACGGCCCTCTTCCTCAAGGCGCAGATAGGCCTCGCCAGCGGAGTTGAGCCACAGCTCGGTGACGATGTCGGGCTCGCCGTTCTCGGCGACCGAGGTGACGGCCGGCACGGTATCCGACGGCACGACGGTCACGTCGCAGCCATAGCCCTCTTCCATCAGGAAGGTGGAGACCGCCGTCACGATCGCGTTCGAAGCCCAGCCCATTTCGGTGATCGAAACTTCGCCGCAGCTCCCGTCATCCTGTGCGAGAGCCGCGCCGGGAAGTGCGAATGCGCTAACAAGCAGCGCTGGCGCCAGCTTTTTCATGTCGATCTCCATTGGTTGTGTCATAGGTGGGCCGGTCATGCCGGCCCGTTCCTTCGCCACGCGAAGTATATGACCGCAAGCACGGCCATTTCAACCCGTAATCGGGCATGCCGCCGCAGCGCCCGGTGTATTGACCGCGACACGCCCAGGCCGCACCCTGCCCCGCGCGGCGCGAACCAGGGCGCCGCCCGGATCAGGATCGCCCCATGCCGCCGAGATCGCGCGCCCGCCTTGCCCTCCCCACCGCCGGGTGCGGCGAATGAGCACGGGTGCGGGGCCGCTGGACGGCTGCACCGTGGTCATGGCCCATCCCGACGACGAAATCCTGTGGGCCAGCGCCGTGGTGCGGCGCGCGGCCCGGATCGTGCTGTGCTTCGGCGCCGTGCCCGGCCGCCCGGCCCTTTCCGAGGGACGCCGGCGCCTCGCCGCGCGTTTCCCGCTCGGATCCGCGCAATTCCTGATGCAGGCCGAGGCGGGCTGTGCCGCGCGCGCCGCATGGCCCGCCCCGCGCGAGACACCCGAAGGCCTCGCCCTTCCGCGGCTTCTGCCCAGCGAACGGCGGCGTGCGCGCGCCTACGCCGCCAATTTCACCGAACTGACGCAACGCCTCGCCCCGCTCCTGCCGGCCGCGGGCGATGTCGTCACCCACAACCCCTGGGGCGAATACGGCCATGAAGAGCATGTCCAGGTTCTGCGCGCGGTGATGGCCGCGCGTTCCGGCCCCGGCTGCCGTGTCTGGGTGACGGGCTATGTCTCGGACCGCTCGCTGGCCCTGATGGGCCGCAATCTTGGCCGGCTCGGCGCGCCGACCCCGCCGCTGGCCACCGACGGTGCGCTCACGCAAGAACTCAAGGCACTCTATGTCGAGACGGGAACCTGGACATGGTTCGCCGACTACGTCTGGCCGCGGACGGAGCGCTTTTTCCCGCTGCTCGATTCTCCCGGCCCCGCCGATGACGGCGCGACACTCGGCATGAACGTGATTCGCCTCGGCCAGCCGCGGCGGGGGCGCGTTGCGCACTTCACCCGCCGGCTGTCCGCAGCCATCGCCCGCCGCCTACCGGAGCGAGCGGCGCACAAACCCTGACCGAGGGCGCAATCCGCCCCTTGTCCCGCGCGCCGCACCCGCTAGGCTCTTGGCCCGAAGATGCAAGGAGCCCATCCATGAAACAAGTCCCGCTGGGTCGCACGGGAATGACCGTTTCCGAATTCTGCCTGGGCACCATGACTTGGGGCGTGCAGAACACGGAGGCCGAGGGCCACGCCCAGCTCGACCGTGCCGTCGATCGCGGGATCAATTTCATCGACACTGCCGAGATGTATCCCTCCCCCCCGTCGGCGGAAACGGCCGGCCGCACCGAAGAGATCATCGGCTCATGGCTGGCCCGCCGCGGGCGGCGCGACGATCTCGTCATCGCGACCAAGATCACCGGCGCGGGCAGTGCTGCCGTGCCCGGCGGACCGGAAATCACCGGCCCGCGGCTGCGCGCGGCGGTCGATGCCTCGCTCGCGCGGCTGCGCACGGATCATATCGACCTCTACCAGCTCCACTGGCCCAATCGCGGCAGCTACCATTTCCGGCAGAACTGGACCTACGACCCCTCGGGGCAGGATCGCGCCGCCACCATCGCGCACATGACGGAGATCCTCGAGACGCTGCAGGCGCTCGTCGATGCCGGCAAGATACGCCATGCTGGTCTGTCGAACGAGACGGCCTGGGGCACAGCGATGTGGCTCAGACTCGCCGAGGAGAACGACCTGCCACGGATGGCCTCGATCCAGAACGAGTATTCGCTGCTCTGCCGGCTGTTCGATACCGACCTCGCCGAGGTCTCGGTGAACGAAGACGTGCCGCTGCTGGCCTATTCCCCGCTGGGGGCGGGGCTCCTGTCGGGCAAGTATGCCGGCGATGTCACCCCCGAGGGGACGCGGCGCGCCCTCAACCCGACGCTGGGCGGGCGGGTCACCCCGCAGGTCTTCGAGGCGGTGGCGGGCTATCTCGGCATCGCCGCGCGTCACCGGATCGACCCGTGCCGGATGGCGCTGGCCTGGACGCGCATGCGCCCCTTTCCCACGATCCCGATCATCGGCGCGACGAGCCTCGACCAGCTTGACGCCAATATCGACGCCGCCGAACAGACCCTCGACGAGGAGATCCGCGCCGAGATCGACGCGGTTCACCGCGCGTTGCCCATGCCCTTCTGAGACCGCGGCGGCAGGCGGGCGATCACAGGCCCCCGCCTGTCTCGGCGTTGACCCATTCCATGAAGTCGGCATTCGATTCCATGGGAATGCGCAGGATGGGCGGCACCTCATAGGGGTGCAGACGGCGCAACTCGGCCTCCACCCTGTCGGCCAGATCGCGCCGCGTCTTGATCAGAAGCGGCACCTCGGGTTCCGAGGCCACCTCACCTTTCCAGTGATAGAGGCTCGCGATCGGGGCATAGCGGTTCGCGCAGGCGGCCAAACGGCTCAGGATCAGGGCGCCCGCGATTCGGTCGGCCGTCGCCTCGTCGGGGCAGTTGGTCAGGATCGCTTGCAGGGGCATGGCCTTTTCCGCTGACATGATCGCCTCATTCTAATCCGCCGCGCCGAGCCGTGTCACGCCCGCAGGGCCAGCCGCCCCTTCCTCAGCCGCGACCGCCAGGACCGGACTGCTCGGCCCATTCCCAGGGCCGGGTGTAGGCGTCGAGCGTGGCGGCGACATCGGCCTCCGCCACCGCGCCGGTGCGGCGCAGCCGGGCGACCAGGCCACGTTTGGTATCGTCGCCGACCTCGGCGACTTCGGCGGCAATGCCGGCCTCCCTGAGCGCCGCGTCATAGACACGCGCGATCGCACGCCGGCGCAGACCGGGCTTGAACACCTTGCCAACGGCCGTCTTGGGCAATTCGTCGAGCACCTCGACATGCTTGGGAATGGCGGCGCGCTCGGAGATGCGCTCGCGGGCGTGGTCGAGCAGTTCGGCCGCCTCGGCATCGGCCCCCTCGACGAGTTCGACATAGGCGCAGGGAAGTTCGCCGGCAAATGCGTCGGGCTGGCCGATCGCCCCGACGAAGGCCACCGCCGGGTGGCTGAGCAGCGCCTCCTCGATCATCGCCGGGTCGATGTTGTGGCCCCCGCGAATGATGAGATCCTTCGCGCGCCCGGTGATCCAGAGATACCCCTCCGGGTCGATCCGGCCCAGATCGCCCGTGCGCAGAAAACGCCCTTCGGCGACGAGCTTCGCGTTCAGCGCCGGGTCGGTATAGGTCGCGCGGACATCAACGCCCGGATTCGACACGCAGATCTCGCCGATCTCGTCGGTGTCGCAGGCATGGGCCAGCACCCCCGAGTCGTCGAAACGCAGGATGCGCACCTCGGTGTGCGGGAAGGGAATGCCCACCGAGCCGACCTTCTTTTCGCCGCCGATGGGATTGCAGGAAACCAGACAGGTCGCCTCGGTGAGGCCGTAACCCTCCGCGATCTGCACGCCCGTGGCGGCCTCGAAGCGGCGAAACAGCTCCAGCGGCAACGGCGCCGATCCCGAGATTCCGGTCTGAAGGGTCGAGACATCGGCATCGACCTTGCGCTGCATCAGCGCCGCCAGCGCGGTGGGCACCGTGATCATGAAGGTCACGCCCCAGCGCTCCACCAGTTTCCAGAAATTGTCGAACACCCCCTCGCCCCGGTAGCCCTGCGGTGTGGGAAACACCGCATGCGCGCCCGAGGCGAGAACCGACATCATCACCGGATAGGCCGCAAACACGTGAAACAGTGGGAGCGGACAGATCAGCACGTCAGTGTAGTCGAAGATCAGCCGGTGGCCCACCCAGCCGTTGTAGAGTATCCCCGAGAATCTGTGCCGGGCGACCTTGGGCATGCCGGTCGTCCCGCCGGTGTGGAAACAGGCTGCGACGCGGTCTTCGCCGCCCTCGGCAAAGGTCAGCGCCTCGGCGGGCTGACGCGCCGCCTCGCGGGCGTAGTCGAGCACGCGCGCTCGGTGATGCACCACGTTGGCCGGGCGAATAAAGGGGATGATCCAGCTTTTCGGGGCAGTCAGATAGCGCGCGAGATCGACCTCCAGCACCGTCCTGACCTGCGGGGCGTATTTGAGCGCCTCGGCCACCTTCGCGGCCACGTCGCTGCGCGGGAATGCCTTGAGCGTGACCACCGCCTTCGCGCCCGTCTCGCGCAGGATCGCCGAAATCTGCACGTCATCGAGAAGCGGATTGATCGGATTGACGATGCCCGCCGTCATACCGCCGAGCAGAACCGCGGCGGTTTCATTGCAGTTGGGCAGGATGAAGGCGATGACTTCGTCCTCGTTGATGCCGATCTCGCGAAACAGGTTGGCGGCCTGGGTGACGCGGCGGTGAAAGGCGTTCCAGTCCAGCGTCTCGGCGCGGTCACGCGGCCCGGCAGTGAGCTGGAACGAGATCGCGTTGCGCCCGCCGTGACGCGCGCGGGTCCGTTCGAGCAGGCCATAGACCGTCGCGGGAAGCTCCGCGGCGACATCGGGCCAGCTTCTTTCGGCCTCGATGGCGTCGCGGTCGGCGAAGGACCTGAAATTGCTCATCCGCTCGCTCCTCCCCTTCGCGGCGACATGACTGCGGCCAGAATGCAGCGCCGACACCGGGCACGCAACACGGTCGAGGCGCGGGGCAGCTCAGGCCACCTCGGCGCCGTCGGTGAACTGCAGCCGCGCGAGCCGGGCATAGAGCCCGCCCTGGGCGACCAGCTCGGCATGCGTGCCCTCGGCCACGACCCGCCCCGCGTCGAAGACAAGGATGCGATCGGCCTTCTTCACGGTCGCCAGCCGGTGCGCGACGATCAGCATGGTGCGGTCCATCGACAGCGCCTCGACCGCCTGCTGAACGGCGCGCTCGCTCTCGGCGTCGAGCGCGCTGGTGGCCTCGTCGAGCAGCATCACCGGCGCGTCGCGCAGGATCGCGCGGGCGATGGCAATGCGCTGCTTCTGCCCGCCCGACAGCAGCACGCCGCGCTCGCCGAGCTGGCTGTCATAGCCTTCGGGCAGCGCCCGGATGAAATCTTCGGCGGCGGCGGCGCGGGCGGCGGCCGTGACCTCGGCATCGGTGGCCTCGGGGCGGCCGAAGCGGATGTTCTCGCGCGCGGTGGCCGCGAAAATCACCGGATCCTGGGGCACAAGCGCCAGCGAGGCGCGGAAATCGGCGCGGGCCATGTCGCGCAGATCGACACCGTCGAGCGTGATGCGCCCCTCGGCCGGATCGTAAAAACGCAGCAGAAGCTGGATCACCGTGCTCTTGCCCGCCCCCGACGGCCCGACCAGCGCGACGGTCTCGCCGGGGCGGATGGTAAAGCTCACGCCGTCGAGAGCCCGGTCATCGGGGCGCGCGGGGTAGTGAAAGCGCACCGCGTCGAAACCGATCTCGCCGCGCACCGGGCGCGGCAACGGCGTCGGCTCCGGCGGGTCGGAGACGGCGTCGTCGGCATGAAGCAGCTCGACCAGCCGCTCGGTGGCGCCCGCTGCGCGCTGCAACTCGCCCCAGATCTCGGAGAGCGCGCCCACCGCGCCGGCCACGATCACCGCGTAGATGACGAACTGCACCAGCTCCCCGGTGGTCATCGCGCCCGCGCGCACGTCGTTGGCGCCCACCCAGAGCACCCCGACCACCCCGCTGAAGACGAGGAAGATGACGATGACCGTCATCGCCGCGCGCGTCGTGATGCGCCGGCGGGCCACGTCGAAGGACGCCTCGGTCACCCGGCCGAACCCCGCCCGGCTGTGGGGCTCGTGGGTATAGGCCTGCACCGTCTGCGCCGCGAGAAGCGCCTCCGAAGCGCTGCCCGAACTCGCCGCGATCCAGTCCTGGTTGTCGCGGCTCAGCCGGCGCAGTCGGCGCCCCAGCACGATGATCGGCACGATCACCGCCGGCACAAGGAGCAGGACGAAACCCGTGAGCTTGGCGCTGGTCAGCGCCAGCATCACCAGCCCGCCGACGAGCAGCAGCAGATTGCGCAGCGCGATCGACACGGATGAGCCGATGACCGACTGGATCAGCGTCGTGTCGGTGGTAATGCGCGAGAGAACCTCGCCGGTCATGATCCGCTCGAAAAAGGCCGGGCTCATGCCGATCATCCGGTCGAACAGGGCCTTGCGAATATCGGCGACGACGCGCTCGCCCAGCCGCGTGACAAGGTAGTAGCGCAGCCCCGTGCCCAGCGCGAGCAGCCCCGCCAGTCCCAGCGCCGCGGCGAAATAGGCGTTGAGCAGCGCCGTTTCGGCCGTCTCGAATCCGTCGACCACCCGCCGCACCGCCAGCGGCAGCGACAGCGAGACCACCGCCGTAAGTACCAGCGCGGCGATCGCCGCGGCGACCAGCCCGCGATAGGGCGCCATGAAGGGCCACAGCTGGATCAGCGCACCGACCCGGCGCGAGCGCGCGCGCTCGGCCTCGCTCTGGCCCGTCGCGGTTGTCCCGGCCGCCCCCGGCGCCGCCGGGCGCGGCGTTTCCTGCCTGCGTGCCATGTCCCCCCTTCGCCGTTGCCGGCCGCCGGTGTAGCCGCCCGGCGCCGGCGCGGCAAGCCGCCGCGCGTTCTGCCGCGCGCGCTCGGTCAGCTCAGACGTCGAGGCACCAGCGCATGATCGCCTTTTGCGCGTGCAGCCGGTTCTCCGCCTCGTCGAAGATCACTGATTGCGGCCCGTCGAGCACCGCGTCGGTCGCCTCTTCGCCGCGATGGGCGGGCAGGCAGTGCATGAACAGCGCGTCGGGCCTGGCGCGCGCCATCAGCGCCTCGTTGACCCGATAGGGGCTCAGAGCCGCGTGGCGGGCCGCGCGGGACTCGGCGCCGTCATGCATCGACACCCAAGTGTCGGTGACCACCAGATCGGCCCCCGCCACCGCCGTCTGCGGATCGCGCTCGATCTCGATGCGCGCGCCGCGGCCGCGCGCGGCGGCGACGATCTCCGGATCGGGCTCATGCGCCTCGGGGCCGGTGAAGGTGAAGGCAAAGCCGAACGCCGCCGCGGCCTGGATGAACGAGGCGCAGACATTGTTGCCGTCGCCCGCCCAGACCACCTTGCGCCCCGTGACGGGCCCGCGATGCTCCTCATAGGTCAGCAGATCGGCCATGATCTGACAGGGGTGGCTGCGATCGGTCAGCCCGTTGATCACCGGCACCGAGGCATGCGCGGCCAGATCGTGCAGCGCGGCCTCCTGAAAGGTGCGGATCATGACGAGATCGACATAGCGCGAAAGCACACGCGCCGTGTCGGCGATGGATTCGCCGTGGCCCAGCTGCATCTCGCCGCCCGATAGGACGAGGCTCTCCCCGCCCATCTGGCGCACGCCCACATCGAAGCTCACCCGGGTGCGGGTCGAGGGTTTCTCGAAGATCAGCGCGACCATCCGCCCCTGCAGAGGCTGTTCGTCATCGCGCGCCCCGCGGGGCCGGCCCGCGCGGGCTGCCTTCATGGCGGCGGCCTGATCCAGCATCGCGCGCAGCGCTGCCGGATCGGTCCTGTCGATATCGAGGAAGTGGTTCATGAGACGCATTTTTCCGTATCGTTGTGCCGTGCGGCAGGCAGGGTCAGCCGCGCGCGCCGTCGGGGGCGGCGGCCAGCGCCGCGCGGTCGAGGCGTGCGAGGGCCTCGTCCATCTCGGCGTCCGTCACGTTGAGCGGGGGCAGCACGCGCACGACGTTCTCGGCCGCCGGGACCGTCAGGATGCCGGCATCATGGCCCGCCTTGACGAAGTCGGTATTCGTCACCCGGCATTTCAGGCCCAGCATCAGCCCGGTCCCGCGCACCCCCTCGATGACGTCGGGGTGGCTGGCGGCAAGCCCTTCGAGCTTCTGGCGCAGGGCGCCGGCCTTGCGGCGCACCTCGGCAAGGAACGCCTCGTCGGCGACGATCTCCATGATCTTCGCGCCGACCGCGCAGCCGAGCGGGTTGCCGCCATAGGTCGAGCCGTGCGTGCCCGCGCCCATCGGCGCGCCGGCCGCCTCGGTGGCGAGCACGGCGCCCAGCGGGAAGCCCCCGCCGATGCCCTTGGCGACGAGCATGATGTCGGGCGCGATGCCGGCCCATTCATGGGCGAAGAGCCGGCCCGAGCGGCCCATGCCGCACTGCACCTCGTCAAGCACGAGGAGCGCGCCCGTGCGGTCGCAGAGCTCGCGCAGGCCCTTGAGGCAGGCGTCGGGCAGCGGGCGGATGCCGCCCTCGCCCTGGATGGGCTCGATCATCACGGCGGCGACGGTCTCGTCCAGCGCCGCATGCAGGGCGTCGTGGTCGCCCCAGCCCAGCGTCTCGAAGCCCGGCATGAGCGGGCCGAAGCCGGCGGTGAGCTTTTCCGCCCCGGCGGCCGCGATGGCGGCGGTGGAGCGGCCGTGGAAGGCGCCCTCGAAGGTCAGGATGCGGCTGCGCGCGCTCTCGCCCCGGTCATGCCAGTACTTGCGCACCATCTTGATGGCCAGCTCGGCGGCCTCGGTGCCCGAATTGGTGAAGAAGACGGTGTCGGCGAAGGTTTGGTCGACAAGCAGCTCGGCGAGACGTTCCTGCTGCGGGATGCGGTAGAGGTTCGAGACATGCCACAGCTTTTCGGCCTGCGCGGTCAGCGCCTCGACCAGCGCCGGGTTGGCATGGCCCAGCGCGTTCACGCCGATGCCCGCGCCGAAATCGAGATAGTGCCGCCCGCTCTCCTCGCGCAGCCAGCAGCCCTCGCCCGAGACGAAACTCAGCGGCGTGCGATTGTAGGTCGGCAGAACGGCAGGGATCATGGTACCAGCCCTCGGGAAGACGCGAAGCCCATCCAGTGCCAAAGCGCCGAGGGCAAGTCAACGCCGCCGCGCGATCAGGTCTTGAGCCGGTAGCCGATGCGGAACCAGTACCAACACAACCAGCCCAGCGCGAGGATCGCGCCCGAAATCACCGCCAGCCCGAACCAGGGCGAGCCGTCGGAGGCCCCGATCATGCCGTAGCGTACACCGTCGATGAGATAGAAGATCGGGTTCCAGTGGCTGATCGTCTGCATCATCGGCGGCATCATGTCGATCGAATAGAACGTCCCCGACAGAAACGACAGCGGCATGATGACGAAATTGGTGATCGCCGCGATCTGATCGAACTTGTTGGCGAAGATCGCCGCGACGATGCCGATGATGC
This sequence comes from Rhodobacteraceae bacterium WD3A24, assembly GCA_002967695.1. Lineage (GTDB taxonomy): Bacteria > Pseudomonadota > Alphaproteobacteria > Rhodobacterales > Rhodobacteraceae > Alkalilacustris. Next base: position 27,071 of record PUHN01000017.1, on the reverse strand, counting down.
TCAGAAATGCCGAGCCCAGCAGCACGAAGACCGCCGCCCAGACCGGGTGCGTCATCGGCACGTCCAGCCCCACGATGACCAGCCCGGCGATCACCGTCGCCACGATCACGCCGCGCACCACGCCCCCGGCGACAAAGCCGATCACCAGCTCCAGCGGGGCCAGCGGCGGCATGAGGGTATCGACGATATTGCCCTGAACCTTGGCGATCACGATCGATGACGAGGTGTTGGCAAAGGCGTTCTGGATGACGTTCATCATCAGGATGCCCGGCGAGAGGAAGGCCACGAAGGGCACGCCCATCACCTCGCCCCGGGTGGGCCCGATGGCAAGATTGAACACCGTCAGGAACAGCACCGCCGTGATCAGCGGCGCCATCAGGGTCTGGGTCCACACCGCCATGAACCGGCGGATCTCGCGCATGGCCAGTGTCCACATCCCCAGCCAGTTGACCCGGCCGAACCGGCGCACGCCCATCGCGCGCTCTCCGGCGGCCATGGACCTGCTGGCACTGTCGCCCGTCCCGCTCACGATATCCGCCATCGGGCTGTCTCCGTATGCTTGTGTTTCGCGTGCCGCGCTTGTATCTGCGCCGCCTGCCATTATTCTAACGGGCAGTCATGAATTCGCCAGAGTGGCGCGAGCCCCGCCCGCCGCTCTGCAACCCGGAGGCCATCCATGTCCTGGACCAATGAGCGAGTCGAAACGCTCAAGAGAATGTGGGCCGAAGGCCAGTCGGCATCGCAGATCGCCAAGGAACTCGGGGGCGTAACCCGAAACGCGGTGATCGGCAAGGTCCATCGGCTCGGCCTGTCGAACCGCACCGGCGCGCCCGCGGGCGAACCTGCCCCGGAGGCTGCGACGGCGGCGGAGGCGGCCGACACCACGTCCCCCCGCCCCGAGACCGCAGCCGGCGCAACAGCCGCCTTCGCAGAGCCCGGCCCCACCCGGCAGCCCGCCGGCGACGCCGAAACTGCCGAGGAGTCCGAGCCCGATGCCGACGAGATGGCGTCGGAGACGCTCGCCGCGGAGCCCGACGCCCCCGCGGCACCGGCCCGCCGCGCGGCCGGGAGCGCCGGACAGCCGCTCCCGCCCCAGCCCTCGGCGAACGAGATCAGCCCCGAGGCGCTGGCCTCGGTGCGTGAGGTCGAGAAGAAGGCGCGCAGGCTCACCCTGATGGAGTTGACCGAGCGGACCTGCAAATGGCCCGTCGGGGACCCCGCGACCGAGGATTTCTGGTTCTGCGGGCTGCCGGTTCAGGCGGGCAAGCCTTATTGCGAGGCCCATGTCGGTGTGGCCTTCCAGCCGATGTCGTCCCGCCGCGACCGGCGTCGCTGACCCGGCTGCCGCCGCGCCGGGGCCACGGGCGTGTTGCCGGGCCCGGGCTTCTGTGGCAAGAGGGTGACGAGCGCAAACAGACCGAAGAGTCCAGCCGATGACGGATTTCGCCGCCCGCCGCACCATGATGGTCGACACCCAGGTCCGCCCGGCGGATGTCACGAAATTTCCGATTATCGACGCGATGCTGCGCATCCCGCGCGAGGCCTATGTGCCTGACGAGCTGCGCGAGGTCGCCTATGCCGGCGAGAACCTGCATCTGGGGGCGGATCGGGTGATGCTCGACCCGCGCACCCTGGCCAAGATGCTCGACACCCTCGACATCCGGTCCAATGAGCTGGTGCTCGATATCGGCGCGGCGATGGGCTACTCCGCCGCCGTCATCTCCCGCCTCGCCGAGGCCGTTGTCGCTCTTGAGGAGGATTCGGATCTGGCGGCCGAGGCACAGGCCCGGCTCGCCGCGCAGGAGGTCGACAACGTCGCCGTCGTGAACGGACCGCTGGCGGGCGGAGCGCCCCGGCACGGCCCCTATGACGTGATCGTCGTCGAAGGCGGCGTCGAGGCAGTGCCCGACGCCATCACCGACCAGCTCCGCGAGGGCGGGCGGATCGGATGTGTGTTCATGGAGGGTGTCCTTGGCGTGGTGCGGATCGGCTACAAGCTCGACGGGCACATCGACTGGCGCGACGCCTTCAATGCCGGCGCGCCCGTGCTCGACGGATTTGCGCGCGCGCCCAGCTTCGCGCTCTAGGCGCGAGTCGAGGGCAATGAATCAGATCGGGAGGGCCGGCGGATGCGACTGAGCGGAGTTAAGGGCCTTGCGGGGCTGGTGCTGGCAGCCGGGATCGCCGCGACCGCGCCGCAGCTGGCGCGCGCCGAGACGCTGACCGATACCCTCATCGCGGCCTATCGCAACTCCAACCTGCTGGAGCAGAACCGCGCCGTTCTGCGCGCCGCGGACGAGGATGCCGCCCAGGCGCTGGCCGGGCTGCGACCGGTGCTCAACTTCATCGCCCGCGGCAGCTGGCGCTCCGGCGTGGGGATCGACGGCGCCGAGACTCCCGAGAACCCCGACCTCGCGCCGCCGCAAAGCGTCAACGCGACCTTCGAACTGGCGGCGGAGGTCACGCTGCTCGATTTCGGCCGCGGGCAGCTCGGCATCGACGCGGCCCGCGAAAACGTGCTGGCCACCCGCGCGACGCTTCGTAACGTCGAACAGCAGGTGCTCTTGCAGGCGGTGCAGGCCTTCATGGACGTGCGCAGCGCCGCGCAGACCGTCGGGCTGCGCCGCAACAACCTCGAACTGATCCGGCAGGAGCTTCAGGCCGCACGCGACCGGTTCGAGGTCGGCGAGATCACGCGCACCGACGTTGCCATCGCCGAGGCCCGCCTCGCCGCGGCGCGCAGCAATCTGGCCGCCGCCGAGGGCGATCTCGACGTCGCGCGCGAGAGCTTCAACGCCGCCGTCGGCCGCTATCCGGGCGACCTGCGAAACCCCGCCCGCCGGCCGGAGACGGCTTCGAGCCTGGAGGCCGCGCAGAACGTCGCGCGGCGCAATCATCCCGCGATCATCGAGGCGCGCCACCAGGTCGCCGCCTCCGAACTCAATGTCGAGATCGCCCGCCTCGCCCGCCAGGGCAGCGTCAATGCCGGGGCGAACCTGTCGACCGCCCTGCCCGGCGACGATGCGGAGTTGAGCGCATCGCTGAGCTATTCGCGGCCGATCTACAGGGGCGGGCAGCTCTCCTCCACCTATCGGCAAGCGGTGGCGCGACGCGATTCCGCCCGCGCGGCGCTGCATCAGACCGTGGCCGAGGTTCTTCAGCAGGTGGGCGCGGCGTGGTCGGGCGTCCGGGTGGCGCAGGCCCGGCTCGCGGCCAGCGACCAGCAGATCAGTGCCGCGCAGACCGCCTATGAAGGCGTCAGCGAAGAGGCGACGCTGGGCGCGCGCACGACGCTCGACGTGCTCGACGCCGAACAGGAGCTGCTCGACGCGCGCACCACGCGCATTTCCGCCGAGGCGGCGCTTCAGACGGCGACCTACCGGCTGCTGCAGGCGATGGGCCTGCTGACGGTGGATCATCTCGACCTCGGCATCCCGACCTACGACCCCGAGGCCTATTACGAGGCCGTGCGCGACGCGCCCGCCACCAGCATTCAGGGCGAGCGGCTCGACCGCGTGCTCGAAAGCATCGGCCGCCAGTAGCCGCGCGCCCTGCCCGGCCCGATCTGTTGCGCAAAAGTGCCGCTCAAGCGCCGACGTGCCACAAGCAGTTGTGTCGCAGCGGGCTTGGGACTAGCATGAGAGTGCATTGCCGAGGGAATGATGCCATGTCTGATCCGATGAGCAGCCGCGAGATCGAGGATGTGCTCTCCTCCATCCGCCGCCTCGTCTCTCGGGACACCCCGCCCCGCCCGGAGAGCGCGCCGCAGGACCGCCTTGTTCTGACCCCGGCGCTACGCGTCCCCGACGAGGCTGGCGGGCCGTCCGGCGACGCCGTGGAGCCTTCGGTGGACGGCAACGGCGACCCCACGCAGGGGGAGGACGAGCTTGCCTCGCTCGAACGGACGATCGCCGATCTAGAAGCGGCCGTCGCGGGCCGCGCCGAGGATTGGGATCCCGATGGCAGCGAGCCCCGCGATACGGCGGCAAAGACGGAGGGCGACGAGGCTGCGGAGGCCGCGCCGGACAAGGTGCACCGGCTCTCCCCACCGTCGTCGGCGCAGGCGGAGGCAAAGCGCCCTGAGGCCGAGGATGACGCGGCCACGGCCGAGAGCATCCGCGCGCTGCTTGCCGGCAATGCCCCGCAGGCACCGACATCGTCCACGGGCGCGGCCGAGGCCGTGCAGGCGGAGCCTGCCGATTCCGCCCCGGCCGCCGGCACCGGCACCGATACGGCCGGCCTGGATGAGGATGCGCTGCGCGATCTCGTCGCCCGCATCGTGCGCGAGGAATTGCAGGGCCGGCTGGGCGAGCGCATCACCCGCAACGTGCGCAAGATGGTGCGCGCCGAGATCGCGCGCGCGCTGGCCAGCCGCGAGCTGGACTGAGCCCGGCCTGCACAACGAAAGACGCGCCCCGGCGGGGCGCGTCTTTCCTTGAAATCGGCTCACGCCGGACACCGCCCGGCGACGGCCGGTGCGATCAGGCCGCGGCGGCTTCCTCGGCAGCGCGCTGATGGCGACGCTCGCTTTCCTCGCGCGACAGCGCCACGGAGGTGCGCACGCCCTTGGCCACGAACTCCATCAGGCCCTTCACCACCCGCTCGTTGGGGTCGATACCCGCGCAGGAAAGCACGTCGCGCCCGTCGCGCGAACGCGCCCAGCGGGCGATCTGCTCGGGGCCGTTGCCGTATTTGCGGTCGTCGGCGATCGCGTCGTCGAGCGCAGCCAGCACAACCGCGGCGAAAAGCTTGCGCGCGCGCTGGCCCTGCTCGTTGCTCTGGGCGGTGCCGTCAACAAAATCGAACATCTGGCGGTCCTTAGGATTATTCTTGCTCTTGCGTTTTCTGGTGAAAGCCTGTGTAAGCCCAAAGGCTGGCGATTCGATAGCGTGATAATGCATGGCTGCCATGTGTCAAACGCATGACAACTGCATGACCCCCACCGCATATAGTCGTCTTGTCACGATCGGGTAGACAAGATATAGGTGCCGCGACATCGTCTTCAACCTTTTCTCAACGGTCGGAAATGCCCAGGATCAACGGCAACGAAATCAAGCCCGGCAATGTTCTCGAACATGACGGGGGGCTGTGGCTCGTCGCCAAGGTCAACCATGTCAAGCCCGGCAAGGGCGGGGCCTTCGCCCAGGTCGAGATGCGCAACCTGCGCAACGGCTCCAAGCTCAACGAACGGTTCCGCTCCGACGACAAGATCGAGCGCGCCCGCCTCGACCAGCGCGAGCAGCAGTTTCTCTACGAATCCGACGGGATGGTCGTCTTCATGGACATGGAAAGCTTCGAGCAGATCGAACTGCCCGCCGACATTCTCGGCGAACGCCGCGCCTTTCTTCAGGACGGCATGACCGTGACCATCGAATACCACGGCGACGAGGCGCTCAACGTCACCCTGCCGCAAAAGGTCACCTGCCGCGTCGTCGAGACCGAGCCGGTCGTCAAGGGCCAGACCGCCGCCAACAGCTTCAAGCCCGCGCTGCTCGACAACGGCGTGCGGGTGATGGTGCCGCCCTTCGTGGGCAATGACGAGGCAATCGTGGTCAACACCGAGACCTTCGATTACGCCGAACGGGCCTGACGGCGCGCGCGCCACAGGGCGCGGAGGAGACATTCTGCAACATCGCCCGATCGCTCTCGCGCGCCGCCCGGCCTGCGGCGGGCCGCATCACCCCAATCCCCGAGAGACACCCTAGCCAGCGCGCTCGACCACCGCGTCGCCGGCCTGCATCGCACCCGTCGCCCGGTCATAGCGCAGATGCGCTATCCCCTGCCCGCCGGCCTGGCTGAACAGCCGCCCGGCGGCCTTTCCTTGCGCGTTCACGATCTCGGTTCCTGGCTCCGCCGCGCCCGCCACCCGGACGGTGGCAAGGCCCTTGCGCAGCTCGGTCTTGTGCTTCATGCGCGCGGTGACCTCCTGGCCGACATAGCAGCCCTTGCGGTGATCGACGCCGTTGAGGCGCTCGAACCCGGCTTCGAGGATGAAGGTCTCGCCGGGGATCAGTTCCACCCCCGATTCCGGCACACAGGCGGCGATGCGCAGCGCCTCCCAGTCGGTCTCCGGCGCGCGCCCCGGCGTGGGCGCGTAGAGCCGCCAGCCCAGGGACGGATGGCGCGGATCGCTCAACGCCCCCTCCGGCGCGGGTCCGAGACCCCGCCCCACCTTCAACTCGGACGGCGCGACGGTGACATCGGCGCGCAGCTTGTAGAGGTTGAGGCGCTTGACCAGCCCCTCGGCGAGCGACTCGTGCACGTCGATCAGCCAGCGCCCGTCAGCAAGCGCGACGACGAAGAAATCGGCCAGATACTTGCCCTGGGGCGTGAGAATGGCGGTGTAGACGATGCCGCCGCCGTCTTCTTCAAGGGGGTGGATGTCGTTGGTCACCAGCCCCTGCAGAAACTCGGCACGGTCCTCTCCGGCGATATCGAGGATCTCTCGGTCGTCGGCGCGTTCGGCCTCCATCGCGGGCAGCCCTCCTGTGGTTGCATGTCCCTGCCGATATAGGCGCGCGCGCCGCACCCGCACAGGGGGGGGGTCAGGCATGATCCTGAAACTGCAGGCGGCACAGATCGGCATAAACGCCGCCGCGCGCCAGAAGCGTCTCGTGGCGCCCCTCGTCGACGACCCGCCCGCCGGACATCACGATGATCTTGTCGGCCTCGCGCACCGTGGCCAGCCTGTGCGCGATCACCAGCGTCGTGCGCCCCTGCGACAGCCGGTCGAGCGCTTGCTGCACCACCGCCTCGGACTTCGCGTCGAGCGCCGATGTCGCCTCGTCGAGAAGCAGGATCGGCGCGTCGCGCAGCAATGCCCGCGCGATGGCCACCCGCTGTCGCTGCCCACCCGACAAGGCCGAGCCGCGCGGCCCCACCGGCGTGTCGAGCCCGTTGGGAAGCATCGGCAGGAACTCGGTGACATGCGCGGCGTCGAGCGCCTCGCGCAACTGCGCCTCGCTCACCCCGCTCCGGCCCATGAGCACATTGTCGCGCAGCGTCTCGTCGAACAGCGCCGCGTCCTGGGCGACGACCGAATACATCGCGCGCAGCGCGGCGAGGTCCATGTCGCGCACATCGCGCCCGCCCACGCAGACCCGCCCGTCCTGCGGATCGGCCAGCCGCGTGAGCAGGGCGAAAACCGTGCTCTTGCCCGCCCCCGACGGCCCGACAAGTGCGGTGCGCCGGCCCGGCTCGGCCCTAAAGGAGACGTCCTGCAGCACCGGCGCCGCGTCATAGGCAAAGGTCACACCGGCCAGTTCGACGCCGGCATCCTCACGCGCCGGCGGGCGCGCGGTGGGCCGGGCCGGGCTGGTCACCCGCGGCCGCGTGGAGAAGATGGCGTAAATCCGCTCCAGGCTGGCGAGCGCGGTCTGCCAGGTGCCGCTGATCGCGCCGAGCCGGCGCAGCGGCTCGAACACCAGCGCCATGGCGGTGAAAAAACTCATGAACTCGCCGACGGTCTTGTCGCCCTCGATGATCTGCATGCCGCCATAGGTGAGCACCGCGCCGAACCCGATGGCCGCGACGATGTCGAGCATGGCCGGGATTCCCGCCGAACTGGCCTGCGCGCGCACCTGCCGGCCCACATAGGTGTCGATCACGTCGCCGAAGCGCCCGGCCTCGCGCTCTTCGGTGCCCGAAAGCTGAACGGTGTTGATCCCGTGGAATATCTCGTCGAGCCGGTTGGAACTGTGCGCGGCGGCCTCGCGCGCCGCGCGGCTCAGCCGGCGCACCAGCCGCTGCAGCAGCGCGATCGGCAGGATCAGCAACGGCGCGCCGACAAGCGCGATCAGCGTCCAGGCCCAGTCGATCCACAGCGCCACCGAAAACAGCGACACCAGCGCGACCGCGTCGCGGCCCAGCGCGGCCAGAACGCTGCGGAAGATGCCGATCACCGCACGGCTGTCGCCGCGGACGCGTTCGATCAGATTGCCCGGCGAGTGGCCGTGATAGAACCCGTGGTCGAGCGTCATGAGATGGCGCAGCAGATCGGTCTGCAACTCGGCGGCGACCCGCTCGCCGACCGCCGACATGATGACGCGGTGGCCCATCCCCGCCAGCGCGCGCAGGATGAACAGCCCCGCGATGGCCAGCGCCACCCACACCAGCGCGCCGCTGCGCCCCTGGGAGAAGACGTCATCGAACATCGGCTGGATCATGTAACTGAGCGCGCCCATCGAGCTGCCCTCGAGCGCCATCAGAACCATCCCTGCGGCGACCCACGGGAGCCGGCGGCGCACATAGTGCCGCCAAAGCCAGCGCGCGAGGCGGCGATCCCCGGCGCGGCTGTTTCCCGTGGCAGCGTCAGTCATCCTTGCGGCCGCGCCTCCGGGAGAAACCGGCGGCAAGTGTGCCGGGGTCGTATTCGCACTCGATCCAGTCATGCAGAGCGATCCCGCTGCGCGCGCGCGCAGCTGCGTAGGCGTCGAAAAAGTGATCGAGAATACCCGCCGGCCCGGCCCTGAAATGCATGTAACGCCAGTGGAGTTGCCGGCGCGCGGCCTCGACCGGCTGACCCTCGATCATGACGAGGTAGAGCGCCGCGGCAAAGCCCGTGCGATCGGCGCCCGACTTGCAATGCATCAGGAACGGCCGCTCGATCCGGCGCATGAGTTCTGCGAGCCTGAGAAGCTCGGCCCGCGAGGCCGCCCGGCGCGCCTGAAGCCTGTGATCATGCAATGCCAGCCCCAGCCGGGCGCAGGCCTCGCGTTCGAACTGATAGTTGCTCGAGATCTTGTCGCCGCGCAGATTAAGCACCGCCCGCAACCCCCGCCGCCGGCAGTAGCGCGCAAGCTGGCGCGGCGCCGGCTGGCTGGAACGGTAGACCCCCGGCGCGATCTCGTGGAAATTCGCATAGAGCGCGCGCAACACGCCATGATCGCGAAGCTGGAAATCCCACCACGCCTGCCGCCGCGCCACGGGGCAGGAAAATCCGGGGGCGGCGGGCGGTGCGCGCTCGATGTCCGCGCGGCCTTGCAGCACGTCCTTCGGGTTCTCGTCCCTCCCGCTGCGGTGCATGCATTCGCCCCTTTCCCGGCGGCGGCGTGAACGCGCGCCCTCGCCGGGCGGTGTAGCCGCACAGCCCTGCCCGCGCAAGCGGCGCGGGGCCGGCTCAACCACCCCGCGCGGCCGCCAGCGCCTGCGGCAACACCTCCTCCAGAACGTCGAGGTCGGCGGGCGTGCCGCAGCTCACGCGGATGCAGCGGTCCTGCGGCGCAACGCCGGGCATGCGCACGAACAGGTCGCGCGACATCATCTCGGCCAGTACCGCGCGGGCGAAGTCGCCATCCCGGCCGCAGTCGATCGCGACGAAGTTCGTGGCCGAGGGCAGCGCCTCCAGCCCGTTCGCCGTGGCGATCCCGGCCATGCGCCTGCGGGCGCGATCGACTTCGCCCTGAACATGGGCCAGCCAGTCCCGGTCGCCCAGCGCGGCCAGCGCGCCGGCTTGGCTGATCCGGGTCATGCCGAAATGATTGCGGATCCTGTCGAAGCGCGCGATCAGGTCCGCCGCGCCGATGGCATAGCCCACCCGCGCCCCGGCCAGCCCGTAGGCCTTGGAAAAGGTGCGCATGCGGATCACGCGCGGATCTTCCGCCTCGATCGCCGGCGCGGTGCCGTCGGGGGCGAACTCGACATAGGCCTCGTCGAGGACCATCAGCGTGCCCTCGGGCACCCGCTCGACCATGCGCGCGACCGTCGCGGCGGGGTGGCGGCTGCCCATCGGGTTGTTGGGGTTCGACAGGTAGACGAGCTTCGCGCCGGTCTCGGCGGCCTTGTCGATCAGCGCGTCGGGGTCCTCGTGGTCGCCGGAGAAGGGCACCTTGTGCAGCACGCCCCCGAAGCCCGCGACATGGTAGTTGAAGGTCGGATAGGCCCCGTCCGTGGTCACGACCGCGTCGCCCGGCGCGACCACGAGCCGCACGAGGTTGCCCAGAAGCCCGTCGATCCCCTCACCCACCATGATGTTCTCGGGGGCGACGCCGTGCGCACCGGCCAGCGCGTGACGCAGATCGTGACTCTCGGAGTCGCCATACATCCAGGCACCGGCGGCGGCCTCACGCATCGCCTCCACGGCCTTCGGCGAGGGGCCGAAGACGCTCTCGTTCGCGCCCAACCGCGCGCGAAAGACACGGCCGGTCTCGCGCTGATGCGCCTCGGGGCCAACGAAGGGCACATTGGCGGGCAGCCCCGCGACGACGTCGGTGTAGCGTGGTCCGCTCATGGGCTCCTCCTATCTGCGCCCGGCGCGGGCGCGTCTCAGGCCAGCTCGGCCAGCCGCTCCAGCGCCGCGCGCAGCTTGGCGGCCTCGTCCTCCTTCAGGGCGAGTTGCTCGCGCGTTTCCTCCACGACGTCGGCGGGCGCGCTGTCGATGAACTTCGGGTTCTCGAGGCGCCCGCGCAGCCCCGACACCTCCTTGTCGAGCTTGCCCAGCGTCTTTTCCAGCCGCGCGCGCTCGGCGGCGGCGTCGATGACGCCCTCGAGCGGCAGCGCCAGCGTCGCGCCCTCAAGCGCGACGGTCGCCGCGCCGCGCGGGGCCTCGGCGGCATCCTCCAGCCCGTTGACGCGCGCCAGCCGCTTGACCAGCGCGGCGTTGCGCTCCCACGCGGCGCGGCCCTGGGCGTCGAGCTCCAGCGCGAGCATGTCCAGATACTTGCCCGCCGGCACATGCATCTGCGCGCGGGCCGAGCGGACCTCCTCGATCAGCGCGATCACCCAGTTCATCTCGCGGTCGGCGGCCGGATCGACCAGATCGGCGGTGGTGTAGGCCGGCCAGTCGGCATGGACCAGCAGCTTGTCGCGCCGTCCCGTCAGGCCCCAGAGCTCCTCGGTGACGAACGGCATGATGGGATGCAGCAGGATCATGCACTGATCCAGCACCCAGGCCATCGTCGCGCGGGTCTCGGCGGCGGTGGCGTCATCGTCCAGCAGCGGCTTGGCGAACTCCACATACCAGTCGCAGACCTTGCCCCAGACAAAGGCGTAAAGCCCGTTGGCCGCGTCGTTGAAGCGATAGGCGGCCAGCGCGGCGTCGACCTCCTCGCGGATGCGCGCGGCCTCGCCGATGATCCAGCGGTTGACGGTGGCCTCGGCCCGCGGGGGCTCGGCCTGCGTGGCGTGGCCTTCCCACACCCCGTTCATCTCGGCAAAACGGCAGGCGTTCCACAGCTTGGTGCCGAAATTGCGGTAGCCCGCGATGCGGTCCTTCGACAGCTTCAGGTCGCGCCCCATCGCGGCCATCGCGGTGAGGGTAAAGCGCACCGCGTCGGCGCCGTATTCCTCGATCAGCTCCAGCGGGTCCAGCACGTTGCCCAGGCTCTTGGACATCTTCTTGCCCTTCTCGTCACGGACGAGGGCATGGACATAGACGGTGTGGAAGGGCTCCTGGTTCACCACGGCAAGCTGCATCATCATCATCCGCGCGACCCAGAAGAAGATGATGTCGAACCCGGTGATCAGGACATCGGTGGGGAAGTACTTGCGCAACTCGTCGGTATCCTCGGGCCAGCCCAGCGTGCCGATGGGCCAGAGCCCCGACGAGAACCATGTGTCGAGGACGTCGGGGTCGCGCCAAACCGGGACCGGCTCAGAATTGTCTGGCGCAACGCGACTCAACGCAGCCTGGGCGGCGACTTCGTCTCTGACTTCGACGACCGGACGCCCATAATATTCGCTCGCCTTTTCCAGCGCCTCATGTGCCGAAGGAGAGCACCATTTCTGGTTAGGATGGGAACCCTTCATATACAGTTGCAGGTTCCCTTGTTCGGTTAACTCAGGCCCATACCACACCGGGATCCGGTGCCCCCACCAGAGCTGGCGCGAGATGCACCAGGGCTCGATGTTCTCCAGCCAGTGGAAATAGACCTTCTCGTGCTGCTCGGGCAGGATCTTCGTGCGCCCCTGCCGCACCGCGTCGATGGCGGGTTGCACGATTCTGCGCGAGTCCACGAACCACTGGTCGGTCAGGTAGGGCTCGATTGCAGTTTTCGAACGATCGCCGTGCGGGACCATGTGCCGGTCGGACTCGATGGAGTCCAGCCAGCCCTCTTCCCGCGCGGTCTGGACGATCCAGTCGCGCGCCTCGTAGCGGTCCATCCCGTCCACGGCCTCGACCAGCCGGGCTATGGCATCGGCGTCGCAGCCCTCGGCGAAGTCGGGGTTGTCCTTCAGCCACATCGCCGCGCGCGGCGTCATCACGTTGATCGGGCGCAGGCCGTGACGCTCGCCCACCGCCCAGTCGTTGAAATCATGCGCCGGCGTCATCTTGACCGCGCCGGTGCCCTTTTCCGGGTCGGCGTAATCATCCGCGACGATGGTCAGCCGCCGCCCCGCCAGAGGCAGGATCGCGTGCTTGCCGATCAGGTGGCTGTAGCGCGCGTCGTCGGGGTGGACGGCGATGCCGGTGTCGCCCAGCATCGTCTCGGGCCGGGTGGTGGCGACGGTCAGGTAGTCGCGCGTCTCGGTGGCGGTGACGTTGCCGTCCTCGTCCCATTCGACGGGGTGCTCGTAGGTCTCGCCACCCTCCAGCGGATAGCGCAGGTGCCACATCTGGCCGTCCATCTCGACCTGCTCGACCTCAAGGTCGCTGATGGCGGTCTCGAAATGCGGATCCCAGTTGACCAGCCGCTTGCCGCGATAGATGTGGCCCTTCTCGTAGAGGTCGACGAAGACGCGGATCACGGCGTCGTGGAAGTTGCCCTCCTCGCCCTCGGGCGCGCCGGGGGCGCCCGACATGGTAAACGCGTTGCGCGACCAGTCGCAGGAGGCGCCCAGCCGCTTGAGCTGGTTGATGATCGCCCCGCCCGACTGCCGCTTCCACTCCCACACCTTGGCGACGAAGTCCTCGCGCGAGAAATCGCGCCGACTCTGGCCCTGCTTGCCCAGCTCGCGCTCGACGACCATCTGCGTGGCGATGCCGGCATGGTCCTGCCCCGGCTGCCACAGGGTGTCGAAGCCGCGCATCCGGTGCCAGCGGGTCAGGATGTCCTGCAGCGTGTTGTTGAAGGCATGGCCCATGTGCAGGCTGCCGGTCACGTTGGGCGGCGGGATCATGATGCAGAAGGTCTCGTCGCGCGAGGCGTTGGCCCCGGCGGCGAAGGCGTTCGCCTCGTCCCAGCGGGCGGCGATGCGGGCCTCGGCCTCGGCGGCGTCGAAGGTCTTGTCCATTGCCATGGCGGGCGATCCTCTCGGGCGCGTGACGTCGCGCGGTGTTTAGCGTGGCCGCGAGGCGAGGAAAAGGGCCGCCTCCCGCCCGCTAGAGCGAACGGTCGATCTTGGTGGCCAGATGGATCAGGCTTTCCGACGAGCGCACGCCCGTCGCGGCGCCGATTCGGTCGAGCACCCCGTCGAGCGCCGCCGGGGTGGCCGCGACGAGCTGGACGAGAAGATCGAACCGCCCCGAGGTGGTGTGGATGCGCTCGACCTCGGGCAGCGCACGCAGACGTGCCAGCACCCCGGCCTGGGCGCGCGGCTCGATCTGCAGCAACACCGTCGCGCCGATGCGACCTTCGCGAACCTCTTCGCCCAGACGCAGGGTGTAGCCGGCGATGCGGCCCGAACGCTCCAGCCGCTCCAGCCGCGCCTGCGCGGTCGAACGGGCCACGCCGAGCCGCCGCGCCAGCGTGGCCAGCGACATCCGCGCATTGCCGGAAAGCTGGGCGATAAGCGCCCGATCGAGTTCATCCATGTCGGATCGCCGAAATTTTCGTCATTCTATCGGCCGAAATCCACAAAAAAACCATTTTGATCGGTGAAAATGGCGGTTATTCGGCACATCTTCGGACAAGGCGGATCGCCCCGCAAGGCGGGGCCGGGCAGGACAGGCGACATGGGACTGGCGAAATCACTCTGGACGACCCCGCAGGAGCATTTGCGCGCGCACACGCCGCAGAACCCGGTGCTGTATTTCGCGCCCACCGCGCTGCAGGACGCGGCGCAACGCATCCTGCGCGGCTTTCCGGGGCTGGTGACCTATGCGGTCAAGGCCAATCCCGATGACATGGTCATCGAGAATCTCGCCGCCGCCGGGGTGCGGGGCTTCGACGTGGCCTCGCCGGCCGAGATCGCGCTGGTCCGCCGGCTCGTCCCCGGCGCGGCGATGCACTACAACAACCCCGTGCGCAGCCGCGCCGAGATCGCCGCGGGGGTCGCGGCGGGGGTGTGCTCATGGTCGGTCGATTCGCATTCGGAGCTGGCCAAACTCGCCGCGCAGGTGCCCGGCGGGGCGGAGATCGCGGTGCGCTTCAAGCTGCCCGTGGCGGGCGCGGCCTATGACTTCGGCGCCAAGTTCGGTGCCGCGCCCGAGGCGGCCGTGACGCTTCTCGCCGAGGTGGCGCGGCTGGGCTTCACGCCGTCGCTGACCTTCCATCCCGGCACCCAGTGCACCGAGCCCACCGCCTGGGCAGCCTATGTCGACGCCGCCGCCGACATCGCCCGGCGCGCCGGCGTGCGGCTGGCGCGGCTCAATGTGGGCGGCGGGTTTCCCTCCCACCGGCGCACGGGGGCGCCGCCGGCGCTCGAGCCGCTGTTCGAGGCAATCGCGCAAAGCGCGCGCGCGGCCTTCGGCGCGCGGATGCCGGCGCTGGTCTGCGAGCCGGGCCGGGCGATGGTGGCTGACAGTGTCACCCTGGCCACGCGCGTGCGCGCGATCCGTGACGATGCGGCGGTGTTCCTCAATGACGGCCTCTACGGCGCACTCGCCGAATCTGCGCTTGTGGGGATGCCCGAGCGGATTTCCGTGCTCGCCCCTTCGGGCGCGCCCCGCCGCGGCCCGGCGCGCCCGCGCATCGTCTTCGGCCCCACCTGCGACAGCGTGGACCGCCTGCCCGGCGAGGTCGCCCTGCCCGCCGACACCGCCGAAGAGGATTTCGTGCTGTTCCACGGCGCGGGCGCCTATTCGACGGTGACCGCCACGCGGTTCAACGGCTTCGGCGCGCTCGACTTCGCCACGGTGCGCCGGCTGGCCTGAGCGGGGTGGACAGCCCGCGCCGATCCATTACCCTGCGCCGCCGCGACACCGGCATTGGGAGCAGGCGATGAACGCATCTTTCGGCAAGAGTCAGACCGTCAGCCGCGTCGAGGACACGCGGCTGCTCACCGGCCATGGCCGCTACCTCGACGACACCGCACCCAAGCAGGCGCTGCGCGCCCATTTCCTGCGCGCCGAGGTGGCCCATGCCGAGATCGCGAGCCTCGACCTCGCCACCGCCCGCGCCGCTGCGGGCGTGCATCTGGTGCTGACCGCCGAAGACATGGAAGCCGCCGGCATGGACATCGCCATGAAGGGGACGACCGTCACCAATGCCGATGGCAGCCGCGCCGCCGCGCCTATGCGCCCGATGCTCGCCAAGGGGCGCGTGCGCTATGTGGGCGAGCCGGTCGTGCTGATCGTCGCCGACACGCTCGAGCAGGCGCGCGACGCGGCCGAGCTGATCGCACCCGACTACAAGGCGTTGCCCGCCCATGTGGACCCGCAGCCGGGCGGGCCGCAGATTCACCCCGAGGCGCCCGAGAACGTGGCCTACGACTTCCAGGTCGGCGACCCCGATGAAGTGGAGTCCGCCTTCGCCGACGCGGCCCATCGCGTGGAGATCACGCTCGAGGACAACCGCATCATCGTCAACTCGATGGAGCCGCGCGGCTCCTGGGCGGAGTGGCAGGGCGGGCGGCTGCATCTGTGCCTTGGCAGCCAGGGCGTGTGGGGGCCCAAGACCCAGTTGATGAAGGCCTTCGGCCTGCCCGAGGACAAGGTGCATGTCACCACGCCCGACGTGGGCGGCGGCTTCGGGATGAAAGGCTTCATGTACCCCGAGTATTTCGCCGTGGCCGAGGCCGCGCGCCGGCTGGAGCGGCCGGTGCACTGGATGTCGGGGCGCACCGAGGCGATGCTCAGCGACAATGGCGGGCGCGACCTCGTGACGAAGGCCGAGATGGCCTTCGACGCCGATCATCGCCTTCTCGGCTACAGGGTCGATGTGGTCTCGAACCTGGGCGCCTACAACTCCAATTTCGGGCAGGCGATCCAGTCGCAGCTGTTCTCCAAGGTGATGACGGGCACCTATCACATCCCGCAGACCCACCTGCGCGCGCGGGGCGTCTATACCAACACCGTGCAGATGGACGCCTATCGCGGCGCCGGCCGGCCCGAGGCGATCTACACGCTGGAGCGCACGATGGACCACGCCGCGCGCGAGCTCGGCGTCGATCCCTGGACCCTGCGCCGGAAGAACTTCATCGCGCCCGACGCGTTCCCCTACCGCACGCAGGTGGGCGAGCTGTACGATGTGGGCGCCTTCGCCGAGGTGCTCGACCACGCCCATGAGGAGGCCGACGCGGACGGATTCGCCGCCCGCCGCGCCGACTCGGAGGCCCGCGGCAAGCTGCGCGGGCTGGGCCTGTCCTACTATATCGAGGCGATCCTCGGCGACCCGACCGAGGGCGCTACCGTCGCCTTCAACGATGACGGCACCGCGTCGCTCTTCGTGGGCACCCAGTCCAACGGGCAGGGCCACGAGACGGTCTATGCCCAGTTCCTCTCCGACCGGACCGGCATCCCGCTGGAGTCCATCCATGTTGTGCAGGGCGACAGCGACCTGATCGCCAAGGGCGGGGGCACGGGCGGCTCGCGCTCGGTCACGGTGCAGTCGGCGGCCACCATCGCCACGGTCGAGCGGATGATCTCGGCCTTCGCGCCCTTCCTGGCCGGGGAACTCGACGTCGCCCCCGACGCGGTGAGCTTCGACGAGGGCGCCTTCCGCGCCGAGGGCTCCAACCGCACCCTGACCATGCTGGAGGCCGCCGAACTGGCCCGCCAGCGCGGCCGCGACGACCTGCTTCGCCACCACGCCGAGACGACGCTCGACGGCCGGTCCTACCCCAACGGCGCGCATGTCGCCGAGGTCGAGATCGACCCCGAGACCGGCAAGCTGCGCCTCGACCGCTACACGGTGGTCGACGATCTGGGCAACCTGCTCCATCCGCAGCTTGCCGAGGGGCAGATCCATGGCGGCGTGGCGCAGGGCTTCGGACAGGCCGTGACCGAGCATGTCGCCCATGACGAGTCCGGCCAGCTTCTGACCGCGACCTTCATGGACTACGCCATGCCCAGGGCGGATGACCTGCCGCCGATCCGCTTCGTCTCGCATCCCGTGCCCTCCACGGCCAACCCGCTGGGCATGAAGGGCTGCGGCGAGGCCGGCACGGTCGGCGCGCTGGCCGCCATCGCCAATGCCGCGCGCGATGCGCTGGCTGCCGAGGGGGTCGCGCGCGTGGACATGCCGCTGACGCCCGACCGCGTCTGGTCGTGGATTCAGTCGGCGCGCGCGGGCCGCTGACACCGCCATGACCGACCAGTACATCGCCCGGGGCCCCGGGGACCTGCCCGACCGCGCGACGCTGGCCTCGATGTCGGGGCGCGAGTTCATGGACGCGATGCTCGCGGGCCGCGTCGCCCGGCCCACCATCTCGGGGCTGCTGAACTACCGGCTCCACAGCGTTGAGGATGGCGTGGTCGCCTTTCGCGGCACGCCCGGATTCGAACACACCAATCCGGTGGGCGCGGTGCATGGGGGCTGGTACGGCACGCTTCTCGACAGCGCGATGGGCTGCGCGGTGATGACCCGCGTGCCAAGGGGCTTCTGGTACACGACGCTCGAATACAAGATAAACATCACCCGCGCGCTGGCGCTGGGCACCGAGATCGAGGCCCGCGCCGAGGTCCAGCATTCGGGCCGCTCGACGGTCGTCGCCGCCGCCGAGCTTCGCGGCGTCGAGGACGGCCGCCTTTACGCGACCGGCTCGACCACCTGTCTGGTCATGGCGCTCTGAGCCCGTCAGCCCTTGCGCGGCCGGGCGCGGGCGGTGGGCTCCGCCGCCGCCGGATCGTCGGGCCAGGGGTGCTTGGGGTAGCGTCCGCGCATGTCCTTGCGCACGTCCGCGTAGGACTCCGCCCAGAAGCCGGGCAGATCCTGCGTCACCTGCACCGGGCGGCCTGCCGGCGACAGCAGGGTGATCTGCAGCGGCAGCGCCTGCGGGCCCACCGTCGGGTGGCGCGTCACGCCGAACATCTCCTGCAGCCGCACCGCGATGGCCGGGGCCTCGCCCGAGTAGTCGATGGGCACCTTGCGCCCCAGCGGCGTGACGAAATGCGCCGGCGCCAGCCGGTCGAGCATCTGGATCTGCTCCCAGCCCAGAAGGCCGCGCAGCGCATCGTGCAGATCGAGCGCGCGCAGATCCTCGGCCATGCGGCACCCCGTCAGATACGGCAGCAGCCAGTCCTCGGCCGTGGCGGTCAGCGCGGCGCCGGACAGGTCGGGCAGATCGGCCCCCTGCCCGCGCAGCAGCGCCACGCGCGCCTGAAGCCGCCGCGCCGCCGGCGTCATGCCGCACTGCTCCAGCCCCAGTTCGCGCACGCCGTCCAGCGCCGCACGGGCCACCGCCTCGGGCGGGACGTCGCGCCAGATGCGATCGTCCAGCACCAGCGCGCCGAAACGTTCCTGCTGGCGCGCGCGCACGCGCCGGTCGCGCCTCGACCATTCGCAGACGTCCACCCAGCCGATACCGTCGGCGAACAGGGCGCGCAGCTCCGCCTCGCTCAGGGCCGCCGCCTGCCGGATACGCGCCTCGCGCCCCGCCCCGTCGAGGTCGCTCGCCACGATCAGGCGGCTGCCTGCCAGCGGGTCGCCCGGGGCCATCTCGGCGCCCCGTCCGCCCGACAGCACCCAGCGCGGCGCCTCGCCCTTGCGGCGCAAACCCACCCGGTCGGGATAGGCAAGCGCCGCCATCGCACCGGGTGACAGCTCCGCGCCGCCCCCGGGCGCCAGCGCGGCCAGCCGCCGCGACTCGGCGCGCACGCGCTCCACCACGGCGCGGTCAGGCTGCCAGGGGTGATCTTCGGCGAAGCGGCGCGGATCGCGCACCGCCGCCAGCCGCAGCGCAAGGTCGCACGGCGCGCCGCCGCGCAGCGGGTCGCGCTCTTCCATCAGCGCGGCCAGGGGCGCGGCCTGCGCGCCCGCCTCCAGCAGCATGTGCCCGATCCGGGGATGAGCGGGCAGCGCGACCAGCGCCCGCCCATGCGCCGTGATCCGCCCCGCCGCGTCGAGGGCGCCAAGCCCCGCCAGCAGCGACCGCGCCTCGGCCAGCGCGCCCGGCGGGGGCGGGGTGAGGAACGCCAGATCGCCGGGCTCGGCGCCCCAGGCGGC
Source organism: Rhodobacteraceae bacterium WD3A24 (assembly GCA_002967695.1). Taxonomy (GTDB): domain Bacteria; phylum Pseudomonadota; class Alphaproteobacteria; order Rhodobacterales; family Rhodobacteraceae; genus Alkalilacustris. The sequence continues at coordinate 7,869 of PUHN01000017.1, read as the reverse complement.
CAGCTCCAGCGCCAGGGGGGCAAGATCGGCAGCCTCGATTTCGGCGGGTGGGTGGGCGGGCAACGCTCCCTCCTCGGCCCGTGCCCACATGCGGTAGCACACCCCCGGCGCCACGCGCCCAGCGCGCCCGCGCCGCTGGTCGGCCTCGGCGCGGGTGACGCGCTCGGTCACCAGCCGCGACATCCCGCTGCCGGGGTCGAACCGCGCCCGCCGGGCCCGGCCGCAATCGACCACGAGGCGGATATCCTCGATCGTCAGCGAGGTCTCGGCGATGGCCGTGGCCAGCACGATCTTGCGCGCCCCGGCGTCGGGCGCGATGGCGGCGCGCTGGGCGCTGTGGGGCAGCGCGCCATATAGGGGGCGCAGCGCGCAGCCCGCTGGAAGCCGCCCCTCCAGCGCCGAGCGCACCCGCCGGATCTCGGCCGCGCCGGGAAGGAAAACCAGCACGCCGCCCGCCGTCTCCTCGACAGCGCGGGCGACCAGATCGGCCGCCGCCGCCTCGAACCGCGCCGCGCGGCCCAGGGGGCGGTCGAGCCAGCGCGTCTCGACAGGGTGAGCGCGGCCCTCGGCGGTGATGACCGGCGCGTCGTCCATCAGCCGCGCCACCGGCGCCGCGTCCAGCGTGGCCGACATCACCAGCACCGCCAGGTCGTCGCGCAGCGCCCCGCGCAGCTCCCATGTCAAGGCCAGCCCGAGATCGGCGTTGAGCGAGCGCTCGTGGAACTCGTCGAAGATCACCGCGCCCACCCCCGAAAGCTCGGGGTCCGACTGGATCATGCGGGTCAGGATGCCCTCGGTGACCACCTCGACGCGCGTGGCGGCCGAGACCTTCGTCTCGCCCCGGACGCGGTAGCCCACTGTGCGGCCCACGGCCTCGCCCAGCGTCTCGGCCATCCGCTCGGCCGCCGCGCGGGCGGCCAGCCGGCGCGGCTCCAGCATCACGATGCGCCCGCTCACAAGGCCATCGGTCAGCAGCGCCAGCGGAACGCGCGTGGTCTTGCCCGCGCCCGGCGGGGCCTGCAGCACCGCCCGCCCCGCGCGCCGCAGGGCCGCGAGCAGCTCGGGCAGAACGGAATCGATCGGCAGTGCCTCGGCCATGGCCCGCGTTATCGGCCAGCCGGCGGCGGGTTTCCACCCCGTCCGGGCCGCGACTCAGCGCTGCGCGACCTCTGCGCGGCGGTCGAGTACGGCGGTGCCGAAGCCCGTGGCCACCTGCATCCGCGTCACCCGCATCATGCCGTCGCCCATCGCGCGGTAGGACAACTCGAACCGGACGGCCTCCTGCTGATCCTCGACCTCTTCCAGCGCGACGCCGTCCAGCCGGCGATACTCGCCCCGGCAGGTCGCGCGCGCGGCCTCGGGATTGCCCGCGCCCTCGCCCGGAGACAGGGTGATGCGCGCCCGGCGGCGGCCGTCATACATCGCGACGTCGAGATCGCACAGCGACTCGCGCGGCACGTCGCGCAGCGCGAGGTAAAGCGCCGTGGCGCGGTCGACCGTGCCCCCCTGCGTGCCCGGGTCGATATCGGCAAGCTGCCCGTCGCGCGACGATTCATGATAGCGCAGCTGCGGCACGCCGTCGTCATAGGCGATGATCGAGTGCGACCAGCTTCGCCCCATTTCCGAGCGCGCCTCATAACGGCTCGGACGCAAATCGTCGTCGCCGGCCGCCCCGCGCGCCCGGCCTTCAAAGGCGACATGACGCAAGAGCCCCAGAAAGCCGCCGCTCTCCAGCCGCGCGGCAACCGCGTATTGCCCGTCGATACTGACGCTGCTGATCGCCAGCCATCCCGCGCTCATCCCCAGAAGCCGCACATCGAAGGTCGCGGCCTCGCGGCCCTCATCTGCCGCCGCAGTGGCCAGCCCCGCCGCCAGGAAAATCCCCGCGAGCCCGCCGACCAGACCATGCCTCATTGCGCCTCGACTCTTGTAACTATGGATACCTGCGCGTCATCTTCGTCCCGCCCGCTAGACATACACCACCGATGGCGGGCATGAAACCACGCAAAGCCGATACACCCCGATTGGGGCAACACTTTGCCGATCCGCGCAGGCGGAGCGGAGACTGGAGGAGGGCATGGACACCGAAGCGCTGGCCGGGCGGATCACCGCGGGCGACAGGCGCGCGCTGGCGCGCGCCATCACCCTGGTCGAAAGCCGTCGCCCCGATCACCGGGCCGATGCCGCTGCCCTGCTCGACCGGCTCGCCGGGACGGGGCGCGAGGCGCTCCGGCTGGGGCTGTCCGGCGCACCGGGCGTGGGCAAGTCCACCTTCATCGAGGCCTTCGGCATGATGCTGACCGAACGAGGCCTGCGGGTCGCGGTGCTCGCGGTCGATCCCAGCTCGTCGCGCTCGGGCGGCTCGATCCTGGGCGACAAGACACGGATGGAGCGCCTTGCCCGCGCGCCCGGCGCCTTCATCCGCCCCTCGCCCAGCCAGACCCATCTGGGCGGCGTCGCGCAGCGCACGCGCGAGGCCGTCGCCCTGTGCGAGGCGGCCGGTTTCGACCTGGTGCTCATCGAGACGGTCGGGGTGGGCCAGTCGGAAACCGTGGTCGCCGAGCTTTCGGATGTTTTCGTGCTGCTTCTCGCTCCCGGCGGAGGCGACGAACTGCAGGGCGTCAAACGCGGAATCATGGAGGCCGCCGACGTGATACTGATCAACAAGGCCGACGGTGCCATGCGCGAGGCGGCCATGCGCACCCGGTCGGACTATGCCGGCGCGCTGCGCCTGCTGCGCCGGCGCCCGCAGGATCCGGACGACTTTCCCAAGGCGCTGTGCGTCTCGGCCGCCGAGGAATCGGGCCTCACTGAGGCGTGGGCCGAGATCACGGCGCTGGCCGAGTGGCGCCGCGAACACGGGCACTGGCAGGCCCGCCGCGCCGCGCAGGCGCGCCACTGGTTCGAGGAGGCGGTGCGCGAGGGCCTTCTCGCCCGGCTGACCGCCGATCCGGATACCCGCGCCCGGCTCGAGACGCTGGGCGCGCAGGTCGAGGCCGGCCGCGCCAGCCCGGCCGCCGCGGCCGCGCGCGCGCTCGCGTTGCTCGAGCCGGCGCCACCGGGGGCGGAGGACGGCTGAGCTGAATCGCTTGACGCCCCGCGCGTTTGGCCCTATCCCGCGCCGGATGGAATTGGAGGCGCCGCCCGTGCGGGGCCGCGCACAGGTATCGAGACAAGGAACACCGCCATGTCACGCGTCTGCGAACTGACCGGCAAGGGCCCCATGGTGGGCAACAATGTCAGCCACGCCAACAACAAGACCAAGCGCCGCTTCATGCCCAACCTCAACGACGTCACGCTGATGTCGGACGCGCTGGGCCGCTCCTTCTCGCTGCGCGTTTCGGCCTCGGCCCTGCGCACCGTGGACCACCGCGGCGGGCTCGACGCCTTTCTCGCGCGCGCCAAGGACGACACGCTGTCGCCAAAAGCGCTCAAGATCAAGCGCGATATCGTCCGGGCGCAGGCGCCGGAAACCGCCTGAACGCTGCCGCAGCGGTGCGGCGATCGGCCCCGCCCCTCGGCGGGGCTTTTTCGTATCGGCCCCATGGCGCAGGCGCCGGGTGCGGGTTAGTTTGGCCCCGGCATCGGCGGCAGGCCGGCGCCGCCCCGTCCGGACCCGGCCACACAGGAGCACGCCAATGACAACCGACATCCTCATGCGGGCCGCCGCGGCGGCCGCACTCGCCCTGCCCCTCGCCACCGCACCTCTCGCGGCGCAGGAAAACGGGCCGACAGTGCATGTCCGCGACGCCTATGCCCGCGTGGCCACGCCGATGTCGCGCTCGGGCGCGGCCTTCATGGTGATCGAGAACACCGGCGAGGCCGACGACCGCCTGATCGCCGCCGACACCGACGCGGCCGAGGTGGTCGAGCTGCACACCCATATCGAAAGCGACGACGGCGTGATGCAGATGGTCGAGGTGGAGGAAGGCTTTTCCATCCCCGCGGGTGAGACGCATATCCTGGCACGTGGCGGCGACCATGTGATGATGATGGGGCTCACGCGCCGGCTCGAGCACGGCGACGCGATCACGCTGACCCTGACCTTCGACGAGGCCGGCGAAGTTACCTTGGAGGTTCCCGTGGACCTTGAACGCATGCCCGGCCAGGGCGAGGGCATGCAGCAGCGCCACGGCAACTGAGCCGTCACGCGGGGGCGGCGCGCTCATCCCTGCGCCGACAGCACGTCCTCCACCCAGTCGGGGACGATCGCGCTCGCCCGGCCCTGGCGCGCCTCGTCGAAGGCCTCGACGACCTCGGACGGCTCCAGATTGAGTTCGACGCAGTGCGCTCCGGCGCGGGCGGCGTCCTCGACGAAGGCCGCCGCGGGATAAACGCTCCCGCTGGTGCCGATGGCGGCGAAGAGACGCGCCTCGTGAAGGGCCGCGAATATCGCCTCCAGATGATAGGGAACCTCGCCGAACCAGACCACGTCGGGGCGGGTGGCCAACGCGCCGCAGGCGGGGCAGGCATCGGCCGGGTCCATCACCGCGGGTGCGTCCCAGCGATGGCCGCACGCCGCGCAGAGCGCGCGGAAGAGGTCTCCGTGCATGTGCACGACATTGCGCGCCCCGGCGCGCTCGTGCAGGTCGTCGATGTTCTGGGTGACGATGAGCACTTCGCCCGGATAGAACTTTTCCAACCTTGCGAGTGCTTCATGCGCCGGGTTCGGGCTGGCTCCGCTGGCGTTGGCGCGCCGGGCATTGTAGAAATCATGCACCAGCGCCGGATCACGGGCGAAGCCCTCCGGAGTGGCGACCTGCTCCAGATCGTATTGCTGCCACAAGCCACCCGCGTCGCGGAATGTCCCCAGCCCGCTCTCCGCCGAAATTCCGGCGCCGCTCAGGATGACGATGCCGGCCATGTCGCGCTCAGGAGGCGCAGCTGCGCTCGGCCGCCGACCCGAAGGCTGTGTAGCGTGCCCAGAAATCGCGGTCCGACATGCGCACGTCCTGGGCGCGCTGCGGATCGCGGAAGAACCGCGCCGCCTGGCGCTGCTCGGAGCGCGCCAGGGTCCGATCCGCCACGCTCTGTATGCAGCCGCACAGGGCGCGGTCCGCGCCGCGCTCCGACCGCAGGCAGGCCGACTCGATCGGGCCGGCCGCCGCGCCCCCGCCCATCGGCGCGAAAATGACAGCCAGCGCCGCCGCGATAATTCCGTGTCTCATGGATTTCTGCCTCTGCCTGCATCGCGGCGGCTGATCCGCCATCATCCGGGTAGTGTGCCGGATTTTTCACGCCATATCAACGGCTTCAGGCCGCCCACGTCATGGTGGCGCGCACCGCTACATCCTGTGTCTGCACGCGGCACGACCGCAAGGGCTGGCGCGTGCACCCGCCCATCCGGCCGTGCCGCCCCCCAGCCGGTGCGCGCTGGCGCGGCCGAGGGCCGGCGCACCGCCGACACTGCTTGACCCGGCTCCCAAAGCCCGACATATCCCGCCCATGACCGAGCTGGCCCATATACGCAATTTCTCGATCGTGGCCCATATCGACCACGGCAAATCCACGCTGGCCGACCGGCTGATCCAGCTGACCGGCACGGTGGCCGAGCGCGACATGAAGGATCAGCTGCTCGACGCGATGGATATCGAGCGCGAGCGCGGCATCACCATCAAGGCCAACACGGTGCGCATCGACTACCCGGCCAGGGACGGGCACACCTATGTGCTCAACCTCATCGACACGCCGGGGCATGTGGACTTCTCCTACGAGGTGTCGCGGTCGATGCAGGCGGTCGAGGGCTCGCTGCTGGTGGTCGATGCCTCCCAGGGGGTCGAGGCGCAGACGCTGGCCAATGTCTACACCGCCATCGAGGCCGATCACGAGATCATCCCGGTGCTCAACAAGGTGGACCTGCCCGCGGCCGACACCGAACGCGTCAAGGCCCAGATCGAGGACGTCATCGGCATCGACGCCTCCGACGCGATCGAGATCTCGGCCAAGTCCGGGTTGGGCATCCCCGACGTGCTCGAGGCCATCGTCAACCGCCTGCCCCCGCCGCAGGGCGAACGCGACGCGCCGCTCAAGGCGATGCTGGTCGATTCCTGGTACGACACCTATCTGGGCGTCGTCGTGCTGATCCGCGTGATGGACGGCGTCATCCGCAAGGGCGACCGCATCCGCATGATGCAGACCGGCGCGATCCACAACATCGACAAGCTCGCCGTGCTCAAACCCGCGATGCTCGACACGCCCGAGCTGGGGCCGGGCGAGATCGGCATCTTCACCGCCTCGATCAAGCAGGTGCGCGACACCCGCGTGGGCGACACGATCACCCACGAGAAGAAGCCCTGCGACAAGCCGCTGCCCGGCTTCAAGCCCTCGGTGCCGGTGGTGTTCTGCGGGCTCTTTCCCGTGGACACCAACGACTTCGAGGCCCTGCGCACCGCGATCGAGAAGCTCGCGCTGAACGACGCGTCGTTCTCCTACGAGATGGAGACCTCCGCCGCGCTGGGCTTCGGCTTCCGCTGCGGCTTTCTCGGGCTGCTGCATCTCGAGGTCATCCGCGACCGCCTCGAGCGTGAATACGGTATCGACCTGATCACCACCGCGCCCTCGGTCGTCTACCACATCCACATGAAGGACGGCACCGTCCTCGAGCTGCACAACCCCGCCGACATGCCCGACATGGTCAACGTCGCCCATGTCGAGGAGCCGCGCATCAAGGCGACGATCCTTGTGCCCGACGATTTCCTGGGCGACGTGCTGAAACTCTGTCAGGATCGGCGCGGCATCCAGCTTTCGCTGACCGTGGCCGGCGCGCGGGCGATGGTGGAATACGACCTGCCGCTCAACGAGGTCGTCTTCGATTTCTACGACAGGCTGAAATCGGTGACCAAGGGCTATGCCTCGTTCGACTACGAGATCACCGGCTACCGCGAGGACAACCTCGTCAAGATGCAGATCCTCGTCAACGACGAGCCCGTGGACGCGCTGGCCATGATGGTCCACCGCGACCGCGCCGAAAGCCGCGGCCGCCAGATGTGCGAGAAGCTCAAGGAGCTCATCCCCCGCCACATGTTCAAGATCCCGATCCAGGCGGCCATCGGCGGGCGCGTCGTCGCGCGCGAGACGCTCTCGGCAATGCGCAAGGACGTGACCGCCAAGTGTTATGGCGGCGATGTCAGCCGCAAGAAGAAGCTTCTGGACAAGCAGAAGGCGGGCAAGAAGAAGATGCGCCAGTTCGGCAAGGTGGAAATCCCGCAGGCCGCCTTCATCAACGCGCTGAAGATGGACGAATAGGCCGGGGTCGGGGGCACCGCCCGCCCCGCGCAACGCGGCACGCCGCACGCACGAAATGCCCTAACGGCCACGCCCCGCCGCCCAGACAGTGCCGCCCGGGCCAGCGGCCCGGGCAGCGCCCGCCCCGCCCCCATGGGCGGGCGCTCCGCGCCCACCCGCGGGGCGAGCCCTGCCCTCGGGTCGCGCGCGATGGCAGCGGTTGAGCCAGGCCAGGTGACAGGCACGCCGAACGCTGTTAGCGTCAATCTTGCTTGCACCATTACGACCGCGCGGCGTCCGGTTGGGCTAGAGGATAGACAACGATAGCGCGAGTGTTTCGCGCAAGCTCAACGGCGTAGACGACCCACATAGGGCCTTCATTTAGGTGTTGGAGATAGGTGAATGCAGAATGGCCACTCTTAAAGAAGTCTTCGTGGCAGGTGGAATGCCAAGTCTCACCTATGTGGAACGGGAGCACCTCAACCTTGAGACATCGTTGCGGAACGAGCTCGATGAGGGATATAAGGGAAACTCTGAAAAACCTTCGGCTTTTGGCGTGATCTGATAGGGTTGCGAGGTTCTTGTTCGGAGCCCTGTCGATGCCGAAGCAGCCCGCCCTTCCCGGTTTTACCCGCGCGATGAAGA
>PUHN01000016.1 GCA_002967695.1 Rhodobacteraceae bacterium WD3A24 | reverse complement strand
GCCGCCAGTCGCGCAGGGCGAGCGCGGCGCGCGCGAGATCGGCGCCTGCGGCCTCGGCCGCCGCGAGCGCGCCCAGCGCGCCCAGCGCGAAATGCCGCCCGGCACCGTCGAGGCGAAACAGCACGGCGCCCGCCGGGGTGGTGGCTTCCACGACCATCTGCGCGCCGCATTGGGTGATGCGCTCGAGGCGGTAGTCAGCCGGGCCGCTTTCGGCAAAAAGGACGGCACGCAGGGAGGCTGCCGCGGCGCGCCCGGTCAGTATCGGGGTCGTCGCGTGTCCCCCGGGCAGGACGGCCGTGCCGCCGGGGGGGACTGCGTCGAGGATCGCCGCCTTTTCCCGCGCGATCGCTTCGAGACTGCCCATCGCCTCGAGATGCGCGGGCGCGATGGCGGTGATCAGGGCCACATCCGGCCGGGTGAGGCGGGCCAGCGGCGCGATCTCGCCGGGGTGGTTCATTCCCATTTCGACGACGGCGAAATCGGCGTCGGCGGGCAGGCGCGCCAGGGTGAGTGGCACGCCCCAGTGATTGTTGTGGCTGGCCTCGGCGGCGTGGACCATGCCCTGGCCCGCAAGCGTGACGCGCAGCATTTCCTTGGCCGATGTCTTGCCGACCGAGCCGGTCACGCCGATCACGGTGGCGCGACTGCGGGCGCGGCCTGCGGCCCCGAGCGCGGCCAGGGAGTCGAGCACCTCGGGGACGATCAGCAGCGGCGCGTCCGGGGCGACGCCCTCGGGAATGCGTGCGACCATGGCTGCCGCCGCGCCGGCGGCCAGCGCCTCGGCGACGAAGTCGTGGCCGTCGCGCGCGGCGGTCAGCGCGACGAAAAGGTCGCCGGGGCGGAGCGTGCGCGAGTCGATCGACACACCCGTCGCCGCCCAGTCTCCGATTGGCGTGCCGCCGGTGGCGGCCGCGGCCTCGGCGGCGGTCCAGAGGGGCGGGGCTACCAAGTGCCCGCCCCGTCGAGCGCAGCGACGGCAACGCTGGCCTGCTCGACATCGTCGAAGGGATAGACGGTGTCGCCCACGATCTGTCCCGTCTCGTGGCCCTTGCCGGCAATGAGCAGCGCATCGCCCGGCCCCAGCGCGTCGATGGCGCGCAGGATCGCCTCGGCCCGGTCGCCGACTTCGGTCGCCTCGGGGCATCCTTGCATTATTTCAACACGAATTGCGCCCGGATCCTCGCCGCGGGGGTTGTCGTCTGTCACAAATACCACATCGGCGTGGCTGGCGGCGGCGCGGCCCATCAGCCGGCGCTTGCCGCGGTCGCGGTCGCCACCGGCGCCGAAGACGACCACCAGCCGACCCATGACATGCGGCCGCAGCGCGTCCAGCGCGGTGGAGAGCGCGGCGGGCGTGTGGGCGTAGTCGACGAAAACGGGCGCACCGTTGGCCCGCCGGCCGGCAAGCTGCATCCGCCCGCGCACGGGCGCGAGGCCCGGCAGGGTCTGGACCGCCTGCGCGGGCTCGGCGCCGCATCCCAGAACGAGCCCCAGCGCGGCCAGCACGTTCTCCGCCTGGAAGCCGCCGATCATCTTCAGCCGGGTCTGGAAAACCGTGCCCATCACCGAGAATCGCAGTTCCTGTCCCGCGGGTTCGAAGCGCTGGGCGAGCAGGCGCAGCTCGTTGTGCGAATCGTGCCCCACCCGGATAAGCCGCTGCCCGCGGCCCAGCGCGCGGGTGGCCACCGCGTGGCCGTGAGGGTCGTCCATGTTGATGACGGCGACGCCTTCCTCGGGCAGGACACGGTCGAACAGGCCCTCCTTGGCGCGCAGATAGGCCTCGAGACTGTCGTGATAGTCGAGATGGTCCTGCGTGATGTTGGTGAAGGCGGCCGCCTTGAGCCGAACGCCGTCCAGCCGCCGCTGCTCGAGGCCGTGGCTCGATGCTTCCATGGCGGCGTGATCGACGCCCGCCGCGGCCATCTCGGCCAGAAGGCGGTGCAGCGTGACGGGCTCGGGCGTGGTATGCGACAGCGGCGCGGAATAGTCGCCCTCCACCCCCGTCGTGCCGATGCTGGCCGCCGAATGGCCCAGGGCGGACCAGATCTGGCGGGTGAAGCTGGCCACCGAGGTCTTGCCGTTGGTCCCGGTGACCGCGACCATGGTCTCGGGCTGGGCGCCGGACCACAGCGCGCAGGCATAGGCCAGCGCCTGGCGCGGATCCTCGGCCAGGATCAGCGGGACGCCGGCCGCCGCACAGGCCGTGCGCGCCATTGCCGCGCCCTCGCGGTCGGTCAGAACGGCGGCCGCGCCCCGCTCCAGCGCGGTGGTGACATAGCGCGCGCCGTGAGCGCGGGTGCCGGGCAGCGCGGCGAACAGCGCGCCGGGTGTCACTGCGCGGCTATCCGCCGCCAGCCCGGTGACATGCACCTCCTGTCCGCCTTCGGCGCGCAGGCCGAGGGCGGTGAGGCCCAACTTGCGGCCCTGCGGGCCGTCGCCGTTCGAATGTGCCGCCATGGCCCCATCCCCTGCCGGTTTCAGTTGCCTACCGGAGTTAGCGCATCCGCCGGTCCGGCTGCAATCTCGGAGGGGCCGTAATCGGGCGGCAGGCCCAGAAGCGGGGCGGCGCGCCGGATGATCTCGGCGGCCACGGGCACGGCCGTCCAGCCCGCGGTACGGCGGGGCTCGTCGCCCGAGGTCTCGACCGGCTCGTCGAGCGTGACGACGACGACGTAGCGCGGCTCATCCGCGGGAAAGACCCCCGCGAAGGTGGCTAGCACACGGTCCTCGTAATAGCCGCCCTGCGGGCGGGGCTTGTCGGCGGTGCCGGTCTTGCCGCCCACGGCGTAGCCGGCCACCTCGGCAAAGCTTGCCGTCCCGTCGGTGACAATCGCGCGCAGCAGATCGCGCATATGCTGCGAGGTCTCTTCGGAGATGACGCGCGGCCCGCGCGCGGGGCTGTCGCGGCGCAGCAGGGTGGGGGTGACCGCGATGCCGCCATTGACGATGCTGGCATATCCCGCCGCCAGATGGACCGGGCTGGTCGAAACACCGTGGCCGTAGGAGATCGTCATCGTCGATATCTCCGACCAGTTTTCAGGCCTCAGCGGGATAGCGCCCGGCGCCTCGGCCAATTCGACGGGCGTCGCCTCGAGCAGTCCGAGGTCGCTCAGGAAGCTCTGCTGCGCCTCGGCCCCGATCTCGCGCGCGAGCCGGGCGCTGCCGATGTTGGAGCTGTGCACGAGCACGTCGCGCACCGAAAGTTCTTCGCCGTAGTTGCGGAAATCCGAAATCGCGAACCGGCCCCATCGCAGGGGGCCGGATGTATCGACCATGGTGTCGGGATCGACCCCGCCGTCATCGAGCGCCTGAGCGATGGTGAAGACCTTGAAGACCGAGCCGAGTTCATACAGCCCCTGCACCGCGCGGTTGAACAGCGGGCTGTCGGCCTGATCGCCCTCGGTCGGGGGCGCGGGGCGCGCATTGGGGTCGAAATCGGGCAGCGAGACCATCGCGGCGATCTCGCCGCTCCGGGCGTCCATGAGCACGGCCGAGCCGCCGCGGGCATTGAGCAGGTTTATCCCCCCCTGGAGAACCTCGCGGGTCGCGGCCTGCACCGTCAGGTCGAGAGACAGCTGCAGCGGCCGCCCCTCGCGGGCGGGGTCGCGCAGCGTGTCGTCGAGTGCGCGCTCGATCCCGGCGGTTCCGATCACCTCGGCCGCGCGCACGCCCTCGCGGCCGAAGCGCGTCCCGCCAAGGACATGCGCGGCAAGTTGGCCATTGGGATAGAGGCGCATCTCGCGCGGGCCGAACAGCAGGCCCGGCTCGCCGAGATCGTGGACAGCCTGAATCTGCTCGGGCGAAAGGCGGCGGCGAATCCACACGAAGGTGCGGCCCGGATCGGTGAACTGGCGCGTCAGCCGCGCGGCGTCGAGATCGGGAAAGATTTCGGCCAGTGCGCGGGCCGCGCCTTCGGCGTCGACCATCAGATGCGGCTGGGCATAGAGCGAATGCGTGATCATGTTGGTCGCCAGCACGCGGCCCTCGCGGTCAACAATGTCGGCGCGCGCGCCCGAGATCGGCGTGCCGATCGAGGCCGTGCGCGGCTCCTGCGGGTTTCCGGCGGCCAGCATCCCCATGCGCGCGCCGACCACCGAGAACATCATCAGAAACAGGATCACCAGAACGAGAAGCCTCCCCTCGGCGCGCTGGCGGTCGGCATCATCGGCGCGCTCGCGGCGCAGGCGCAAATTCTCGCGTTCGATCGTGTCGGGATTCTCGCCGCGGGCGCGGGCCTCGAGAATGCGCGCGAGCGGACGCAGGGGCGTGCGGCTCATCGGCTGCCCCCCTCCTGCGGGACGCGGAGGCCGAAGACCTCGACGGTGTCGGTGAAGGCGGGCAACTCCGGATCGGGATAGGCGATCTGGTCGATCCGGCCAAAGTGATCGGGCGACATCGGCAGCAGTTCGAGCCGGTCGAAATTGAGCGTGGCAAGCTCGCGCAGCCGTGCCGGGCGATTGAGATAGGCCCATTCGGCCCGCTGGACTCCGATGGCCTCGCGCAGCGAGGCGATCTCGCGGCGCAGCTCGCGCATGTCGGCGATGGCCTGCTGGGTGGCGTGGTTTTCCCGGTAGGCCCAGAAGGCCAGCCCGAAGACCGCCAGCGCCGTGAGCACGTAGATCACGCCGCGCATCAGCCCGCCCCCTCCAGCACCGGCTTGGGCAGCCCCAGCGCGCCGCGATCGACCGGCCCGGCGGGGGCCTCGGTGCGGCGGGCGAGGCGCAGCTTGGCCGAACGCGCGCGGGGGTTGGCGGCGCATTCCTCGTCATCGGCGGTGATGGCGCGGCGCGCGATCAGCGCGAAGCGCGGCTCGCGCCGCTCGCGGGCGGGGGCGTGGCGGCTTCCGCCGCCGCCGCTGTCCGCGCGGTCCTGCAGAAAGCGTTTCACGATGCGGTCCTCCAGCGAATGGAACGTCACCACGGCGAGCTTGCCGCCCGGGGCCAGCGCGCGCTCGGCCGCCTCCAGCCCATCGACGAGCTCCGAGAACTCGTGGTTCACGGCGATGCGGATGGCCTGAAAGCTGCGCGTGGCAGGATGAATCTGGCCCGGTTTGGGCCGGGGCAGGCGGCGCGCGACGATCTCGGCAAGCTGGGCGGTGGTCTCGATCGGCGCCTCGGCGCGGGCGGTGACGATCGCGCGGGCGATGCGTCGGGCGGCGCGCTCCTCGCCGAAGTGGAACAGGATGTCGGCCAGCAGCCCCTCGGGGGCGGTGTTGACCAGGTCGCGCGCACTTTCGCCTTCCTGGCTCATGCGCATGTCCAGCGGCCCTTCATGCGTGAAGGAGAAGCCGCGCTCGGGCCGGTCCAGCTGCATCGACGAGACGCCGAGGTCCAGCACGACCCCGTCGAGGGGCACGTCGGCGTAGTCATCCAGCCGCCCGAAGGTGCCCTGCACAAGCGTGATACGCTCGCCCCACCCGGCGGCCCAGTCCCGCGCCATCTCCAGCGCCAGCGGGTCGCGGTCCACGGCGATGACGTGCTCGGCCCCGGCCTCCAGCAACCCGCGCGTGTAGCCGCCGGCCCCCAGCGTGCCGTCGAGCCACACCCCGGTGACGGGGGCGACGGCCTCCAGGATGCGGCCCAGAAGGACTGGAACATGCGGGTCGGCGGCGCCGGCGGGGGCCATTCAGCCCTCCTCCGGAAGCTCGGGCAGCAGCGAGAGCGGATCGAAATCGTCGGGGAAGGCTTCGAGCCATTCCTCGGTCTTGGCCAGCTCCTCGGTCTCGTAGGTTTCGGGCTTCCAGATCTGGAAATGGTCGCCCGAGGCGATGAAGAACGCCTCGCCGCCCAGGTCGATCTTGTCGCGCAGTTTCTGGGGCAGGATGATCCGGCCGTCCTCGTCCACCTGCGAGGGGTGGGAGAAGCCGTGGAAGGTGCGTTCGAGCATGCGCCGCTCCATCGTGCCGCGCTGCATGCGGTCGATGCGCCGGTCGATCTCCTCGATGCCCTCGATGGTGTAGCAGTCCAGCCGCTTCTGGCTGGGCGGGCCGTAGACGATCACCAGGTTCGGGCGCTGGCCGTCGGTCCAGTCGGGGTCGCCGGCCTCGATGACGCGGCGAAACAGCGCGGGAATCGAGACCCGGCCCTTGGTGTCCACCTTTTGGTGGAATTCGCCTCTGAACCTGCGCGCCACCGTCCCGCGGCCCCTTTACATATCTGCCCTCGCCTCCGTCCCGCGCCCCCGAGACGAAAACGGCGGACCGGGCCGCTGCCACTGCCCGATCCGCCGCCCTGACCCAGTCTCTGGGCTCGTCCGGCTGCGCGCGCCACCTGGGGGGATGTCTGCTCGCTCGCGCGCCGGTTCTCTTCGGTCGTGGTGAAGGCGGGTGCCTGTATGAAACCTGACTTGTGGTGCCTTGTTCGGGGTCTTGGTGCCCCTCGCCCGTCTCACCGTGCTTATAGGGATTGCATGGTATTTCATGGTAATCAAGGAAAATCGTCATCGCGAGGCGGAAAACTTGGCGCCGGATGAGCGCGTCCCTCATTCTAGCAGAAAGAATATCTCTTCTCTATACGCCATAAATTGGGTATCAAACGTGATAAATATCAAAATATAGGTGTTGCAGGGTCTTGCGCAGAGCGGTGCCATGAATTCCCAAGGATTATTGGGTCATCTCGCATGATCGGGCGGAATCGCGCCCAAAGGGCCCCGGATCGGCCCTGTCGGTGCGAATCACGACCTGTCCGTGGCGGGCAGACGCCCCGGTGCCATGCATTCCCGGCCGGTCGGCCGGAAGGGGCGGCGGCTTGCGCCGGGGCGTGCATCGGGCGAGAACGGCGCAGACGGCGGCAGGAGGCAGGCAATGATTCCCGTGCGCGGATACGAGGGCCGAAAGGTTGCGGTGCTCGGGCTGGGGCGCTCGGGCCGGGCCACGGCGCGGGCGCTGGCCGCAGGCGGCGCCGAGGCGCTGTGCTGGGACGACAGCCCCGAAGCCCGTGCCGCGGCCGAGGCCGAGGGGCTCGTGCTGCACGATCTTTCGCGGTCGGGCGCGCTCGAAGGGGTGGCCGCGCTGATCGCCAGCCCGGGCATCCCGCATCTCTATCCCGCGCCTAATCGCCATATCGCCGCGGCTTTCGAGGCCGGCGTGCCGGTGGACAACGATGTGGGCCTGTTCTTTGCCTCATGGGCCGGCGCGGAGTGGCAGAGTTTCGACGCGCCGCCGCGCGTCATCGCGGTGACGGGCTCGAACGGAAAGTCGACGACGACGGCGCTGATCGCCCATATCCTGCGCGAGAGCGGGCGGCCGGTGCAGATGGCGGGCAATATCGGGCGCGGCGTGCTCGACATCGACCCGCCCCGCGACGGCGAGGTCGTGGTTCTGGAGTTGTCGAGCTACCAGACCGAACTGGCGCGCGCGCTCACGCCCGACATCGCCGTCTTCACCAATTTCGCCCCCGACCATCTCGACCGTCACGGCGGGGTGGGCGGCTATTTCGCGGCCAAGCGTCGGCTCTTTGCCGAGGGCGGGCCGGATCGCGCGGTCATCTGCGTCGATCAGCCCGAGGGCCGCTATCTGGCCAATCAGATGGCCGAGGCCCCCGAGGACGGGCGGCTGATCCGCGTCTCCTCGGGCAGCAAGCTGTCGGGCCCGGGCTGGGCCGTCTTCGCGCGCAAGGGGTATCTGGCCGAGTGGCGCAAGGGCCGGCAGGTGGCCTCGGCCGATCTGCGCGGGGTGGCGGGGCTGCCCGGCGGGCACAACCACCAGAACGCCTGCGCGGCCTGGGCCGCGACGCGCAGCCTCGGTCTTGCGCCGAAGCAGATCACGGCGGCGCTGGAAAGCTTCGAGGGGCTGCCCCATCGCAGTCAGCTGGTCGCGACACGCCGCGGCGTGCGGTTCGTCAACGACTCCAAGGCCACCAACGCCGAGAGCGCCGCGCAGGCGTTGCAGGCCTTCGACCGCATCCGCTGGATCGCCGGCGGGCTGGGCAAGGAGGGCGGGATCGCCGCGCTGGGGCCGCATCTGGGGCATGTGGCCAAGGCCTATCTGATCGGCCATTCGGCGCGCGATTTCGCGCTGGAGCTTGCTGATACCCCCCACGAGGTGTGCGAAACCATGGCGCGCGCCGTGGCCCGCGCCGCCGAGGAGGCCGAGCCCGGCGAGGTCGTGCTGCTGGCCCCGGCGGCGGCGAGTTTCGACCAGTACGCCGACTTCGAGGCGCGCGGCGCCGATTTCATCGACTGTGTCCGCGCACTGGACGACTGAAGGCGCATCTGGCGCCGCGGGCGCGCTTTCGCTATCATGGCCGCGAGATCCGGGCGAACCGGACCGATTTCGAGGCAGGTACGGCAAGCGAGGGCGGCAGGCAGATGACGGAAATGGTGCATGGCGCCGCGCCCATGCGGGCGGCGGAGCCGGTTCTTCCGCGGTGGTGGCGCACGGTCGATCGCTGGACGCTGTCCTGCGTGCTGCTGCTGTTCGGGGTGGGGCTGCTTCTGGGGCTGGCCGCGTCGCCGCCGCTGGCCGAGCGCAACGGGCTGCCCCCCTTTCACTATGTCGAGCGGCAGGCGATCTTCGGCACCGCCGCGCTGGCGCTGATGTTCGCGATCTCGATGCTCTCGCCCGATCAGGTGCGCCGGATCGGGGTGACGGGCTTTGCCGTGGCTTTCGTCGCGCTGGCCCTGCTGCCCGTCTTCGGCACGGATTTCGGCAAGGGCGCGGTGCGCTGGTATTCGCTGGGGATCGGCAGCCTTCAGCCCTCCGAGTTTCTCAAGCCCTGTCTGGTGGTGCTGGTCGCGTGGCTGATGGCCGCGAGCCGGCAGGCCGGCGGCCCGCCGGGCAAGACGCTGGCGCTGGTCGTCATTCTCGCGGTGACCGCGCTGCTGATCATCCAGCCCGATTTCGGGCAGGCGGCGCTGATCCTGTTCGGCTGGGGGGTGATCTATTTCCTCGCCGGGGCGCCGATGCCGCTGCTGTTCGGGCTGATCGGCGCCGGCGTGGGCGGCGGGGTGGTGGCCTATCGGGCCTCCGAGCATTTCGCCCGGCGAATCGACGGATTCCTCACCGCGGAAGTCGACCCGCGCACCCAGATCGGCTATGCCACCAATGCCATTCAGGAGGGCGGCTTTTTCGGCGTCGGCGTGGGCGAGGGGCAGGTCAAGTGGTCGCTGCCCGACGCGCACACCGATTTCATCATCGCCGTCGCGGCCGAGGAATACGGGCTGGTTCTGGTGCTGTTCATCATCATGCTCTACGCGACCATCACCCTGCGCGCGCTGCATCGCCTCATCCGCGAGCGCGACACCTTCATCCGGCTCGCGGGAACCGGGCTGGTCTGCCTGTTCGCGGCGCAGGCCGTCATCAACATGGGCGTCGCGGTCCGCCTGCTGCCGGCGAAGGGCATGACGCTGCCGCTGGTCTCCTACGGGGGCTCGTCGCTGCTGGCGGCGGGGCTGATGCTGGGCATGCTTCTGGCGCTCACCCGCACACGCCCGCAGGGGCAGATGGGTGACATCCTGCTACGGCGAGGGCGCTGATGGCCGCGGGCCCCAGACGGCACCTGCTGATCGCCGCCGGCGGCACCGGCGGGCACATGTTCCCCGCCCAGGCGCTGGCCGAGGTGATGCTGGAGCGGGGCTGGTCGGTAACGCTGTCGACCGATACGCGCGGGGCGCGCTACGCCTCGGGCTTCGCCGACGGGGTGGCGCGCCGCGTCGTCAGCTCGGCGAGCTTCGCGCAAAGCACCGGCGCGGCCAGGCTGCTGGTGCCCTTCAGGGTGGTGGCGGGTATCCTCGCCGCCGCGTGGTGGATGCTGCGCGCGCGGCCCGACGTGGTCGTCGGGTTCGGCGGCTACCCCAGCATCCCGGCCCTGGCGGCGGCATGGCTGTTGCGCCGGCCGCGCATGATCCACGAACAGAACGGTGTTCCGGGCCGCGTGAACCGGATATTCGCGCGCCGGGTGGACCGCGTGGCCTGCGGCACCTGGCCCACTGCGCTGCCGCGCGGCGTTCGGGCCGAGCATACCGGCAACCCCGTGCGCGCCGCGGTGCTCGAACGCGCCGGCGCCCCCTACATCCCGCCGGGAGAGTATCCCATGAATATCCTCGTGCTTGGCGGCAGCCAGGGCGCCCGCCGGCTCAGCCAGGTTGTCCCGCCGGCCGTCGCTGCGCTGCCCGAGCCGGTGCGCGGGCTGCTCGGCGTCGCCCATCAGGCGCGGCCCGAGGATGTCGACGAGGTCGTTGCCGCCTATGACGCCGCCGGGATCGCCGCCGAGGTCGCGCCCTTCTTCTCCGACGTGCCGCGCCGGCTGAGCGAGGCGCAGCTGGTCATCGCGCGCGCCGGCGCCTCGACGGTGGCGGAGATCGCCGCCGTGGGGCGTCCGGCGATCCTGATCCCGTACCCCCACGCCACCGAGGACCACCAGCGCGCCAATGCCCGCCCGCTCTCGGAGGCCGGCGGCGCCATCGTAATCCCCGAGTCCATGCTTGACGCCACGGCGCTGAGTGAGCAGGTGGGCGCGGTTCTGTCCGACCCGGACGGGGCCGCGCAGATGGCCGCCGCCGCGCTGTCCTGCGCGATACCCGATGCCGCGGAGCGGCTCGCCGCGATGGTAGAGGAGCTCGCCGGCCGCCCCGCGCCACCTGCCGAGGAGACACGCGCATGAATGCCGCCGCCACCAAGCTGCCGCAGGAAATCGGGCCGATCCACTTCGTCGGGATCGGAGGGATCGGCATGTCGGGCATCGCCGAGGTGCTGCTCACGCTGGGCTACCCCGTGCAGGGGTCGGATCTGAAATCGGGCCCGATCACCGGGCGGCTGGAATGCCTGGGCGCGCGGGTCTTTCTTGGCCAGCACGCGGAAAACCTGGGCGAGGCCGAGGTCGTCGTCGTCTCCACCGCGATCAAGCCCGACAATCCCGAGCTGGAAGAGGCGCGCCGACGCGGCCTGCCGGTGGTGCGCCGCGCCGAGATGCTCGCCGAGCTGATGCGGCTGAAATCCAACGTCGCGGTTGCCGGCACCCACGGCAAGACCACGACGACGACGCTTGTCGCCACCCTGCTCGATGCCGGCGGGCTCGACCCGACGGTGATCAATGGCGGCGTGATCCACGCCTACGGCTCAAACGCCCGCGCCGGCGCGGGCGAGTGGATGGTCGTCGAGGCCGACGAATCCGACGGCTCCTTCAACCGGCTGCCCGCCACGATCGCGGTCGTCACCAATATCGACCCCGAGCACATGGAGCACTGGGGCTCCTTCGACGCGCTGCGGCAGGGGTTTTTCGATTTCGTCTCCAATATCCCCTTCTACGGCCTTGCCGTTTGCTGCACCGACCATCCCGAGGTGCAGACGCTTGTCGGGCGGCTGACCGACCGGCGCGTGGTGACCTTCGGCTTCAACGCGCAGGCGGATGTCCGGGCCACCGGCCTGCGCTATGACAAGGGGGTGGCGCATTTCGACATCACCTTTCGCGACGACGACAGCGTCATCGCGGGCTGCATGCTGCCGATGCCGGGCGATCACAACGTCTCCAACGCGCTCGCGGCCGTGGCGGTTGCGCGTCATCTGGGGCTTTCGGCCGAGCAGATCCGCACTGCCCTCGCCGGCTTTGGCGGGGTGAGCCGGCGCTTCACCCGCGTGGGCGAGGTCGGTGGCGTCACCATTATCGACGATTACGGCCACCACCCCGTCGAGATCGCCGCGGTGCTGCGTGCGGCGCGCCAGGCCCTGGGCGCGGGCGCGTCGGGCCGGGTGATCGCCGTGCATCAGCCGCACCGCTATTCGCGCCTCTCGGCGCTGTTCGAGGAGTTCTGCGGCTGCTTCAACGAGGCCGACATCGTCGCCATCGGCGATGTCTACCCCGCCGGCGAGGCGCCGATCGCCGGCGCCAGCCGCGACGATCTCGTCGCCGGGCTCATCCGCCACGGCCACCGCAGCGCCCATGCCGTGGCCAGCGAGGACGATCTCGTCGCGCTGCTGCACGCCGAGGCCCGGCCGGGCGATATCGTGATCTGCCTCGGCGCGGGGACGATCTCGGCCTGGGCCAACCGTTTGCCCGCCCGGCTGGCCGAGGCGGCCTGAGCCATGGCCGAGGCGCTCCGCCGCCGCGTCGGGCCGGGGTTGCTGACGGCCTATGGCGTGGGCGTCATGGTGGGCGCGGGGATCTATGTGCTCACCGGCGCGGTGGCCGGCGCCGCGGGCGTCTGGGCGCCGCTTGCCTTCCTGATCGCCGGGCTGGTGGCCGCGCCCTCGGCGCTGTCCTATGCCGAGCTGGGCGCGCGCATACCCGAGGCGGCCGGCGAGGCGGCCTATATCGAGCAGGGGCTGGGGCTGCGCTGGCTCGCCGTGCTCGTGGGGCTGGCGATCGTGGTCGCCGGCACCGTCTCGGCGGCGGCCGTCCTGCGCGGGGGGACGGGGTATCTGATCTCGGTTGTCGATCTGCCCTTCATGCCTGTGGCGATCGCGCTGGGTCTCGCGCTCACCCTCGTCGCGGCGATCGGCGTGCTCGAAAGCCTCACCGTGGCGGCGGTCTTCACCTTGATCGAGGTCGGCGGGCTGCTGCTGGTGATCGGCGCGGGCGCCGTGGCGGTGCCCGCGCCCGACTGGCAGGCGCCCGCCGCCCCGGACTGGAGCGGCGTGGCGCTGGGCGCGACGCTGGCCTTTTTCGCCTTCATCGGCTTCGAGGACATGGTCAACATGGCCGAGGAGGTCGTCGCGCCCGAGCGCACCATGCCACGCGCGATCCTCGCCGCGCTGGCGATCACCGCGGCGCTCTACGCGCTGGTCAGCCTGGCGGCGGTGCGGGCCGTGCCCCCGGAGGTGCTGGGGCAGAGCGAGCGGCCCCTCGCGCTGGTGTGGGAACAGGCCACGGGGGGCGGGGCGGCGTTCCTGTCGCTTATCGCCGTGGCCGCCGCGCTCAACGGGGTGCTGGCGATGATCATCATGGCCGCGCGCATCCTGTTCGGGCTGGGCCGGCGCAGCGCGCGGCTGGCAGTCTTCCACCACGCCCATCCGCGCTGGGGCACGCCGGTGCGGGCGACGCTGCTGCTGGGCGGGCTGGTGAGTGTCATCGCGCTGGTCCTGCCGGTGGCCGAACTGGCGCAGATCACCTCGTCGATCCTTCTGGTGGTCTTCGCGCTGGTCAATGCCGCGCTGATCGCGCTCAAGCGCCGCGTCCCCGAGGCCCCGTTCCGCGTGCCCGCCTGGGTGCCATGGGCGGGGCTGGCCGCCGCGCTCGCCGCGCTGGCGGCGACCTATGGCGGGGGCGTGTGAGCGATGGCGCGGGGCCGCGATACCAACCGGGGAGGATGCCGATGACCCCCTCGCTGATCGCCGCCTTCCTTTGGGCCGTGGGCGCAAACCTCGCCGCGATGCTGCCCAGCCGCAGTAACCACTGGCCCGCCGCGCTGGTGCTGATCGCCACGGGCGTGCCGCTCTTGGGCTGGCTGACCTACCAGAACGGGCCATGGGTGGGCCTGTTGGCCCTGCTGGCGGGGGCGAGCGTGCTGCGCTGGCCCGTCATCCGGCTCGCGGGATGGATGCGGCGGGCGCTGGCGGGCCGCTCCTCCTGAGCCGCACTTGCCAGACAACCCGCGCCGCGCCAGTCTGGCGCGGATGAGCGGGGCGGCGGATATCGAGAACCGGCGGAGCCTTGAACGCTGGCTGGAGGACCGCCCGCGCGAGGATGCCGTGATCATCGCCCACCGGGCGGCGATGCGGGTGCTGCCCGTGTTGACTGACTGGCTCATCGAATTTGGCAAAGGCGATTTGACCGAGCTTCCGGTATTGCGGTGTCTCTTGGCGTCAATGGTTGCGGGCAAGCGCCCAAGCTATGAAACCAAGTCGGCCACCGCCGACGCGATTACTGGGTCTGTTGTCGTCGCAACCGAGGTCGAGAACGCCATTGCCGACGCCGCAGCTTCCGCCGCGGCTGCTGCCGCTCGTGCCTCTATTAGGTCCAAGGCGCGCATCGCCACGCGCCCTGCCGTCCGCCATGCCTTCTTTGCGACTGATCACGCTGTCGCATTGAAATGTTCGCGGGCAGATGCCCAAGGTATCGAGTTTGGAGAGACGCCGCATTCGCAACCCCTCTGGCATGACGAGCCCAACCCGCTCGACGAGCAATGGCAGACGACCCGCCGCACTTGGGCTTCGCGCGGGCCGGGGTGGCAATTCTGGATCGACTGGTACGAGGACGCCCTCGGAGGCCGCGAGCCGAACTGGGAGATGCTCAGGGACATCGCCCTGATCGCCCCGGAAACATGGGACGCCGGCCCGGACGCCCTGAACGCCGAGATCATGCGGATCACCGAAAAGCACTCCCTGCTTGAGGAGATCCGCGCGCTGAAGGCCGAGCGGGCGCGTCTCGTGGAAAACGCCGCGGCGCCGGCGCATCGCGGGCACAACGAGCCGCCCGAACTGATCGAGGCGCCGGTCGAGGTGGCGCGGGAGTTGACGGTGGTCTGGACCAGTCTGGACGAGGCCGAGCGCGAACTCGAGAAAGCCCAACCCGACCTGTCGCGTTTGCAGCGCATCGCCAATGCCCTCAAGGCGGCCGTCGGGCAGGTCGCGGCATATTGCGGGAAGGTAGGCGACCGCGCGGTTATGGCCGGTGCCGGGGCGTTCGGGACCGGCGCGGGGACGCTACTGCTGGATCACTTCTTCACAAGCGGGCGTCTCATGGACTTCGCCACAAGGCTCTTGCAGTTTGCAGTAGGTGGATAGCGTTACGCTGCCTTGTGGAGCGCTTCCTCAGCGGGAGATGCAGGCGCTCCTGATATGATCGCTCTCTATCTATGCATTCCCTTGAGCCTGCGCGCGGGCCGGCGTAAGCCAAGCCCAATGACCGAGCCTCACACAGACCCTGCCCAGATCGCCATCCGTGGCCGGCTCATGGCCGGGCGCGGGCTCGACTCGCTGACATGGCTGCGCGTGGGCGGGCCGGCGGAGTGGCTGTTCCAGCCTGCCGACGAGGGCGATCTTGCGGATTTCCTCGCCGCGCTGGACCCTTCGGTGCCGGTGTTTCCCATCGGCGTGGGCTCCAACCTGATCGTGCGCGACGGCGGGATCCGGGGCGTGGTGATCCGGCTGGGCCGGGGCTTCAACAGCGTCGAGATCACGGGCGGGCGCGTGACCGCCGGCGCGGCGACGCTGGACGCGCATGTCGCGCGCAAGGCGGCCGGGGCGGGGCGCGACCTGACCTTTCTGCGCACCATCCCCGGCGCGATCGGGGGCGCGGTGCGGATGAACGCGGGCTGCTACGGCACCTATGTCGCCGACCGGCTGGTGGAGGTGCGCGCGGTCACGCGGGCGGGCGAGGTGGTCACCATCCCCGCCGCCGACCTGCATCTTGCCTATCGCCACAGTGAGCTGCCCGAGGGCTGGGTCATCACGCAGGCCGTCTTCGAGGCGCCCGACGGCGATCCGCAGGTTCTGGAGGCGCGGATGGCCGACCAGCTCGCCCGCCGCGACGCGACACAGCCCACCATGGAGCGCAGCGCCGGCTCGACCTTCCGCAACCCGGCCGGGCATTCGTCGACCGGGGCCGAGGGCGAGGACCACAGCCGCAAGGCCTGGGCGGTGATCGACGCCGCCGGGATGCGCGGCGCGCGGCTGGGCGGTGCGCAGATGTCGGACAAGCACCCCAACTTCCTGCTCAACACCGGCGGCGCGACGGCCGCCGACCTCGAGGCGCTGGGAGAGGAGGTGCGAAAAAGAGTTTTCCAACACAGCGGAATTTCGCTAGAGTGGGAAATAAGGCGGGTCGGAGAAAAGCCCGCCGAATAAGCACATGAGGCAGGGGCGCCGCGCGCCCCACAGGCAGACGGGCCGTCAACAAGGCCCGGTGCGAGGCAGAGCGTGGGAATGTCGGGCAGGACATCCCCCAAGGTTGCGGTGCTGATGGGCGGACTCTCGGTCGAACGGGAGGTGTCGCTGTCATCCGGGCGCGAATGCGCCGCCGCGCTGCGGGAGGCGGGCCATGAGGTCGCGGAGATCGACGCGCGCGCCGATCTTCCCGCACGGCTTGCCGAGGCCGCACCCGATGTCGCCTTCAACGCGCTGCACGGCCGCTGGGGCGAGGATGGCTGCGTGCAGGGCATGCTGGAATGGATGCGCATCCCCTACACGCATTCGGGCGTGCTGGCCTCGGCGCTGGCGATGGACAAGGCCCGCGCCAAGGAGGCGTTCCGCGCCGCCGGTCTGACGGTGGTCGACAGCCTGATCGCCCCCGCCGCGATGGTGTCGGCCGATCACGTCATGGCGCCGCCCTATGTGGTCAAGCCCAACAACGAGGGCTCCTCGGTGGGCATTCATTTCGTCCATGCCGGCGACGCCCCGCCGCAGCTCGACGCGGGCATGCCCGAGCGGGTGATGGTCGAGGCTTTCGTGCCCGGCCGCGAGCTGACGGTCACGGTGATGGGCGAGCGCGCGCTTGGCGTCACCGACATCGTCACCGAGGGCTGGTACGATTACGCGGCCAAATACACGCCGGGCGGCTCGCGCCACGTAGTGCCTGCGCAGCTTCCCGAGGAGATAACCGACGCCTGCCTCGAGCAGGCGGTGCGCGCCCACCGGGCGCTGGGCTGCCGGGGGATGAGCCGCGCCGATTTCCGCTGGGACGAGGCGCGCGGGCTTGCCGGGCTGGTGCTGCTGGAGATCAACACGCAGCCGGGCATGACGCCCACCTCGCTGAGCCCCGAGCAGGCCGCGGTGGCCGGGATCGGCTTTCGCGAGCTGTGCGCCTGGCTGGTGGAAGATGCCTCATGCGACCGCTAGGCGCCACCGCGCACCGGCCGGGCCCGCGCCGGCGCGATCCGGCGCCCAGCCGGCTGGCCTACCGGCTGCACCGGCTCTGGCTGACGCCGCTGGTCCGCCGTCTCGTGCGCGTCGGCCTGCCCGCTGGGGCGCTGGCGCTGCTGGCATGGGCGGTCTTCGCCGACGCGGATCGGCGCGCGGCGATCGCCGCGCCGGTGGACGCGCTGGTCGAGTCCATCCGCCAGCGCCCCGAATTCATGATCGGCCGGCTGGAGATCACCGGCGCCTCGGACGTGGTCGAGCGGGCGGTGCGCGCGCGCGGGCCGGACCCGCTGCCGGCGAGTTCCTTCGATGTCAATCTCGATGCGCTGCGCGAAGAGATCGAGGCGCTCGACGCGGTCGCCAGCGCCGAGTTGCAGTTGCGCGGCGCCGGCGTTCTGGCGGTGCGGATCACGGAACGCCGCCCCGCCATTCTCTGGCGCAGCACCGAGGGGCTGTCGATGCTCGACCGCGGCGGGCACCGCATCGCCCGTGTCACCCGGCGGGCGGCCCGGCCCGACCTGCCTGTGATCGCCGGCGCGGGCGCCGATGCGCATGTCGGGGAGGCGCTCGCCCTGATCGAGACGGCCCGGCCCCTTGCCGACCGGCTGCGCGGTCTCACCCGCATGGGCGAGCGCCGCTGGGATGTGGTGCTCGACGGCGGCCAGCGGATCATGCTGCCCGCCGAGGCGCCGGAGCGGGCGCTGGAGCGGGTCATCGCGCTCGACCAGGCGCGCGACCTGCTCGACCGGGCGGTCGAGGCGGTGGACATGCGCAACCCGGCCCGCCCGACCG
The DNA here is from genome assembly GCA_002967695.1 of Rhodobacteraceae bacterium WD3A24. Taxonomy (GTDB): domain Bacteria; phylum Pseudomonadota; class Alphaproteobacteria; order Rhodobacterales; family Rhodobacteraceae; genus Alkalilacustris. Next base: position 45,109 of record PUHN01000016.1, on the reverse strand, counting down.
TGCGCATGGCCGGGCCGGCGGTGGCGGAACTCAGACGGATACGGCAACTGGAGCGGGGAGAGAGCGGCAGATGAGCGGTCTATATCAGGCGCAGCGGGCGATGCGGGCGATGCGCGGCGCGGCCATGCAGCGCGGGGTCATCGCGATTCTCGACATCGGCACGACCAAGATCGCCTGTCTGGTGCTGCGTCTCGACGGCCCCGCCGCGCGGCGCGAGACCGATGCGCTGGGCCCGATGGCCGGGCAGTCACGGTTTCGCGTGATCGGCGCGGCCACGACCCGTTCGCGCGGCGTGCGCTTTGGCGAGATCGCCGCGATGCCGGAGGCCGAGCGGGCGATCCGCACCGCCCTTCAGGCCGCGCAGAAGATGGCGCAGGCGCGCGTCGATCACGTCATTGCCTGTTTCTCGGGCGGCGGGCCGCGCTCCTACGGGCTGGTCGGCGAGGTCGCGCTCGATGGCGCGCAGGTCGGCGAATCCGACATCGCGCGCGTGCTCGCGGCCTGCGATACGCCCGATTACGGCAGCGGGCGCGATGTGCTGCATGCCCAGCCGGTCAATTTCGCCCTCGATCACCGCGCCGGCCTGTCCGACCCCCGCGGCCAGACGGGCAATCACCTTGCCTGCGACATGCACATGATGACGGTGGAGACAGCGACCATCCACAATCTGCTCCATTGTATCAAGCGCTGCGATCTGGAGCTTGCCGGGCTGGCCTCGTCGGCGTATGCGGCGGGCATCTCGGCGCTCGTGGAGGACGAGCAGGAACTTGGCGCGGCCTGTATCGATATGGGTGGCGGCGCCACCGGGATCTCGATCTTCATCAAGAAGCACATGATCTATGGCGACAGCGTGCGCCTAGGCGGTGAGCATGTCACCAGCGACATCGCCAAGGGCCTCCAGGTGCCCGCGGCCACCGCCGAGCGGATCAAGACCTTCTATGGCGGCGTGATGGCCACGGGCATGGACGACCGCGAGACGATCGAGATCGGCGCCGACTCGGGCGACTGGGAAAAGGATCGCCGCACCGTCAGCCGCGCCGAGTTGATCGGCATCATGCGCCCCCGCGTCGAGGAGATCCTCGAAGAGGTCCGCGCCCGGCTGGACGCGGCCGGGTTCGATCATCTTCCCAGCCGCCAGATCGTGCTCACCGGTGGCGCGAGCCAGATTCCGGGGCTCGACGGGCTGGCGGCGCGCATTCTCGGCCAGCAGGTGCGCCTGGGCCGCCCGCTACGGGTGCAGGGGCTGCCACAGGCGGCGACGGGGCCGGCATTCTCCGGCGCGGTCGGGCTGAGCCTGTTCGCGGCGCATCCGCAGGACGAATGGTGGGATTTCGAGATGCCGAGCGATCGCTACCCGGCACGCTCGCTCAAAAGGGCCGTGAAATGGTTCAGGGACAACTGGTAACCCCCACATCGCGTGGCAATGCGGAAATGCCGCTGAAATGGGCAGCAATCCGCCCATATTTTGTGGCAAAACGCGATTTTTTTGGTGACCCGCGCGGAGATGGCTTGTAGAGTCGAGGAAAATTCGCGGCAAAGACGGGTCCGGTCGGGCCACTCGGGAATACGCGGGCACGGCAAGTAAAGAGGCGGACAGGCAATGACACTCAATCTCCTGGTATCCGACGGGCAGGATCTCAACCCGCGCATCACCGTGTTCGGTGTCGGCGGGGCTGGGGGCAACGCCGTCAACAACATGATCGAGAAGTCGCTCGAGGGCGTCGAGTTCGTGGTGGCCAACACCGACGCGCAGGCGCTTCAGCAATCCAACGCCCCGGCCAAGGTGCAGATGGGCGTGAAGGTGACCGAGGGGCTCGGCGCCGGCGCCCGGGCGACGGTGGGTGCCGCAGCGGCCGAGGAGACGATCGAGGAGATCGTCGATCACCTCGCGGGCAGCCACATGTGCTTCATCACCGCGGGAATGGGCGGGGGCACTGGCACCGGAGGCGCGCCGATCATCGCCCAAGCCGCGCGCGAGCTGGGCGTGCTTACCGTCGGGGTGGTGACAAAGCCCTTCCAGTTCGAGGGCTCCAAGCGGATGCGCCAGGCCGAGGAGGGCGTGGAAGCCCTTCAGAAGGTCGTCGATACGCTGATCATCATTCCCAACCAGAACCTGTTCCGGCTGGCCAACGAGAAGACGACCTTCACCGAGGCCTTCGCGATGGCCGACGACGTGCTGTATCAGGGCGTCAAGGGCGTGACCGACCTGATGGTCCGGCCGGGCCTGATCAATCTCGACTTCGCCGACGTGCGCGCGGTAATGGACGAGATGGGCAAGGCCATGATGGGCACGGGCGAGGCCAGCGGCGAGGACCGCGCGATCCAGGCCGCCGAAAAGGCGATCGCCAACCCGCTTCTGGACGAGATCAGCCTCAACGGCGCCAAGGGCGTGCTGATCAACATCACCGGCGGCTACGATCTCACCCTGTTCGAACTCGACGAGGCGGCCAACCGCATCCGCGAGAAGGTCGACCCCGACGCCAACATCATCGTCGGCTCCACGCTGGACACGTCGATGGAGGGGGTGATCCGCGTTTCGGTTGTCGCCACCGGCATCGACGCCGCGCCCGAATCCGCCGAGACGCCCGTGCCGCGCCGGCGCATGGCCGAGCCGCTCCAGCCCGCCCATGTTGCCGCGCAGCACGTCGCCGAGGCCGGTGACGACGCCCAGGAGGCCGCCTTCACGCCCGATTTCGGCGCGGATCCGGCCGCCGCACCCGAGCCCGAACCGGTCGATGAGCCGATGCTTTTCGATCCGGGGCAGTATGAAGGTCAGGACTATGCCGCCGACCAGGGCGAGGGGGGGCAGGAGTTCGACGCCTTTGACGCCCCGCCGCAACAGCCGGCCGCGCCGGCGCAGCGCCCCGCGCAACGGCCGGCGCAGAGGCCCGCCGCGGCCACCCGCGACTGGCCCGAGGGCGAGGACGATCTGTCGGATTTCGTCGCGCCGCAGCCGCGCCAGCCGGGGGCCCCGTCGCCCGAGGCGCTCGCGCGACTTCAGGCCGCCGTCAACAAGACACCGCGGCAGAGCCGCGACGACGGGCAAGCCCCCGCGCGCCATCCGGCCGCCGGCCGTGAGCCCGCCCAGCCGCATGGGGAGCGCGGCGGGGAGCAGCGCACGCGTTTTGGCATCAATTCGCTGATCAACCGGATGACCGGGCATGGCGGCGAGGCGGCCGAGCGCGGCGGTCAGGCGGTGCGCCAGCAGCCGCCGGTCAGCGCCCAGTACGAGGAGCAGCAGGATCAGAGCGAGCAGGACGACGAGCGCATCGAAATCCCCGCCTTCCTGCGGCGGCAGGCGAACTGACGCCTTGACGGACATGACGCGGATGAAGAGGGCCGGCGCGAGCCGGCCTTTTTCGTGCCGGCCGGCCCCGCCCCGGCAGTATCGGCGGAATGCCGCCCATTTTGAAGCGCGAATGTTTCATCCCGTTGTAAAGATTGAATTGTGAGCAGGCACGCGCGCGCGTTAAACCTTTGTCAAGATACACGAGACCGCAGGTCGGGGACGGCGAAGGAGAGCATGGTGCAAAGAACGCTCAGATCGGCCGCGCGGTTTTCGGGGGCGGGCCTGCATTCCGGCGAACCCGCGACGATCACCGTTCGCCCCGCGCCTGCCGATCACGGTGTCCGGTTTGTACGAACCGATCTGGGGCCGGGCGTCGATCCGGCCGTGCCGGCCCACTGGACGGCGCTGGCGCCGGGACGTCTGTGCACCCGAGTGGCCAACGACGCCGGCGTGAGTGTCTCGACGATCGAACATCTCATGGCTGCTCTGGCGGGCTGCGGCATTCACAACGCGCTGGTCGAGATCGACGGACCGGAGGTGCCCATCCTCGACGGCTCGGCGGCACCGTTTGCGCGCCGCTTCGTTGCTTGCGGGACGCGCGAATGTGGCGCCGCGCTGCGGGCGCTGCGCATTCTTCGTCCCGTCGCCGTCCGCGGGGATGACGGCGCGACGGCGCGGCTTGAGCCGGCCGAGTCGCTGGAAATTCATTTCCGCATCGAGTTCTCCGATCGCGCGATCGGCACGCAGGAGAAACGGCTCGAAATGGCCAACGGCACATTCCTGCGCGAACTGTCCGACAGCCGGACATTCTGCCGCGCGGCCGATGTCGAACGGATGCGTGCCGGCGGGTTGGCGCTGGGCGGCACGCTGGAGAACGCCGTGGTGGTCGAGGGCGCGCGCGTGCTCAGCCCCGGCGGGCTGCGTCACCGCGACGAGGCCGTTCGCCACAAGATGCTCGACGCGCTGGGCGATCTCGCGCTGGCGGGGGCGCCGGTTCTGGGACTCTATTCGGGCCATCGGGCCGGTCACGCGCTGACCGCGCGGCTTCTCGAGGCGGTATTCGACGCGCCCGACTCGCATGAATGGATTACCTGCGGGCCGGAGGTGATGCGGCACATGCCGGGGACGGGCATCGGTGCGGCGGATCTTGCGCTGAGTGCGTGAAATCGAACCATGCCGGCGGGCCGCGAGGGGCCGCAATGCCGTTTTGCGCCACCGATTTTTCTGTGCTAACAGACATGGCAACGCCACCGGCCGCGGGCCGGGGCGGCTTTCTGAAGGGGTGGGCAGGTCATGGCAGGCGGCAGCTCGATGATGCGCGGTGTCGGTGGGCTGATCCTGGCCGGGCTTCTCGCGGCCTGCGGCACGGGCGACGAGTCCGACGGGGTCGATCTCGAGAATTTCTCGGCGCAGGAAATCTTCCAGCGCGGCGAATACGAACTGGAGGTCAATGACGACCCCGACGGCGCGCTGCGGTATTTCACCGAGCTCGAACAGCTCTATCCCTACTCCGAATGGGCGCGGCGGGCGCTGATCATGCAGGCCTATTCGCTGCACCAGGAGGCCGAGTACACCGAAAGCCGCGCGGCCGCGCAGCGCTATCTCGACCTTTATCCGACGGGGGAGGACGCAGCCTATGCGCAGTATCTCGTCGCGCTGTCATACTACGACCAGATCGAGGAGGTCGGCCGCGACCAGGAACTGACCATGCAGGCCCTGCAGGCGCTGCGCGCCGTCATCGAGAACTATCCCGACAGCGAATACGCCCGTTCGGCGGTCCTGAAATTCGATCTCGCCTTCGATCATCTCGCCGGCAAAGAGATGGAGGTGGGGCGTTACTATCTCCGCCAGGGTCATTACGCGGCGGCGATTACGCGCTTCCGCCGCGTCGTGGAGAACTTCGAGACCACCACGCGCACGCCCGAGGCGCTGCTGCGGCTGACGGAGGCCTATCTGGCGCTTGGGCTGGAGGAGGAGGCGCAGACCGCCGCGGCGATCCTTGGCCACAACTACCGCGCCAGCCCGTTCTACGAGGATGCCTACGAGCTTCTGACCGGGCAGGGCCTGTCGGACGAAGCCGCGGGCGAGAACTGGCTGCGCGACATCTATCGGCGGACGGTGCGGGGCGACTGGCTGTGATCTGACACGGGCCGGGTGCAGGCCGGCGCGCGGGAACGCAGCGCCGCCGTGGCGCCACGGCTTCGATAACGCAAAAAGGGGCAGGCGGTATGCTGCGCGGTCTCGATATCCGCGACATGCTGATCATCGACAGGCTCGAACTCGGCTTCGGCTCCGGTCTCAATGTGCTGACCGGCGAGACGGGCGCGGGCAAGTCGATCCTGCTCGATTGCCTGGGCTTCGTGCTGGGCTGGCGCGGGCGGGCCGATCTCGTCCGTGCCGGGGCGCGGCAGGGCGAGGTCGTCGCCGTCTTCGATCTCGCCGCCGATCACCCCGCCCGCGCCGTTCTTGACGAGGCCGGTCTGCCCGTCGAGGACGAGCTGATCCTGCGCCGCGTCAACACTGCCGAGGGCCGCAAGACCGCCTGGGTCAATGACCGGCGGGCAAGCGGCGAGGTGCTGCGCGCGCTCTCCGACACGCTGGTCGAGCTGCACGGCCAGCAGGATGATCGCGGCCTTCTCAACACCCGTGTTCATCGCCGGCTGCTGGACGAATTCGGCGGGCTGGACGATTTGCGCGGCACCGCGCGCGACGCCTGGCGCGCCCTGCGCGAGGCCCGCGCCGCCCGTGAGGAGGCCGAGACCGCGCTGGAGGCCGCGCGCGCCGAAGAGGATTATCTGCGCCACGCAGTCGAGGAGCTCGACGCGCTTTCCCCCGAGCCGGGCGAGGAGGAGGCGCTCGATTCCCGTCGCCGGCTGATGCAGGGCGCCGAGCGGGTGCGCGCCGATATCGCCCGCGCCCATGCCGCCCTGGCGGGCGAGGGTGCGGAGGGCCTGGTCGGCGACGCGATGCGCTGGCTGGAGGGGGCCGCAGAGGCGGCGGAGGGGCGCCTCGACGCGCCGCTGGCCGCGCTGGAACGCGCGCTGGCCGAGCTGGGCGACGCGCAGCAGGGCGTGGAGGCCTGTCTGGAGGCGCTGGATTTCGACCCGCTCGAACTCGAACGGGTGGAGGAGCGGCTTTTCGCCATTCGCGGGCTTGCGCGCAAGCACGAGGTGCTGCCCGACGAGCTGGGCCGGCTGGCGGCCGATCTGCGCGTGCGACTCGAGGCGCTCGACAGCGGCGCGGCCGGTATCGCGGCGCTGCGCGCGGCCGAAGAGGAGGCGCAGACGGCCTATGATGCCGCCGCCGCGGCCCTGTCCGGGGCGCGACGGGCCGCCGCCGAACGCCTCGACCGTGCGATGGCCGACGAACTCGCGCCGCTGAAGATGGAGCGGGCGGTGTTCACCACCCGTATCGAGCCCGCCGAGCCGGGCCCCGAGGGCGCCGACGCGGTGGCCTTTCAGGTCGCGACCAATCCCGGCGCGCCTGCCGGGCCGCTCAACCGCATCGCCTCGGGGGGCGAGCTGTCGCGCTTTCTTCTCGCGCTCAAGGTCTGCCTGACGGAGGGCACGCCCGGTCTGACCATGATCTTCGACGAGATCGACCGCGGCGTCGGGGGCGCGACGGCCGACGCGGTGGGGCGGCGGCTGCAGACGCTGGCCGCCGGCGCGCAGGTGCTGGTGGTCACGCATTCACCGCAGGTGGCGGCACGCGGTGCGCATCACTACCGCGTCGAAAAACGGGTGGAGGGCGAGCAGACCCGCTCCACCGTCATCGGGCTCGATGCAAACGACCGCGTGGACGAGATCGCGCGGATGCTCGCCGGTGATACCGTCACCGACGCCGCGCGCGAGGCCGCGCGGGCGCTCCTGCGCGGCTGAGGCGCGTGGATCAGCGGTAATCGACCGGCCGCAGCCGGCCTTCGGCGAGGTTCGTCTCCGCCCCCGGCACGACGTCGGTGTTCTGGGCGCTCACCGCCTGCCATCCGGCGCCGCGGCGTTCGAGCACGAAGGTCATCACCGTCCGGCGCGGCTCTGCCATGCGGCCTTCTGGCGTAGTCTGGCTGCCGAGGTGAAACCGGCACTGCACCACCGCCCAGTCGCCGCCCAGCGGGCGGACCCGGACCGCGCCGGGCCTGAGCGTGGAGCGCGCAAAGAAGTTTTCCAGCCCATAGGCGTGGGCGCGCTCGATCGCGGCGCGGTCGTGCCACCACAGGCCCACGACATTGACGAAATCGGCATCCTCGGCGAACAGCGCCGCAAGCGCCGCGGCATCCCGCGCCATCCACGCGGCGGCGAAGGCAGCGGGGAAGTCGGCGGGCGCGGCGGGCAGGCTCATCGGTTCGCGGGCACCAGCTTGCCGGGGTTCATCAGGCCCTCGGGGTCGAGCGCGCGCTTGATCGCGCCCATCACCTGCCAGCCTTCGCCGTGCTCGGCATCCATATAGGCCGTCTTGCCCATGCCGATTCCGTGCTCGCCGGTCACCGTGCCGCCCAGCCGCAGCGCGCGTTCGGCCATCCGCCCGGCGAGCGCCTTGGCCTCGGCCCATTCGGCCTTGTTGCCCGCCTCGGGCAGCAGCAGCGAGTGGAAGTTGCCATCGCCCACATGGCCCAGGATTGGCCCCGGAATCCCGCTTTGGCCGATGTCGGCGGCCGTCTCCTCGACCGCCTCGGCCAGTTTGGAGATCGGCACACAGACATCGGTGGTGATGCCCCAGGCATCGGGCCGGATCGCGCGGCAGGCGAAATAGGCGTTGTGCCGCAGCTTCCACAATGCGGCGCGATCCTCGGGCTTGCTCGCCCATCTGAAGCCCGAGCCGCCGGCATCGGTGACGATCTCGCCGAAACGCTCGGCCTGCTCGGCCACGCCCGAGGGCGAGCCGTGAAACTCCACCAGCAGATGCGGCGTCTCTTCCATGCCGGCATCGGCATAGGCGTTGAAGGCCGCCGCGCTGGCCGCATCGACGAATTCGATGCGCGCCATCGGAATGCCCGACTGGATCGTGGTGATAACCGCCTCCACGGCCGAGCCCATGTCGGGAAAGGCGCAGACGGCCGCCGAGACGGCCTCGGGCTGGCCGTGCAGGCGCAGCGTGAGCTCGGTGATCAGCCCCAGCGTGCCCTCCGAGCCGAGAAACAGCGCCGTGAGGTCATACCCGGCCGAGGATTTCGGCGCCCGGCTGCCGGTGCGGATCACGCGCCCGTCGGCCAGCACCGCCTCAAGGCCCAGCACATTGTGGCGCATGGTGCCGTAGCGCACCGCCGTCGTCCCCGAGGCGCGCGTGGCCGCCATGCCGCCCAGCGAGGCGTTCGCGCCGGGATCGACCGGAAAGAACAGCCCCGTCGCGCGCAGATCGGTGTTGAGATCCTCGCGCGTCAGCCCCGGCTGGACGACTGCGAGCATGTCCTCGTCGGCGACTTCGAGCACCCGGTTCATGCGCGCGAAATCCACCGTCACGCCGCCCCGCACGGCCAGCGCGTGCCCCTCGAGCGAGGTGCCCGTGCCCCAGCCGACCACTGGCGCGCCGTGGGCGGCGCAGATGCGCACGATCTCGGCGACTTCCTCGGTGCTCTCGGGATAGGCCACGGCGTCGGGCGGGGCGGGGTCGAAATGCGACTCGCACTGGCCGTGAGTGTCCCGATCGGACTTGGACTGACTGAGCCGATCGCCTAATAGTCGGGAAAGTTCGGTCACGGCCTCGGCGACGGACATCGGCGCTCCTCCTGAATTGCGGGCTCCGGGTGCGACCCTAGGCGAGGCGGGCGCCGGCGAAAAGGCCATGCTGCAGGGAGGCGCGCGGAAAGAGCCGATGAAAGAGGGGCAGGAAGCGCGTCTGACGGACCTTTCCAAGGCGGTGCGCCGGCGCATGGTGGTCGGGCTGAAGCGGGTCCGCCGGAAGGGGCCGGCCGAGCTGCGCTTCTGGTTCCTCGCGCTCTGTATCGGATTTGCCGCAGGGATTGCGGCGCTTTTTTTCCGCACCGGGATCAATGGGCTCCAGGCCGAGCTCTACGGCGTCACCTCGGTCATGAGCGCGCACGAGGCGGGGCGGCTGCCCTGGTATCTGGTGGTATCGCTGCCGGTGGCGGGCGGGCTGGTCGTGGGGCTGATCCTCTACTGGTTTACCCCCGAGGGCCGCGCCCGCGGCGTCGCCGAGGTGATCGAGGGCGCCGCACTGAACAACGGCCGGGTCGAGAAACGTGCGGGGCTGGCCTCGGCGGCGGCGTCACTGATCACGCTGTCCTCGGGCGGCTCGGGCGGGCGCGAGGGGCCGGTCGTCCACCTCGCCGCGGTGATCTCCACCTGGCTGACCGAACGCATCGGGGCCGACCGCGTCACCGGGCGCGACCTGCTGGGCTGTGCGGTTGCGGCGGCGGTGTCGGCCAGTTTCAACGCGCCGATCGCCGGCACGATCTTCGCGCTGGAGGTGGTGCTGCGCCATTATGCCATCCACGCCTTCGCCCCGATCGCGATCGCCGCGGTGGCCGGGACCGTGGTCACCCGCCTTGAATTCGGCAACGTCACCGAATACACGCTGCCCCCCGAAAGCGCGCTCGCCTTCCACGCGGAACTGCCGGCCTTCATGCTGCTCGGGCTCATCTGCGCTCTGGTGGCGGTGATCCTGATGAGATCCGTGTTCTGGGCGGAGGAGGCAGGCGACCGGCTCGAACGCGCGACCGGAATGCCGCGCTGGCTGCGCCCGGTGTTGGCCGGGGCGGCCCTGGGGGTGATCGCGCTCGCCTTTCCTCACATCATCGGGGTTGGCTACGAGGTGACGAGCCGGGCGCTGACCGGCGGGCTGGGCCTGCAGGAGGCGATCGTGTTCTGCGCGGTCAAGGTGGCGGCGGTGGCCATCACGCTGGGCGGGCGCATGGGCGGCGGCGTGTTTTCGCCGGCGCTGGTCGTCGGCGCGCTCACCGGGCTGGCATTCGGGCTGATCGCCACCGCGACCTTTCCCGAGCTCTCGGGTTCGGAGACGCTCTACGCGCTCGCCGGGATGGGGGCGGTCGCGGCCGCGGTGCTGGGCGCGCCGATATCGACGACGCTGATCGTTTTCGAGTTGACCGGAGACTGGCAGACGGCGATCGCGCTCATGGTGGCCGTGTCACTGTCGTCGGCGCTGTCGAGCCGGCTGGTGCGGCATTCCTTCTTTCTCACCCAGCTGCACCGGCGGGGCGTCGAACTCGCTGACGGGTCGCATCGCTGGCTGTTGCGGCGCCTGCCCGTCGAGGAGGTCATGCGCGACACGGATTCGCAAGAGCACGAGACCATGGCCGATCTCTATGGCATGATCGCCGCGGGTCGGCATGTCCGGCGCGGCGATACGCTGGAGCCGGCGATGGCGCTTTTCGAGGCGGGCGGTCCGCCCGTGCTGCCGGTGGTCAGGCGCGGGGCGGGCGGTGCGCCCGAGCTGGTGGGGGTGCTCCATCACATCGACACGCTCAAGGCCTATAACCGCGCCCTCGCCGAACAGGCCGCCGAGGAACATGCCTGAGCGGTCGGACAGGCCGGTCAGAGACGCTCGACCGTGACCTGCTCGGGGTCGAAGGCCAGATAACCGCCGATGCCCGCCGCTCCGGGCAGCGGGGCGTCATAGGACCAGGCGGCATCGCGCAGCGTGGTGCCGGGGCCGGTGATGTGGAAATAGCTGGCCGCGCCCTTGTGCGGGCAGCTCGTCGTTGTCTCCGACGGCTCCAGGAAGGCCATCGCGATATCGTCGCGTGGAAAGTAGATGACCGGCTCATAGCCCGTCTCGTCGAGCTGGAGCGCCGCGCGGCTTTCGGCGATGATCGCGCCGCCAGCACGGACGACCCACACGCCCTCGGCAGGGTGAATGTTCAGTCGGTCGGCCATCTTCGCCCCCCTTTCGGCTCGGCTGTCTCCGCGACCCCGCCGATCACGGGGCGGAGACGACAGGGGCGCGCGAAGCGCCCGCCTTCCGCGCCCCTGATAGGGATTTCGCGACGCAGCCGCTAGAGCGGAGACGTCGCGGCGTCGAGCCAGGCGCGCGCATCCGCGTCGAGCAGCGGCGCGAGCTTATCGCGCGTGGCGGCATGATAATCATTGAGCCAGGCGCGCTCATCGCCCGACAGTGCCTCGGCGTCGATCAGCCGCCGGTCGATGGGCACATGGGTGAGGGTCTCGAAGGCCAGCATCTCCCTGTCGTCGCCGCCCGCCAGGGGCAGAGCGCCGATCACGGTGACGAGGTTCTCGATGCGGATGCCGAAGGCCCCCTCGCGGTAATATCCCGGCTCGTTGGACAGGATCATGCCCTCTTCGAGGGGCGTCTCGGAGGTGCGCGAAAGCCTCTGGGGGCCTTCATGGACCGACAGGAACGCCCCCACGCCGTGGCCGGTGCCGTGATCGTAATCCTGCCCGGCCAGCCAGAGCGGCGCGCGCGCCAGCGCGTCGAGATGGCACCCCGCCAGCCCCTTGGGCCAGCGCGCCCGCGACATCGCGATCATGCCGCGCAGCACGCGGGTGAAGGCCGCGCGCGCCTGCGCATCCGGCGCGCCGATGGGAATGGTGCGGGTGATGTCGGTCGTGCCGTCGGGATACTGCCCGCCCGAGTCGACCAGCAGCAACTCGCCGGGGGCGAGGGGGCGGTTTGTCTGTTCGGTGACGCGGTAGTGGACGACCGCGCCGTGCGGGCCGGCGCCGGCGATCGTCTCGAAGGCGATGTCGTGAAGCCGGCCGGTCTCGCGGCGGAACCGTTCGAGCGCGCGAATGACGTCTTTCTCGGTCAGCGCGGCGGCCGGATCGGCGGCGCGCGCGTCGAGCCAGGCGAGGAAACGCACCATCGCCACCCCGTCGCGCAGATGGGCGGCGCGGGCGCCGTCGAGCTCGCTGGCGTTCTTGCGCGCCTTGGGCAGGATGCAGGGATCGCGGCCCCAGGCGATCTCCACCCCCGCCTCGGCCAGCGCGTCGCCCGCCGCCGCGGGCGCGCTGTCGCGGTCCACCCGCACGGGGCCGCATTGCGTCCGCAGCGCCGACATAAGGGCCTCGGGCGGATGCAGCGCCACCTCATCGCCCAGATGCGCCCGCGTGGCGGCGTCGAGCTTGGCCGGATCGGCAAAGAGCGCGACCCGCCCGTCGTCGTGGAGCAGGGCGAAGCCATGCATGACCGGCGTGCGCGCCACGTCGCCGCCGCGGATGTTGAGCAGCCAGCACAAGCTGTCGGGCAGGGTGATCAGCGCCGCGCGCTGGCCGTCGCGGCGCAGCTCGGCGGCCAGGCGCGCACGCTTGTCGGCGGCGGACTCGCCGGCAAACTCGACCGGGTGCGGCCAGGCCGGCGCGCGGGGCGGCGGTGGCCGGCCCGTCCAGATGCGGTCGATCAGGTTGTCGGTGGGGCGCAGGGCGATGCCGCTGCCGTCGAGCGCCGCGGCGAGCTTGTCGAGCGCGGCGCGGGTATGCAGCCACGGGTCATAGCCGATCACCCCGCCCTGGGGCAGCTGCGCGCGCAGCCAGTCGCCCGGCGCGGTATCGGGCCAGTCCACGGGCGTGAAATGATCGGTGTCGATCTGGGCTTTGGCCTGCAGCCGGTAACGGCCGTCGATGAAAACACCCGCCGCATGGGCAAGCGCGATCGCGAACCCCGCCGAGCCGGTGAAGCCGGTCAGCCAGGCGAGGCGCTCGTCGCAGGGCGCGACATACTCGCCCTGATGGGCGTCGGCGCGGGGCACCAGAAAACCCGCGAGCCCCTCGGCCGCGAGCTGCTCGCGCAGGGCGGCCAGCCGGGGCGGGCCGAGGTCGGGGCGCGTGGTGGCGGCGAAATCCTGCAGGCTCATCGCCGCGCGGCCTTGCGGATGCCCATCACCCGAGCCCGCGCGCGCGGGTCGGAATCGAACAGCGCGGCGAGCTGTTCGGTCATCGCGCCGGCGAGCTGCTCGACATCGGTGATGGTGACGGCATGCTCGTAATAGCGGGTCACGTCGTGGCCGATGCCGATGGCGATGAGTTCGACCATCTTGCGCCGTTCGATCATGTCGATGACGTTGCGCAGGTGCTTTTCGAGGTAGTTGGCCGGGTTGACCGACAGTGTGGAGTCGTCCACCGGCGCGCCGTCGGAAATCACCATGAGGATCTTGCGCGCTTCGGGGCGCGTGGCGGCGCGGCGATGCGCCCATTCGAGCGCCTCGCCGTCGATGTTTTCCTTGAGCAGCCCCTCCTTCATCATCAGGCCGAGATTGCCGCGCGCGCGCCGCAGTGGCGTGTCGGCCGACTTGTAGATGATGTGGCGCAGGTCGTTGAGCCGGCCCGGCGCCTGCGGGCGGCCCTCGGCCAGCCAGTGTTCGCGGCTCTGCCCGCCCTTCCAGGCGCGGGTGGTGAACCCCAGTATCTCGACCTTGACCTGACAGCGTTCCAGCGTGCGCGCCAGCACGTCGGCGCAGATCGCGGCGATCGAGATCGGCCGGCCGCGCATCGAGCCCGAATTGTCGAGCAGCAGCGTCACCGTGGTGTCGCGAAACTCGGTGTCCTTCTCGACCTTGAACGACAGCGGTGTGGTCGGGTTGGCAACAACGCGCGCCAGCCGGCCGGCGTCGAGGATGCCCTCCTCGCGGTCGAACTCCCAGGACCGGCTCTGCTGCGCCTGAAGCCGGCGCTGCAGCTTGTTGGCGAGCCGGCCCACCGCCCCCTTGAGCGGGTCGAGCTGCTGGTCGAGCCAGGCGCGCAGGCGCTCCAGCTCGGCCGGGTCGGCGAGGTCCTCGGCGCGAATCTCTTCGTCGAAGCCGGTCGTGAAGACGGTATAGGCCGGGTCGGCCTCGGAATGCGGGGGCGGCGGCGGGGGTTCCTGCGGCGCCTCGCCCTCGGGCAGCTCGGCCTGCTGCGACATCTCGTCGTCGGCGCTCTCGTCCATGGCGACTTCGGTCTGGGCGCTGTCCTCGCTTTGACTGTCGTCTTCGGAGCGGTCGTCGTCGGACTGCTCGTCCTCGCTGCCCTGCTGCTCGGGCTGCTCCTCCTGTTCGTCCTCGTCTTCGGTCTCGCCCTCGGCCTCGGTGTCGTCCTCCTGATCGTCGGGATCCTCGCCGAGCTGGTCGCCATAACCGAGCTCCTCGATGATCCTGCGGGTCAGGCGGGCGAAGGCGGCCTGGTCGGGCAGCGCCGAGTCGATCTTCTCAAGCGTGTCGCCGGCATGGCTCTCGATGAAGTCGCGCCACAGATTCATGACGTTGTCGGCGCCTTCGGGCAGATCGCGCCCGGTGGCCAGATGGCGCACCAGATACCCCGCCGCCGCCGACAGTGGCGCCTCGGCGGAGTCGGTGATCTGGGCGTAGCCCTTGCGATCGGCCTCGTGGGCGATACGCGCGTCGATGTTGCCGGCCGTGCCGGGCATGTCGTGGCTGCCCATCGCCTCGCAGCGAGCGGTCTCCATCGCCTCGTAGAGGTCGCGCGCCATCTGGCCCTTTGGCTCGTAGCGGGCGTGCAGTGCCTCGTCGTGGTAGCGTCGGCGCAGCGCGAAGGCGTCGGCCGTTCCCCGCGCGAGCATCACCTCGTCGCGGCTCAGCCTGCGCGTGACCTGGGGCAGCCGCACGCCCTCGCGGTTCATCCCCGGCGGGTCGACCGTGTAGCTGACCGTCAGGTCGCTGTCATGGGCCAGCGTCTTGGTGGTTTCGGCCAGAGCCTTCTTGAACGGGTCGGCCGGGTTGTCGGAAGGTTTGCTCATGGCTGCAGATATGCACCGTGCAAGGAGCGAGGAAAAGGGGGGATGCGGCCCGGCGCACCGGCGCGGCCGGTTGCTACCAGTCGTCGCCCGGATGCCAGCTGCGCCGCATCATCAGATAGGTGAAGGACGCCGACCAGGTGATCAGGATGAATCCGTTGAGCGACTCGAGCCCGGCGACGATGCGCAACGGCCCCTCGGGATGGATGTCGCCATAGCCGACGGTGGTGAAACTGCTGGCCGAGAAATAGAAATAGTCGAGCGGGCTGTGGTCGATCATTCCCGACAGATGGCCGAAGGCGGGCAGGGCATGCATGGCGGCGAAAGCCGCCGCATAAAGCGCGATCTCGATCACATGCGCGCCGAGGCAGGCGAAGATCACCAGCAGCACCCGCCGGCGCTGGCGCATCCGCGCCTCCATCACCGCCCCGCCGGCCCAGTGGAGCACCGCATCATGCATAAGAACGGTGCCGCCCAGGAGAGCCACGGCGATCAGGATGGTCGCGGCCGTGATCATCTCCGGTCCTCCGGTCCTCCGGTCCTGCAGGACGCGGCGGCGTGCCGGTCAGCCCAGGCTCATGCTCACCGCGCTTTCGGGAAGCTCCGCGTCGAAACAGCGCTGGTAGAACTCGGCCACCGTCTGGCGCTCCAGCTCGTCGCACTTGTTGAGGAAACTCAGCCGGAAGGCATAGCCCACGTCGCGGAAGATGCGCGCGTTCTCGGCCCATGCGATTACCGTGCGCGGCGACATCACCGTGGAGAGATCACCGCTCATGAAGGCGGTGCGCGTCATGTCGGCCACGGTGACCATCTGGCTGATTTCCTGACGGCCCTTGGCATTGTTGTACTGCGGGTTTTTCGCCAGCACGATGGCCGTCTCGGCGTCGTGGGAGAGATAATTGAGCGTGGCGACGAGGCTCCAGCGGTCCATCTGGCCCTGGTTGATCTGCTGCGTGCCGTGATAGAGACCCGTCGTGTCGCCCAGACCCACCGTGTTGGCGGTCGCGAAAAGCCGGAAGGCGGGGTGGGGGGTGATGATCTCATTCTGGTCGAGCAGGGTGAGCTTGCCATCGGCCTCCAGCACGCGCTGGATGACGAACATCACGTCCGCGCGCCCGGCATCATATTCGTCAAAGACGATGGCGCAGGGGTTGCGCAGCGCCCAGGGCAGGATGCCCTCCTGGAACTCGGTGACCTGCTTGCCGTCGCGCAGCTTGATCGCGTCCTTGCCGATCAGGTCGATCCGGCTGATGTGGCTGTCGAGATTGACGCGCACGGTGGGCCAGTTGAGCCGGGCGGCGACCTGTTCGATATGGGTCGATTTCCCGGTGCCGTGATAGCCTTGGATCATCACCCGGCGGTTGTACTGGAACCCGGCGAGGATGGCGAGCGTGGTGTCGGGGTCGAACTTGTAGGTCGCGTCGAACGCGGGGACACGGTCGGTAGGCTCGGCGAAACCCTTGACCACCATGTCACTGTCGATCCCGAAGGTCTCCCGGACCGAAATCTCCTCGGTGGGCCGTGCGCTGTTGTCCATGTTGCCGTCCGCCATTCTCGTCCTCGTGCTGTCCTCACCGCGCCCCGGCCGGGCCGGGCGGGGCCGCAGCGCCGTTAGTGAAGTATATCGCCGGGGGCTGCAAGGGAAAGGCCGGCGCGCAGGCCGCGCCGCCCCGCTCAGCCCGTCTTGCGAAACCGCAGGAAGGTGAACATCCCGAAAGGGGGCATGTCGCGCTTTTCGGCCAGGTCGAGGCTGTCCTCGCCCATCACCTTTTCGAAAGGGAAGTCGGAATGCCAGCCCAGCTGGTTCGCCGCCGGGGCGAAGAGGCGTTCGAGCCGGGCGAGAAACCCCTTTTCGCGCGCGAAATGATTGAGAAAGATCACCTCGCCGCCGGGCTTGCAGACCCGCGCCATCTCGGCGACCACGCGCTCGGGCTCGGGGACGACCGAGATCAGATACATCCCCACCACCGTGTCGAAGCTCCCATCGGGAAAGTCGAGCTCGCGCGCGTCCATCCGGCGAAGATCGCGCACATGGGTCAGACCCTGCCGGGCGACCTTGGCGCGGGCCTTCTCCAGCATCTCTTGGGAAAAATCGATTCCGGTGATGTCGAGATGCGGCGCCAGCCCGTCGAGCGACAGCCCCGTGCCCACGCCGACTTCCAGCAGCGACCCCGTGCGCGTGTTGAGATACTCGACCGCGCGCGCCCGGCCGCGGCCGGTGAACCGCCCGAAGGTGTTGTCATAGACCGGCGCCCAGCGCCGGTAGCTCGTGCTGACCGCATCGATGTCCATCGCGTCATCCCCTTCGCGTCCTGCGGCCGCGATACGCGGCGACGCAGGCCCACACAAGGGTCAGCGCGTAGATCAGGCAGAGTCCTGCCATCAGCAGCCAGAACCGCGTGATCATAAGCCCGATCAGCAACGCCATGCCCACAAGCGCCCAGCGCGTGCGGTCGCGCGGAATGCGCAGCGCCTTGGGCGAAAGCGTCGGCAGCCGGCTGACCATCGCCAGCCCCACGAGCGCGAGATAGACCGCCGGCGCGAGCCCCGCATCGCGCAGATCGGCCACGCCGGCCTCGGTCACGAAGACCGGAAGCAAGGCCAGCATCGCCCCCGCCGGGGCGGGCACGCCCACGAAATGCGGCCGTGCCGGTGGCGTCTTGCCGGCGGCAGGCGTGGCCGCGCCTTCCGCGCCGGTGCGCGCGACGTTGAAGCGCGCCAGCCGCAGGCAGGTGGAGATGACGAAGATCAGCACGAAGGTCCAGCCCAGCCCCGGCACGCCCGTCAGCGCGAAATGGTAGAGCAGGATCCCCGGCGCCACGCCGAAGCACACGAAATCCGACAGCGAATCGAGCTCGCCGCCGAAGCTGCTGGTCGCGCGCAGCCGCCGGGCCACAAGCCCGTCAAGCCCGTCGATCACCGCCGCAAAGACGATCAGGGCGGCGGCGACATCCGCGCGGCCCTCCAGGACGAACCGGATCGCCGTCAGCCCGGCGCAGAGGCCGATGATGGTCAGCAGATTGGGCACGAGGTTGAGAACGGGCAGCGTCTCGGCACCACCGGGGCGACGGTCAGGTTTCATGCCGCCGGCCCGCCATCCGCCCCGAGCCGGGCGACCACCGTCTCGCCGGCGATCATGGTCTGGCCCTCGGCCACCAGCGGCGTGGCGCGGGCGGGCAGATAGACGTCGAGCCGCGAGCCGAAGCGGATCATTCCGAAGCGCTCCCCGCGCGCCAGCCGCCGGCCCTCTTCCACGTCGCAAACGATGCGCCGTGCCACCAGCCCGGCGATCTGGACGACGCCCATCTCGCCGCCATCCTCCAGCCGCAGCACGATCCCGTTGCGCTCGTTGTGCTCGCTCGCCTTGTCGAGCGCGGCGTTGAAGAACCGGCCCGGCCGGTAAGCCACGCGCGCGACGACCCCTGCGGCGGGGGCGCGGTTCACATGGCAGTTGAAGACGTCCATGAACACGCTCACGCGCGTCATCGGCCCCGGCGCCATTTCCAGCTCGGGCGGGGGCGTGGCGGGGCCGAGATGGGAGACCACCCCGTCGGCGGGGCTGACCATGACCCCGGCGCGGTCGGGCGTGACCCGCTCGGGGTCGCGGAAGAAGTAGACGCACCACAGCGTGAGGACCACGCCGAGCCAGCCCAGCGGCGGCCAGATCAGAAAGGCGATCAGCGTGGCGGCGGCGAAGATCGCGACGAAGCGGTAACCTTCACGGTGAACCGGCACGATCACCGATGACAATGTCTTCGTGCCGGACATCACCCCTGCCTCCTCACTGGCGTCATTCGCGGAAGTTGCGGCTTTCCTTGATCTGGTCCCACGCCCAGACGACCTCCTGCAGGCGGTCCTCGTCGGCGCGGGTGCCGCCATTCATGTCGGGATGGAGATCCTTGACCAGGCTCTTGTATTGCCGCCGGATTTCGGTGCGGCTCCAGTGATCCTGCGCTTCGAGGATGTCGAGGGCGCGGCGCTCCGTCGCCGGCAGGCGGCGGCTGCCCGAGACGCGCTTGCCGGGGTTGCGCGTGGCCTTCTCGCCCAGAAGCTCGTGCGGGTCGTGAATGCCCAGCCGCGACCAGGCGCGCGGCTCCTCTCCGCCCAGCGGGCGCGTGGCGCGGCCCCAGACCCGCTCGCGCTCCATGGTCTCTTCCATTTCCTCTTCGGACTGGCCGTTGAAGTAGTTCCACTTGAGGTTGTACTCGCGCACATGCGTCTTGCAGAACCAGTAATACTCGTCGAGCGTATCCGGCGATTTGGGCGCGCGGTACTGCCCGGCCTCCTCGCATCCGGGATGCTCGCACTGCCGGGTCGAGGTCTCGAACGCCCCCGACATACCCCGGCGGCCCCGGTTGCGCCGCTTCTTGTCGGCCGAGACACGAATGTCGAAATCGAATGGAGACTGCTGTTTTGCCATGCGGAGACCCTTTTCGACTCGGGGCGGAGAGTTTAGGTGTTTCGGCGGATAGATGAAGGGGTTGACAGCCGAAAAATGCCCGTAGCCGACGAAATCCGTACCCGCCTGGAGGGAGCCTTCGCGCCCGAGACCCTCGATGTGCACGACGACAGCGAATCCCATCGCGGCCACGCCGGCTGGCGCGAAGGCGGCGAGACACATTTTCAGGTGCGCATTCGCGCCCCCGCTTTCAAGGCGATGAGCCGTGTTCAGCGCCACCGCGCCGTTCACAAGGCGCTGGGGCGCGATCTCGTCGGGCGGATTCACGCCCTCGAACTCAAGATCGAGACCTGAGCGCGCCGGCGCCGGGCGCGCCTCAGTGCCGCTCGTCCCCCGAGGGGGCGGGCGCATCGGTAGCGGTGTGATCCTCCGCCTCGTGGCGCGCCTGGCCGGGAATCTCCGGGGCGGCGGTGTCCTCGCCGGCCTCGTCCGCGCCGTCACGGCGCGCTCTCAACGGCGGGGTTGGTGCGGGCGCATCCTCGGGCTCGGGCGTGGCGCGCAGAGGCGGACTCTCGGGCGTGGCGGAAAGATGCGCGGGCGCGGCCGGTTCGGCCGGGGCGTCGCGCGCGCGGCGAAAGACGAGCATCGTCTGCATGATGGTGGTCGTGCCGCCCAGAACCCCCTTGCGATGCTCGCAGGGCAGGGTCTCGGCACGCAGGTATTCCCAGCCCTCGGCGCTCCAGTCGTTCATCATCCGGGTCAGGGTGTTGGCGAAGCGGTCGGCCGGGCGCTTGATGCCTTTGGCCCTTTCGCCGCGCGTCGGCGCGGGCACCACCTTGTATTCATACTCCGCCATCGCGTCCCCCGTTGACTTGCCGCCGCCGGTTCTGCGCGAGATCGGCGGCGAATGCAACGCCGCGGGCGTTTCTTCCCACCCTTCGGCGGCGCGGCGTAACCGACCGGCGACGGGCGGGTCAAAGGACGCCGAGCCAGAGCGCGACGGTGCCAAGGGCGTCGACATACCCCTCGCGCAAAGCCCCGCCATGGGTCCAGAGCGCCCAGAGCGCGCCGCCGATCGGGGCGGTGATAAGGGCGACCCAGAGCAGCGAGAGCCCCAGCAGCCCGACCGTGGCGCCGAGCGGGGCGTGGCCGTCATCCTCCGCGCCCAACGCATCGACCCAGCGGGTCCAGACCCGGTCGGGGAACCAGCCGGCGAGGCTGAAGAAGGCAAGACAGAGATGCAGGAAGGTGGGCAGCAGGGTCGAGGCGACCATGGCGACGACCCACAGGTGGTCCTCGGGCCGGGCGGCGACCCCGTCGAGCAGCGCCCGCAGATCGACCAGCGGCGCCGCGCGCAGGGCGTTCACCAAGCCAAGAATGCCCATCAGGGCGAGCGAGAGCAGGAAGAACAGGACAAGCGCAACGCCCGCATCGACAACGCCCAGCGCCAGCGGCCAGAGCCCCCGCCGGCGATGGCCGGCCGTCAGCAGCCGGATGGTCAGCCCGTAGGAGAACCAGTCGAACACGGCATTGACGAAGGGGAGCAGGGCCAGCCCGACGACCCAGATCAAGATCCGGCTGTCCTGCGGGATTGCGACTGCCGACCATGTGGCGGCAACGATGCAGAAGGCAACAAGCAGCGCAAAGCCGAACAGCCCGGCGCCCCGCAGGGTCGCCAGCGCCACGAGCGCCGCGAGTGCGAAGGCCGCTGCAAGTGCGAATGCGGGTGCGAGTGCGGGTGCGAGTGCGGCTGCGAGTGCGAGTGCGGCTGCGAGTGCGAGTGCGGGTGCGAGTGCGGCTGCGAGTGCGAGTGCGGCTGCGAGTGCGAGTGCGGGTGCGAGTGCGGGTGCGAGTGCGGAAATCTTCAGCCACCCGGCGGCCTCATTCCCAGTCGGCCGCCGGGTGGCTGCCTCGGCTAGCGCAGCCAGCACCACCGTGGCAATAAGGCACAGTGTCGCCCATCGTAGCCATTCGGGCGCGTCCGGCGGAAACAGCATGAGGTTGCCCAGGCCGGTTCCCCCACTGCTGAACGTCCACTGGGCGACGCCGAATGCCAGCGGATAGACCAGCGCGATGCGTAGGGCCGCGTCGGCCACGGGCCATGACCATGGACGGCGGCGCAGCCGCTCAAGATCGGCCGCGTCGCGGGCGCGGAGCGTCATCCACCACGCGAACTTCGCCACGCGGCCCTTTGCGGGCTTCGGCTCCGCCTCCACGGTGCGGGGCAGCAGCAGCCGCGGCAGCGCATTGAGCACCCAGCCCATCGCGGCGTGATAGGGCAGCGGCATCAGCGCGCCGAGCCATCGCAGCCGGTCGCGGCTGCGCCGCCCCTCGACCCCCAGCGCGATCAGCGCCCAGAGGCCCCAGACGAAGAGGGTTGCAACATATTGCCATGCCGGCGCGCTCGCCGCTGCCAACGCGCCAAGGGTGACGGCCAGCACCCCGCCGATGATCGCCCCAAACATGCACCGCCCCCAAGGATCGCCCGCGCGAGGCCGAACGATGGCACGCCGGGCGCGTGCATGGAACCCGCCGGTGGGTGGTGAAGCGGCCCTGCCGCGGCGCTACTGCCCGAGCTTCTGCGCGACGATCTGGTTGACGGCCTTGGGGTTGGCCTTGCCGCCAGTGGCCTTCATCACCTGGCCGACGAACCAGCCCACCAGCTTGGGGTTTTCCTTCGCCTTCTCGACCTGGGCGGGGTTGGCGGCGATGATCTCGTCCACGGCCGCCTCGATCGCGGCGGTGTCCGTAACCTGTTTCATGCCGCGCGCCTCGACGATCTCGGCCGGGTCGCCGCCCTCCTCCCAGAGGATTTCGAACAGCTCCTTGGCGATCTTGCCCGAGATGGCGTCCTCGGCGATCAGGTCGAGCACGCCGCCCAGCTGGGCGGCCGAGACGGGGCTTTCGCCGATGCCCAGCCCCTCCTTGTTGAGGCGGCCGAAAAGCTCGTTGATGACCCAGTTGGCGGCCTGCTTGCCGTCGCGGCCCTCGGCGACGGCCTCGAAGAAGGCGGCGTTCTCGACCTCGGCGGTCAGCACGCCGGCGTCGTACTCGGTCACGCCGTAATCGGTGACGAAGCGCGCCTTCTTGGCGTCGGGCAGCTCGGGCAGGCTGTCGCGGATGGCGTCCACCCAGCCCTGCTCGATCTCCAGAGGCAGCAGGTCGGGGCAGGGGAAGTAGCGGTAGTCATGCGCCTCCTCCTTGCCGCGCATCGAGCGCGTCTCGCCCTTGTCGGGGTTGTAGAGGCGCGTCTCCTGGGTGACCTTTCCGCCGTCCTCGAGAATGCCGATCTGGCGGCGGGCCTCGTACTCGATCGCCTGCTGGATGAAGCGCATGGAGTTCATGTTCTTGATCTCGCAGCGTGTGCCCAGATGGGCGAAATCCTGGCTGTCCTGGTACCTCTCGTAGTCGCCGGGGCGGCAGACGCTGACATTGACGTCGGCGCGCAGGTTGCCCGACTGCATGTTGCCCTCGCAGGTGCCTAAGTAGCGCATGATCTGGCGCAGCTTGGCGATGTAGGCGGCGGCCTCCTCGGGGCCGCGGATGTCGGGGCGCGAGACGATCTCCATCAGCGCGACGCCGGTGCGGTTGAGATCGACGAAGGACATCGCCGGGTCCATGTCGTGGATCGACTTGCCGGCGTCCTCCTCGACATGGATGCGCTCGATGCGCACGCGCCGGGCCAGGCCGGGGCCCATGTCGACCAGCACCTCGCCCTCGCCCACCAGCGGGTGGTAGAGTTGGCTGGTCTGGTAGCCCTTGGGCAGGTCGGGGTAGAAATAGTTCTTCCGGTCGAAGGCGCTTTTGAGGTTGATCTCGGCGCGCAGGCCCAGCCCGGTGCGCACGGCCTGCTCGACGCAGAACTCGTTGATCACCGGCAGCATTCCCGGCATCGCCGCGTCCATGAAACTGACATGACTGTTGGGCTCGGCGCCGAACTCGGTGGAGGCGCCCGAGAACAGCTTGGCGTTCGACCGCACCTGGGCATGCACCTCCATGCCGATGACGAGCTCCCAGTCGCCGGTGGCGCCGGGGATGACCTTCGGGGCGGGGGCGTCATAGGTGAGGTCGAGCATGATCGGGATCCCTGAAAACTCGCTGACGGGGTTTAGGCCAGCCACGCCCGTGGGGCAAGGGGGCCGCCACTGGGCGGAGATTCGCCGGGTCGCGGCGCGTCCGTGCGGGCTTTCGCCGATGCCGCGCCGGTGGCGGGCGTGACGCTTGCACGCGCAGGCGGCCTCGCGCATTGAGGCAGTGTCGCGCGGCGGATGCGGCTTGCGAGAGGGAGACAGCCAATGCGGCGTTTGCAGATACGGCCGGGCGCACGGGCGCGCACGATCTTCACGGGGCTGGGACTGGCGGCCCTGACCGCCCTGACGGCCTGCGCCGATGCCCCTGCGCAGCCGCCCGAGCAGGTCAGCCGCGCGCTGCCCGCGACCCGCTGGGACCACCATCCTCAGGCCGCCGTCTGGACCCGCGCCACGATGTCGGCGGCAACGGGCCCCGCATCCGAACTGGTCGAGACCGTGCCCGCCGATATCGAGACCTTCTGCCCCGGATATGCCGAGGCCGGAGCGCGCGATCGCGGCGCGTTCTGGGCGGGGCTGTTTTCGGGGCTCGCGCGTTTCGAGAGCACCTGGAACCCGCGCGCCGCTGGGGGCGGCGGGCGCTATCGCGGGCTGCTCCAGATCTCGCCCGCGACGGCGCGCTATCGCGGCTGCTCGATCGACAGCGGCGATGATCTCTATGACGGGGCGACGAATCTCGGGTGCGGGGCGCGCATCGCGGCCGCGGCCGTGGCCCGCGACGGGGTGGTCGCGGGGCGCCCCGGCGACTGGGGCGGCGTCGCCGCGGACTGGCCGCCCCTGCGCGACCCGGCCAAGCGCGGCGAGATCGCCGCCTTCACCCGCGCCCAGCCCTATTGCGCGGGCTGAGCGGCCCGGTCCGACCCGCCTCGCGCGCATGTCTTGTCATCGCCGGCCGCCCGGCGCAGTCTCCGCCCCGATCCGATATGCTCAGGAGGCTGAATGACCCGGCTCGACACCGATTTCGCGCGCGCCCAGTTCCCCGCATTCTGGGAGCCTTCCCTGCTGGGGCAGGCATTCTTCGAGAATGCGGGCGGCTCCTACCCGTGCCGGTTCGTCACCGAACGGCTCGAGCGGTTCTACCGGACGCGCAAGGTGCAGCCCTACGGGGCCTATGCGGCCTCGGCCGACGCGGGCGACGAAATGGACGAGGCGCGCACGCGCCTTGCGGCGATGATGGGCGTGGCCGATGACGAGCTCAGCTTCGGCCCCTCGACGACGGCGAACACATACGTGCTCGCCCAGGCCTTTCGCGAGCATCTCGCGCCTGGCGACGCGCTCGTGGTGACCGATCAGGACCACGAGGCCAATTCGGGCCCGTGGCGCCGGCTCGAGGCCGCCGGGATCGAGCTGCGCGAATGGCGCCTCGACCCCGCCACCGGCCGACTCGACCCCGCCGATCTGGCCGCCCTGCTCGACGACAGGGTGCGGCTGGTGTGCTTTCCGCACTGCTCGAACGTGGTCGGCGAGGTCAACGACGTTGTCACCATCTGCAACATGGTGCGCCGCGCCGGCGCATGGAGCTGTGTCGACGGTGTCTCCTACGCGCCGCACGGGCTGCCCGACGTCGCCGCGCTGGGCGCCGACATCTATCTGTTCTCGGCCTACAAGACCTACGGGCCGCATCAGGGGCTCATGGTGATCCGCCGCGGCTTGGGCGAGGTGCTTCCCGACCAGGCGCATTTCTTCAATTCCGATACGCTTTACAAACGCTTCACGCCGGCCGGCCCCGACCATGCCCAGATTGCCGCCTGCGCGGGGATCGCCGATTATGTCGACGCGGTCTACGGCCATCACTACGGCGGCGCCGACGCCCCCGCCGTAGCGCCGGTGGAGCGCGCCGCGCATGTCCACGACCTGATGCGCGCGCATGAGGCGCGGCTGCTGCAGCCGTTGCTCGACTATCTCGCCGCGCGCGACGATCTGCGCCTGATCGGACCCGAGCAGGCTGAAAACCGCGCGCCCACGGTGGCCATCGCCCATCCGCGCCCCGGCGCCGAGCTGGCCGCCGCGCTGGCCCCCCACGGCATCCTGGCCGGCGGAGGCAGCTTCTATGCGAACCGCGCGCTGGAGGCGCTCGGGCTGATCGCGTCCCACGGGGTGCTGCGGTTGAGTTTCGTCCACTATACCACCGCCGACGAGATCGACCGCCTCGTCGCCGCTCTCGACAGCGTGATCTGAGCGCCGGCGCAGCCCCCGGCGGGAAAGGCAGGACGCAGATGACCACCGACGCCCCCGTGATCTGGTGGGTCAGGCGCGATCTGCGGCTGGCCGACAACCCGGCGCTGCGCACGGCGCTGGCGCGCGGCGGGCCGGTGATCCCGGTCTTCATCCGCGATGCGGCCGTGGACGGGCTGGGCGCGGCGGCCAAATGGCGCCTGGGTGAGGGGCTCGATGCCTTTGCGGCGCGACTGGCGGCGGCCGGGTCGCGGCTGACCCTCCGCGCGGGCGACGCGCCCAGCGTGCTGCGTGCCCTGATCGCGGAGACGGGCGCGGGCGCGGTGGTCTGGAACCGGCTTTATGACGCGGAGGCGCGCGCCCGCGACGCCTGCGTCAAGTCCGCGCTCAAGAGCGCGGGCATCGCCGCCGAAAGCGCCGGCGGGCACCTGCTGTTCGAGCCCTGGACGGTGGCCACGGGGGAGGGTGGCTTCTACCGCGTCTATACCCCGTTCTGGCGGGCGGTGAGGGGCCGCGAGGTGCCCGTCCCCGATGCGGCGCGCGCCCGGCTGCCCGCGCCCGAAAGCTGGCCCGCCGGCGCGCGGCTGGCCGACTGGCGTCTCGGCGCGGCGATGAACCGGGGCGCGGCCGTCGTCGCCCCCCATGCCTGCGTCGGCGAGGCGGCCGCCGAAGACCGTCTTGCGCGTTTCCTCGCCGAGGGCATCGACGCCTACAAGACCGGGCGCGACATGATGGCGGGGGCGGGGACGTCGCGGCTTTCGGAGAACCTGACCTATGGCGAGATCGGCCCGCGCACCGTCTGGCACGCCGGTCTGCGCGCGATGCACGAGGGAGCGCAGGGGGCCGAGCACTTCCTGAAGGAACTGGTCTGGCGCGAGTTCGCCTATCACCTGCTCTACCACACGCCGCGCATCGCCACGCACAACTGGCGCGAGGCGTGGGACGATTTTCCCTGGCGGGGCGACACCCCGGACGCGCAGGCCTGGCGTCAGGGCCGCACGGGCATACAGATCGTCGATGCGGCGATGCGCGAGATGTATGTGACCGGTACCATGCACAACCGCGGGCGGATGCTGGTGGCCTCATTCCTGACCAAGCATCTGATGACGCACTGGAAGATCGGGCTGGACTGGTTCGCCGACTGCCTGATCGACTGGGATCCGGCCGCGAATGCGTTGGGCTGGCAGTGGAGCGCGGGCTCGGGCCCCGACGCGACGCCCTATTTCCGTGTCTTCAATCCCGATCTGCAGGCGCGGAAATTCGACCCCGACGGCG
The DNA here is from genome assembly GCA_002967695.1 of Rhodobacteraceae bacterium WD3A24. Lineage (GTDB taxonomy): Bacteria > Pseudomonadota > Alphaproteobacteria > Rhodobacterales > Rhodobacteraceae > Alkalilacustris. Next base: position 18,228 of record PUHN01000016.1, on the reverse strand, counting down.
TCTATCGCCGCCGCTATCTGGCCGAGGCGTTCGAAAACCCCGACCCGGTCGCGCTGTCCTATTTTGACGCCATACCGCGCGCCTGGGGGCTTTCCTCCGACATGGCCTACCCGGCGCCGATCATCGGCCTCAAGGAAGGGCGCGAAAGGGCGCTGGCGGCCTATCACGAAGGCAGGGGCTGACGGGGCATGCAGGCGGGCGATGCGGCGAAATGGTCCGCCCGCCGCGCCGGCGCGTAACCCTCAAGCGAGGCCGGGCGGACATCGTTCGGGCAGCTACCGACAGTGCAATGGATGACGAGACGATGACAGCGACCGAGACGTGCAGAGGGGTTGCCGCTGAAGCGGCGCTTGGGCTAGAGGGTGACGAAGCTCACGGAGGCGGCCCGGTGCAGGCGTATTCATCCACCGAAGGGCAGGCGGGCCTGCCACGCTATTTCGCGCAGGCCTTTCGGATGGCCCGGCAAATGGGGCGCGGACGGCTCGACGTGGTGCTGCCCGATGGCCGGCGTTTCCGGGCCGAGGGCGCGGCGCCCGGCCCGGTGGCCGAGATCGCGGTGCACGACCCCGACGTGTTCGCCCGGCTGATCCGCGACGGCGATCTGGGCTTTGCCGAAGCCTATCTGGAGGGCGGCTGGTCCACCCCCGACCTGCAGGGGTTCATGGATCTCATCCATCAGGGCAACGACGCGATCTATGACGGCTTTCCGGGCATGGGCCTCGTGCGGGCCTTCGAGCGGCTGCGCCACTGGCTGCGGCGCAACTCGCGCGGTCAGGCGCGGCGCAACATCGCGCACCACTACGATCTGGGCAACGATTTCTATGCGCTCTGGCTCGACGAGACGATGACCTATTCCTCGGCGCTTTTCGAGACCGGTCAGGAGCCGCTCGACCGCGCCCAGCGGCACAAATATGGTGCGCTGATCGACAGGATGGGGGTGAGGCCTGGCGACCACGTGCTGGAGATCGGCTGCGGCTGGGGCGGCTTCGCCGAATACGCCGCCAGCGAGCGCGGGCTGCGCGTGACCGGCGTGACCATCAGCCGCGCCCAGTTCGATCATGCCCGCGCCCGCATCCGCGCTGCGGGGCTGGAGGATCGCGTCACGCTGCGGCTGGAGGACTACCGCGACGTTACCGGCGAATATGACGCGATCGCCTCCATCGAGATGTTCGAGGCCGTCGGCGAGGACTACTGGCCCACCTATTTCGACGCGCTGCACGCACGATTGAAACCGGGCGCGCGGGCCGCGCTGCAGGTCATCACGCTGGTCGAGCATCGCCGGGAAGTGTATCGTCGCAGCGTGGATTTCATACAGAAATACATCTTTCCCGGCGGCATGCTGCCCACGCCGAGCGACTTGCGCCGCGAGGCGGCGCGGGCGGGTCTCGCCGTCATGGGTTCGACCGAGTTCGGCGAAAGCTACAGCCAGACACTGCGGCGCTGGCACGAGACCTTCAACGCGCGCTGGGACGACATCGCCGGGCTGGGATTCGACGATCGCTTTCGCCGGATGTGGTCATTCTATCTGACCTCCTGCGCGGCAGCCTTCCACGCGGGCAATTGCGACATCACCCAGATCACCCTCGCCCGCCCGGTGGCGGGAGCCTGAGCGCGATGCCCACCGCCGCCAAGCTGGCCGCCGCGTTTCTCATGGCGCTCGTTGCCGCAGCCACGGCCGAAGCGTTCAAGGCCGGGATGCCTGCCGAGACGGTCTTTGGCCATTTCACCGCCGTTTGCGCGGCGATCGGCGCCTTCTGGGGATGGCGGATCGCAGGCGCCCGCGCAGGGCGCGGCTGGCAGGCGGCGCTCGCGTATGGCCTGCAAACCGCCGTGGCGGTGCTGTTCTGGGCGCTCGTGCTGTTCTCGCTGCGCGAGATGATGCTGCGCGCGCTCGAGCGGCGCTATCGCGGGCCGGTGGACGCGGTCCTGGGCATGTTCGAGCTGGGCGCGGAGTATCTTGTCGTATTCGCACAGAACGTGACGGCGCCCGCGATCCTCGCGGCGGGCGGGGTGGCTGTCGCGCTGATCGCGTCGGCCGTCGCCCGGCGCTGGAGCTAGGCGTGGCGCGCTACTTTCTCTACGGCATGTTCTGCCACCCGCCCTTGCTGCGGGTCGTTCTGGGACGCGATGCGTCGACGACGCCGGCCCGCCTGCCGCGACATCGCGTGGTCCGGGCGCCCGAGGGCTCCTGTCCGCTGATCGTGCCGGCGCCGGCAGCACAGGCGGAGGGGCTGCTGATCGAGGCTTCCGCAGAAGAGGCCGGGCGGCTCGATTACCTTGCGGGCGCGTTCGGCCTTGGCCCTCGGACGGCAGATGTCACCGACGCGGCGGGCGCCGTGCGCCGGGCGCGGGTGCATTTTCCCTTCGCGACGGCGACGGCTGCGGCGGCGCAGGGCCCGGCGTTTTCGCTGGCCGACTGGGCCGCGCGCTGGGGCGCGGCGACGACGCGCGCGGCGGGCGAGGCGATGGCGCTTCACGGACGGATCGATGCCGGCGCTCTGGCCCGGCGCTGGCCGATGGCGATGGCGCGCGCGGCCTCGGCGCTGCGGGCCGAGGCGGAGGATGCGCCCGCCGGGCTGCGCCGCAGCCCCGCGCCGGGCGATATCGCCGTTGACAGCGCGGCCTATCCCTATGCCGGGTTTTTCGCGGTCGAGGAGGCCGAGTTGCGGTTTCGCCGGTTCGACGGGGCGATGAGCGCGCCGGTGCGCCGGGCGGGATTCGTGATGTCGGATGCCGTCACCGTGCTGCCCTACGACCCGGCGCGCGACCGCGTGCTTGTGGTCGAGCAGTTTCGCGCCGGCCCCTGGATGCGGGGCGATCCCAACCCCTGGACGATAGAGCCCGTCGCCGGGCGCATCGATCCGGGCGAAGACGCCGAGCAGGCCGCCCGGCGCGAGACCCGCGAGGAAGCGGGGCTGGAGCTGGGCCGGCTGGAAGCGCTCCCGGCGCATTACCCCTCGCCGGGGGCGGTGACCGAATTCCTCTATTGCTATGTCGGGCTTGCCGATCTGCCCGACGAGGCGGCCGGGATCGGGGGGCTGGATGGCGAGGGCGAGGATATTCGCGGCCACCTGCTCGACTTTGCGGCGCTGATGGCTGCGATCGAGGGCGGCGCGGTGCGAAACGGGCCGCTGATCCTTTCGGCCCTGTGGCTGGCAGGCGCGCGCGAGCGGCTGCGCACGGGGTGAGCCCCGCTTGAGTTTCGCCGCCTTCGGCCCTATCAACGGGAAAAGCGAAAGGGGCGTATCATGCGGATTTGCAAGGACCTGCCGGACGCGGTCGGAAACACGCCGCTGATCCGGCTGCGGGCGGCGAGCGAGGCGACGGGCTGCGAGATCTACGGCAAGGCGGAGTTTCTCAACCCCGGCCTGTCGGTGAAGGACCGTGCGGCGCTCTACATCATCCGCGATGCGGTCGAGCGTGGCGTGCTGGGGCCGGGCGGCACGATCGTCGAGGGCACGGCGGGCAATACTGGAATCGGGCTGGCGCTGGTGGGGGCGGCGATGGGGTTCAAGACCGTAATCGTCATCCCCGAGACGCAAAGCCAGGAGAAGAAGGACATGATCCGCCTGGCGGGCGCCGAGCTCGTCGAGGTGCCTGCCGCGCCCTACCGCAACCCCAACAACTACGTGCGCTATTCCGGCCGGCTGGCCGAGGTCATGGCGGCGCGCGAGCCCGCCGGCGCGGTCTGGGCCAACCAGTTCGACAACGTCGCCAACCGGCGCGCCCATGCGGAGACCACCGGCCCCGAGATATGGGCGCAGCTCGACGGCCGGGTGGACGGTTTCATCTGCGCGGTGGGCTCGGGCGGTACGCTGGCGGGCGTGGCCGAGGCGCTTCAACCCAAAGGGGTCAAGACGGGCCTGGCCGACCCGGAGGGCGCGGCGCTCTACAGCTATTACACCACGGGCGAGCTGGCCTCCGAGGGCTCCTCGATCACCGAAGGCATCGGTCAGGGGCGCATCACCGCCAATCTCGAAGGGTTTCGCCCCGATTTCGCCTGGCGCATCCCAGACTCGGAGGCATTGCCGATCATCTTCGACCTGCTGGAGAACGAAGGGCTGTGCATGGGCGGTTCGACCGGGATCAATATCGCCGGGGCGATGCGGATGGCGCGTGAAATGGGTCCGGGCCATACCATCGTCACGGTGCTGTGCGACTACGGCAACCGTTATCAGTCCAAGCTCTTCACCCCCGAATTCCTGCGCGAAAAGGGCCTGCCAACGCCCGGATGGCTCGAACGCAGCCGCGAGCTGCCAACCGTCTTCGAGGATTGATCGTGGTGGCGCGGGCGTTGCGCGCGCTGGTGATTCTGGCCTGTCTGGCGGTGCTGCCGCCGGCGCTTGCCCCATGGGCGGGCGCGCCCGTCGGGAGCGTGGCGCAGGCGCAGGTATCGCCGGCGCCGGGCGCACCGGCGCAGGGCCTGTCCGAGGCCGAATACGCGCAGTGGGAGACATTGGCGCGCCGTGCCGAGGCGGCGGTGGCCGAGCCCGATACGACCACGCTGTCGCTCGAACAGTTGCGCGGGCGGATCAGCGACTGGCGCGCACGGTTTCTCGCCGCGCAGGACGTCAATCAGGCCCGCATCGAGACACTGCGCAGCCAGATCGATGCCCTGGGCCCGCCGCCGGGAGAGGGCGAGAGCGAGGCCGAGGATATCGCCCAGCGCCGTCAGGAGCTCAACGCCCAGCTCGACGAGCTTCGCGCACCGCAGCTCGCGGCGGAGGAAGCCTTCCGCCGCGCCGAAGGGCTGGTCAGCCAGATCGACCGGATCATCGGCGAGCGGCAGGCCGACGCGCTCCTCCAGCTCTGGCCGTCGCCGGTCAATCCGGCGAACTGGCCCGCCGGTCTCGACGCGCTCGCCGGGGCCGCAAGCGCCCTGTGGGAGGAACTCGACAGCGCCTTGGCCAGCCCCACGCGCCGCGACGAGCTCGGCGACCGTCTTCCCGCCATCCTGGCCTATCTCGCCGCGGGGCTGGTGCTGCTGGCGCGCGGGCGGCACTGGATGGCAGTGCTGGGCCAGCGGCTACGCGCGCGCGCGCGTACCGCGCGGGTGGAGAGGCTGCTGGAGCTAGCGATGTCGCTGGGGCAGGCGGCATTGCCCTTCGCCGGGCTTCTGGCACTGATCGCGGCGCTGCGGGCCACAGGGATGGTCGGGCTGACGGGCAACGCACTGGTGGGCGCGCTGCCGCTGGCGGGGCTCGCGCTGTTCGCCGGCTACTGGCTGGGCGGGCGGATCTTTCCGGCCGACGAGGCGGCGCGGCCGGTGTTGCATATCGATCCCGAGCACCGGCGCGAGGGACGGTTGCACGCAACCCTGCTGGGGCTCGTCGTCGCCATCGACATGGTGCGGCAGGCGTTGCTTTCGCCGGCCGCGCAGTCGGACGCGGCGAACTCGGTGCTGGTGTTTCCGCTGGTTCTGGTCGCGGGGGCGCTGCTGTTTCGCGTCGGGCAGCTCATGCGGCGGCATCCGGCCGCGGTTCGGGCGGAGAATCAGGGCGACGAAAGCGCGGCGGGCTTTACCGACAGGCTCATCGGCATGGGCGGGCGCGCGGCCACGATCGTGGGGCTGTTCGGCCCGGTCCTCGCGGCGGTGGGGTATGTCGCCGCCGCTCAGGCGATCGTGTTTCCGGCGGTGATCTCGCTGGGGCTGATCGCGCTGCTGATGACCGTCCAACGCATCTCGGCCGAAATCTATGGCGTGATCATGCGCGCGCCCGACGAAGCCGAGGACGCGCTGGTGCCTGTGTTGATCGGTTTTGCGCTCGCGCTGCTTTCGGCACCGGTCTTCGCGCTGATCTGGGGCGTGCGCGATGCGCAGTTGCTGGAGCTGTGGCAGCGCTTTCGCGGCGGTTTCGCCATCGGCGAGACCCGCATCGCGCCCAGCGATTTCCTGCTTTTCGCGGTCGTCTTCGCGGTGGGCTATACGATCACGCGGATTCTGCAGGGGGCGCTGCGCAGCTCTGTCTTGCCGAAGACGCGCATGGACAAGGGCGGGCAGAACGCGCTCGTCTCCGGGGTCGGCTATATCGGCATCTTCATCGCCGCGCTTCTGGCGATCAATTCCGCCGGGATCGATCTGTCATCGCTGGCCATCGTGGCCGGCGCGCTGTCGGTGGGGATCGGTTTCGGCCTGCAGAACATCGTGTCGAACTTCGTCTCGGGGATCATCCTGCTGGTGGAGCGGCCGGTGTCGGAAGGCGACTGGATCGAGGTCGGCACGACCATGGGCATCGTCAAGGCGATCTCGGTGCGCTCGACGGTCATCGAGACCTTCGACCGCACCGACGTCATCGTGCCCAACGCCGATCTGATCTCGAACTCGGTGACGAACTGGACCCATCACAACCTGACCGGCCGGCTGATCGTCAAGGTGGGCGTGGCTTACGGCACCGACACCCGCAAGATCGAGCGGATTCTCACCGACATTGCCGAGGCCCATCCCATGGTCTCGCTCAAGCCCGAGCCCTATGTTCTGTTTCGCGGCTTCGGGGGCGATGCGCTGGAGTTCGAAATCCGCGTGATCCTGCGCGACGTCAATTTCATCCTCAAGGTCCATTCCGACATCAATCACGAGATCGCGCGCCGCTTTGCCGAGGAAGGAGTCGAAATCCCCTTTGCCCAGCGCGATCTGTGGCTGCGCAATCCCGAGACGCTCTGGTCCGGGCAGGCCGGCGACCGGGGGCCGCGCCCGCCGGGGGCCGAGGTCGCGACGGCCCGCGAGGCGCGCGGCGCGCTCACCGCCGAAGATATGGCAGAGCTCTCAAGCGGCGATTCCGACACCGATTCCGGGGGAGACAGATGAGCGAGCCGCTCTACCGCACCGATCCTTACGCCCGCGAAGCCCACACCCGTGTCACCGCGGTGACCGAGCAGGGCGGCATCATTCCCGGCGCGGCGCTGTTCTATCCCACAGGCGGCGGGCAGCCCGGTGACAGCGGCTGGCTGGACTGGCCCGGCGGCAGCCTCGAGATCGCCACCACGGTGCGAGACGACGACGGCGCGGTGGTTCTGATTCCCGCCGAGGGGCAGACGGCCCGCCCCGCGCCGGGCGACGCCGTCACCCTGCGCCTCGACTGGGGCCGACGCTACAGCCACATGCGCGTGCACACCGCGCTGCACCTGCTGTCGGTGGTCATCCCTCTGCCCGTCACCGGCGGCCAGATCGGCGCGGGGAAGGGGCGGCTGGATTTCGACATGCCCGAAGCCCCCGGCGACAAGGCCGAGCTGGAGGCGGCGCTCAACGCGCTGGTCGCCCGCGATCTGCCCGTCAGCGAGGACTGGATCAGCGATGCCGAACTCGCGGCCAATCCGGAGCTGGTCAAGACGATGTCGGTCAAGCCGCCGATGGGCGCGGGGCAGGTGCGGCTGGTGCGCATCGGCGCGCCCGGCGACGAGGTCGATCTGCAGCCCTGCGGCGGCACCCATGTCGCCGCGACGGGCGAGATCGGCGAGGTGCGGCTGGGCAAGATCGAGAAGAAGGGCCGTCAGAACCGCCGGGTGAGCGTCATCCTGCAGGACTGACCGGCGCGCGGCCGGCGCCGGGCGTCACGCGGCCGGGCGCCGCGCGTCCGCGGGGCGGGTCTCGTCAGGCTGGCGCGTCTCGCCGGCCTCCTCGCCGGTCATGCCCTGCTCGGGCAGCCCCTCGCGGGACAGCAGCACTGCCACGGGCCGCAGCGTTTCGAACTGCGAGCACACCAGCATCACCGCGACCATGATCGGAACCGCCAGAAACATCCCCGGAATTCCCCACACCGCGCCCCAGAAGGCCAGCGAGATGATGATCCCGAACGAAGACAGGCGCAGCGCCCGGCCCATCAGCATCGGGTCGATCACGTTGCCCATCACGAACTGGATCATCCCCGACAGCACGAAGATCAGCAGCGCGGTCGAGGGATCGCCCGCCTGGACATAGGCCACCAGCGCGACCATCAGCGTGGCCGCGATGGAGCCGACATTGGGGATATAGTTGAGCACGAAGGTGAATATCCCCATGGCGGCGGCGAATTCCATGTTCATCACCCGCATCACCACGAAGATCAGCACGCCCGTCACCGCGCTCACGGCGGTCTTGACCATCAGATAGTGATTGACCCGCCGGTTGATCGACCCGATCAGCCGGCTGACCCGCGCGGCCTGCTCGGGGTCCTTCATCAGGTTTTCGAGCTTGGTGTCGAACCAGACCCGTTCGGCGAAGAGGAAGCCGACGAACAGGATCACCAGCACCGTCGCCGACAGCAGATCGCCCGCCTGGCCCGCAGCGGTGCGCACATAGCCCGACACCTCGATGGAGCGGATGGAGGACAGCACCGCCTCCTCGACATCCTCGCCCATCCACGAAAACATCTGCGCGATCGCGCGCTGGCCCTGATCGGCATAGGTCAGCGTGGTCGAGAGCACCGTGTTGAGCTGGGCGAGAACCACCCCCGACAGCGTCAGCAGCACGCTGGCGATGATGAGCACGGCAAAGACGCTGGCCAGCCAGTTGGTGATGCGCCAGCGGCCCACCCGCAGCTTCGAGATCGAGTTGATGGCGTCTGAGGTCAGGCTGAACAGGATGATCGCGATCGCCAGCGAGATCAGGATGAAGCGCGCCTGCACCAGCAGGAAGAGCACGATGCCGAAGGCGATGATGCCGAGCAACCAGCTTTGCAGGCGCACCCGCTCACCGATCCGGGGCCGGTAACTCCCGCCCGTGCTCTCCTGCTGGCGGCTGGTCATCGCGGGGTTCGATCCTCCCGTGGCGGGCTCAAGTGATTGAGTGTAGGAAGTGGCCCGGCTCGAGGCAAGGGCGCCGGCAAACACTCAGATGTCGAAACGGATACCCTGCGCCAGGGGCAGCTCGGCCGAGTAGTTCACCGTGGCCGTCTGGCGGCGCATGTAGCCCTTCCAGGCGTCCGATCCGGATTCGCGCCCGCCGCCGGTGGCCTTCTCGCCGCCGAAGGCGCCGCCAATCTCGGCGCCCGAGGGGCCGATATTGACGTTGGCGATGCCGCAGTCGGAGCCGATGGCGGACAGGAACGCCTCGGACTCGCGCAGATCCGTGGTGAAGATGCACGATGACAGCCCCTGCGGGACACCATTGTGCAGCGCGATCGCGTCGTCGAGGTCGCGGTATTTCATCACGTAGAGGATCGGGGCGAAGGTCTCCTCGCACACGATGGCGGTCTGGCCGGGCATCTCGGCAATGGCCGGGTGCACATAGATGCCGCCCTCCGGCGTCCCCGTCCGGGCGCGCTCGCCGCCATGTATCGTGCCGCCCTGGGCCTGTGCGGCCTCCAGCGCGGCGTGCATCGCCTCGTGCGCGGCCGCGTCGATCAGCGGGCCGACAAGCGTGCCCTCGGCCAGCGGATCGCCTATGGCAAGCCCTTCATACACCGACTTCAGTCGCGGGATCAGCGCGTCGTACACGCTTTCATGCACGATCAGCCGGCGCAGCGAGGTGCAGCGCTGCCCGGCCGTGCCCACGGCAGAGAAGGTGATGGCGCGCAGGGCCATCTCGAGGTCGGCCGACGGGGCCACGATCATGGCGTTGTTGCCGCCCAGTTCGAGGATGCAGCGGCCGAAGCGCTGCGCGACGGCCTGCCCGACCTTGCGCCCCATGGCCACCGAACCGGTTGCCGACACGATGCGCACCTCCTCGCTGGCGGTCAGGGCCTGCCCGCCCTCGGCGCCGGCCACGTTCACCTGGCTGAGCCCCTCGGGGGCGTCCTCGCCGAAGGCCGACATCGCGCGCTCGACCAGCCGCTGGACGGCGAGCGCGGTCAGTGGCGCCTTCTCGGAGGGCTTCCACAGGATCGGGTCGCCGCAGACAAGCGCGATCGCGGCGTTCCAGCTCCATGGCGCCACGGGAAAGTTGAAGGCCGTGATTATTCCGCACAGGCCCATCGGGTGCCAGCCTTCGCGCATGGCGTGGCCGGGCCGCTCGGACGCGATGGTCAGCCCGTAAAGCTGGCGCGACAGACCCACCGCGAAGTCGCAGATGTCGATCATCTCCTGCACTTCGCCCAGGCCCTCCTGGTAGATCTTGCCGCACTCCAGCGTGACCAGCCGGCCCAGCTCGGCCTTCGCGGCGCGCAGCTCCTCGCCCAGCAGGCGAACCAGCTCGCCCCGGCGCGGGGGCGGGACGCGCCGCCAGGCCTCGAAGGCTGCCGCTCCGCGGGCGATCTTCGCCTCGATCTCGCCGCGGCTGTCGGTCTTGAGCCGCGCGATCTCGCTGCCGTCGACGGGGGTTGTGACGATGTGGTCTCCCGCCTGCGTGACGTCCGGCCCGAGGCCGCAGGCCCGCAGAATCCTCTCATGGGTCATGCTGAGTCCTTCCGCAAAGTGATTGCGGTTTGCTTGGCACAAACGGCGCGCCGTGTCACACCACGCCACGGGACCATTCCGCGGTGTCCCGCCCTCAAGCCTGTTGGAAATGCCGAAGGAACCGGACGCGCGCTCATGGTGGGACGTATCATCGAGACCGAAGCCTGCGTCGCCGAGGGCGCGGACTGGCTGGCCCGCGCCGAGCCGCGCTTTGCCCGCGCGCTCGAGTTGACCGGCCCGCTGCCGCTGCGCCGCCGGCCCGACGGCTTCACCGAGCTGTTGCGCGCCATCGTCAGCCAGCAGGTCAGCGTCGCGGCGGCGCGCGCGATCTGGTCACGGCTGGAGGCGGCGGGGCTGACCGATCCCGGCGCAATCGCGGCGGCGGAAGAGGCGGTTCTTCGCGCCGCGGGGCTCTCGCGGCAGAAGGCGCGCTATGCCCGTGCGCTGGCGCTGGCGGAAATCGACTACGCCGCGCTGCGCGCCGCCCCGACCGAGGAGGTCGTCGCCACGCTGGTCGAGGTGCCCGGGGTCGGGCGCTGGACGGCCGAGATCTACGCGATGTTCTCGCTCGGTCGGGCGGATGTGTTCGCGCCGGCCGATCTCGCGCTGCAGGAGTCCACGCGCCTGTTGTTCGACCTGTCCGACCGCCCGCGCCCGGCCGCCCTGCGCGACATGGCGCAGGCGTGGTCGCCCTGGCGTGCGGTTGCGGCCCGGCTTCTGTGGGCCTATTACCGCGTCGAGAAGGACCGCGAGGGGGTGACATGACGCGCAAGCTGCAGGCCGGACGCCGGGCGCCGAAATCGGGCAATGCCCGCAACATGGTCGTGTTCCTGCACGGCTACGGTGCCAACGGCGCCGACCTGCTGGGGCTGGCCGACCCGCTGGCCGAGCATCTGCCCGACACGCTGTTCCTTGCCCCCGACGCGCCGGAGCGTTGCGCGGCCGCGCCGATGGGCTACCAGTGGTTCCCGATCCCGTGGATCGACGGCTCCAGCGAGGCCGCGGCGGCCCAGGGGATGGCCCGCGCAGCCGCGGATCTCGACGCCTTTCTCGACGAGACACTCCTCGCGGAAAACATGACTCCAGATCGGCTCGTCCTTTTCGGATTCTCGCAGGGGACGATGCTGGCGCTGCAGATCGCGCCGCGCCGCCCCGCGCCGGTGGCCGGCGTGGTGGGCTTCTCGGGGCGGCTCCTCGCGCCCGAGACGCTCGCCGGCGAGGCGGTCAGCAAGCCGCCGGTGGTTCTGGTCCATGGCGACAGCGACGATGTGGTGCCGCCCGCCTCGCTGCCGGAGGCGGCCGATGCGCTGACCGAAGCGGGCTTCGAGGTCTACGCCCATGTCTCCAAGGGCACCGCGCATGGTATCGCGCCCGACGGGTTGTCGGTCGCGCTGGCGTTTCTCCAGGAAAAGCTGCCGGCCTGAGGGCTACTGGTCGCCCGGCCCCTGCGGTGTCCACAGGCGCGGCTCGGCCAGCTCGATGGAATTGCCTGCCGGATCGCGGAAATAGATCGAGCGCGCCCCGTTGGGCCACGCGAAATCGGCCTCGATCTCCACGCCCTCGGCCTCCAGACGGGCGCGCCATTCGACCAGCGCCTGCGCATCGGCGGCCAGGCAGATATGGCCCGGCCCGTGCGCCCCGTGGGGCGGGACCGGCAGGCGCGGGTTCGAGGGGGGCTTGACGGTCTCGCCCGGGTTGAAGATCAGCACCACGCCCGCCCCGAGGCGGAAGAAGGCGTGGCGCGCGCCCACGCGCGATATCTGCTCGAGCCCGAGGATGCGGCCATAGAAATCTTCGGCGACGTCGAGGTCTTCGGCGTAGAGCGCGGCTTCGAGGATGTGAGAGATGTCGGGCGCCGGCATTGTCGCGTTTCCGTCATGGTCTTGTGGAGAAATGGCGTTATCGGCAGCTTGCTTCCACCATATTGAGGGCTTGTCCCGAAGGGAAGCCGAGATATAGTCAGAAGCGGGCGGGGTGCCGCGAGGCCAGCCGCTCGACAGGACGGGGCGCGACGCGATGGACGGGGATTTCAGAAGCAGTTTCGTGCGCGAGCCGGCCGGGCTGCGGCAGTATCCCGCGCTGGTTCTCAATGCCGATTTCCGGCCGTTGTCGTATTATCCGCTGTCGCTGTGGCCCTGGCAGGAGGCGATCAAGGCCGCCTGGCTCGACCGGGTCAACATCATCGCCGAATATGACGAGGTGGTGCGCAGCCCGCGGATGGAAATCCGAATACCCTCGGTGGTGGTGCTCAGGGATTACGTCAGACCGCAGAAGCGCGTGGCCTTCACGCGCTTCAATCTTTTTCTGCGGGACGAATTCTCGTGCCAGTACTGCGGTGCGCGCGGCGATCTGACATTCGATCACGTGGTGCCGCGGGCCCGGGGCGGGGTGACGAGTTGGGAGAATGTCGTGGCCGCCTGCGCGAAATGCAATCTGCACAAGGGCGCGCGCTCGCTGCGCGCGGCGGGGCTGAAGCTGCGCAAGGCACCGCGGCGGCCCGGTGCGGAGGAATTGCGCAACATGGGCCGGAAATTCCCGCCCAACCACCTCCATGAAAGCTGGCTCGACTTTCTCTACTGGGATGCCGAGCTGGAGGAATGAGCCGCCGCGAACGCGGGCGCGCGGGGTGGCCGGTTTCGGCTCGCACGCGGCTGCTGGACATCGCGGGCGGGCTTGGCTAGACAGGCTTCGTTAGCGCTAACGAAACCGCGCCCGGCCGGGCGCGCAGCCAGGGGGCGAGACGATGGTGGCACGGGTCATTCCGGTCGATCCATTCGACCTTGTCGTGTTCGGCGGCACCGGGGATCTGGCGCGGCGCAAGATTCTTCCGGGGCTCTACCGCCGCTTCTCCGCCGGTCAGATGCCGCGAGAGAGCCGCATCATCGGCGTGGCGCGCAAGGCGATGACGCGAGAGGACTACCGCGCCGTGGTCGCCGAGGCGATCGGCGAGTTCGTCGCCCCCGAAAGACGCGACGGCGAGGTGGAGCGCGCCTTTCTCGACTGCATCGATTATGTCGCGGTCGATGTCGGCGGGGATGCCGGATGGTCCGAGCTTTCCGCGCTGATGCGCGAGGGTGTGGTGCGCGCCTTCTATTTTTCGGTGGGGCCGGGGCTGTTCGGGCCGCTGGCCGACCGGCTGCACGCGCACGCGATCGCCGACACCGATGCGCGCGTTGTGGTCGAGAAACCCTTTGGCAATGATCTGGCCTCGGCGCGCGCGCTCAACGCCACGCTCGCCGCGTATTTCCGCGAGGATCAGGTTTACCGCATCGATCATTATCTCGGAAAGGAGACCGTCCAGAACCTGATGGCGGTGCGTTTCGCCAACATCCTGTTCGAGCCGCTGTGGAACGCGCAGTTCGTCGATCATGTCCAGATCACCGTGGCCGAGAGCGTGGGCGTGAACGGGCGGGGCGAGTACTACGACCGTGCCGGGGCGATGCGCGACATGGTGCAGAACCACCTGATGCAGCTTCTGTGCCTGATCGCTATGGAGCCGCCCTTTCGCTTCGAGCCCGACGCGGTGCGCGACGAGAAACTCAAGGTCATCCGCGCGCTCGACCCTGTGCGGTCGGACGAGATCGTGCGCGGGCAGTACCGCGCCGGCGCCACGACCCCGGCCTACCGCGAGGAGGCGGGTGACCCCGACAGCCTGACCGAAAGCTACATCGCGCTGAAAGTGCATGTCTCGAACTGGCGCTGGAAGGGCACGCCCTTCTACCTGCGCACCGGAAAGCGGCTGCGCGCGCGCACCAGCGAGATCGCCGTGACCTTCAAGGAGCCGCCGCACTCGATCTTCGGCGAGGGCGAAAGCTGGAAGGAGAACGTGCTGGTCATCCGGCTGCAGCCCAACGAGGGGATGAACCTGCGCGTGATGATCAAGGAGCCGGGGCCGGGCGGGATGCGCCTCAAGGAGGTCCCTCTCGACATGTCCTTTGCCGAGGCGCTGGGCGGGGAGGGCGGCGCCGACATTCCCGACGCCTACGAGCGGTTGATCATGGACGTTATCCGCGGCAACCAGACGCTGTTCATGCGCGGCGACGAGGTCGAGGCCGCCTGGGCCTGGACCGATCCGGTCATCGCCGGATGGGAGGAGCGTGGCGACCGCCCGCAGCCCTACGACCCCGGTAGTTCGGGCCCCGAGGACGCCCTGATGCTGATGCATCGCGACGCGCGGCGCTGGCGCGAAATACGCGACTAGGCTAGTGTGCCCGGCGCGAAGCCTTGGAAAGGGAGCAGGGCATGGAGTTGCGCGAATACCCCGACCGCGAGCTGATGATGCTGTCGCTGGCCGACCGCATCGCCGGCGATCTGGGCCGGCATCTGCGCCGCCACGACCGCGTCAGCCTGTCGGTGCCCGGCGGCAGCACGCCCGGTCCGGTCTTCGATGTGCTGTGCGATCTCGAAATCGAGTGGTCGCGCGTGAGCATCATGCTCAACGATGAACGCTGGGTGCCGGAATCGTCGGAGCGCTCCAACACCCGGCTGCTGCGCGAGCATCTCCTGCGCGGGCGCGCGGCGGCGGCGCATCATGTGCCGCTGTTTCGCGACGGGGCCGAGCCCGAAGAGGCCATCGACGCGCTGATCGGCGGGATCGAGCCGCACCTGCCGCTGTCGGTTCTGCTTCTGGGCATGGGCGAGGACATGCACACCGCCTCGCTCATCCCCGGCGCCGACCGGCTGGACGAGGCGCTGTCAGACAGCGCGCCGCCCTTGATGGTGATGCGGGCGCAGGGCGTTCCCGAGCCGCGCGTGACGCTGACGGCCCCGGTGCTCAAGGGGGCGATGGACACCCATGTCGTCATCACCGGCCAGGCCAAGCGCGAGGCTCTCGAACGCGCGCAGGACCTGCCCGTGCGCGAGGCGCCGATCCGCGCTGTTCTGGGCAATGCAACCGTTCACTGGGCGGAGTAGCCGGCATGGATATCTGGAAGGATATTGACGCGCATGCGCGCGCGGTCGAAGGGCGGCGCATCGTGTCGCTGTTCGAGGCCGATCCCGGCCGCGCGCAGGATTTCACGGCCCGGGCGGGGCCGTTCCTGCTGGACTATTCCAAGACCAACATCGACACCGGCGGACGCGCCCAGCTTCTCGAGCTCGCCCAGGCCGCGGGGCTGCCCGAGCGGCGCGAGGCGATGTTTTCGGGCGCTCGGATCAACGAGACCGAGGGCCGCGCCGTGCTGCACACGGCGCTGCGCAATCCCGACACCCCGGTGACGGTCGATGGTGCGGACGTCTCGAAGGAGGTGCGCGCGACGCTCGACCGGATGGAGGGCTTTGCCCGCGCGGTTCGCGGCGGGCGCTTCAGGGGTTATGGCGGGGCGATTACCGACGTGGTCAATATCGGTATCGGCGGCTCGGATCTGGGGCCTGCGATGGCGGTCGCGGCGCTGGCGCCCTATCACGACGGGCCGCGCTGCCACTTCGTCTCCAACGTGGACGGGGCGGATGTCCACGACACGCTCGACGGGCTCGACCCGGCGACCACGCTGGTCATCGTCGCCTCCAAGACATTCACCACGCTCGAGACCATGACCAACGCCCGCACCGCGCGGGCCTGGATGGCCGGCCGCGTGCCCGAGCCCGCCGCGCAATTCGTCGCGCTCTCGTCGGCGGCCGAGCGCACTGCGGAGTTCGGTATTGCGCCGGACCGCGTCTTCGGTTTCGCGGACTGGGTGGGCGGCCGGTATTCGCTCTGGGGGCCGATCGGGCTGTCGATCATGCTGGCGATCGGGCCCGGTCGGTTCCGCGAGTTCCTTGCCGGCGGCGCGGAGATGGACGCCCATTTCCGCACCGCGCCCTTGGCCGACAACCTGCCCGTGCTGCTGGCGCTGGTGGGGATGTGGCACAATCAGGTCTGCGGCCATGCCACCCGCGCCGTCCTGCCCTATGATCAGCGGCTGGCCCGGCTGCCCGCCTATCTCCAGCAGCTCGAGATGGAGTCGAACGGCAAGCGCGTGGCGATGGACGGGCAGGAGCTGGCCCGCGACTCGGGACCGATCGTGTGGGGCGAGCCGGGCACCAATGGCCAGCACGCCTTCATGCAGCTCATCCATCAGGGCACGCGCGTGGTGCCCTGTGAATTCCTGCTGGCCGCCGAGGGGCACGAGCCCGCGCTGGAGCATCACCACACGCTGCTGGCCGCCAACTGCCTGGCACAGTCCGAGGCGCTGATGCGCGGGCGCGGGCTCGACGAGGCGCGCGCGATGCTCGCGGCGAAGGGCTTCGAGGGCGCGGAGCTCGACCGCCAGGCGCGCCATCGCGTCTTTCCCGGCGACCGGCCCTCGACCACGCTGCTCTATCCCCGCCTCACCCCGGCCGTGCTGGGCGGGCTCATCGCGCTCTACGAGCACCGCGTCTTTACCGAGGGCGTGATCCTGGGGATCAACAGCTTCGACCAGTGGGGCGTGGAGCTGGGCAAGGAACTCGCCGGCACGCTCGTCCCCATTCTCGAGGGCGAGGCGCCCGTGACCGGCCGCGACGGCTCCACCGCCGCCCTTGTCGCCGCCATCCGCGCAATGCGCGGGCCGATGGAGACGGGCTGAGCCCGCCGCGGCGCGCGCTCATGCCCGCGCATGGTGGCCTGCGGCCGCAATCCGGCCAAGTTGCCGGGGCCGCGCGGCGTTGATATGGTTGGGGCTCTTGGGGCCGTTCCGGCGCCGGCGCGAGGTCCGCAAAAGGGCCGCGCCGCCGCCGGCGGACGGCGAATATGCAAAAGGGAGAGGGGCATGAGCATTGGCATTGTCGGCCTGGGCAATATGGGCCGGGCGATGGCCGAAAGGCTGGAGGAGCAGGGTCAGGATCTGGCTGTCTGGAACCGCACCAGCGGCCGCGCGGAGGGGCTCGCGGCCCGGGTTTGCGACAACCCGCGCGCGGTTGTCGACAATGCCGGAATCATCCTGTCGATGCTGGCCGACGATGCGGCGATCGAGGCGGTCTATTCCGGCGATCAGGGTTTGTGCACCGGCCCGCTGAAGGGGCGGGTGATCGTGGAGATGTCGACGACCTCGCCGGAGACCGCCGAGGCCCTTGAGCGCCGGGTGAGCGAGCAGGGAGGTCTGTTTCTCGAGTGCCCCGTCGGCGGGACGGTCGGCCCCGCCCGGCAGGGGCAGCTTCTTGCGCTGGCCGGCGGCAGCCCGGACGCTTTCGAAAAGGCGCGCCCGGTGCTGGAACTGCTCTCGCGCCGGCTGGAGCATCTGGGCCCGGTGGGCACCGGGGCGGCGATGAAACTCGCCATCAATCTGCCGCTCATGGTGTATTGGGCCGCGCTGGGCGAGGCGCTCAGCCTGACGCGGCAGCGCGGGATCGATCCGGCGCGCGCGCTCGACATCCTCGCCGACAGCTCGGGCGCCGTCGCCTCGGCGAAAAAGCGCATCGCCCCGATCCGCGAGATGCTGGCCGGTGGCGACCCCGGCCCGGCCAACTTCGCGCTGCGCAACGCGATCAAGGACATGAAACTGATGGAAGATCTCGCCGCGCAGACCGGCCGCGAGAGCCCGGTGATCGCGGCCGCCCGCGTCACGGCGGAGGCGGCGGCCGAGGGCGGCATGGCGGATGTCGATTGCTCGATGCTGGGCCTTCACGGGCAGATGGGCGGCGGCTGACCCGCGTGCCCCGCCCGCCCGGCGGGCGCGGCGCGCGGCCTCACGCCTCGGAGGGTCTGATCTTGATTTTTGTGAGTCTGTTTTCCTCTCGGGCGGCGACTTCGAAGCGGAATCCGTGGAAGGCGAAGACCTGTCCCTTCTCCGGGATTGTCTGGGCCTCGTGGATGACGAGGCCGGCGAGGGTGTTGGCCTCGTCGTCGGGCAGTGTCCAGTCGGTGGCGCGGTTGAAGTCGCGGATGGTCATGGCGCCGTCGGCGATGACGTCGCCGGTCTCGGTGCGGGTCAGCGGGCTGCGGCGGGCCGGGTCGAACTCGTC